>CASFVA010000054.1 GCA_949298075.1 uncultured Lentisphaeria bacterium
GAAAAAGATACGTTTCCATTGTAAAGTAAAGCTTCGGCAGATCGTTCATTTTTCCTCCAGGTTTGGTATCCCTAAGTTAAAATGAACCTTCTGCCTCTTTTTTCATCCCCAAAAATTAAAAACTTTTGAAATTACCTCTAATGATAAAGCTTCGGCGTTTCGAATTAACATACTTCGGCAAAACCGCTCTGTCAACCGTTTTTTCAGCGTTTTTACGCCGGATGGAGGGCACGCTCCGGACGGGGCTGGCTTTGGAATCGGAGCCGGCGGCCCGGCGTCCCGGTATCCGGGAGCATTTTTACCGGATTTTTCGGCGCTTTTACCCGGTTGCGGCCTTGCAAAAATCTGCGACGGTGCTATTGTTATGCTGGGTAATTTCATCCCGATGCGCCGGCTGGGGACAGAAGGGGGACGGAACACCGCAGTATCCGCCGGTTGCGCAGGGTGCGTTGATGCATACAAGCGAGAGGAATTATGTACGGAAGCATGGATTTTCCCGGTCCGGCGGTGTTGGCCGAGAGCAGCCGTTTTGTCGTTAAGCTGGCTGAGAACCGTGATGAGATTCTGCTGGCGCAGAAACTGCGCTACGATGTGTTCAAGCTGGAACTGGGCCGCCTCAACAACCTCGGCGGCAATCTGGACCGGGATCAGTTCGATGATTATTACGCACATTTGCTGGTGATTGACAAGCCCGTCTCGCGGGTGGTCGGCACCTATCGGATGGCTTTGGGGCGCTCGCTTCCCGCCGGAGTCGGCTTTTATTCCGAGCAGGAGTTCGTGATCTCCGGACTCGACCGGCTCGGCGACCGGGTGCTGGAACTGGGACGATCCTGCGTGGCTCCGGAATTCCGGTCCGGAGCCGTGGTGGCGATGCTGTGGGCGGGGCTGGCGGCCGTGCACCGCCGCGCTGATTTTGACTACATGCTCGGCTGCGTCAGCCTGGAACATACCCGGCGTTCGGTCGGCTGGGCGATCTACGAGGATTTTCTCGCCCGGAATCAGCTCTCCGCCGGAATCAGCGCCGAGCCCCGGCGGGGCTGGCGGCTGCCGCATCCGGCCCGCCGGTCCAGGGAGCCGGTCAGTCTGGAACTGCCTCCGCTCTTCAAGGGTTATCTGCGCTGCGGCGCCCGGATCTGCGGACCGCCGGCGCTGGATCGGGAATTCGGATCGATTGATTTTCTGGTATGGTTTGATTTCAAGAACCTGCCGGGAAAGTACATCCGCCATTTCAACGTCTGAGAGGAGACCGGCATGGTTGCGCTGACCCGGAAAATCTGGCGGATTTTCGCGGTTTTCGCCTGGTTTGTCGCGGCAGTGATCTGGGTCTCGCTGACCCAGCGCGGTTCCAGCCGCCGGGCTGAGGCCGGTACGCTGCGCTGGACGCAGCGCTGGGCGCGGGTGTCCGCCCGGATCATCGGACTGCGCATTGTCTGCCACGGTGATCCGGACCGGGCTCCCGGTGCGCTGGTGGTCAGCAATCACCTGGGATATCTGGACGTACTGGTGCACGCCTCGGTGTTCAGGCTGCGTTTTGCCCCGAAAATTGAAATGCGGCGCTGGCCGCTGATCGGCTACATGACCGGACTCAGCCGCCCGGTCTGGATCGACCGCTCCTCCCGGGCCAGGGCCCGGGAAACCGCCGACGCGATTGTGCAGGTACTGAAAAAGCCCATCTCAATGGTGGTTTACGCCGAGGGAACCAGCACCGACGGTGAACATGGACTGCTGCCCTTTAAATCGACCGCCTTCGAAGCGGCGGTGGAAGCCGGAACCCCGATTCAGCCGACTCTGCTGTTTTACCGTCCGGATCCGGTCTCCGGCGGTCCGGTGGCCTGGTTCGGCGACGATGAACTGCTCCCGCACGTCTGGCGGGTGCTGGGGTTGAAGCGGATAGAGGCTCAGGTGTATCTGCTCGATCCGGTGAGGCCGCTGCCGGGAGAGGACCGCAAGGCGCTGGCGGTCCGCTGTCACGACTTTATGGAACAACATTACTGGAGCATCAAAAATGGGCAAACTGTCTGACTGGACTGCCGGATTCCGGGCCGCCTGGGAGTTGTTGATCGATCTGCCGCTGCCGGGGGGCGGAATCCGAAGCTCCGGCCGGTCCCCGGCCCCGGTGGAAATTCTGGTCTGGTTTCCGCTGCTGGGGGCGGCCGCCGGCGCGGTCGTGGCGCTGATTGAGGCGGCGGGGTCGGGAATTTTCAATCATACGGCGGGCATGATGGCGGCCGTGGCTGTCGGACTGCTGTTCTGCGAACTCAAGGATTCCGGGCGCGGATCGCTGCTGCTGGCGAGCTTTATCGCGGCCCTCGGAGCCGGAGCCGGGCGGCGGGGCGCTTTGGAGGAAATGGAATCCACCCGCGAAGCCCTGAATGACCCCCTGGCCGCGTTGATCTGCCTGGTGCAGTTCCTGTTCAAGGCGGCCCTGCTGGGGGCGCTGGCCATTCACGGGGTGCTGTGGTGGATGGCGGCGGTTTTTGCCGGGGAATTTCTGTTCCAGGGCGTTTTGCTGCTCCGGACGCGTCCTGAAGCTCCGGAATACCGCTCCGCACGGACGGCGCTCTGGACCGCCGGAATCGTCGTCGGCGGGATTATGCTGCCGGCTTTTCCGGCGGCGGTGGCCGTGACCGCTGCGCTGCTCTACATCGGCAGCGGCGAGTGCGGCAAGCTGATTTCCGGCATGGACAAAGGACGAAGTGCCGACGGAATCACTCTGACCGGCACTGTCGCCGAAATCGTTTTCATGCTGATTGGACTGCTGCTGCTGTGAACCGCCGCCCTTCGCCGGCCGGCCGGAATCAGCGCCGGCGCCGTGCTTTCAGCTCCGGAATAATCACATGGGCGGCATTGGTGGTAAAGCTGTCGCAGTCAAATTTCAGCGCCCGCTCCAAATCGGCGACGGAGTCTACCGCGCAAGTGTCGACGGCGATGCCGCGGCGGTGCCAGTCGGCGATTTCCGTTGCAGTCAGCTCCTTGAGCCAGATGCAGGTTTTGTCGATATGATCGTATTCCCCTGCTCCCGGCGCCAGATAGCGCGCCGGAAAGCCCTGCAGTCTGACTCCGGGAATCAGCCGGTGCATCAGATTGAGCTGACGCGGCAGAAACGAAACCACCAGGACCGTGGCAATCTGGTTCCGGGCCCGTAGTTCGGCGGCGACCGCCCGGGTGCAGTCGTCGTCATCATCCTTAAGTTCAAGCAGAATGGGAGTTTCCGGCCCAATCAAATCCAACGTTTCCTCCAGGGTCGGTATACGGGTGCCTGCGAATTCCGGACCGGTCTTGACGCCGAAATCAAGGCGCCGCAGTTCCGCCAGCGTCAGGTCGGCGATCCGACCGGTGCCGTTCGAACACCGGTCGACGGCGTCGTCGTGGGAAATCACCAACTGGCGATCCCGGGTAATCCGCACGTCGAATTCGATGGCGTCAACTTTCAGCTCCAGAGCCTTGCGGAAGGAAACCAGGGTGTTTTCCGGACAGGCCGCCTTGACTCCGCGATGTCCGATCACATAAGGATGCTGTTGCATAAAGTGTCCCTCAAGTCGATTGCCGGCTTTCAGCTTTGCGGCGGCCGGGTGCCGGCGCAACCTGAGCGGCATTCATATTATAAACGCCGGCAGCGGTTCTTGCCCGCCGGAGCCGGAACAAAAAAAGCAAAAAAAGTGCAACCCGGCAGTTTTCCGGATCGAATGCTCAAAATTGACGGTATTTTTTGCTCAAAACCGGCCGGGGCCGGGCGCCTTTGCGTTCAAATCGTTTTAAACCGTCTTGAAAAACCGCGGTTTGGCGTTATAGTAACCCCGAAATTGAACCGCGAACCGGAGAGGAGGCGGATTTATGCTCTGCGACAATTGCAAAAAAAATGAAGCCACCATTCATATAAAGGAAATTCACGCCGGCCAGGTGGTCAGCGTCAACCTCTGCGCCGACTGTGCCCGCGCCAAGGAGGAAAAGGGGGAACTGGGCGCCCTCGGTTTCAACCTGGCCGAAGTGTTGTTCAACATCGGCAAGATCTCCGAGAAGATCAAAAACGGCTCGGCGGCGCCGGTTCCGGACCAGGCCGGTTCGGAACCCGAGACCGTACCGGTCTGTCCGGTCTGCGGCTGGACTCCCGAAAAAATGCGCGCTGAAAACGGCAAGCTGGGGTGTCCGGAGTGTTATCACACCTTCGAAACCATGCTCTCCGGAGTGCTTTCCCACATTCAGCGCGGCAGCGCCCACCTCGGCAAGCGGCCGGCCGCCGCCGGAACCGACGGCGGGGTGGCGGCCAAAAGGTTCGAACTGGAAAAACTTCAGCGCGAACTGGAGGAAAGCGTTCGCCGCGAGGAGTACGAAAATGCCGCGGTCTGCCGCGACCGGATCAACCAGCTCAAAGCGGAAATCGCCGCCGCTGCCGCCGGCGCCGGAAAGGAATGAACCATGTCCGGAACCATTGACGAACTCCTGAAAAATCCGGTGAGTTTTCTCGCCGACGCCTCCGCCGACGAAGATATTGCCATTTCCACCCGCATCCGGCTGGCCCGCAACCTGGGCGGACGGGCGTTTCCGATCGCCGCCACGCCGGAGTCCGACCTCGAAGTCTGCGAACTGGTGAGCCGGGCCGCAGCGGAATCCGGAGCGCTGGGGTGTCCGGAGTGCTTCAGTTTCGATCCGGCTGAGCTCTCCGAGCTCGACCGGGAAATTCTTCTGGAGCGGCGGCTGGCCAGCCGCGAGTTCATCGCCAAAACCGGCGGCACCCGGCTGCTGGTCCGGAGTGATGAGTCCTGTTCGATCATGATCAACGAGGAGGACCAGCTCCGGATTCAGGCGCTGCGTCCCGGCTTCTGCCTCGACGAGGTCTGGAGCGCCATCGACCGGCTCGACGATGAACTGGGATCCCGGCTCGATTACGCATTTGACTCCCGGCTGGGATTTCTTACCAGCTGTCCCACCAACGTCGGCACCGGCATGCGCGCTTCGGTGATGCTGCATCTGCCCGGACTGGTGCTGACCGGGCAGATCGGTCCGGTCATGCAGGGGGTGCGCAAGCTCAACCTGGCCGTGCGCGGCATTTTCGGCGAGGGCACGGACAACCGCGGCAACCTCTTTCAGATTTCCAACCAGACGACCCTGGGGGAAAGCGAACGCCAGATCATCGACCACCTCAAACTGGTCATCGATCAGCTCATCACCCACGAGAAAAATGCCCGGCGCCAGCTTTTGGCTCACGACCGCTACGGCACCCTTGACCACGTCGGCCGCGCCTACGGGGTGCTGCTGCACAGTTACAAGCTTTCCAGCGAGGAGGCGCTGCAGTGCCTTTCCGGCGTGCGGCTGGGGGTGGATGTCGGACTCTTTTCCGGACTCGACATCCATCTGGTCAACGAGCTTTTCATCGCCATCAATCCGGCCCACCTCCAGAAGGCCGCCGGCGTTTCGCTCGGCGAACCCGAGCGCGACATCCGGCGCGCCGCGCTCTGCCGGGAGCGCCTCAAACCCCGCGTCTGAGTTTCGGGTTCCGACCCATCCGGCGCGTAGCGTCCTCAGGGGATAAAAAAGCCGCATTTGGAGTTCCGGCGGCTTGACAATTGCGCATTCCGGAGTTAGAATATGTCACGACTGTATTCATCCATCGACTTAATGGTGAAAAATTGACCAAAGATTGCGATTATGTGCTGTTGCTGCTTCAGGAATACGGCATGGCCACCGCGGCCCAGGTCGCCCAGGCCAAAGAGGATGCCGTAAACAGCGGCGGTGAATTCGACGCCGTGGAGGCCCTGAAGCGGGCTGGAGTGGTTTCCGAAACTGAATTGCTCAACATGCTGGCCCAGCAGTACGGCATGGAGACCATCGACCTCGAAGAGTATGAAATTCCCCCCGAGGTGCTCCAGTGCCTCACTACCGATATCGCCCGTTATTATGACGTGGTCCCGGTCATGAAGCACGACGACGTGCTCACCGTCGCCATGAGCGATCCCACCGACATGGAAAAACTCGACACGCTGCGCTATCTGCTGCACGGCGACGTCGAAGCGGTGGTGGCTCCGGAGTCCCAGATCCAGAAAGTGATTGCCAAACACTACATTGACAAGGAGGCCTCCCGGCACGACACCGCCGATGACAAGGACATGGCTGAGTCCGACCTGGTTATTGAGGGGGCCAACGCCGGCGGCGCTCTCGGCGGCTTTGCTTCCGAGGAGGACGAAACCGCTCCGATCAGCCGGCTGGTTCAGAAACTGATCGTCGACGCCTACAAAATGCGGGCCTCCGATATTCACCTGGAGCCCATGGAAAAGCGCTACCGGGTCCGTTACCGGGTGGACGGCGCGCTGCGCGAGGTCGAAGGGCCGCCCAAATATCTTCAGGCCAATTTCAACAGCCGGGTCAAGCTCATGGCCCGGCTCGACATCACCGAAAAGCGTATTCCTCAGGACGGGCGCATCATGGCGACCATCGGCGATAAGGAGATCGACTTGCGCGTGTCTTCGATTCCGACGATTTTCGGCGAAAGCATCGTCATGCGTATTCTGGACAAGTCCAGCATTCAGCTCGACGTTCCCAAGCTCGGATTCTACGCCGACGACCTGGAGCTGGTCACCCGGATCATCAGTTATCCCGACGGCATTTTCCTGGTCACCGGACCCACCGGTTCAGGTAAAACCACTTCGCTTTACGCTTTTCTGAACACCATCAACACGCCGGCCCGCAAGATCATCACCGTCGAAGACCCGATTGAGTATCAGCTGCCCGGCATCAACCAGGTGCAGGTCGACCGTCACGTCGACATGACCTTCGCCGCTGCGCTGCGGTCCATGCTCCGCCAGGCGCCCAACATCATCATGATCGGTGAAATCCGTGACCTCGAAACCGCCGAAATCGCCATCAACGCCTCCTTGACCGGTCACCTGGTGTTCAGCACGCTGCACACCAACGACGCGCCCGGCGCGGTTACCCGTCTGGTTGATATGGGGGTGAAACCCTTCCTGGTGGCCACCTCGCTGCGGGCGGTCATGGCCCAGCGGCTGCTGCGCCGGATCTGTCCGGAGTGCAAGGCGCCGTACACGCCGACCAACTCCGAGATCAAAATGCTCCGCCTGTCGCCGGAGTATCTGGCCAACCATCAGTTCTACAAGGGCAAGGGCTGCCGGAGCTGCGGTTTCACCGGTTACAAGGGCCGGATCGGCATTTACGAGATTTTCCTGATCACACCGGAAATCGGCAAACTGATTTTTGCCAATGAAACCAGCGGCGTGTTGCGCGATTTCGCGCGGCGCAACGGCATGCGTTCGCTGCGTGACGACGCGATCCGCAAGGCCGAGGCGGGAATTTCCACGCTGGAAGAGGTCATTTTCGTGACTCTGCGCGATGAAAACTGAACCGTCGGCGATCCCGGCGACATTCTTGGAGATGTACGGATATGTTGGATATTGAAAGTTCGGCGCTGCTCGATCTTCTGAATAACGAAAAAGGCGCCACCACTCCCGGTCTCAAGGGACATCTGCGCGAAGTGGCCGACGAGTGTGAAAGTTCCGGTAAATCGGCGCTGGAAGTGGCGGAAAACTTCGGATTGTTCACCAAGGAGGAAATGCTCCAGATGATTGCCGACAACCTCGGCAGCTATGTCTGGAATCCCAAGAACACCGATGTTGCGTTGGATATCATTGCCCTGATCGACACCAATGTGGCGCGCACCCACGGGGTGATCCCGGTCGCGGTGGACGGCAACACCATTTACATGGCCATGCGCAAGCCTCTGGATTATCAGACGCTGGAGGCGGTGCGGTTCATTCTCAACAAGGAAATTGTGCCGGTGGTCTGCGATCCCGACCTCTTCGAGGACGAACTGGACCGGTATTATCCGGAAAAAGCCGATACCATTGCCGACATCGTCGCCGAATTCGATGACGTCAAGGCGGCCGGCGACGAACTTTCAGAAGAGGATCAGGCCAACGATGCGCCGATTGTCAAGTTCGTGGATGTTGTCATGCGCCAGGCGATCAAGGACAAGGCGTCGGACATTCATTTCGAACCCTTTGAGAAGAATTTCCGGATCCGCTACCGGGTGGACGGTGCGCTCTATGAGATGCCGCCGCCGCCCAAAAGCCTGGCTCAGCCGGTCATCAGCCGGGTGAAGATCATTTCCGGTCTGAACATTTCCGAGCGCCGCCGGCCTCAGGACGGCCGGATCCAGCTGCGGGTCAACGGCCGGCCCATCGACCTGCGGGTATCCTGCCTGCCGACCAGCTACGGTGAATCGGTGGTGCTCCGCGTGCTCGACCGCAGCGTGGTCAATCTGGAGCTCGATTCGCTGGGCATTGGTTCCGACGTGCTTGAGAAGCTGCGGGAAATGATTCATCTGCCCAACGGAATTCTGCTGGTGACCGGCCCGACCGGTTCGGGCAAGACTACCACGCTCTATTCGGCGCTGGGCGAGATCAACAATCCCGAGGATAAGCTGCTTACCGCCGAGGACCCGGTGGAATACGACATCGACGGCATCATTCAGTGTCCGATCAACGACGCGGTGGGCATGACTTTCCAGAAAGCGCTCCGCGCCTTCCTGCGTCAGGACCCCGACCGCATTCTCGTCGGTGAAATCCGTGACTTCGAAACCGCTCAGATCGCCATTGAAGCATCGCTGACGGGGCACTTCGTGTTCAGTACGCTGCACACCAACGACGCCGCCAGTACAGTGACCCGTCTGGTGGATATGGGGGTCGAACCGTTCCTGATTGCCTCCTCGCTGGCCGGAATTCTCGGGCAGCGGCTGATCCGGCGGGTTTGCCGCAACTGCCGCACGTTCTACACTCCGACCGACATCGACCTGGAGCGGCTCAACATGGAGCGCAGTCAGGTCGGCGATCACAAATTCTGTTACGGCAAAGGCTGCGCACTTTGCAACAACACCGGTTACAAGGGCCGGAAAGCGTTGACTGAACTGATGGTGATTGATCAGGAGCTGCGGGAGATGATTTCGGACAATGCCCCGGCCAATCAGCTGCGCGACCGCGCCTGTGAACTGGGAATGCGCACGCTGCGTGAAGACGGCGTCGCGGCCATTTTCAACGGAGAGACCACGGTCGACGAGGTGGTGCGTTACACCTGATCGCGGCGGTTGGAATTTAAAGTAATCCATTTCAGGAGATTGTTGTTATGCCTCAATTCAATTATGTCGCCATGGACAGCAAGGGCAAGGAGCAGAAGGGGCGCATCAACGCCGCCACCGAGGAGGCGGCGGCGAATGAACTTAAAGCCAAAGGCATGTTCCCCACTTCGATCCGCCTGGCGGTGACGACCAAGAAGACGTCGTCGGCCAAAAAGTCCGGTGCGGCCAGTCTTAACATTTCGCTGGGACCGGCGGTGATCAAGAAAAAGGACCTCACCGTGTTCACGCGGCAGCTGGCCATTCTGATCGGCGCCGGTCTGCCGCTGATCCGGTCGCTGCGCACGCTGGAGCGGCAGGCCCGCAACCCCAGCATCAAAACCGTGATCGGGCGCACCGCCGAGGTGGTCGAGGGCGGTTCGACTTTTGCCGAGGCGCTGGCCCAGAATCCGCGGTCATTTGACAAGCTCTATCTTAACATGGTCCGGGCCGGCGAGGCGTCGGGCGCCATGGAAATCATCCTTGACCGTCTGGCCAGTTTCCGGGAAAAAAGCGCCCGCATTGCCGGAAAAGTCAAATCGGCGATGATTTATCCGGCGGTGATTCTCTCGCTGTCGATGTGCGCGCTGGTGGCGTTGATGGTGTTGATTGTGCCGAAATTCCAGAAGATCTTCTCCGACCTGCTCGGTCCCAAGGTGCCGCTGCCGGACATCACGCTGTTCGTCATCGGCGTCAGCAATACGCTGATGTCGCACTGGTATTACTATCTCGCCGGATTGTTCGGCATTGTTTTCCTCTATATCATCATCGGCAAAATCCCGGCCGGCAAGTGGGGACGCGACTGGTGCTTCTACAACATGCCGCTTTTCGGACCGATCATTTCCAAGACCGCCATTGCCCGGTTCAGCCGCACGCTCGGTACTCTGATGAGTTCGGGTGTGCCGATTCTCAACGCGCTGAGCATCGTCAAGGAGACCAGCGGCAACGACGTGGTTGCCTCGGCGATTCAGAAAGTCAACGACGCCGTCAAGGAGGGCGAAGGAATCGCCGTGCCGCTTGGCAATACCAAAATCTTCCCTGAAATGGTGATCAGTATGGTTGAGGTCGGCGAGGAGACCGGTAAGCTGCCGGAAATGCTTGACAAAATCGCCGACACCTATGAGGAGGAGGTCGACAACGCCGTGAGCGCTCTGACCTCCATGATTGAGCCGCTGATGATTGTGCTGCTGGCGGTGGTGGTCGGTACGATCGTCATTGCGCTGTTCATGCCGCTGGTGAAGATCATCGAAATGATGGGAGCGTAAGCTCGGAGCGGATCCGGAATGCTGACCTGGCTGCTGGATATCGGCAACAGCCACACCCGGATTGCGGCGTGGCGGAACGGCGTCATGACGGTGGTCCGGGTGATGCCGACCGCCGGATTCGAGGCCGGATCTCTGCCGGAACCGGCTCCGGCGGCGGCGGCTTGCGTGGTCCCGGAAGTTCGGCGTCGCCTCGAGGATTCGGAGTTGCGGATCCGCTTTGTCGACGCTGCGCATTGCAATGGTTTGATTGATTTTTCCGGGGGGGACTACTCCACGCTTGGAGCGGACCGGGTGGCCAACGCGGTGGCGCTGGCCGCCGGATTTGAATTGCCCGGCGCGGTGGTGGATTGCGGCACGGCGCTTACCCTGGAAGTGGTGGATTCCGACCGCCGGTTCCGCGGCGGAGCGATAATGCCGGGCCGGGCGTTGATGAGCCGGGTGCTGCATGAGGGCACTGCGGCACTGCCGGAAACACCGTTGGACGACCGTCCGTTTCCCACCTGCGGCACCAATACCCGGGACGCCCTGCGGTTCGGCATCGGCGGCGGCGTGATCGGTGCGGTGCGTGAGTGGTTGGACATGGTCCGGCGGAATCTGGAGCTTAAGTCCGTGGTGCTGACCGGCGGAGATGCCGCTTTTCTGGCTGCCGCCCTGCCGGAGGCGGTAGTGGCTCCCGAAGATTTCACCCTTGCCGGAGTTCGTCTTGCCGCCGGCATTCGGTGACAGACGGCAGGGAAGGATTCTGGTTTGAAAACGGCTTTGAGTTTGTTGCTGCCGACGGGCAATCCGCTTTAAATTCCGGTTCTTCCACTGCTTCGACTTGACAATCCGGCCGAATCACGATATATTTACTGACCGTTTGAATATCAACAACCATGGGATCGAAGTATATGAGTACCAGCATCGACGACCCGGGACCTCGATTGCGTCTGATCGGGGCGGTGTCTCCGGCTTCGGTCCCGGCAGTGATGAACTGACGGAATCCTGTTGCCGCGGCATCCTCCCCTGTCAGGCGTGAATGCGGGCCGTCCCGGCGCCGTACGGGCGGAATTTTCCGCCGCCGCTGCTCCCCTGTCTTCACAACCGGGAGGATTAACCAATGTTCAGATGTTATGATCTGGTCGACGGCCGGGTGCAGAGCTGCCCGGAGGGCCAGCTCGGACTCATTCAGGTGTACAGTGCGCCGACTGACGAGGAGAAAAACTACCTCATCGAGCAGTGCGGCATTGACGCGCACACTCTCGCCTCGGCTCTCGACGAGGACGAAATCAGCCGTATTGAGTACGAGCAGAATCACATTGCGGTCATCATGAAGCGGCCGCGCAACTTTCAGATTGACCGGCGCATGGCGTTCAAGGTGTCGTCGATCGGAGCTTTTCTTTTCAAGGACCGTCTGATCGTGCTGCAGGCGGAATCCATGCCGCTGTTTGAGCATGGCCGCATGCCGCTGCGTGGTAATACGATTCAGGGGGTGCTGCTGCGGCTGCTGCACCATGCCACCCATCATTTTCTGCAGCACTTGCGGATTATCCGCAACATTTCCGATGAAATCGAGAACAAGATCGAGTACGCGGTAACCAACAAATCGCTGGTCAATATGTTCTCCCTGCTCAAGAGTCTGACCTATTACGAGTCGGCCACCAGCGCCAACCAGCTGCTGCTGGTGCGGCTGCGGACCGATGCCGACCGGATTGGCTTCAATGACGAGGAACGGGATTTTCTTGAGGACATTACGGTCGAGAACAAACAGTGCGACAATCTGGCGAATATCTATGCCGGCATTCTGACGGGAATGTCCGATGCCAGGGTCTCCGTGGTCAGCAACAACCTGGCCGTCATCATGAAGTACCTGGCCGTGATCAACGTGGTCTTCATGCCGATAACCGTCATAACTGGAATCGGCGGCATGTCGGAATTCGCCATGGTGACGGAAGGGCTTTGGTGGCCTCACGCCTACAGTGCATTGATTCTGGTCATGGTGGTGATTGGTTATGTAACCTACTTGCTGGTACGCGGGATCGGCACCGGCAGCAACTCCCGGAGGTGACGCGATGGCCAAGAAGAATAAAAAGCGCCGCAATGAGTTGTTTCGCCGGGAAAAGGGGCGGATGGCCGCCCGTCGCACCAATCTGATATTCATGATGCTGGCGCTGACCGTCGTGATTGCGGTTCTGATCGGCCGTAGCGGTGCGTACGAACTCGGGCAACCCAGTTCGACCGGATTTGTTCACTGGTTTCTGCTTTTCACCGGTTACATTCCGCTGTTGATCTGGAGCAGCATCAACCTGCTGCTGGGATTGGATTTCCGGTTGGCCGTCGGGCGGGAGATCTGGACGCTCGGCATCTGCGATCTGGTCACTGTCGGTATTGCCTGGGGAGTGGTGCGGCTGCTGGGGCGGCGTTTCGGCACCGAGTTGCTGAACATTGCGGGCAATTTCGCGCTGATGCTGCTGGTCTGGGGCTGGTTTCAGATCGGCTGTACCGTGGTGCTGTCCAGCTGGGAACACGGCGGACTGGTGACTCTGCACCGGCATCTGCATCGCGAAGCAGAGCCGGAAAAAGTGATCGTGGTGCCGTCCAAATCAGAATCGGGACCGGCTGAATTACCGAAAAATCCATAAATTTTTCTCTTCAGTGCATGGAAAGAGGCCGCCGGCAGCTCTATATTGTGTCGGACAATAAGGGAGGCTGCAATGCTTGACATAAGAATTACCCATGCTTTGACAAAACTCCGTCCGGAGGACTCCGGCGACAGCCTTAAGGAGTGCGGCAGCGACATCGCGGCCCGGGAAGAAGTTTTCAGTTTTTGCGCGGCAGTACGCATGATGCCAGGCGGACTGGCGACGGTGAAAGCCGATTTTGCGGACCTGCCCGGCCAGGTCCGGGTGGTGGAGGCGGTGCCGTGCCACTTCAACGGCGCCAACCCCGATGCCGATATGATCAGCACTGCTCCCGGACTTTATCCGGATCTGCTGCTGCCGCTGGAGGATGACAACAGCTTCAGAGTCATTTCCGGGCAGTGGCGGATGTTGTGGTGTACCGTCCGGATTCCGGCGGACGTCGCGCCCGGACGGCGGAATTTCCGGATTATCGTCACCAATCCGCTCGACGGTGCGTCCGCGACCGGGGTGTTTTCCCTGGAGGTCATCCCGGTGACGTTGCCGGAACAGACCATTTGGCACAACGAATGGTTTCATACCGATTGCCTTTCTGCCTGGTACCGGGTGGAAAGCTGGAGTCCGGAGCATTGGCGGATCGTTGAAAACTTTGCCCGCAATGCGGTGGAGCATGGCATCAACATCCTGTATACTCCGCTGTGGACACCGCCGCTTGACACCGAGGTCGGACGCCGGCGTCCGGACTGCCAGCTGCTGGGCATTGCTTGGGATTCGGCGTCCGGCCGCTACCGTTTTGATTTCTCCCGGTTGCGGCGTTATCTTGAGATGGGACTCCGGCTCGGATTCAAGGGATTTGCCATGAGCCACCTCTTTTCCCAGTGGGGGGCGGCGTCCACTCCGTGCATCCGGGTAGAGGTTGACGGCGTACCGGAATACCGTTTCGGCTGGGAGGTCGCTTCGGATTCCCCGGAATACGCGGATTTTCTCAACCAGCTGATGCCACCGCTGCAGGCGCTGCTGCGGGAATACGTCGAACCGGAACGGTGCTTCTTCTCCCTGTCGGATGAGCCACGCATTGAGCATTTGTCCGCTTACCGCAGGCTGGTGGAGATGGTGCGCCCGCTGCTGGGGGATTTCCCGACCATCGAAGCGCTCTCCAATTACGAGTATTACCGGCAGGATCTGGTCCGCAATCCGGTGGTGGCGCTTAATCACATTGACGAATTCCGGGACCGGGTGAAGCCGCTGTGGGGATATTACTGCGTAAGCCAGAGCCAGCTGGTGCCCAATCGTTTCATTGCCATGCCGAGCCGTCGGACCCGGATTTTCGGCATTTTGGCTTACGTTTATGATCTCGCCGGATTTCTGCATTGGGGATTCAATTTCTATTATTCCCAGTATTCACGGCGGCTGATCAATCCGTTTTTACACACCGACGCCGATGGAGCGTTTCCTGCCGGAGATCCTTTTATCGTCTATCCCGGGACGGATGGCGAACCTTTGGATTCAATTCGTAACGAAGTGCTGTTTGCCGGTTTCCAGGATCTGCGGCTGCTGCAGGCGCTGGAGAAAAAAATCGGCCGGCCGGCGACGCTGGAGCTGCTGCAGCAGGGATTGTCGAAACCGCTTGCGATGTCCGAATACCCGCGCTGCGACGAGTGGCTGCTGACAGTCCGGCGCCGGATTCTGGCTGCGCTGGCATGAAATTCGGTTTTTTTCGGGAGGACAAGTTGAAAAAACGCCCTGAACAGGGCATATTAAGCGTCGTGACGCTCTCATAGCTCAGCTGGATAGAGCGGCTCCCTCCTAAGGAGCAGGTCGCGCGTTCGAACCGCGCTGAGAGCGCCAGCTTCAGACTGAATACGCAACCGGTCGCAGTCGTGACCGGTTGCGTTTCTGTTTTGGGCAGTGCCAAAAAAAAGCACCGGCGAAATCGGTCGCCGGTGCGGAGGTTTTTCCGAGGTTGCCCGCCGCGGCGCGGCAACGCCCCGGATCGTCTTACTTGTGGGCGGTTTCAAATTTCTTCATGAACTCGATCAGCGCCCGGACGCCTTCAATCGGCATGGCGTTGTAGATGCTGGCGCGGCAGCCGCCGACCAGGCGGTGTCCCTTGAGTTCCATGAGGCCGTTGTTCTTGGCTTCGGCGATGAATTCGGCATCGAGTTCGTCGGTGGGGGTGCGGAACACCACATTCATGCGCGACCGGTCGGCTTTGGCCACGGTGCTTTTGAAGAAACTGCTGCTGTCAAGGAAGTCGTAAAGTTCAGCCGCCTTGGCGTTGTTGACTTCTTCCAGAGCGGCGACGCCGCCGCGGGCGATGAAGTAGTCCGTCACCAGCGCCAGCATGTAGATGCCGAATGTGGGCGGAGTGTTGAACATCGATCCCTCGTCAATATAAGTGCTGTAGCGCAGCATGGTCGGCACCCGGTCCGAGGTGCGTTCAGCCAGCGACTTGCGGATGATGACCAAAGCCAGTCCGCTGGGGCCGAGGTTCTTCTGGGCGCCCGCGTAGATCAGGTCGAACTTGCCGGCATCGAAAACCCGCGACATGATGTCGCTCGACATGTCGGCGATGAGCGGAACCCCGGCCGGAGCCGTCGGCAGCTGCTGATACTGGGTTCCGGCGATGGTGTTGTTGCTGGTGATGTGCATGTAGGCTGCGCCCGGAGTGAGCTTCCATTCGGACCGGGCCGGAATGTGATCGTATTTGGTCTCGCGGCTGGAGGCCGCCACATTGACAGTTCCGAAAAGCCTGGCCTCTTTGGCGGCCTTGTTGCTCCAGACGCCGGTGTCGACGTAGTCGGCGGTTCCTCCGTTGAGCAGGTTCATCGGAATCATCGCGAACTGCATGCTGGCGCCGCCCTGCACGAAGATGACTTCCTGATCGTCGTCGAGCTTCATGAGCTGGCGGACGTTGGCGACGGCGCGCTCAATGACCGGCTTGAAGTATTTGCCGCGGTGTGAGAGCTCCATGATGCCGCTGCCGCTGTCCTGGTAGGCGCTGAATTCCTGTTGGGCCTTTTGCATGACCTCCACCGGCAGCATGGCCGGGCCGGCTGCGAAATTGTAAACTTTCATGGCGAACTCCTTTCCTGTTTGGAATCAGATGAATTCAATCCTATAAAATACACTGTGGAACGAATTATTGCAAGAGTGAAAGATAAAAAAATATCTATGCCGGCGGTCGCCATCGTCCTCCGGTGGTCGGGCGGTGCAGAAAAACACCGTTCCCCTCCCGGGGAACGGCGTAACCGGCGGCGCCCGGCCGGGCCGGACGCCGCCGGGCTGGATTCAGCCGGAATCAGAAGTGAATGAGGTCTTTGATCCGCACCGGCAGTCCGGTTTTCATGGAGAGGTTGCCGGCGATGCCGGTCATGATCGACATCGCGCCGTCAACATAACCGGCCGCATGGTGAAGCGGATCATCCGTGGCGCCCCGGAATACGTCCGACAGCAGCCGCGGATCTCCGCCGCCGTGACCGCCGGCGTTGCTGGTGTAGGAGACTTCCTCGGCGACTCCCCAGTGCTTCTGCAGGATGATTTCCGGAACCGGCTGCACCCGGTATCCGAGTTTTTCATGGAAGCCGAAGGACTGGTTGAAGTCTCCTTCGCCCCAGCTGAGTTCCGGATTTTCGAGTTTGTTGACTTCGAGCCGTCCGGCGGTGCCGTTGAATACGATCCGGTAGCCCTCCCACGGGCAGTGGGCGCAGAGACAGTAGGTCATGACCGCCTGGTTGGCATAGCGGACCATGACGCTCATATTGTCTTCAATGGAAATGCCGTCGCCGAAGACGCTCTGGTCGCGGAAATAGTTGTCCTCGTGCTCCGCATTGTAATAGAGTCCGAGCAGACGTTCGTCGGTCGGCTTGACATGCAGTGCGAAGGGATCGCGTGCTGCGACTTCACTGCCGCGTGCCCGATAGTAAAATTCTTTGATGCCGCGGTTTTCGGCGTTCTCCTTGCCGTAGAACTTGAGATCACCCTGGGCGAACACCATTTCCGGATAGGAGTTGATCCACCAGTTGACCAGGTCGAAATGGTGGGTGGCCTTGTGGACCAGCAGGCCGCCGGAGTTGTTCTTGTTGCGGTGCCAGCGCCGGAAATAGTCGGCGCCGTGTCCGGTGTCGAGCAGCCATTCGAAATGGATGGTGGTGATGTCGCCGATGGCGCCGCTCTTGATGATTTCCCGGACTTTGGTGTTGAGAGGCGCATAGCGGTAGTTGAACGTCACGATGATGTCGCGTCCGGTTGCTTTTTTGGTGTCAATGATTTGCTGGCATTTGGGGGCGTCGATGGTCATGGGCTTTTCCGTGACGACGTCACAGCCGAGCTCCATGGCGCGGCAGGTGTATTTGTGATGGGTGCGGTCCATGCTGGTGACAATGACCTTGTCCGGCCGGTGGTCGGCGATCATCTGGTCGAATTCGGACGCGTGGTACATCGGCAGCGGGGCGATGCCGTATTTTTTCTGCAGCTGGTCGTTCCAGTACTGCATACGGGTGCGGTTGGTGTCGCAGAGTGCGGCAATCGAGGCGACATCCTTGAAATCGCCGCAGATGGCGTTGAGATACATTTCGCAGCGTCCGCCGGTGCCGACCAGTACATACTTTTTCATGATAATGCTCCTTGAGTTGGGTTGGAATCACTGTTTTAAGGTTGATCCGGCCGGACGGCCGGGTTGACTGCGGAACTGGCCCGTTCGACAAACTCCGTGGCGAACCGGATGGAGGTGTGGCCGGGAATGCCGTTTTCAATGAGTTCGACAATCCGGCCGTTGAGTTCGCCGAGCGGATGAGCTACGCTGCTGAGCGCCGGACAGCAGTATCGGCTGAAGCTGTCGTCGTCGAAACCGATAACGGCGATGTCCTGCGGCACCGCGATCCGGTGTTCGTAGGCGTAACGCAGAAAGCCGTGGGCGAGCCGGTCCACGTCGAAGAACACGGCGTCGGCTCCGGAGGCGACAATTCCGGGCGCGGCGGCGTAACCTGCCTCAAAATCAGATTCGTCGGTCGGAATAACTCCGAGCGGGGGAGGCGCCAGTTCGCCGAGGTTCCGGAACGCCTGGCGGAAACCGGATTCGCGCGTGACGATGTTTCCGCACCGGATAATGCGGCGCCGGCCGCTCAGAATCAGGGTTTCGATCGCGGCAGTGATGCCGGGAGCGCGGTCGACGGTCAGCGAACAGCAGTTGGGACCGGAAAAATCCGAATCAACCAGGATGAATTTCTGGGGAAATCCGGCCAGCTGCTCCAGGGTTGCCGGGTCCGGCTGACTCAGCCAGACCACGGCGGCGGTGATGCCGCTCCAGCGGCGCATGAGGGCGGCGACTTCGGCGGCGTTTTCCGGGGGATTGGAAATAAGCGGATTGAACCCGCGTTTCTCCAGCTTGTCAATGAGGTCGAAGCGCCGCCGGACGAGGACGTCGATGCCGTGGTTGGAGGAAATCAGGCCGACAAAAGGAGTCTTTCGCATCCGCAGGTTGCGGGCCGCGATATTGGGGACGTAACCCAGTTCATCGGCGACCGCGAGCACCCGGCGGCGGGAAGCCGGACTGAGTCCGGACGTGTTTTCCAGCGCCCGGCGCACCGAGCGGATGGATAATCCGGCGGCCGTGGCCACATCTTTCAGTGTAACTGACATGAATTCACCTAAAAATTCCGGCAATGCCGCTGCCGTCGACAATTTCCGAGCATCCGTCCCCGGCGCGGGGATCAGGGCACTGCCTGTCAAAAAACATCGCGCCGGCGAAGCGGATGAAACTTGTCTTCGCATTCGCACGGCACCGGCCGCTTTAAGCCGGTTGCGCCAACGATGGCGGCAGGAGCCTTATATTCCGGTTCAGCAAGTCATGTCAGGAATAAAACCGCGCCAGCAACCGGGCAAACCGCTGCGCCAACGATGGCGTTACAATAATATATACGACTTTACGGTAAAGTCAAGAACCTGATCCGGATATTTTCCACAATCAGCCGCCGCCTCAATTCCATTTGGCCGTTCTCCGTCCCGGACCGCCGCCCGGGCGGAGTCGGTTGCGGCGGAAAGTCGGAGAACGACGGCGTTCTGCCGGATTGATGGAAAATTCCGGCGGAAAGTCGGAGAACGACGGCGCTCTGCCGGATTGATGGAAAATTCCGGCGGAACCTCCGGCTCTTTCAATCGCTGCCGTTTGGAGCCGGCCGGGCTTCCGGCGCCGGCGGAAGTCAGCTGCGGAAATTCAATTCAATCCGCAGCACCCGGTAACACCAGCTGACGGCTTCGCGCACGGGTGTCGACCGCCGGTTGCGGCCGCCGGAACGTGAAATCCGGATGATTTCCGCCGGCCCCGAACAATGTCCCAGCACACAGCCTCCGGAAAGCGGCGCCGCCAGCACCAGCTCTCCCGGACGCGGCTGTCTGGAAATCTCCAGCAGGAGCGTCGATCCCGACCGCAAATCCGGCAGACCGGTTTCATCGTCAATCCGAATGGCGCAGACCCGGCCGCAGTCGCGGTAAAACCAGCGCCGCTCCCGGGAGCAGCTCAGCAGAAATTCGTCGAGTGTGGCGGTGTCAGGCGAAAAATTTTTCAGCATCCGGAAGCCCCCGACCGGAATGATTATGTATTTTTCCCGCAGAGTCGGATCGCTGAATTCCGAGATTTTTCGTTCCACCTCAACCTCCGGAGTTCGTCCGGGTTCAAGCGCCTGAAGCCGGTGTATTTCTGCTGCGTGACTGTATTCCGCCCATGGACCGCTTTTCCGGCGCAGATCTCCGGAAAAGAAACCGATCCGGCGATTTAAAATACACGAAATAACCTGGATGTCAAGGTGAAAATGTAAAAAATTAATCGATTGGTTAATGTTTTTTTTGCTGGTAACTCCCCCGGGGACAGTCAGGCATTTCCGGACGACGCCGTCGGATTCACAGATTCGGAATGCGGCGGCGCCGCCCGGGCATCCAAATCAGACTTCGGTGTAGCAGCCCAGGAACACGAAGAGATCCGGTCCGGAAGCCAGGTCGTTGAGCAGCTCCACCACTTCTTTGGACCGCACGGTGGCTTCCAGGTCGAAGTAGAAGAGAAACTCGAAGTCCCGCCCCGGAATCGGACGGCTTTCCAGTTTGGTCAGGTTCAGTCCGAGCGAAGCGAATTTGGCCATCATGTTGTAAAGTGCACCGGGACGGTGTGGAGCCGACACAATCAGGCTGACCCGATTGGAGCCGGGGTAGATCTCCAGTTTCCGGGAAATGCAGATGAACCGGGTGTAGTTGTGATCGTTGTTCTGAATGCTTTCGGCAATACTTTCCAGTCCGTAAAGCTCGGCGCAGCGGTGCGACGAAATCGCCGCCACATGGCCATTGCCGGACTCGGACACCATTTTGGCCGCGATGGCGGTGTTTTCGCAGATCGTGACTTTGACGTCTTTCAGGCTCTTGATGAACCGGCTGCACTGCCCCAGCGCCTGATCGTGCGAAATGATTTCCCGGACATCGCTCAGTTTGGTGCCGGGTTTGACCAGCAGGGCGTGGGAAACATGCATTTTTAGGCTGCGGACAATGTGGAATTTGTAGTTGCGCATGAGATCGTAAACCGCGCCGACCGTTCCGTAGAGGCTGTTTTCGATCGGCAGCACACCGTAGTCGCATAGCCCCTGCTCGACCGCCTGAAAAACGCCCTCAAAGCTCTTGACGTAGACGATATCTGCCAGCTTGATGAATTTGTCGCAGGCCAGCTGGGAATAGGCTCCATCCACGCCCTGGCAGGCAACTGTGGCCCGGGAGGGGAAGAGTTCCGGCGTATGTTCCAGGGCGGCGGCGATTTCTCCGGCCAGGGGCGATGGTCCGGCGTTGATCCGGCGCTGGTAGGAGCGGCTCAGGTCAAAAAGGGTTGAAAACAACACCCGGGCATAACCGCCCAGCTCGTCGCCGGTCTGTTCGGAAATCCGCAGCAGGATGTCACGTTCGCGTTTCGGATTGAGTGTGGCCAGATGGTGTTCGGCCTTGTATTTGGCGACTTCATTGGCCATTTTCATGCGGTCGATGAAAAGCTTGAGCATTTCATCGTCGATGGTGTTGATCCGGGCGCGACATTCTTCCAGATTCATGATTTCACCTCACTTCCAGAATGTGATTGATGCGTTTGCTCAGATCCGCGAACGCCTCCGGAGTGAGCGACTGCGGTCCGTCGCAGCGGGCGTGGGCGGGATCATTGTGAACCTCGATGATCAGTCCGTCGGCGCCGGCGGCGGTTGCGGCAAGTGCCATTGGCGGCACCAGCCGGGAAATTCCGGTGGCGTGGCTCGGGTCGACGATCACCGGCAGATGCGACAGCGTTTTCAGCGCCGGCACCGCCGAGAGATCGAGGGTGTTGCGGGTGTAGGTTTCAAAGGTGCGGATTCCCCGTTCGCAGAGGATGATCTGTTCGTTGCCCTCAGCCATGATGTATTCGGCGCTCATGAGCAGCTCCTGGAGCGTTCCGGCCAGCGCCCGTTTGAGCAGGATCGGTTTGCGGACCCGGCCCAGCGCTTTGAGCAGTTCGAAGTTCTGCATATTGCGGGCGCCGACCTGAATGATGTCCACTTCGTCGAAGAGCGGCAGCTGCGAGAGATCCATGATTTCGGTCACCACCGGCAGTCCGGTGGCTTTTTTCGCTTCCAGCAGCAGTTTGATGCCCTCATCGCGCAAGCCCTGGAAGGCATAGGGACTGGTACGCGGTTTGAAGGCTCCGCCGCGCAGAACCCTGGCCCCGGCGGCCTTGACTGCGCGGGCCACGCCTAGAATCTGTTCTTCGGATTCGATGGAGCAGGGGCCGGCGATCAGGGCGAAGTTGCCGCCGCCGATTTTGCAGGTGCCCAGGTCGATGACCGTATCGGCGGGATGGAATTTCCGGTTGGCGTTTTTGTAGGGTTCCTGAATGCGCTTGACGTCTTCGACGATGTCGAGCGCCTGAATCAGCTCAATATCGACCACCGAGGTGTCGCCGATCACGCCCAGGATCGACTGCTGCGCACCTTCGCTGAGGTGGGTTTTCAGGTGCAGGCTTTCGAGCCATTTCACCAGTTTGTTGAGTTGTTGCTTGTCCGGATTTTCCTTGAGAATCACTACCATTTTTCACGACGCCTTTCAATTAAGAACGTTATTTGGTTCATATTTTCTTCGCCGCGAAAAAAACTCCGCGGCGGTGGGACCGCTGCGGAGCTTGCAATCAATCGGTAACTGGATTGTTTTTCAACGGATTACCGACGCTTTTGCCGCCATGCCGCAAACGACCCCGGCTTTATAATAAAAGCCGAAGTCGATGCTAAAGTAAGCGCTGCTGAAGCGAGGGTTGCGCATTGTTGAAAACCGAATTCCGTAAATATTGTTCACTTGCAATATGTTTAATATACATCTGTTCCGGATGGTTTGCAAGGGGAACCGGATAAAAAAATTATGTTCCCCGCCGTCGTTCCGGGGCGCGAATGGCGGCAGCCGGCAGGCTGGTACTGATTCCCGACGGTTGCGGGGCAGGCGTGTTTTGAGGCGTGAAACTGAAAAAAACTCCCGTCATCCAGGTCTGCGGAAGGGCGAAACCCGCAGACCCGGCACGACGGGAGTGGCATCGGAAAGTGGCCCGTATCCAGTATGCTGAACTACGCCAGTTTGGCGAATTTCAGGGTGTTGTCGGTCTCATCGAAGTTGAGGGAGTATCCGGCAAACACGCCACCGAGGACGCTTTCGCCGATGCTCAGTTCAAGCGCCGAAGTGCTGTTGATGTAGAGCTTGAACACGGTGTCGGTGAACGCGCTGACATCGGCGGTCTGGATGAGGTTCCAGCCGGTGGAGATGTTG
>CASFVA010000055.1 GCA_949298075.1 uncultured Lentisphaeria bacterium
CGTTGCACATCAGCGGCACCGCCAGCGCCGGCCAGCAGGACCAGTAGGTGGACATGCGATAACTGCCACCGCAGAGTTTGTAAACGTAGGCAACTCCGATCCAGACCGCCAGCAGACTGACGGCGTCGACCGCCGCCAGCAACAGAACGCGAAGTCGGGCATTGAACATAATAAACCTCCAGACCAAAACCTACAATCCGGTCAATTTATGCCGGGACATCTGCCGCCATAAAACGTAATTCCGGCCCCGGAACTTCACGGCTTCGACCGGCTCATAACCGGCGCCGGACAGGTCCGTAGTCCCGGCCTGCTCCAGCCGGTAATCCGGCGGCGCTGCCGGATTGCCGACCGTTTTGCCGGCACTGCCGCCGGCCACAACGCCCAGAATCGGAATTGCCGGACTCCACACGACAGGAGTCATTCCGGTTCCGGCCCGGTAAACCGGGGTGGATTCGCGGCGGATCCGGTCCGCCAGATGCAAAACCGTTTTCCGGCGCATTCTCAAATCCGTATTCAAGTAGTCTTTAAGTTTGTCCTGGAGCGCATCGGAATAGAGCAACAGCAACAGTCCGGCTCCGACCGTTTTCAGCCAGGGTTTCCAGGCCGGTTTACGGAGATTCATCCATTGGAAGACGGATCGGACCGCCAGGGCCGTCCAGCCCAGCTCCAGGGCCGCCGCCGGCAGCAGGTAACGTTTGGAAACATAAATATAGCGGTCAAAAATTATGATTTGAGCGATAATGGCGGCGGCATGACCCAGAAAAACCGCCAACAGCACCGTTTCCGGGGTCTGCCACTGCCGGTGCCGCCATCGCCAGATGATGACCGCTGCCGCCGGCAGCAGATAATACCAGAGCATCCCTTTGAAGAACGACGAGAGGAAGTCCGGCCAGTCCGCGGTGTTCCAAATGTTGACCAGTCCTGCGCATTCGGTCCTGGAATCAGCAGTTGCGGATTCGGATACCGCCGGCTGCGGTTCAGCGGCGTCAATGGCCGTCATGGCGTCAGCATGTCCTGTTTCCGCGCCGAACTTGCCCAGCACATATGCCGGAATTCCCAGATTTCTGGCCATTATCGCAAAACGGAAACTCGGTACTGCATAACCGTTAAACCGGTAATTTGCTGCCAACACCGGCAAAATCATGGCCAGCGCCATGATTCCGGCGACAATGGTACGCCAGGGAAAACGGCGGGCCGCAAGGTCAAACCCCAGAATGGCTCCCCCGAGCAACAGCACAATCAACACGCTGTCATCCCGGACCATCACCATCAAGGCCCCGGCGACGCCGTATTCGAGAAAACCTCGCCAGCGGGCGCGTTCCTGCCAGACTGTAATCAAAGCCAGCACCGCCCAAACCAGAAACAAACCTTTCAGACTTTCACGCAGTCCGGTGGTGGCCAGGTCGAGCAGGTCGGAGGAAAACAAAAACAGCACTCCTCCGATTTTGGCAATCTCCGGATCAAACACCCGGCGCAACAGAGAATAAAGCGGGAACAACGTAAGGGCAAAAGCGGCCGCCGATACCATCTGGGCGGCGACAATTCCGGTGCCGCCGGTCAGCCACATGACTGCGCCGATCAGCATCGGAAAAAGTGGCGGAACCCGCAACCAGAACAGCTGTTGCCAATCGCTGTTGATCATGGCCTGCGCCATGGGAATGTACCGGCTTGCAGTATCCCGGTACGGCATATCGTCGAGCCAGATCAGTGGCAGCAGCAGCACCCATGATACCGCAAACAGCTTGAAAACAAATGACAGCCGACAACTCATGACAACCACCGGACACCTTTGGCAAAAGAGTTGTGATCAGCGCAATTTCAACGTGGCGACAGCCAGCAGAGCAAAGACTCCGGCCAGTATCCAGAAGCGGACCACAATCTGGGTTTCAGTCCATCCTTTGTGCTCGAAGTGGTGATGAATCGGGGCGCAGAGAAAGATTCGCCGTCCGGTCAGCTTGAAACTGGCCACCTGCAGAATAACCGAAACCGCCTCCATGACAAAAACTCCACCGACCAGGATCAGCAGAATCTCCTGGCGGACCAGTACGGCGAGCAGTCCGACCGCTCCGCCCAGGGCCAGGCTGCCGGTATCGCCCATGAACATCGCTGCCGGATAACAGTTGTGCCACAGAAAGCCGATGCAGGCGCCACAGACCGCTGCTCCGAACACCATGGCCTCGCCGGCGCCGGGAATGTATGGAATCAGCAGATATCCGGCGAAAATCCGGTGTCCCATCAGATAGGCGAATCCGGCATAGGTCAGTGTGCAGAAGATGGTGCAGCCGGCGGCCAGTCCATCCTTGCCGTCGGTGAGGTTGACGGCGTTGGAAGAACCGACGATCACCACGACAGCGAAGGCGTAACACCACCATCCGGTGTAAACCGGGTCTTTGACGAAGGGAATCATAAGCTGGTTGAGATGGCGTCCGGCCACGCTGTCGCACGAGAGCACCCAGACCGCCAGCGCGGCCACGATGAACTGGCCCAGCAGTTTACAGCGCCCGGGCAGACCGTCGCGACGTTTGTAAACGACTTTGAGAAAGTCATCAACAAAGCCGATCAGGGCGAACGCGGCCGTGCTGACGATCAGCACCAGCGGAATCGTCTGATTGACGGAGGTCCAAAGCAGAGCGGCGACCGTTACGGCTCCGATCAGCAGAATTCCTCCCATGCAGGGGGTCCGGTTTTTCTCTTTGTCGATGAACTGCGGATCGACCAGTCCGGCCAGGCGTTCCGCCGCCTGGACATTGAGGCGCCGCAGCAGTCGGGCGGTCCGGCCGCCCAGCAGCACCACCAGCAGAAAGGCGGTCAGGGCGGCGCCGCCAGCCCTGAAAGTTACATATTCGAACAGACGCAGGACCCCGCAATGGTCACTCAGAAAAGAAAGAAAATACAGCATTGTTTTGCTCCGGCTCCACCAAAAATCTCCACTCCGAAAATATATACTTAAAATGGAGATTTATCAATACCGCCGGGCACTTTTCTTTGAGTTCCGAACTGGAAAAGCCGGGCCAGGTGGGCGCAGGCCCGCTGATGAAGCCGGGCCGCCCGGTTTTTAGCCATGAGCTCGGCTTCCATGGCACGCGCGGCGGAGAGATCAGAAGTACCGAGATTGACGGTTGTCGTGGCGTATTTCAACGTACCGTCCGGTCTGGCGACCACCGTCCGGAAATAGGCGTGCCAGAAACCTGATTTGCCGCGCTTGCGCAGGGCCATGTTTTCACTCCCCGGCAGACGGTCCGGACGACGGGCGGCCGGACCGGTGCAGCAGCACCACCCACGGCGCCGCCAGCAGCGGAATGGTGATGAGGTTGAAAACCGCCCAGATTTCCCGGGCGCCGAGATGAATCGGAAAGACTGGATTGTACAGAATCGCCAGCAGAATCAGCGGCAGTTTCAGCCCGGCCGGAATCCGCCAGCCGACCGGACCGGCCAGCGCCGCGCAGGTGGTAATGCGCAGGAATACATAAAAGCCGGTACTCCATTTGCCTGACAGCGCCATTGCCAGCAGCACCATGGACATCACAGTCAGGCCAAGTAAGATTTTCTGAAGCTCGCTGAAGGCGCCAAACGCCGCCCGGATCCGCCCAGCAAGAGTCGCAATCTTATGAATATTGGAAAACAACAAAACCAACAGGCAGACCACTGCAACCACAACCCATAACGACACAATAAATACAAGCCGATATTCGGTCTGCTTCGCCTTTTTCTGTTCGGCGCGCTGCTGTTCGAGCCGGGCCTGTTTCCGCTGTTCGAGTTTGCGCAGTTCAAGGTAGGCTTCGCCTCCGGTGAGCTGCCGCCCGAAAACCTGCCGGGTGATCTCTCCGAAGGCGGCTCTGATTTCCCGGCTGGGCCGGTGAAACTGGTTGGAAAACCATTTCACCGCCACCTCGGTCATCACCGCTTCGGCCAGTTCATTGTCATCACTGCCGTCAAGGCCGTAGGCCCGGGCATGCGCCACCCGGTTCTCCGGCCGGATCAGGCTCAGCGGCTCACTCAGCAGCGCATTGCGCATGCTCCGACTGTTGTTTCCGCCCAGAAAAGCAAGTTCGCTGGCCGGTCTCACGGCCCCGGGTATCGCAAACCGGTATTTAATGGGGCGCGGCTCTCCCGGCGGCGGAGCCGGATCTTCCGCCGCGGCCGGGAGAGCCGGAGCCGGATCAGCGGCGGCCGGCAGTTCAAGGCGGGGAACCGCCGCCGGGAGACCGGGATCCGGAAACCGGAACGACCTGGATAAAATAATTTCATCAGGAATGACGGGGACTTGAATTTGGGACGATGGTTCCTGCTGGCCGCGACTTACCGCATATACGGGGAGAACAGCCAACAAAAACACCCCCACCATCATCCAGACGGCCAGCAGAATGATTATGCCGGCGTTGATTTTTTCACGGGCTTGAAAGTTGTTGTTGTCTTCAGCGCGGCATTCTTCTTTCATTTTCTCCTCCGGCTTGAACTCCACATTGGATATGGCGCGAATAACGCGGCTTCTTGTTTCAGCTGGAATATCAATACCGCCTCCTTAACATTTCTATATGCTCCAGCTCGCATATCGCTTCAAAATCACCAGCGGCGGCACGATCTCTAAGAAACAAATACGGATTCATTCCTGGGCATATAAAAAAACTACACAGCAAAAAGTATGCTATCGAATAAACAACGAACCATATTGAACCGAAACGAATCAGGAATATTCCTGCGATGATAAAATTTGTAAACATGCATTGCGAGCAAAGCCAACTTTGCATTTCTGCCCCAATATTCCATCGAATGGCATTATAATATTTTGCATAAGCTTTATCGACCTTGCGATAAATGAAATAAGGCATAATAATCGCGAACATATTATAAATCACAATAGGAACAGATATGCATAGCCATATAATCATCAATGTGTCAAGATTTTCTTTTTTTTAAGCAGACACACAAAACAATAAACGTCACATTAAGCAAAATAGTAAATAAAAATCGCAATGGTCCGAAAAGTAGAAAAAGAAGTGTCAAAGGGAAAATAAAAATTGACCGCAAAATACTTTTCATTTCTTCAGTACTTTCATGACTTTGATTTTCTCTTCAGCGGTCAAAGTCTCGTCGTCAAGTATTTTGTTTATGACATCATCATTGGCAAATGATACTCCGCCTCGAATCTGAATTGCATTGTCGCCTGCAAACTGAGCACCGTTCAAACTGATTTCCGCTTTTGGAAACAACTTAAACAGCGTCTCTAACTTCATAGATTCCACCTTGCGTTTGCCTGATAAAAGATTGTTTATATACGGATTGGTTACCTTAGCCCGGTCTGCTATCTCTTGCTGGGTAGTGCCACTTCGCCATTCCCGCATCAATTCTTCTCTAATTTTTTCGTAGATGTTCATGCCATATATCACCTCCCTTCCAGTCTGAATTTATCACTTTTATTAAAAAAACAAGTTCTTTATTAAATCCAGGCTTGAAAGTTGTTATTGTCTTCAGCACGGCATCTTTGACCACCGGATCAATGTCCGGCTTTACAGCGATTCCATTCCCGTAACGGCAGAGGACCGGCGCCGGATCCATGACATCAAACTTGTCCTCGGCCGACAGATTGGATTTCAAAATCTTATCGTTGATGTTTTCAGCGATCTGACTGCGTTTTAACAAAAACCGCTGATTCCAGTTGCGACCATCAGGATATCACGGTATGGCATTCTTCCCGGATTATCGCGGACCGGCAACCGCCGCCGGGACGGACATGCTCATTCCCCGGGATAGCAGACCAGATTGAACCGGTTGTCCCATCGGATGTTCTCATAGACATCGGTGGCGGGCTTATCCAGCAAAACCCGCTGATAATCGGCATCCTTGCACAGCATCAGCACGGGCAGCATGAAGCACGGTCCGATAATCGGAGTGTAGAACGCCGCCGCCGTCCAGCCCGATTCTGCATATTTCCGATCCACCTCTTTGAAAGTGGTTTCGCAACCGTCACATATGCAACCGGTGAAAGTAACCGTCGCCAGTGTTGCCGCCAGCACAGCAGGGATGAGCTTTTTCATTTTTTCCCGCCGGAAAATTTTGAAAAAACAGAAATCCAACATGCCGCCGCAATCGCCTGGTTGCGGAGCAGGATCCAGTTGTTCAGGCCGAGCGGCGACAGCCGGAATCCGCTTCGGGCGACCGTCCCTCAACCAGCACGTCTCCCACCGATTCAACCGGCCGGCCCCGCCGCCGCAGTGCCCGGCTGCCCCAGCTGGAATCTCCGACGGTGAGAAAGCAATAGGGAATCATCCAGAACAGAAAGAAGAAGTTGAACACCGAAAAGGTGTAACCCCAGATCATGTCCCGGCCCCGCCGGTGCACCGCCAGGTATACCAGCGCCGGAATCGTACCCCAGATGATCGTGGTCCAGGCCATGCTGCTGAGAAAGGACAGCGGCGCCAGCACCGCCCCCGCCGCCAGGAACGGCAGCAGAAACACCGGCGCCAGCAGCAGCATCGTCTGCATGATGACGTTGAACTGAACCGCCAGGGCAAACCAGCCGACCCGGAAAAAGGCGAAACGGTACATCGAAAATGTTTCCCGCACATCCCCGCGACACCAGCGCATGTACATCCGGCACAGCCCGCCGAACGTCGCCGGCACCCGGGTCCGGGCCACGGCGTTGCGCTGATAAACCACCCGGAAGCCGGCTCTGAGCAGGCGTGTGCTCAGCGCCCGGTCCTCGCCGATGCCGGCCGGCCTTCCCAGAAAAGTCTGATTGACCCATTCTCCCAGAAACGGCAGCAGCGCTTCCCGGCGGTAGGCGCTCAGCGCACCCGGGGTGCAGAAGACGGTCCGCATGAGGCTCTGGGTCGCCCGGACAATCTCAAAGTTGAATGCGAAACTCACTTCCAGCAGCCGCGGCAGCGCCCCGTCTCCGGGATTGCCCACCCGGATGTTGCCGGCCACTCCGCCGACCGCCGGATCCGTCAGCGGCGTCACCAGACGGCGCAGGGCCGCCGGCTCCACTTCCGAATCGCTGTCGACCGTCACGACAACCTCGCTGCGCGAATGCAGGACCCCGTGATGGAGCGCCCGGCGCTTGCCGCCGTTTTTTTCCAGCCGGACCGCTGTCACCCGTCCCGGCGGTGCGGCTTCCGCCGCCGCTGAAATCCATTGCCAGGTATCGTCAACGCTGCCGTCGTCAATGGCGATAATGTGCAGTTTGTCCGCGGGATAGTCGCTGGCCAGAACGCTGTTGAGCGCCTTCAGCACGGCGCGCCCCTCGTTGTAAGCCGGAATGATGACCGTGCAATCCGGCAGTTCGGCGTCTCCGGCTCCCGGCCGGGACCGGTAGCAGCCGAAAGCGAGCACCAGCAGCAATCCGAGATAGCAGACCGAAAACAGAAAAAACACTCCGCCGGCCACCATCAGCCAGCCGTGATCCATGCCGATCAGGCTCACCCATCGGAAGTCCGCCTGACCGCAGCCGAGGCAGACCGCGATCAGCAGCAGGGTCGCCACCTTGATGGCGGTCAGGCGGCGCGCGGCGGCGGATGGCGGATTCTGGTTCATCGGTTCTCCCCGGGCCGGCCAACTGCTGTGCCGGACTTCGCTGATGGTTGCTGATTGGTTTCTGCGGCTTGATTCTCAATATATCACGCGAAAGTTGCGATAAAATTGCCGGAAGATTACAAATTGGCAATCTTGGCGCTTTTTTGCGATTTTACTTGCGCCGGACCGGTTCGGGAGTTATATTTTACCCCGGATTAAGGCAACTGACAGCAATCGGATATTCCCGGGGAGATGTTCCACACCATGAAAGATCTGATTTACAAGGCGGATGTGCTGGTAGAAGCGCTGCCTTTCATTCAGCGTTTCCGCAACTCGCTGATGCTCGTTAAATTCGGCGGCAGCGCCATGGAGAATCCCGACCTGGTCGCCGGAGCCATGCGCGACGTGGTCATGCTTGAGGCCATCGGCATCCGGCCGGTGGTGGTGCACGGCGGGGGCAAGGCGATTTCGGCCGAACTCAAGCGCCAGAACATTCCCGTGAAGTTCGTAAACGGTCTGCGCTACACCTGCGAACGGACCATCAGGGTCGTGGATGACGTGCTGCACAACCAGGTCAACCGCGAACTGGTCTGCCTCGGCAGCCGGGCCGGCGGCAGCCTGGTCGGCGTTTCAGGCAAAACCGTGCTCAAGGCGCGCAGAACCGGCTCGGTCGATCCGGTCACCGGCAAGAGCGAGGATGTCGGATTTGTCGGCGAGGTTATCGGTGTGAATCCCACTCCCATCCTGGACGTGCTCAATTCCGGCGCGATTCCGGTGGTGACGCCGCTGGGCATGGGGGCCGACGGCCAGATTTACAACATCAATGCCGATACCGCCGCCTGTCGGATCGCCGAGGCGCTCCATGTCCGCAAACTGGTTTTCATCAGCGACGTGCCGGGAATCCTGGCTGACTGCAAGGATGAAAGTTCCGTCATTCCCACCATCCGCACCGACGAAATCGAAGATCTCATCCGCCGCGGCGTACTCTCCGGCGGCATGCTGCCCAAAATCGCCGGCTGCGTCGCCGCCCTTGACAGCGGAATCAACAAGGTTCACCTCATCGACGGCCGGCTGAAGCATTCGCTGCTGCTGGAAATTTTCACCGCGACCGGAGTCGGTACTCAGATTGTCCGTCCTGATTCGGTGATGTGACCGATGATCCCCGATTCCATCGTTCTGGCCGGCATCAAGCACTGCGGCAAAAGCGCCATCGGCCGCGAGCTGGCCGGACGGCTCGGTGTACCGTTTCTGGACTCCGACGTCGAACTGCTCCGGAAAGCCCCGCCGGGAGCGGAGTCGGTGCGCGGACTCTACCGCCGGCTCGGCGCCGACGGCTTCCGCCGGTTTGAGGCCGAAGTCATCGCTGCGCTGGCGGCGGCGCCCGCGCCCCGGGTTCTGGCCCTGGGCGGCGGCGCCGTCGAAAATGCCTTCATCGCCCCCGAAACCCTGAGGCGGCTGGGAGAACTGGTCTGGCTGGATCTTCCGGATGAAGTCGCCTTTGCCCGAATCGCGGCCGAGGGGCTGCCGCCGTTTCTCGAGACCGCCGCCGACCCCGCGGCGGAATTCCGCCGGATCAACGACCGGCGGCGGGAAGGATTCCGGAGGATTGCGGCGCTTCGGTTTGAACCCTCCCCGGATGAGACTCCGGAGGGAAACGCCATGGCTCTGCTGGCCCGGCTTGAGCGGCCGCCGGAGCCGGCGGTCAACGCGGTTGTTTAACCAGTCGGGCCGCGAACGCCCCGTCGGAACCGGGGCCGGGCAGCAGCCGGCTTTGGGCGGTCAGCTCAAACTCCGGATGCCCCTCCAGAAAGGACGCGATCCGGAGCTCATTTTCATCGGGATCAATGCTGCATGTACTGTAAATCAGCCGGCCGCCGGGAGCGGTCAGCCGGGCGGCTTCGGCGAGAATGTGCTCCTGCAGTTTGCCGATTTCGGCAAGCCCGGAATCCGAAAACCGCCAGAGCGCGTCGGGGCGGCGCCGGAACACCCCGGTGTTGGAGCAGGGTACGTCCGCCAGAATGTAGTCAAATTCTCCAGTCAGCATTTCCGGTGCGGCGGTGACGGTCCGGTGTTGCAGTCCCCGGAGCCGGAAGTTGGCGGCGGTGAGCCGCTGGCGGGCCTCCGAGCGGTCGGCGGCGACAAGTTCGGCTCCGCCGGGCAGGGCTTCGGACAGCATCAGGGACTTGCCACCGGGCGCGGCGCAGAGATCCAACGCCCGCCGGACGCCGCGGAGATCGTCCAGTGAAGGCGCCAGCGAGGCGGCGGGATCCTGAATGTAGAGCCGGCCGAGACGGAAATCCTCCGAATTCAGCACCGCTTCCGGCGCGGCGCGGAAAAACCGGTATCGCCCCGGCGACGGAATCGCGTCACAGTCAAACCCCGGCATGAACTGGTGTTCCATTCGGAACGTAAATTCCGGTTCCGTAAGAAAAGCCGCCGTCAATTGCGCCAGTTCTGCGGAGTTGAAAATCCGCCGCCAGCGGCGCAGCACCGGCGGCGGCAGCACCTGTTCCGGAATTTCCGGCGCCGTCGGCCGTTCACGTACCGCCCGGCGCAGCACCGCGTTGACAAAACCGGCCGCCCGGCGCCCTGCCGCAGCGGCCGCCGTTTCCACCGCGACGTTGACAGCCGACTCCGGAGCAATGGCGCTTTGAAAATGGATCTGGGTCAGCGCCGCTTCGAGCAATCGCCGCACTTCCGGAGCCGGCCGACGCGCCGCCAGCTCCGCGATTCTGGCGTCGATGAACCGCCGCCGACGGTAAAAGGTGAGCAGCAGATGCGACAGGGAACGGCGCAGCCCGGGACCGGCGGCATCAAGCCGGTCGTCCAGCGTGACCCTTCCGGAATCCACCGCCGCGATTGCGGCGACCGCCGCTTCGAGCAGCCGGCCGGAACTGCCGGAAAATGCCGGTTTCATTCGTCGCCGAGATGCCGGTTCGGACCCAGATAGTGGTCGAAATAATCAGCCACCGCCACGGTCATCGGCGTCGGTTCCCGGTCGTAACCCGCGGCCCGGAGTTTGGCCATGTTGGCGCAGGTGTAATACTGGTAACGGTCGCGCAGGGTCTCGGGCATGTCGATGTATTCAATCCGGCACGGTCGCTTGAGCGCGGCGAAAGCCGCCGCCGCCAGCTGGTTCCAGCTTTCCGCCCTGCCGCTGCCGACATTGAACAGTCCGGCGAGGTTGTCGCGTCCGAACAGCCAGACTACGATGTCGGCCGCATCTTTCACATAGAGGAAATCGCGAAGCTGCTCGCCGTCGGCGTACTCCGGACGGTAGGACTTGAAGAGCTGCAGAACCCCTGTGGCCGTGATCTGCTCGAAAGCGCGCATCACCACGCTGCGCATGCCGGCCTTGTGAGCTTCGTTCGGTCCGTAAATATTGGAAAATTTGCATCCGACCAGCCGGTCGAGATATCCCCGCCGCCGGGCCCACAGGTCGAACAGCTGCTTGGAGTAACCGTACATGTTCATCGGACGCAGCTCGTGAATGCGGCTCTCATCGTCATCATAACCGCACGAACCGTCGCCATAGGTGGCGCAGCTTGACGCATACACCATGCGGATGTGATGCCGGATGCAGTATTCGGCCAGCTCGCAGGTGTACTTGAAGTTGTTGTCGATCAGGTAGCTGGCGTCACGTTCAGTGGTTGAGGAACAGGCGCCGAGGTGAAACACTCCCTCGATTTTCCGTCCGTCCGGAACTCCCGCAGCCAGCGCGGCGCGGAATTTGTCTTTTTCCTGGTAGTCGGTGAATCGCAGCGGTGCGAGGTTCTTCCACTTGTCGGACTCGCCCAGATGATCCACGACCAGAATGTCGTCGATTCCCATCCGGTTGAGCTGCCACACGATGGCGCTGCCGATCAGGCCGGCGCCTCCGGTTACGATGTACATGATGTCGTTCCTTTTGGTTGTCGCGGAACACCGCATCACCGCCGGCCGCCTCCGGAGCGGCCGGCGGCCGGTTCGCGTTCAGAAGCGGCTGTCCAGCATCATCCGGTTCGCCCGGTTGAGCATGTTGTTCTGCACGCCGCCCAGTTCGGGTTCAAGCCCGGTCAGGCGGGCCTGAACCGAGAAAGAGGTGTCCCAGGTGCCGCTGGAGTTGCAGTCATCCTCATGCTCGAAACTCAGCATGCCGATCAGTTCCCAGCAGTGGAAGCGGCGCAGCAGCATGAAGGAAATGTCCGACATGTAGCCGCGCACCACGTCGTAACTCATCGAGACCGCGCCCATGGTCCGCCGGTCTGGCGTAATCGGGAAGCTGGCGCCTAAAGTGAAATCTTCCTCATACTCCGAACTGTAGGCGTTGAAGTAACTGCCGGCGTCGATCTGAGTCAGGGTCGAGCCCATCGAGTAGGCGCTGCGCGAACGGTAGCCCCGGTTGTAATTATAGGAAAAATTGAGGTTCACATCCTCAATCGGCTGGTAATTGAGCGAGATGTTCCAGCGGTTGAGCCAGCGCAGTCCGAGTCCGGTCACGCCGACGTTCCGGCCGTTGCGGTAGGTGTCGGGCACGCCGTCGTTGTTGCCGCCGATGTCCACCAGGAACTGAGTGGAAAGCGTGAAGTCCTTGATGGGCGAAGTCCGGATGATCGTGCCCAGGGCCCCGACATGGTTGAATTCGCGCTCGGGATCCCGGTTGAAGTGGATGTCCAGGAAATTCTCCATGGAGAAGTATTCCCGCAGCCGGCTGCCGTTTCGGGTCTGGAGGCGGTTCTCCAGGCCGAGGCGCACGAAATTCATTTCGTCGATCCGGTCGACATCGTCAAAGTAGTAGAGATACTTGCGGTCCACGTTGGGGTTGCTGATGTAAGTGTAGTTCAGATAGGGACGCATCACGTGGCGCAGTCCGTCCAGCCCGAGGAACCGGCTGCGGACGTTTTGCCAGGTGTTGTGGATCTTGGTGGAGGCCTCAAAGCCCAGCTCCCCGGCGAACCGCACCCGGCTGCCGCCGTCGTGATCGTAGTTGACCAGATCGGGCAGACCGGAGGACTGCGGATTGGCGGCGGTGAACATCCGGAGCAGGTCGTCGGTGGTGACCGGATTCTCCGACGAATTGGAATACGCCGTCAGTTTGAAGCCAGCCCGCGGCACCAGGGTGAACCATTTGGAGCGGATCGGATAGTACAGAAAGTGGGTGGTGTCAAACCGGAAAGCCTCGTAGTCGCGCAGCTCGCTGTTGCGGTAGCGCGAGGGTTCGTCGAAATCAATCCACTTCATCCGCATGTAGTCAGCGGTCATGTCGCCCTGGTAATAGATCCCGGTCCCGAAGAGTTCCTGCCGCGGGGCATCCAACCGGACTTCGGGCAGTTTTTCGACCGTGCTGAAGTATTTGACCACCCGCGGACGGAAGTAGAGCGCGGCGCTCAGGTGGTCAAACTGCTGTTCCAGCGCGGCGTAGGTCGCCGGCTGCGGATCCGCGTCATAGCGGTTGCTGTAGAAGTCCCGGAGAAAATAGTAGTCGCTCACATATTCGAATGCGCCGCGGAAATCCAGCCGGGGGGTGATGTGGGTGAGGTTGCTGACCCGGAAGTCGTAACGGCCGTGCGGAACATCGAGACGGTAAAGGTCGTAGTCGTCGGTTTCATAGGGGCGCAGATCATAGATGCTGTAGGCGAAAATTTCCGTCCGGCTCTTTTCCGTCACAAATTCCGCGTCGAGGCCGTAGCCGAAGCCGCGCTTCTCATACCAGTCGCCGCGCAATTTGGCCGAACTGTAGGGATAATCCAGGAAAGTGAAGCGCTTGTACATCGACAGGTAGTAGCCCCAGTCGCTCTGTTTGCCGAACTGGGTGCCGAACAACCCCGGAGATTCGTCCTTGGGCTTGTAGAAAACCGGCAGCCAGAGTACCGGCACCCCGTAGATCCGGGCGGTGCCGTTGGTCAGCAGCACCGTGTGGTCACCCGGATCGGTGTCGATATTGTCCACTCCGTAAAATTCGGTGCGATGGGGGGTCAGGGTAATGGTTCCGGCGCCGATGGAGTAGTGGGCGTTGTCGAACTCCAGATAATTGCAGGCGCTGATTTCGGCGTCCCTCACGGTGATGATGCCGTCGGGGTTGCGCTCGCCCGATTTCGCCCGGCAGACGAAGGTCTTGAACTTCATCTGCGCCTCGTCGAAGCGGAAATAGCCGCTCCTCAGGTTGCCGACCAGTCGCTCGGCCCGGATGTTGTCGCCGATGCTGGTGGTTTTGACGTTGATGGTTTTGTCTCCCCAGACGCTGCCGGAAATTCCGGTGACGCTGACCAGAATGTTCGGCGCCTGTTCCAGTTCGGCGAGCCGTTCGAGCGAGACCTTTCCCTGCATGGCGACGTGGCGCAGCAGGCGGATGTTGCCGGCGGCTTCGATGTCGCGGCTTTCGAGATTGACCACCGCCTGATCGGCGTAAATTTCAAACTCGCCGAAGGAAATGTGAACGTTGCCCTTGACGGAGATGTTTTTGCCGGTGACACTCCAGCCGTCGGCTTTGATGCGTTTGAATTCCTCAAACCGGAGCCTGGCGGCATCGATCGCCGTCGCTGACAGCGTCAGCGCGGCGGCGGCAATGAGTCCTGTGCGAAAAATCCGCATCACTCGGCATCTCCCGGAGTTGGCGCCGGCGGCGCGGTTGCCAGACCCTCGGCCGCCCGCCAGGCGTTGACGCGCGCCGCGATGAAATCGACGACGGTCTGCTGCTGTTCGGATCCGTTGCCTGTGATGGTGAGCGCCGGTGCGAATTCAAACCAGACCGCGCGCTCCGGCCGCACCGGACCGAGATCTCGAACCAGGGAACCGGTGGCGACCAGGTCGGTTTTGAGCGCGAACGGCAACACCGGAACTCCGGCGGATTTGGCGAGCTTCACCCCGATGGTGTTGAAGTGGTCAGGCCGGAAGTACTCGCTCCGGGTCGATTGGGGGAAGATGATGAGCGAACGTCCGGACTCCAGAATTTTCCGGCCGTCGGCCAGCACCTTGCGGAGGTCGTCGCGGGGATTGCTCCGGGTTACCGGAATCGCCCCCAGAGACCGCAGAATGTCGCCGAAATACGGCACCTTCATCAGCGACTCCTTGACTACAAAGGAAAAGTCGACATAAGGACGGATGACGGCGTGAAGCAGCCCGCATTCGAGCAGACTCATATGGTTGCCGACCAGCACCGCCGGCCGTCCGTCAAGCTCCCGCAGATGGTTGAGCCCGCGCAGGTGAATGCGGCCGCCGCAGCGCTCCACCAGATCGATGTTCCGGTTGGAGAGCGCCATCTGGGTCGCGGCGTCGAGTTTCCCGCGGCGTCCGGCAAGTCCGGCGATGCAGAAGGTTCGGAAATTGTCGAAGTAAAAATACCACCGGCTGCGGCCCGTCAGCCTGAAACCGGTCGCGACCGGAAGTGACTCCGGGGTATCGTAGCGGTCCAGACCTTCGAACCGATATTTGAAATCCATAATATGCAGAAATCCTCAAGCGCCAGTCCGGACGGTTCCGGAAATTAATCATATCCGACCTTAATATAACACCTTTGCCGGATAATTGCAATCCGCCGCGGTTTTTCCTTTTTCCTCAGTCGGCGCTGCCGACGACAAAAAGCCGGCGTCCGGCGCCTTCCGGCAGCTCAAATTCCGGGGTTGCGCTCCAGCGCCAGCCGGGAGTCTGCGCGGCGAGTCCGGCGAGCTCCTCCGCCGCCTGCCCCGGTGTTTTGTAGAAGATGAAACGTCCTCCGGGGCGGCGCGGAAACCGCGAGCACTCCCGCCACAGCCGGCCCGTCGCGGCCACCGCCCGGGCGGTCACCAGGTCGAACCGGCATTGAAATTCCCGGCGGCGGTTCAGCTCCACCGCCCGACCTTGAACGGCGGTCAGCCGGGGCAGCCCCAGTTCCGCCGCCGCCCGGGCGACAAAGCCGGCTTTTTTGCCGGTGGAGTCGATTGCGGTGATCCGCCAGTCCGGAAACGCCGCCGCCAGTACTATCGAGGGGAAACCGGCTCCGCAGCCGATGTCGGCCACTTCCGGCGCCGCCGTCGCAAGCTCGGGAAAACTCCGGACCAGCGCCAGCGAATCGGCCACATGCTTGATGGCGAACTCCTCCGGAGAAACGATCCGGGTCAGATTGTGGATGGCGTTTTCAGCGCAGAGCAGACGGTGGAATTCCTGCATCCGGCGGAGAAAATCCGCTGCGTCCGGTACGCCGCACCCGGCCGCAAAATCCGTCAGCTCAAACATCGCCGCTCCCCGGACGCAATGCCGCTGCCAGCGTGGCCGCCGCAATTCCCGCTGCGAACAGCCAGAAAAATCCCGCCGCCGCCCGGCTCCAGTTCCGGTGCGCGGCACCCAGCCGCAGCCAGTCCCGCAGTGTACAGGGGCGTCCGGAAATCCAGATGCCGGCAATGCCCACCGCCCAGGCCCCGACCGTCAGCGCGGCCGCGCCCGGCAGCCGGCAGTCGAAGGCCAGATGAATGACCTCGTAGGCACCGAGGATTGCCAGCCCCGCCGCCGCCCGGGCTGCCAGGTAGTCAAGATAGAACCAGCAGAGCACCGGCAGTCCCAGCGCCAGCACCGGCAGCCAGTTCTGCAGAAAGGCGGGCGACACCACCAGCGCGTGGGGCACGCACATCAGCAGTGTCACCCAGCCGGCGACGAGCCCGAAAAACCGGTTGCGGCAGAAACGCTCCGCCGCGCCGAGGCGCTCCGGGGCGAGCCGCCAGGCCGCGGTTCCCGTGAGAATCAGGCCGACGCAGACCGCGGCGTTGATGATGTACAGCCGGGTCATGACAATTCCTCCGCCGGAACCGGCTCCGGAATCCGGAAGAACCTCCGGGCATTGGCGGTGGTCAGCGCGGCAATCCGGTCGACGGGGACGCCGCGTTCGGCCGCGATTCTGGCCGCGATCAGAATCAGATAGCCGGGGTGGTTTTGCTCACCCCGGTGCGGAACCGGCGCCAGATAAGGGGAGTCGGTCTCGATCAGCAGCCGGTCGTCCGGAATCACCCTGAGCACCTCGCGGATGTTGTCGGCCCGGCGGAAAGTCACCATGCCGGTCACGCCGCAGCAGGCGCCCAGCTCCAGAAAGCGCTCCGCCCAGGCCGGGGTCCCGGCAAAGCAGTGGATGACGAAGCGTCCCCCCGCCGCCGCGAAGGGGGTCAGCAGCGCCGCCGCGTCGCGGTAGGCGTCGTCGGAGCCGTCGCGGTCGCGCAGATGGATGATCGCCGGACGGTTCCACTCCAGCGCCAGGCCGAGAAACACCTCCAGCACCCGGCGTTGAAGCGTCCGTTCGGAGTGATCGTAGAAGTAATCCAGCCCCAGTTCGCCCACCGCCGCCAGCCGGGGATGGGCGCGGAATTCCGAGAAGTCGGCGGGGGACTCCAGGTGGTCTCCGGCCTGGTGCGGATGCACCCCGGCGGCGAACCAGGCGTCCGGAATCACCTGCGCGAACTCCATGGCGCGGCGGCTTTCGAGGTAGTCGGCGCCGCAGGCCAGCAGTTCCAGCCGGTCGACCGTCCCCGGCTCGCACTGGGGCGGCACGGCCAGGCTGGCGCGTACGTTGTTCATGAATTCGACCGGCGAGGTTTCGCCGTAGAAGTGAAAATGAGTGTCGAACAGTTCCATAAGCTGGCGGCCGCCCTGCGGCATCAATTAAGTTACTGGCCCGAAGGCGGCTTCTCCTCAGTTGCGGTCAAAGACTATCCGCCAGACGCCGTAAACGATGAAGGCCAGCGTCGGCGCCAGTCCGGCAAAGACCGGATTGATGACTCCGCCCTTGCCCAGCACCAGAAACACCTGGGCGATCACGATGTAAACCACGATCACCAGCACCGCCGAAATGATCGCCAGCATGCTGCCGGTCCGTTCGTTCTTGGTGGCCAGCGGAATGCCGAGAAACACCGCCAGAAAACACGACCACGGAAACGCAATCCGGTAGAAGAACACCGTGCGGTAAATCGCCCGGATTTTTTCCGGCATGCCGGGGTTGCTGTGCAGAATGTCCCAGATCACCACGGTCGAAAGTTCGTCCTTTTCCTTGATGGCGTTCATGATGTCCTGCGGTGATTCCGGAATGTCGGCGGCGGAAAAATTCAGCTGCCTGTACTTGAGATCGGGATGCATGGTGGAGGTTCCGCGCACCGCCTCCACCCGCTCGTCATCGCGGTCGTAGCTTACAAAGGTGCCGTCGTAAAAACTCCAGTCGCCGGTATCGGGATCATGCCGGACCCGGGCGGCGTAGAAGTCCATTTTGCGCCCCCGGAGCTCGTCAAACACCTCCTTGCGGACCGAGCGGGCCGAGAGAATCCGGTCGGCCTTGGCGCCGAACACTTCGCGGACCCTCTCCTCAAAACCGGGGGTGCCGGGCAGGCCGATGAGCTGTTCGATGGCTGCTTCGTTCCAGAAGGTTTTGATGGTGACGTTGTTTTCGGTCTCGGCTCCGGAAAAGGTTTCGAACAGCCAGTGGCGCTGGAGGTCGCTGCTGCGGTAGGCCAGCATGTGCTGAGTGTTCCGCCGTTTCTGGGTGGCGCGGTCGTAGATGGCGCCGGCGGTCTGTTCGCACTGCGGCACGATGAATTCATTGAGGCAGATGTTCACGAACGTCACCACCGCGCCGGCGGCCAGAATCGGCAGTCCGCAGCGGAAGAGTGAAACCCCGGAGGCCCGCATCGCCGTGACTTCCATGTTTTTTCCGAAGATCGCCATGGTCCACATGCAGCCCAGCAGCATGGAAATCGGCAGCACGAACCGGATGTTGCCCGGCAGTTTCGCGGCGAAATAAGCGATGGCGTCACGCCAGGACGCCCCCGCTTCAAGGAAATCGGAAATATCGCTGTAGATGTCACCCAGCAGAAACAGAATGATGAACACCAGCAGCAGAATGCTGTATTTGACCAGGAATTCCCGCAGAATGTACCAGTCCAGATGCCACAGCGGGAACCAGCGCCGCGGCAGCCGGGCGAGGTCCTCGTATCGCAGTTGATGGTGTTGGTTTGCCGTTTCCATGATTGACATATAATATAGCCCGGCCCCCCGGTTATGCCAGCGGATCCGGCGTTTTTTTGGCGATTTTATGAATCCTGCTTGCAGAGTCTCCCTTCCGGTGTTATATTAAAGATTCCAATATAACCAGAGTCGGCCGTTCCGGCCGGCTTTTTTGTCAGAACCCCGGATTTTTTCATGTCGCGACCTGTCAAGACACCGACTCCGCCCCCCGGCAGCATGGCCGAGGTGGTGCGGATTGCCCTGCCGCTGGTGCTGGCTTCCAGCGGCAACGCCCTCAATATTTTCACGGACCGGGTCATGCTGGCCCGCTACTCCGACGTGACGATGGCCGCGGCGTTTCCGGCCGGCCTGACGCTGTTTTCGCTGGCGTGTCTCTTTTTCGGCACGATCGGTTATACCGGCAGCTTTGTCGCCCAGTACGTCGGTGCGCGCCGGTTCCGCCGGGTCGGCGTCGCGGTCTGGCAGGGGATCTTTCTCGCACTGATCGGCGGCGTGGTGATGGCCCTCACCGGACTGGCGGCGCCATTGATGTTCAGATGGTTCGGGCATGCCCCGGAAATCCAGGAACTGGAGGTGGTTTACTACCGGATTCTGGCCAATTGGATGTGGGTCAATCTCGTCTCGTGCGCCCTCTGCAGCTTCTGGGGCGGCCGGGGTAAGACCTGGATGGTGATGTGTTTCAACTTCATCGTGACTTTGCTCAACATTCCTTTCAACTACCTGCTGATTTTCGGTCACCGGTTTGAACTGCCCGGCGGCTGGGTGGTGGCGTTTCCCGAACTGGGGATCGCCGGAGCCGCGTGGGGAACCGCACTTTCCGGATTGTGCGGAATGCTGTTCCTCACCGCCGGATTTTTCAGTCCGGGGGCGCGCAAAGTCTACTCGACGGCCTCCAGAATCGTCGATTTCGCCCTGTTTCGGCGGCTGCTCTTTTTCGGAACGCCCAGCGGAGTGCAGTTCTTCCTGGACCTGGTTTCCTTCAACACCTTCGTCGTTTCGCTCGGACGCATCAGCGTGGAAGTGCTGACCGCTTCCGGCATCGTTTTCTCCATCAACTCACTGGCGTTCACCCCGATGATCGGCGTCGGACAGACCACGGCGATTCTGGTCGGACAGTCGATCGGAGCCGGTGACATTCCGCATGCGACCCGGTCGGTTTCCAGCGCCCGGAAGCTGGTGATCGGATACATGGGATTCATGTCGATCTTTTTCCTGTTTTATCCGGATCCGCTCTTTGCGCTTTTCAGCGTCAGCAAACCCGAAGTGCTGCATCTCACCCGGTTCATGCTCTATTTCATCTGCGTTTATCTGATTTTCGACGGTCTGTTCATCGTCCACGGCAACGCGATCAAAGGCGCCGGCGACACCCGCTTTTCCATGTGGGTGGGCACCCTGATGTCGCTGGGGGTCTACGCGCTGCCCTGCGTCGGCGTCTTTCTGCTGGCTGAACTGCCGGCGGTCAGCGCCTGGCTCGGTGACCGGCTGCCCCGGGTCATGCTGTGGGCGATGTGGCTGATCTGCGTGGTCTATGTGATTTCCATCAGCATCATCTTCTACCTGCGCTACCGCGGCGGCAAATGGAAGAGCATGCGCGTGATCGAGGACGCCCCGGACCAATGACGGCCGGACCCCGAAGCCCGTTCACAGAGTATTGATGTGGCCCGGGGCGTGGATCGCCCGGTATTCCGAGGGTGTGAGTGAAAAGCGCCGCTTGAACTGGCGCCGGAAATAGGCGATGTCGTTGAATCCGTTGGCAAACGCGGCCTCCTTGATGGAGCCGGTGCCGTCCCGCAGCTCCCTGGCCGCGTGTTCAAGCCGGATTTCGTTGAGCATGGCGATGACCGAACAGCCGTAACGCCGGCGGAATTCCCGTCCCAGATAGTCGGCGTGGCAGTGCAGTTCGCGGGCGATGGCGGCGGTTGACAGGTTGTCGCAGTAACGCAGTTCAAGGATCCGATGCGCCGTCTCAGCCCGGCGGATGGCGACGCCGGCTTCGGTTTCGGCGGTACTCCGGGTGGTTTCGAGCAGCAGGATCCGCCAGAGCAGTCCGCAGACGGCGGCGTGATCCGGGTGGCGTTGTTCCGAGAGCAGTAGGGCGAAGTAGTCCGCGAAGCGTTCCCGCCGGGCCGCCGGGCCGTATTTGGGACATCCGCCGGGGCGCTCCCCGGTGAAATGCCCCCAGAAAAACGCCAGATCCGGCGGATAATCGGCGCTGCCGGCATGGCGCAGCCCGGCGTCGAGAAACAGAAATTCCCCCGGAAGCACCGTAAAACGCCGTCCGGCCTCGCAGATGTTCAGCCGTCCGGACACCACGAAAATCAGTTCATTGGAGTCCAGCGTCCGGGCCGGATGGCGTCCCCGGCCGCGTGAAATGAATTTTCCCCCATTGAGAAAACCGATATTTTCCAGCATAAGTCGGAATTGTCTCCCTTTTTCAGTAATTTAGCTCCTTGTCAAAAAATTGCAAGGGGTCTATGGTATGAACACGGCGGTTTTCAACCGGATCCGCGAAGTCCCGGGGTTCCGGACGCCGCCGGATGATGCTGTAGAAAAACTGGAGGTTTATCATGAACAAGTTCACCCCGTCTCCCCTGGGAGCCGCCCGGCTGCGCGACCGGGTGCTCGCTCCGCGGATCACCGCCTGCCGTGAGGTGACGATCCCCTCTTCACTGCGCCGCTGCGACGAAACCGGACGGCTGGCGGCTTTCCGGCTGGAGTGGAAACCCGGCATGCCGAATCCGCCGCACCGTTTCTGGGATTCCGACGTGGCCAAGGTACTCGAAGGCATGGCCTATATGCTCAGGCTCGCTCCCGATCCCGCCATGGAGGCGGAACTGGAACGACTGATCGCGCTGGTGATTTCAGCCCAGCAGCCCGATGGCTATCTCAACACCCGCTACACGGTGGTGGAGCCGGAACTGCGCTGGGTCAACCTCGGCATCAACCACGAACTCTATTGCGCCGGGCATCTGATCGAAGCGGCGGTGGCGCATTTTGAAGTCACCGGCCGGCGCAACTTTCTCGACGCCATGTGCCGTTATGCCGACTACATCGCGACGGTGTTCGGACGCGGTCCGGGGCAGAAACGCGGTTATCCCGGCCATGAGGAGCTGGAACTGGCGCTCTGCCGGCTGGCCCGGGTCACCGGCAATCCCAAATATTCCGATCTGGCCGCTTATTTCGTCAACGAACGCGGCCGGTCGCCCAACTATTTTGCGGAAATTGAGCACAGCGTTCCGGCCGAAAAGCTCTACCAGGAACAGGCCCACCTGCCGGTGCGCGACCAGCATGAGGCGGTCGGACACTCGGTCCGGGCGGTCTACCTTTACTGCGGCATGGCCGACGTCGCGGCGGCCACCGGCGACGCCGGACTGATGAAGGCCTGCGAAGAACTGTTTGACGACATCGTCTCTTCAAAAATGTACATCACCGGCGGCATCGGTTCGCTGCGGGAAAACGAACGCTTCGGCGTGAGTTATCAGCTTCCCAACGACAGCGCCTATGCCGAGTCCTGCGCGGCGATCGGACTGGCGCTCTTCGCCCGCCGGATGCACAACCTCACCGGCGACGGCAAATACATGGACGTGCTGGAGCGGTCGCTCTACAATGGCATCCTGAGCGGACTCGGACTCACCGGCGACGTTTATTTCTACCAGAACATGCTCGAAGTCAATGAATGCTCTCCCTATGACCGCACCCGGGTGCCATGGTTCAGCTGTTCCTGCTGTCCCACCAACTTCTGCCGGTTCCTGCCTCAGCTCGGCACGCTGGCCTGGTCGGTGCGCGAGGGCGAACTGCGGCTCAATCTGCCGGCGGCCGCCGACTACGATGACGGACGCTGCCGCTTTGAAGTGCGCGGCGGCTATCCCTATGACGGCCGGATTGCCATCACCTGCCGCTGTACCGGCAGTTTCGCTTTCAGTCTGCGCATTCCGGGGTGGTGCCGCCGGTTCACACTCCGGTTCAACGGGCGGCGACTTCGCGCCGCCGCCGAGCGCGGTTACGTCACGCTTGAGCGCGACTGGCAGCCGGGCGACCGGATTGAACTCGAACTGGCCATGCCGGTGGAAGTGGTTCGGGCGGCGGCTCCGGTCCGGGCCGACGCCGGTCGGGTGGCGCTCACCCGCGGACCACTGGTTTACGCCGTGGAATCTGCTGACAATCCCGGCGGTTTCCATCAGCTTCTGGTTGACGCCAGATCCGGATTCACCCTCGGATCCGTGAAAGGATTGCCTGCCGGAACCGTGGCCATCCGCGGCCGCGGCCGTCGTGAAATTCTGAATTCCGACGCCCTGTACACCACGAACCGTCCGAAGTTCCGGTCCTGCCGGTTCACGGCGGTCCCCTATGCCCTGTGGCAGAACCGCGGCGAAGGCGAGATGGCGGTCTGGTTGCGCGAGTGGTTCTGAGCCGACGCCTTTCAGATGATCAGGGCGGCGTGCCAGGCGGCGAGCTTTTCAGCATAAGTCAGCCGGGCCGCGGCCGGGCTGGTTGATGGGAGCACCACGACTTCCGGCGTCAGGTCCGGATAAAACCGCCGGAGGTACCCTCCCGCGGCGCTGCCGTTGCAGCAGATCCGGACGATGCCGGGACACTGTTTCAGCAGTCCGGGCAGATCGTTGGGCCGGGGCCGGCGGATGGCCGGATCAAGGCTTCCCCGCCGTTCGCACGTCGCCAGAATGTCCCAGAGGGCGACGCCCTTCCGACGCAGGGCGGCGAGCCGTTCCGGATAGTCCAGCGCGGCGTCGATATTCAGCACGTCGGCGATGATCCGCCAGAATACGTTGTGCCGGAATGCGTAGTACTGCCGGCGTCGCAGTGATTCCGCCCCCGGCATTGAGCCGAGGATCAGCAGTCGTGCCCCGGCATCGGCGCTGGGCGGAAACGACCGGCAGTTCTCCGATGGTTCGTTCACGGGGCCGCTCACCGGTGGCGCAGCGACATGCCGCTGATGTAATTCATCGGAATGCGGTAGTCGTTGCACAGCAGTTGTTCGCGGCGGACCGCCCGGCGCATTTCAAACAGCAGTTTGCGGATGACCCGGGCGCTGTCGCGCAGCATGCAGTCAAGCTGCTGGCCGCTGCCCTCCATGAACTGCAGCCAGTCGGTGGTCAGAATCCGGTAGTCCCGGCCGGGGCGCCGGCCGAGGTCCAGCAGCCGGCCGATCAGCTGGTAGCTGAGAATCCGGGTTGAGGTGAAATAGAGCCGTCCCGGACGCAGAATCCGCTCCGGCCAGGCTGTGTGAATTTTGGGGCAGTCATCATAAGACAGCAGCACGCAATCTTCGATTTCGGTTCCGAAGGCCCGGGCCCCGGCTTGGAATCCGCTCAATTTGAGGTGGTTCTGCGGCTGTTCCCGGAATCCTATGTAGGTTACCGGCTCCGACTGGCCGGCCAGGATTTCCGCCGCCCGGAAGCAGGTGGCGAAATGGTCCACCCCCACCGCCGGAAACACCCCCGGCAGCGGACTGAAATCCCAGAAAATCAGCGGTATTCCCTGCCTTTTCAATTCGAGAAATCCCTGCGACAGCTCCGTCACATAATGGGGAAACGCGAACACTCCCTCGAAGCGGTCGTTGATCAGCCGCATAATCAGCCGGTTCTGTTCCTCTCTGGTGTGCGGCATGGTGAAAAACGACAGGTCGATGGAATAGCTGGACGAGAGGGCGAAGAACAGTTCCGTGTAAAAATCCTCGACGGTGCTGACGATTTTGGCGTTGTTGCAGCAGAACGCCACCCGGTACCGCCGGGCGTCTCCTCCGGGCCGGCCGGGCCGCACGAAATAGCCGCTGCCGCGCCGGCACTCGAGATAACCGCGGGCGGTGAGTTCCTGAAGGGTTTTGTGGATCCGGCTTTGGGGAACACCGTATTCGACGGCCAGTTTGCGCTCGCTGGGCAGGCGCGATTCCACCGGATAAATGCCCTGTTCGATGCGGTCCTTTAGGATTTCAAGCATGGTGCTTCCGTAAATTGATTCAGCCTGTTAAATCAATATACACCGGTTCCCGGGGCTTTTCAAATCACTGCCGGCAATGATAAAAAATGGTTTTTTTCAGAAAAAGGATTTGACATCGGAGTTATTAGGAATTATATTTAAATAGTAACAAAAACTATTAGGTGAATGAAATGACTGCCGCCACTGTAAATGCCGATTTTGATGCGTTCTGCGCCGTCCGCAATCTGAGGCGTACGACCCAGCGCATGGTGATTTTTGGCATTATGAACGGCAACCGGCACCATCCATCGGTTGAAGAGGTCTGGGCGGAGGCGCGGCGGTCGCTGCCGTCGCTGTCGCTCGACACGGTTTACCGGATTCTGCAGGAGTTTCATGACGGCGGACTCTTCGGATGTCTGCCCAAGTACGAGAAAGTCCGTTTCGACGGCAACCGTGCGCCGCACGGTCACTTCATCTGCCTGGAATGCGGAGAAATCACCGATTTTGAGTTGAGGGACGGTGTGGATCTGACTGCCGGACTGCCAGATGGGGTCCGGGCGGAACATCAGGATGTGCGGATTTCCGGGATTTGCCGGCGGTGCGCCGGAAAATATAATCAAAACAACAGGGAGTGTGTGAAATGAGCATCGACAAGAATTCCAAGACCGCCGCCAATCTGGCCTACGCGTTTGCCGGAGAGTCCCAGGCGCGCAACAAGTACACCTATTTCGCCAGCGTCGCCCGCAAAGAGGGTTACGAGCAGATTGCCGCGATCTTCGAGGAGACCGCCAACAACGAGAAGGAGCACGCCAAACTCTGGTTCAAGGCGCTGGACGGCATCGGCAACACCATGCAGAACCTGGCGGCGGCCGCCGCCGGCGAGCATGAGGAGTGGACCGAAATGTACAAGAATTTCGCCGCCGAGGCCGAGGCCGAGGGATACACCGACCTGGCCCGCCAGCTGGCGCGGGTGGCCGACATCGAAAAGCACCACGAGGAGCGCTATCGCAAACTGCTGGCCAATATTGAGAAGGGCGAAGTCTGGGTCAAGGCCGGTCCGCGCCGCTGGATCTGCCGCAACTGCGGTCATGTCTACATCGGCGACAAGGCTCCGGAAGTCTGCCCGACCTGCAAGCATCCCAAGGCCTTCTTCGAAATCGAGGCCGAGAACTACTGACGGAATCCCCGGCGTCTTACGGCCGTCCGCACCGGATGAAATCCGGTTACGGGCGGCCTTTTTCTGAAGTCGGCTTCCGGGAGCCGAATTGATTCCGGAGGCGGGTGAAATTCCCGCTTAACACGAGGCGCAACAGGCTGCCCGCCGCTCCCTGACTCCGGAGCCGGGGCGCGACTCCTCCGCAAAGATTCTGCGAAGTTCGACGCCGCTCCCTGTCTTGGGAGCCGGGGCAGGTCCGGTTCAGGCGTTGACCGGGCGCGGCATCCGGCGGGGCGGCGCAACGCAGGGTCTGGGATTGATCCGGTAGCGGTCCGGACCCAGCAGGGCGTCGATTCTGGCCAGCAGCGCGGCCGTCACCCGGATCCGGGATTTCAGCGATTCCACGAAAACCACCGAGTCGTCTTCGCGGACGACGCAGATCATCAGCCGGGCGTCACCATCGTTTTCAGCGCAGACCGCCGCCAGTTCCCGGAGGTGTTCCCGGTTGCAGTCGGCGGCGAAGACGTGCAGATACAGTTCACTGGTGTAAAGTTCGGGCGCTTCCGTCAGCGGATGGATCTGCTCGACCATGATCCTGGGATTTTCGGAGGGATCCCGGCGGCTTACCGTCGCCTCGATCACCACCTGAGTCCCGGGAGCGGTTGGCGTGCCGGATTCGCGGATCGCCGCCAGGGCCCGTTCATAGACCATGCATTCGCAGGAGGCGTCGAGGTCCTCCAGCTGCAGAACAGCGAACTGCTTGCCGGAGTTTTTTCCGAACTTCAGGGTGAATCCGGAGATCATGCCGGTCAGGCGCACCGCGTCGCCGTCCTTGAATTCGGACAGTCGGCGGATCGGCGTGCCGAAAACACGCACGATGGCGGCGTTGCGGTCGAGAGGATGACCCGAGACGTAAAATCCGAGCAGTTCCTTTTCGCTTTTGAGAATCTCCTCCCAGTCGAATTCCGGAATGTCGGGAATTTCCACTGAAAGCGCCCCGGGATTGTCCTCCTCTCCGAGCAGGTCGAAGAGCGAACCCTGCCCGGCCGCCTTGTCGCGGGCGCGACCGGCGGCGAAGCTCATCATCTGATCGGAGACGGCCAGCAGCTGCGACCGGCGCAGTCCCAGCGAATCGAGAGCGCCGGCCCGGATGAGATGCTCGATCATCCGGGAGTTGAGTTCCGTACCGCAGCGTTCGCAGAAGTCCAGGAAGGTCGCGAACCGTCCTTCGCTCTCGCGGCTGCCGATGATTTTGGAGGCGGCCGTTTCGCCGAATCCCTTGATCGCGCCCAGTCCGAAACGGATGGCGCCGCGGTCCACGGAGAAGCTGATGCCGCTGGAGTTGATGTCCGGCGGCAGAATCCGGATTCCCATTTCCCGGCAGGCGTTGATCAGGAAGGCCAGCTTTTCGGAGTTTTCGATTTCGCTGGTCAGCACCGCCGCCATGAACTCCACCGGATAGTTGGCCTTGAGATAGGCCGTCTGGTAGGAGACAATGCCGTAGGCGGCTGAATGCGACTTGTTGAATCCGTATCCGGCGAAAAGTTTGATTTTCTCCCAGATCTGGGCGGCCTGTGCCTCAGGGATCCGGTTGGTTTCGGCGCAGCCCCGGATGAATTTGTCACGCTGTTCAAGCATGACGTGTTCCTTTTTCTTGCCGATGGCGCGCCGGAGAATGTCTGCTCCGCCGAGGCTGAATCCGGCCAGCGCCTGCACGACCTGCATAATCTGCTCCTGATAGAGCATGATGCCGTAGGTTTCACTGAGAAACTCCGCCATTTTCGGGTGGTCGTACTCGATGGGCACCTCACCCTTCTTGCGTTTGATGAAGTCGCCCATGAACTGCATCGGTCCCGGCCGGTAGAGCGCCACCAGCGCGATGATGTGTTCGACGGTGTCAACGCCGAAGTTGCGGCAGAGGTTCTGCATGCCGCTGGATTCCAGCTGGAACACCGCGATGGTGTCGCCGCGCCGGAGCATGTCGAAAGTTTTCTGGTCGTCGAGCGGCAGACGGGAGAGGTTGATGTCGACGCCGTGCTGCTCTCTGATCATGTCGAGGGCGTTGCGGATGATCGTAAGGGTGCGCAGTCCCAGGAAGTCCATTTTGAGCAGACCGAGGTTTTCGCAGGGTTCCTTGGGGTACTGTACGACCATGTCGCCCTGGGCGCTGCGCGACAGCGGCACGAGATTGTCCAGCCGCTGGTCGCCGATGATGACGCCGGCGGCGTGGACTCCGGCCTGGCGGTTGAGTCCCTCCAGCACCCGGGCGTATTTGAAAACCCGGGCCACGTCGGGATCGGATTCGATGAGCGCCCCCAGCTCGGTGTTTTCCTTGACCGCCTTGTCGATGGTCATTTTGAGTTCGTCGGGGATCATTTTGGTCAGCCGGTTGCCGCGTTCGAAATCGAAGCCGAGGACCCGGGCGACGTCCTTGACGACCGCCTTGGCCTTGAGCTGGCCGTAGGTGCAGATCTGGGCGACGTTGTCGAAGCCGTATTTCTGGCGGACGTATTCGATCACCTCGCCGCGGCGCTTTTCACAGAAGTCGATGTCGAAGTCGGGCGGACTGACCCGCTCCGGGTTGAGGAAGCGCTCGAACAGCAGATTGTAGCGCAGAGGATCAATGTCGGTGATGAGCATGAGATAGGCGACAATGCTGCCGGCGCCGGAACCGCGCCCGGGACCGACCGGCACGCCGTGCTCCTTGCCGTAGCGGATGAAGTCGCTGACCACCATGAAATAAGAGCAGAATCCGGTGCGTTCGATGACGCCCAGTTCATAGTCCATGCGCTCGATGACCGCCTTTTCGCGGTCGCTGAGGTCAGTTTTGGTCCGGGCGTCGAAGTCGTAGCGCATCGGCAGGTTGTCCAGGCAGACGTTGCGGAGCGTTTCGCGGGTCGGTGTGGAGCCGTCGGGCAGATAAAAGACCGGATAGTGGTTGGCGCCGTAGTCGAACTTCATCGAACAGCGTTCGGCGATGGTGACGGTGTTGGCAATCGCTTCGGGATAGTCCCTGAAGATGGCTTTCATCTCCTGCGGACTTTTGAAGTAGAACTCCGGGGCGGGGAACCGGAAATGCTTTTCGTCGTCGAGCCGCGCCCCGGTCTGGATGCAGAGCATGACCTCGTGCGCCTCGTGATCTTCCTGACGCATGTAGTGGACGTCGTTGGTGGCCACCAGTCCGAGCCCGTGTTTGCGGGCCAGTCCGGCCAGCGGGGCGATAACGGCGCGCTCCTCCTCCATGCCGTGGTCCATGATTTCGATGAAAAAATTTTCCCGGCCGAAGATGTCGGCGTACTCCAGAAGCGCGTGTTCGGCGGCGGCGGGGTCGTTGTTGAGCAGGCGGCGGGGGATTTCGCCGGCGATGCAGGCGGACAGGGCGATCAATCCCCCGTGGTATTCGCGCAGCAGTTCCTTGTCGACCCGCGGTTTGTAGTAAAGTCCGTTGCGGTAGGCTTCGCTGATGAGCTTGCAGAGGTTGTGGTATCCCTGCTGGTTTTCGCAGAGTAGCACCAGATGGAAACCCTTGATGAAGTCCACCGTGGGATTGCGGTCGAACCGGGTGGTGGGCGAGACATAGGCTTCGCAGCCGATGATCGGATTGATGCCGGCTCCCGAGAGCACGCGGTGAAACTCCTCGGCGCCGCCGAGATAACCGTGATCGGTGATGGCGCAGGCCGACATTTCCATTTCACCGGCCAGTTTGGCCAGTCCGGCGGCGGTGCAGGCTCCGTCAAGCATGCTGTAGTGGGTGTGCAAATGCAGATGAACAAAATCCGCCGGCATAAAAAAACTGCTCCTTGACTGTAAATATGGTTCAGAAACCCGGTGATGCCTCCGCCGGTTCCTCAAAAAAAATCCGGATTGCGCCGGCGAACCGGCCGGGCGGCCGCCGTTGCCGCGGCCCCCTTACTATAACGTTGGAACGCCGGTTGCGCAAGTCGGACGCGACGAAAAAACCGGCATAAAAAAGGCTCCCCCCGGGGGGGCGGCGAAGGGGCCGGAAGCGGCGGACGGGGATGGGAAAGATATTTTTTTACCGAATCGGCGGCGACTTCTCTTGATTTTACCGGCAGTCGGCCTTATATTATACAAAACAGCAGCCGGAATGCCGCCGGATCAGGGTGGCGGAGAACTCCGGCCGGACAAGTACAATCACCACACAACAACGAGGATTGTAAAAATGATCAAAGTTGGTATCAATGGTTTCGGACGGATCGGCCGCATGGTTTTCCGCGCGGCGGTGCAGAACTTCAGCAACGACATCCAGATTGTCGGCATCAACGACCTGCTGGATCCCGATTACCTGGCCTACATGCTGAAATATGATTCGGTGCACGGCATTTTTGACGGCGACATCAAGGTTGAAGGCAACTTCATGATCGTCAACGGCAACAAGATCCGGCTCACCGCCGAAAAGGATCCGGCCAACCTGAGATGGGATGAAGTCGGTGCTGAAGTCGTGGTCGAGTCGACCGGATTCTTCCTGACCGAGGAACTGGCTTCCGCGCACATCAAGGCGGGCGCCCGCAAAGTCATCATGTCCGCTCCCTCCAAGGATGCGACTCCGATGTTCGTCTACGGCGTCAACGACAAGACCTACGCCGGCCAGCAGATCATTTCCAACGCCAGCTGCACCACCAACTGCCTGGCTCCGATCAGCAAGGTTCTGAATGACAAGTTCGGCATCAAGCGCGGTCTGATGACCACGATCCATGCCGCCACCGCGACCCAGAAGACGGTTGACGGCCCCTCCAAGAAGGATTGGCGCGGCGGCCGCGGCATTCTGGAGAACATGATTCCGTCGAGCACCGGCGCGGCCAAGGCGGTCGGCAAGGTTCTGCCCGAGCTCAACGGCAAGCTCACCGGCATGTCGGTCCGGGTTCCGACCAGCGACGTCTCCTTCGTCGACCTGGTGGCCGAGCTGAACACCGAAGCCACCTATGAAGAGATCTGCGCCGCCATGAAGGCCGCCAGCGAAGGCGAACTCAAGGGCGTGCTCGGTTACACCGATGAAGCGGTGGTTTCGACCGACTTCCGCGGCGATGCCCGGACCTCGATCTTCGACGTCAAGGCCGGCATCCAGCTGGATAAGACCTTCGTCAAGGTCTGCGCCTGGTACGACAACGAGTGGGGCTATTCCAACAAGGTTCTGGAGATGGCCAAGGTCATTTCCAAGTAACCGGTTGAGACCGGTTCCGCTGAACAGGCGGATTTCCCATGAGGGGCGGGCTTGACGCCCGCCCTTTTTCATCATCCGGCAGGAGGATCGGCCGTCAAGCGATCCCGAGGAGGAGTTGTCATGAATAAGAAAACCTTGCGTGATGTTGATCTCAAAGGCAAGAAAGTTTTAATGCGCGTTGACTTCAACGTGCCGGTCAAAGGCGGAGTCATCAAGGACGACACCCGGATTCAGGGGGCGCTGCCCTCGATCAAATATGTGCTCGAGCATGGCGGCAGTCTGATTCTGATGAGCCACCTGGGCCGTCCGGACGAAAAAGGCATTACGGCTGACACCTCGCTGAAGATCGTGGCCGACTATCTGGGCAAACTGCTGGGCAAACCGATTGTGTTTGCGGCGGACTGTGCGCAGGCCGATGCGGAAGTTGCCGCGATGAAGCCCGGCGACATTGTGATGCTGGAGAACACCCGCTATCATTTGGAAGAGCAGGCCAAGTGCAAGCAGAAGGACGGCGAGTCCGACGCTGATTTCAAGGCCCGCAAGGCGGCGCTGAAAGCGCAGCAGCAGGTTCTGGCCGAGAAGCTGGCTTCCTATGCCGACATCTACTGCAACGATGCGTTCGGGACGGCGCACCGGGCCCATGCCTCGACGGCGGTCATCACCAAGTATGTGCCGGTTTCAGTGGCCGGATTTCTGATGGAAAAGGAGATTGAGTACCTCGGCAATGCGGTGGAGCATCCGGTGCGTCCGTTTGTGGCGATACTGGGAGGAGCGAAAGTATCCGACAAGCTGGCGGTGGTCCGCAACCTGCTGAGCAAGGTGGACGTGCTGATCATCGGCGGCGGCATGGCCTACACTTTCCTGAAGGCCGAGGGTCACGAAGTGGGTGCTTCGCTCTGTGAAGTCGATCAGCTGGATTACGCCCGCGAGATGATTGCGATGGCCAGGGAGCGCGGAGTGAAGTTCCTGCTGCCGGTGGACAACATTGCGGCGGATAAATTTGATCCTGAAGCCAATACCAAAGTGGTCGGCGACGACATCCCGGCGGGCTGGATGGCTCTGGACATCGGCCCGGAGACGGTGAAGCTTTACAGCGAGGCGATTGCCACGGCCAAGACGGTGGTGTGGAATGGTCCGATGGGCTGCTTTGAGATGGAAAAATTCGCGGCGGGCACCTTTGGCGTCTGCAAGGCGGTGGCCGGCGTCAAGGCGCGGGGCGGAGTTTCGATCATCGGCGGCGGCGACAGCGTGGCGGCGGTGAACAAGTCCGGACTGGCGGCGGAAATGAGCCACATTTCCACTGGCGGCGGAGCTTCTCTGGAGTTTCTTGAAGGCAAGGAGCTGCCCGGAGTGGCGGCGCTGTGCGACAAATAAACCGTTTGTGCGGCAGTCGAACATCTGGAGGGAACCGGAAACAGGTCCGGTTCCCTTTTTTTGTTTTCCGGCCGGGTGGACGGCCGCTGCCGGCGCGGAGAGGGACAAGGACGGCTTCGGACTGGAAATTTCGAAACCGAGGCATTATATTTGCTGCAGCAATCAACTGAAGGAGGAGAAGATATGAAATTCCGGATGGTGCACAACAACTTCAATGTGCTTGATCTTGCCAGGAGTCTGAAATTCTATCGTGACGCCTTTGATATGAAGGAGGTGCGGCGGATTGAAGCGAAGGACGGGAGCTTCATCATCGTCTATCTGGAGGACGGGAACAGCTCTCACCAGCTGGAACTGACCTGGCTACGCGACCGCAAGGAGCCGTACAATCTCGGAGACAATGAATTTCACCTGGCATTCAAGGTCGATGATTATGAAGCCGCCCACGCCCGCCATGAAAAGATGGGCTGCATCTGCTACGAAAACCCCGAGATGCACATCTACTTCGTAAACGATCCCGACGGCTACTGGCTTGAAATACTTAGTGCCTGAAAATAATTTATAATTCATTTATTTTAAATATTTTATAATTTATAAATCAGCAGATGTTCTTGCCTTTTTATGGAGAATATCTGCCGCTTTTTTGCCCTTATTTCCG
>CASFVA010000056.1 GCA_949298075.1 uncultured Lentisphaeria bacterium
CTGGAATTGTCAATCATCACCGCTCCGGCGTCAACCACATGCCGGCGGTACTCCCGGGAAATATCGCTGCCGGCGCTGAAGAGAGCGATGTCCACCCCCCGGAACGACTCCGGAGTCATTTCCTCAATCACCACGTCCTCGCCGCGGAACTTCATGGTCCGCCCGGCGGAACGGGCGGAAGCCAGCAGCCTGAGACTGCCGACCGGGAAATTGCGCTGTTCGAGGGTCTTGACCATTTCAACACCGACCGCGCCGGTGGCGCCGGCGACCGCGACCACATAATTCTTCGACATAATTGTGTCCCTGTAATTTTGCTTAAAAAAAGGCTTAATTTATAATATAGCCCGGAAAACGTCACAAATCAAGCTTAACTTCATCGGATTGAGCGCGGCAAAGGCCCAGTTCACTCCAGGAAAGCCGATTTACGGTAATTGATAGCTTCAAAGAGGTGTTCCTCACCGATGCCGTCGCTGCCGGCAAGGTCGGCGATGGTACGGGCGGTTTTCAGAATGCGGTCATAGGCGCGCGGACTGAGCCGGAAACGGGTGATCGCATTCCGGAGCAGATTTTCGCCGGCCAGAGTCGGACGACAGTAGCGCTGCAATCCGCGCGGGGTGAGCTGGCTGTTGCAGTAAATGCCGTCATCGCGATACCGTTCGAGCTGACGGCGCCGGGCCGCAACCACCCGGGCGCGGATGGCGGCCGAGGACTCGCCGTCAGGGGCGGCCAGCAATTCCTGCCGGGAAAGCTGACGGACGTCGGCCTGCAAATCAATCCGGTCGAGCAGCGGACCGGAGAGCTTGCGCTGATAGCGGCGGCGCTCCTCAGGACGGCAGGTACAGCCCAGCTCGACTTCGCCGCGCCCGCACGGACACGGATTCATCGCGGCGCAGAGAATGAACCGGGCCGGAAAGGTGCAGGTGCCGGCCGCCCTGGACACGGTGATGGTTCCGGTTTCAAGCGGCTGGCGCAGCACTTCAAGGACGTTGCGCCTGAACTCCGGCAGTTCGTCCAGAAACAGCACTCCGTTGTGAGCCAGACTGATCTCGCCGGGACGCGGATTGCGGCCGCCGCCGATCAGTCCGACGTCGGAGACCGTGTGGTGCGGAGCCCGGAAAGGCCGGCGGTCCAGAATCGGACGGTCCGCGGACAACAGCCCCAGAACACTGTGAATCCGACTGGTTTCCAGGGTCTCGGCCGGTGTCATCGGCGGCAGGATTCCGGCCAGCCGCAGGGCCAGCATGGATTTGCCGGTGCCGGGAGGACCGATCAGCAGGGAGTGATGCCCGCCCGCCGCGGCGATTTCCAGAGCCCGCCGGGCCAGATGCTGCCCCTTGACTTCGGCAAAATCCGGCAGCGGACCCGGCGGCGCAGCGTATTCTTCGATTTGGGTCCGGCAGGGTTCAACGCCGGCGAAACCGTTTTCGATCAGCTTGACCGCTTCCAGCAGCGTTGCGACCGGATAAACCGGCAGCCGGTCGCCGGCGGCCAGGGCCGCCTCGCGGGCGTTGGCCACCGGAACCAGCAGCGCGGTGACGGCGGAATCGGCCGCCAGCCGCGCAGCCACCGGCAGTGCGCCCCGGATCGGACGCACCGCACCGTCGAGCGCCAGTTCTCCGGCAACCGCCACCGTCCGGAGCCGGCCGCGGTCCAGCGCTCCGGAGGCGCCCAGCATGCCCAGGGCAATGCCCAAATCGAATCCGGCGCCCTCCTTGGGCAGGTCGGCCGGAGCGAGGTTGACTACGGCAAAACCGCGCGGCGGCGGAAAACCGGAGCTCAGAAAAGCCGACATCACCCGGTCCCGGCTCTCGCGAACCGCCGGATCCGGCAGTCCCACAATGGCGACGGCGCCTTCACGGCCGCCGGCATTGTCTACGCCGGTCTGATTGACTTCGATTTCCACTTCGAAGGCGTCGATGCCGATCACTGCGGCGGAAAAGCATTTGGCCAGCATGATGATTCAATCCGCCGGCAGCTGAAAAAGTCCGCTGGTCCATTCACGGAGCGTACGCCGCTCCAGCTCAACCGCGCCGGCCGCGCTGAAATCGGTGCTCACCGCGTCAAACTCAGCGTTGAGAATACCGGCCAGCGCCAGATAACCGCCCGGACGCACCCAGCTGACAATGTTGAACCGGAACCGCCGCAGCAGGTGCCCCAGGATGTTGGCGCAGACCAGATCGTATTGCCGGCCGGGCCGGTAGGTTTCGGCGTCGCCGGCTTCCAGTTTCACCCGGTCCCGGACCCGGTTGATTTCAAGATTTTCCGCCGCCACCCGCACCGCGTCGGGATCAAAGTCAAAGGCCGTTACCGGGGCGTAACCGAGCAGGGCTCCGGCGATGGCCAGGATCCCCGAGCCGCAGCCGGCGTCGAGCAGACTGTGCACCCCCGGTGCTCCGGCCAGCCGGTCGATGACCTGCAGACAGTACAGCGTGGTGGCGTGCTGACCGGTACCGAAACTCATGCCGGGATCGAGCGTCAGCACCTGCCGTCCCGGCTGCGGCGGCACGTCGATCCAGCTGGGAGACACCAGCAGGCGCGGTGAAATTTCAATGGGGTGAAAATACTTTTTCCAGGCCTCAGCCCAGTCTTCGCGTTTGAGAGTGAAGCGTTTGAAGTCGTCCAGCGCCAGTCCGCAGTCCCGGCTCCACTGCGCCGCGGCCGTCCGGATCCGGGCCTCGCCGACATCCGCCGCCGCAGCGTCCGGAAAATAAACCGTGTGGCGGTAGCCGCCCGACTCCCGGTCCTCCCAGCTGCTGAAATCCAGTTCCAGCGCGGCGAAGAGCTCGGACGCCAGATCGAAATCGGCCCCGTTGTCAGTCATTCCGACGCAGTAAAGCAATTCATCCGAGTCAGGCATTCAGAATTTCCTCCAGTTGAGGGGCGATGCGCCCGGCCTTAAGGGCGAAACCCCGGTCATTGAGGTGGGCGCCATCCACAGTGGCATCCCACCAGTCTGCATCGGGTTCTTCCGGGGCCGCGTCCACCCAGAACACCCGGCGGTCGCCGGCGGCCCGGCGGCGGGTCACCACCTCCTGCTGGAACTCCACCGTGGCACGCCGCAGACGGCGCCGTTCCTCCTCCCGGCCGGCCGGATCAAACCATTCATAAATCAGCGGAGTCGGCGACATCACCGCCACCGGCACTTCGGGATGCACGCTCCGCCACAGTTCAATCACCGGCTCCAGCGTGGCCCTGAAACCATCATACCCGGCATTTATGGCATAGTCCAGAATCAGCAGCCTGGGGGATTCCACCCGGGCCAGGGTTCGGATTACCGCCGGTTCGCCTTTGCCGCTGCCGGAGAAACCGAAATTCAGCACCGGCACATTCCAGCGGCGGCTCAGCAGCGCGGCGTCGATCAGTCCCGGCCGCGACGCACATCCGCCCTGGGTGATCGAGGTGCCGTAATAAAGTACCGGACGCGGGTCGCTCCACGGCGTCGGAGCCGCGACTCCGGCGGCGGGATCGATACCGATTTCCACGCTCTTCACACCGGCATAAAGCGGCAGATTGATCTGGAACTCCCGCCAGGCGGCCCCGGCGCCCCGGAACTGCGTCTCATACTCCGCCGCACCGGGAACAATGCGCGTCACTCCGGCAAACTGCCGGGCGCCGGGAGGACCCACATAAAGATCACACCCTTCCGAGCCGGTCAGCGGAATGTGGTCCATCGCGTCGTTGCTGTGCAGCCGAACCCGGAGCCGGAGCCGGGGACTGTCGCTTCGGAATGCAATCTGGCCGCCGGCAGTATGCCACGAAAGCGCCGCCACCGCTTCGGGCAGGTCCGGATCCTCCGGCAGCCGCCGGAATTCTCCGCCGGGAGTCCGGAAAGCGAATCCGCTCAGCCGCAGCGGCGGATCGTCCGGAGTAAGCCAGCGCAGCTGGTCGTTTCCGGAAGCCACCGGAGCCATCAACTTGTCAAAATCCACCACTTTGAACTGTTTTGTCATCGTCTCAACCCTCTGCTTACAATTCAGCGGCCGGACCGCGATCCGGCGAATCGAACCTCACTCCGCGGCAGGCGGGCGGGCCACATAAAGCCGGGCCGGCCCCCGGGAAGCCAGCCGCAGGTTTTCGGTACGGGCCGGAATCAGAACCCGGTCGAATGGTTTCAGCGTAAATTTTCCATTTCCGACCTCCAGATCCACCTGTCCCGAGACCGCGATCAACACCCGGAGTCCGTCATGTCCGACTTCGGCTTCGCCGTCGATCCGGATTTCCTCGGCCCGGAAACACCGGGTGTAACGCTCATCGAAAAGCGAAAACCGTTCAGCCTCACCCCGGATCGGCAGCGGGCGCGGCACAATGAAAAAACGCCGCTTGAGCTCTTCGGCCGGATACGCCGAAAAATCAAACATCGACAATGCGAAATCAACATCGCGCCCCATGAAGCGCGCCGCCTCGGGCAGGACGTACCCGCCGCGTTCAAATTCCACGCGCACGGCGAAGTCGGTCGGCTCCATCATTTCAATCATGAACACCCCTTCGCCGATGGCGTGGGGCAATCCGCCGGGCACGTAGAACACCTCGCCGGGCCGCACCGGAATCCGGTCAAAGTACGACAGCAGAACGGCGGAATTCTGTTCCAGCACCGCACGTCGGAAGTCGCCGGGATCGGGCGGCCGCTGAAATCCGAGATAGATGTAACCCTCACACTCCGGACGCACACCGAGGATGATGTATCCTTCGGTCTTACCGGACTCCGAGCCGAGAAAGCGGCGGGAAAACTCCGCGGTCGGATGGCACTGCAAATGCAGACGAACCGCGGAATCCAGATATTTGAGCAGAAATCCGGCGTTGTCCCCAAACCGCCGCCAGTGGGATTCGCCCCAGAAGGCGACCGGATCGGCCGCACTCCATACGCTGATCGGGGCGGTGCGGCCGCCGCTGGTGAGCTGCGACAGGCCTTCGTCGCGAAACTCCTCGCGCCCGATGTTCACGGCGCGGGTGGTGGAAAGCAGCCAATCTTCCGGAAAATGCCCGTCCCGGGGATCCGTCGCTCCGGCAAGTGCATCCAGTACCGCCCCGCCGGAGTAGATGCGCCATACCCGATTGGGTTCCAACATGAAAAAGGAAGGAATGTCCATCGTGCTCCGAATACCTTTCACGCCGCCGGCAAGCCATCCGGCAGGCACCGTTTTCAGACTTTCCGGATAATATACCCAGTCCGGACCGGATTGTCAACTTAACGCCGGCAGATGCTCCGGAATCGGCAGTCCGCGCAGCCCGCCCCGTCGGAACACGCAAAATCCTGTTCGTCCACGGTGCCGTCGGAACGGATCAATGCGGTCATTTCGGCACAGTCGGCGGTGATTTTCCGCAATCCGGCGCTGACATCCAGCGCGTCGCCGTGTCCGGTCAGCCGTCCGGAACCGAGGTCGAGGGTGAAAGTGCGCACCCGCTCCGGCGGACGCCGCCAGACGTTGAAGGCATGGAATTTGTGAAGCAAAGCCGCGAACTCGCCCTCGGGATGCGAAGCGCCGCAGCCTTCAATGATCCGCAGTTCTCCCCCCGGAGCCGTAAACGCCAGCAGCGGAGCGGCCGCGCACCGGAGTTCGCCGATCTGAACGAAAAGCGGAGACTCCATCCAGCGCCGGCGTTCCGGTGACATCGCGACCAGTTCGGGCCAGTCGCCGTTTTCCAGTGCTGCTCCGACGGCGGCAATCCGGGCGCGCAGCCGGGCGGCCAGCTCCGACGCCGATCCGCCCGGTTTCAGCAGTTCGATCAGTCGGGGACGGGCGTGATCAGAACCGTACATGTCCAGCAGCATCGCCTGAAATTCGCGCTCAAACCGCGCTGCGGCCCGACGGCCGGCCGCCCCGGGCTCCCCCGCGGACTCAGCGTCGCAATCGCGGTAAAAAATTTCCCGCAGCGTCAGATTGAACAGCCGCCTCAGGTAAATCTTTTCATTCAGCAGCGTGCGCAGCCGATGCGCTTCGCGCACCTCGGGCGGAGACTCAGGATCATGACCGCCGAATGCCGCGCAGTAATAATAAAAATACCCCCGCCGGCAGCGGCGCCACCACCAGTGCCGCCGCCAGCTCCAGCAGAATTCATGATTCCCGGATGCGACGATCACGATCCGGAGCGCGCCTCAAAACCGCCGGACGGAAACACCGCAGTCACCCCCGAAGCCGCCGCCCAGCCCTCCCGACCGCCGGTTTCGACGCGCAGCCAGTCGCCGCGCCGGTCAAGCACCACCGCCGTGGCTCCACCCGGAATGACCGCCTCCACCCGGCCGGCCGCCGTGGTCGGCAGCGACCGCAATTCCAGCGACGGGGCCGTCACAATCGCATGAGCGGCATTGTAGGGACCGGCCAGCTCGCTCCAGGCGCAGACCAGAGCCAGCACCGCCACCGCCCCCAGGCCGCCGACGCCCCACCAGCCGCCCCGGAACCGGGGCCGGCCGGACAGCATCATGCCGGTCAGCAGCGCCGCCAGCGCAAACGCGGCGGCGGCAATCAGCAGGTAATGGTCCGGACGCAGCCGGTCCCGGCAGTAGACCAGCAGTTCACCCGGAGTTCCGGCCGCGCCGGACTCGGGCAGACGCAACTTGCGGTTGACCACATTGAGATTGGCCAGCGCCTCGTCATCGCCCGGATCCAGCCGCCACGCCCGCTCAAACCACAGCCGGGCCAGCGGCAGATTGTCCATCCGGTAACAGGCTCCGCCGAGATTGTAGGCCGCCGCCGCCGAAACCGCCCCCGGACGAATGCCCCGGCCGTAGTCGGCCATCGCCGCTTCGTAACGGGCGTCGTCAAATGCGGCGTTGCCGCCGGCGGACTCCGGAGTTCCGGCAGTCGCCGGCAGGGCGATTCCCAGAGCGCAGACCAGCACCACCAGACGCCGGAGCAGAGCCAGCAGCCGGCGGCGGTGTTCCGGGGTCAGTCCGGCGGCACCGGGCCGGAAGCCGGCGTTTTCGAGCGAATAGATCAGTTCCCGGTCGTCGGGATTGTCAAGCTTTCCGCTTACCTCTTCGGCAGTGGCCCCGGGCGGCAGCCCGAATGCATCGGCCAGCAGACCGACCGCATCGCGCCGCAGAATTTCATCCGGATTTTCCGCTGTTTTCAACTCCCGGAGCAGGGCCGCCAGCCGAGCTTTGCGGCCGCGCCGGGGATCCGCGCTCCGGCGTTCCAGCCTCCGGACCACCGCCCACCAGGCCGCGCCGGCCAGCGGACCGCCGCACCCCAGCACCCAGAGCCAGATTGTCACGTTGTCGATCAGCGGCAGCCGGATCAGGCGGATCCGACCGGCCTCCCAGGGCTTCTGATAGAAAATATCGCTGCGTTCGACTTTTTCGGGACGCTCCACCACCGCCGGTTCGACAGCGGCTCCGACCACCGGCGGCGCCACCGCCGGGGCTTCCCCGGGACGTACCGCCAGCGGCAGTGAGGTCCTGAACGTCTCATAGCGTCCGGCCGCACTGTCGAACCAGGCAAAAGCGAAGTCCAGACTGCGTTCACCCGGCTCCAGCGGAATAATCGCGTACTTGAGCTCCACCCGGCCGGCGCTTTTGCGCACTTCCGGAGGATATACCCGGCAGCCGGCAAGCTCCAGCGGCGGCGCCTTGATCGTCTCGGCCCCGGTTCCGCCGCTGCCGGTCACGGTCAGTTCGGTAACTTCGCCCACCCGGCCGGAAGCCGAACTCAACGCCGCCGTAAACCGCCAGTCGCCAATCAATCCGCAGAACGGAACACCGGATGGCGCCGGCGGCAGCGGACGGATTTCCAGCTTGAGCTCCGGACGGAAGGCAATCCGCACCCGCTCCAATCCGCCGCTGCCGAAAAAACCGAACATCGACCCGCCGAACCAGTCATCACCGCTGCGGCCGGACTGCCGGGGAATGCCGACTGCCGCCGCCGCGGACGGAGTGAACCAGCCCGGCTTCATCACCCGGCAGGAAGTGGCGAAAGTAATTACCGCATAACGACGGCCGTCCAGCAGTTTGGACGACTGGCGCGGCGGAGCAAACCATTTTTCGTCAGGATTGCGGTCGGAATAGTCGGTGAACACCGCGTTCTCGACTCCGCCCAGCTGCGGATAACTCAGCGGCCGGATACCCAGCCCCTCCATCAGGTGCAGCTTGAACTCCAGCGGGATTTCTTCCCCGGCGTAAAAAACCGAACGCTCCGGAGCAATGATCTGACCGAACACCGCCGTGTTCAGCGGAATTCCACCCTCGTTGGCCGACTCCGCACCGCCACCGGACTCCGCCGCCGGCAGACGCCGCTCCGCCGCCGCCACCACCCGGATTGCCGCCGGTGCGGTACGGGCCGTTTCCCCGCCCGCCATGGCCGTGACCGGCGGAATTTCCAGCATTCCTTCCCGTTCCGGCACCAGAACGTAACTCAGGGCAATGGATACCCGGCCGTTGACGCTGCGCATTTCACGGCCGACCGCGCCCCGCTGCCAGACCGCGCCCTCCACCTCGGGCAGATTTACTTCAAACTGGCGGTCGCCCGCCACCCGGATCCGCACCGCCTCGCCGACCGCGGCCGTGGCCGGAGCATCCAGCGTCACCTCAAAACCGGCGGCGGACCACGCCAGCACCGCCGCCAGCATCGCCACCAACCGGAGGCATTTTCCTGTATTCATGACTCACCAATCCTTTTCGACCCGGGGACGCCGCGCCCGGCCGGGCCCCCGCAATTCACCGCGCCGCCGGTTTTCCTCATCGTTGAGCAGCTGAAGCAGCTGTTCGGCACCGGAAGTATCGGGTTTGGCCTCCGACTCCGGCTCGCCTCCGGACGGCTTCCGGTCCGGAGTCCCGGAATCGGATTCAGCGTCGCGGCCGGAGGCGGACTGATCCTGCCCTTCCTGACCGGATTCTCCGGCGGAGGACGATTTATCCCCGCGCTCCCCGGTCTCTCCGGAAGAGGACGGCTCCCGCCCTTCCGATTCCGCCTCCCCGGAACCGCCGCCAAGCTGGCGCGCCGCTTCATCCAGGTGGCGTTGCGCCGCCTCCCGGTCCTGCCGGCGGCGGGCCTCGGCGGCGGAATCAAGCTCCTGTTCCGCTTTGGCCGCGGCATCACGAATCGACTGCTGCTGCAAGGCTTCCGCCTGACGCTGCAACTCCCGGGCGGCCGACCTCGCCGCGTCAATCGCCTGATCTGCATTCGGCGCCGGCTGATTCTGCTGGCCCGACTGGCCCTGCTGACCCTGCTGATCCTGCTGGCCCGACTGGCCCGGCTGATTCTGCTGATCCTGCTGATTCTGCTGCTGAGCCTGGCGGGTTTGCTGTCGGGCTTGCTGCTGCTGTTTTTTAAGTTCCTCGATCCGGCGTTTAAGCTCTTCAATCCGGCGGCGGTCAAACTCGAGCTGGCGCAAATTGGTGCGGGTCTGCTCCAGGTTTTCCGTCGCCTCAGGCAGAGCGAGACCGCGGGCGTAAAGTTCCCGGGCGCCGTTGAGGGTTTCCGCGCTCCGGGTCAGCTGCTGCAGAGCGCCATCCGGATTCTGCTGTTTTAACGCATCCACCGCAGCCGCCAGCTCTCCGCGGGCATCGGTATGGACTCCTACCCCGAGGTTGTGATAGCTGCGCGCCTGAAGCGCTCCGGAAGCTTCCGGATGACTGATGACCCGCTCGTACTGCAATCGGGCCGCCGCAGCCTCACCTTCGAGCTGCTGCCGCCGGGCCGCGTTGTACAATTCCTCCGGGGTCTGATCCGACGCCGCCACCGCCGCCATTCCGGAATCCGCCGCCGCAGCCTCCGGCCCCGGGCCGGCCGCCGCCGGCAGGCAGCTCAGTACGCACAGCAGCGCCACCAGCGGACTCCGCCGCAGCGGACGTTCGCCCAGCAGCAGAAATCCCAGCAGAAAAACCGCGGCCGCCGTCAGTGCCAGCGGAAACTTTTCCACCGGTACGCTCCGGCGTCCATCCTCACGGTCGGTCAGACCCAGTTCTCCGATCCGCTTTTCCAGCGCCGCCAGCCCGGTATTGCCCACCGTGCTGCGCACGTAAATGCCGCCGGTCTCCAGCGCCAGCTGCGACAACCGCTCTTCATTCAGGCGGGTGGTGACCAGCGCACCGGAGCGGTCGCGCCGCATCGTGCCGTCCTCCGCCGGCACCGGAGCCCCGATGTCAGGATTGCCCAATCCGACAATCAGAAGCGGAATATCCGCTTTTTTCAACTCCGCAACCGCCCTGGCGCTGTCCCCGGTCAATTCGTCGCCGTCGGTCATCACCACAATCGCCCGGTGGCCGCCGGGCGCCGATTTGAAGGCGGTTTCCGCACATTTCAAAGCCAGTTCAAGGTTGGTTCCGCCCAGCGGCACACTGTCCGTTGAAAGCTCGTCAATATACTGGTTGAACGCGGTCGGATCCGCCGTAAGCGGACAGCTCAGATAGGCCCGCCCCGCAAACGCCACCAGCCCGAAACTCGTCCCGGACTCGGCCGCCACCAGCTCGCGGAGCAGATATTTGGCATGCTCCAGCCGCGATGGCGCCAGATCCGTGGCCAGCATGCTTTTTGACACGTCAAAAATCACAATGATGTCCCGGCCGCGAAATCCCCGGTCCACCAGTTCGCTGCCCCAGTACGGCCGGGCGGCCGCCACCAGCAGCGCCAGCAGCGTCAGTGCAAGCAGAACCACCCGGAGCCGCCGCCGCCAGTACGACAGAATCACCGCATCTGGATCAGTCGCCCCCGCGCCGAGCAGCAGGCGGAGCTTTTCCCGCCGCCGCCGGGCAGCGGTCGCCGCCAGCAGCGCCACGGCAACGGCCACCACCGGCACCAGATACAATACCTGCGGAGTGATAAAACTCATAGTCCAGCCTCCTCTCTTCTCCTTCCGCCGAACGAGTTTTAAAAGATCATACACTATGAATATAATCACTCCCGGTCAAAAATCAAGAGTCCGCCCCGGCTTTCCCGGCGGTAATCGGCAACGGCGGCCGCCGGACGTCCCGTCTGAAATGAAGCCGGGACGGAGAATCATCACTCCCCGCCCCGGCCCCGCATCGTTCCGCCAAAGGCGGATTACGCGTCGATTTTCCGATAATAGATCAGCTCCACTGAACGCGGCGCGGCCAGCTCCACCGCCAGGCCGGACGCCAGCTGCGCACCGGACAATTCCACCCGGCGGCCGTCAGCGGCGAACTCCAGTTCGTAATCCGCGCCGGAATCCACCCCGGAGAGCGGAAACACCATCCGGGGACAGTCGCTGCGTTCACGGCGGAAGGCAAGCACCAGTCCGCGATCCTCTTCCGGAACATGGAACTGACTGGCGCACCAGGCCTCGGTGTTTTCGGGATGCCCGGTCAGCGGATAGAAGTCCGCCCGGAGCTGGATTTCGCGCATCCTGAGAATTTCCCGCAGCATCCGGCGGTGATCATCCCAGTCGTGATCCGGAGTCGGCGCCAGACTGTCGAACTGCCAGATTTTCACCGACGACCCCACGCCGGCGCAGCTCAGCACATTGTAAGGATCGTGCTGGGGATGCCATGAAAATCCCGTGTGCATGGGAATCCACTCATTGAGGCCCTGGTTCTCAGTCTGCACCGCCTCGCGGTCGTAGTCCGGGAAACAGGCGTAATCGCTCTGGCAGAGCGGCACGCTGTAGGTGAGCAGCATGAAATCGAGCCGGCGGCCGCCAGAGGAACAGGTGTCGAACAGCATGTCGGGAAATTCCTGATGCAGCCGTTCCCAAAGGCGGTAGAGGCCGTCGATGTGCTTCATTTCAGCCACGCCGACCCGGTCGGGGGCATCGGCCGCCGCCCAGTAGGGAATGGGATCCATGTTGAAATCCTGCCGGTAAATGTCGATTCCCTCGTCCCGGAGAAAACGAATCAGGGTGTCGCCGATCCACTGCCGCGCTTCGGGAATTCCCAGATTGAGCAGCCGGGAGTCGTCGCCCGGCAGTGAAATCAGCCACTCCGGATGCGACGTCAGCACTTCACCGCGGGACTGGGCGTGAATGCGTTCGGGTTCAAACCAGGCCAGGAACTTCATGCCGGCCCGCCGGACCTCGTCGCTGACGGGACGCAGACCACCCGGATGCGGGTAACGGTTGACCCGCCAGTGTCCGACCCGCTGCGGCCAGTCACTCGGAGCGTCGAGAAAATGCGGACAAGGTCCGTCATAGCCGCTCCAGCCGGCATCGATCCAGAACACCTCGTAGGGCAGATCATGGTCCACCGCCGCCCGGAGCCGGTCAAGCATGCGCTGCGAAGACAGTCCGCCCCAGGTCACCAGCGAGAGCGGCGGCGGCAGCAGCCCGCCTCTGGAATCGTGCGGAGCGTGAAAAGTCCGCATGAACCGCCGCAATTCATTCTGGCCGTCGCGCACCGTCAACCCGTCCCGGAACTGAATGAAAACCGCCGGCTGCCGCAAAGATTCTCCCGGCAGCACCCGGAACCGGACTTTATTCATGCCGGAACTCACCCGGTAACGCTCGCCGGCCGGCGCCCGCCAGCCGGTCACCGGAACTTCGAAATCCGCCCGCCAGGCGCCACTCCAGCCCACGCCGACGTTAAAGCCCCGCCGCGCGGAAACATCCACGCCGAAAAACGGCAGATAACTGGCTGAAGACCGTCCCTCCGCCGACCGGAGGCTGAGCCGGTTGTCGCCGGGACGGCTCCAGAGTTCACGCCGCTGCGGCACAAAATCGCTCGGCACACAAAGTGATCCCAGGCTGTAGCGCACGGTGATGTATCCGCCGGCGGCGACCCGTTTTGAGCTGTCGCGCGAAATGGTCACCGTGCCGGGCTGAGGCAGTTCCGCCGCGAAATCGAGCGACCGGAAGTCCTCGATCAAACCGCTGGGAACGGTCCCGGTATTTTCCAGGAACGGATGATATTCGACCACCGGAAAATCCTTGAACACCTTGATTTCCATACGCAGCTGCAAACCCGCGTCTCCGATCGGAGCGGTGACTTCCAGGAGCTCCCCGCCGGGAAACGCCGCGGATTTCACTACGTTTTTCTCC
>CASFVA010000057.1 GCA_949298075.1 uncultured Lentisphaeria bacterium
CGACAATCTGCCGCGCCGCACCGAGGTAATTGAACTTACGGAAAAACTGCTCGAAGCGCTGTTTCCCGGCTTTGACCGCCGCGACGGCATCGGCAACACCGTAGCCCTGCTGGCCGACATTCACAACGACCTGTCCGGACAAATCTGCCGGGCGGTCCGCCACGTTTCCAACCGCCGCAACTGTGCTGAAAACTGCGACAATCACTGCGACGAAACCGCACTCAGACTCCTGGATCTGTTGCCCGGAATCCGTGAAATTCTCAAAGCTGACGTGGCGGCCGCCTACGCTGGAGATCCGGCCGCCACAAGCTTTGAAGAAGTGATTCTCAGCTATCCCGGATTGAAAGCCATCGCCATCCAGCGCCTGGCTCATGTGCTTTATGTTGAGAAGATTCCGCTGATTCCCCGCATGATGACTGAATACGCCCATACCCTGACCGGCATTGACATTCATCCCGGCGCCACCATCGGGCGCGGAATTTTCATCGACCACGGCACCGGGGTGGTGATCGGGGAAACCGCCCGGATCGGTGATAACGTCCGGATCTATCAGGGAGTCACACTCGGGGCCGTCAGCTTTCCCAAAGACGCCTGCGGCATGCTGATCAAAGGCAACAAACGCCATCCCACCATCGGCAACAACGTCACCATTTATTCCGGAGCCTCGGTGCTCGGTGACATCACCATCGGCGACAACTCCGTCATCGGCGGCAACGTCTGGCTGACGGAAAGCTTGCCCCCGGGTACTAAAATTACAGCCCGTCCGCCGGAAAACCATCTGAAATTCTCGGAGGAACCGGCCCAATGATCCCGGAGGTTTTCGAACGCTACCGCGAAATGTGCACCGCCGTTGCCGCCGCCGCCGCCGATTGCGGACGCGATCCGGCGACCGTCCGGCTGCTGCCGGTCAGCAAAACCGTCGGGGCCGCCGTCATCCGGGAACTCTATGACTGCGGACTGTGGGAATTCGGCGAAAACCGGATCGCGGTACTGAGCGCCAAGGCGGCGGAACTGCCGCCGGATATTGTCTGGCACTTCATCGGTCCGCTGCAGTCCAACAAGGTGCGCAAAGTGGTGCGGCTGGCCGCCGTTATTCATTCAGTGGACAATCCCGAACTTCTGGAACGGATTGACCGCATCGCCGCCGAAGAAAACCGGACTCCACGCCTGCTGTTCGAGATTAACATCTCGGGCGAAGCCAGCAAGGGCGGCTGCACTCCGGCGGCGGCGGCGGAACTGGTCCGGCTGGCCGCCGTCTGCCGACATGTCATTCCGACCGGTCTGATGACCATGGCCCCGCTGGACGCCGCCCCTGACGAGCAACTGAAAATTTTTTCCGGGCTGCGCGAACTGCGCGACCGACTGAGCGCTGAGGCTAATCTTGAGCTGCCGGAACTCTCGATGGGCATGAGCCGGGATTTCCCGGCCGCCATCGCCGCCGGAGCCACAATTGTCCGGATCGGCAGCAACATTTTTCAATGAGGAATCCTGCAAAATGAAAGTAGTCTTACTGGGCGCCGGCGCAGTCGGCCTTTATTTCTGCGGCCGTCTGGCCCAATCCGGAGTCGAAGTCACCGTAGTGGCCCGGAGCGATTATGAACAGGCCTCACGCCGGGGCGGTTACGACATCAGCAGTCTGGGCGAAAATTTCCGGTTTGTTCCGGCGCGGCTGCTGCGCGACGCCGCCGATTGCTCCGAAACGGCCGACTATGTGATCATGGCGACCAAGGTGCTGCCTGAAGTCGACCGGATCGGCATGTTGCGCCAAGCGGTCAAGTCGCCCCGTACAGTCATTGTGCTGATTCAGAACGGCATCGACATTGAGCGCGAAATCGCCGAGGCGTTTCCGGCCAACCAGCTCATCAGCACAATTGCCTACATCGGAGCCTCCCGCCCCGAGCCGGGCAAGGTGCTCAACGCCGGCTCCGGCAATCTCAAAATGGGCTGCTATCCCCAAGGAGTTTCACCCGAAGCCGAAGCGCTGGCCGCGGCTTTCAACGCTTCGAAAGTGCCCTGCGAGCTCTACGGGGACATCGTCCGGATCCGCTGGGAAAAGCTGCTGTGGAATCTGCCCTTCAACCCGGTCTCGGTACTGGCCGGCGGCGCCGATACCCGGCTGATGAGCAGCGACCCGGATCTGCTCCGGCTCTGTTCGGAACTGATGGATGAGGTTATCGCCGTTGCGGTTGCCTGCGGCACCCGCCTGACCCGGGCCGACGCCGATCATCAGATCGCCTACACCAAAGGATTCCCCCCCTACAAAACCAGCATGCTTCAGGATTACCTGGCAGGACGCCGCCTCGAGGTCGATGCCATCCTGGGCAACGCGCTCCGGCTGGCCGAAACTCACGACATCCCCGTGCCGCGCATGCGCGCCTGCTATGCCCTGCTGAAAGCCGTCGACGCGGCCAATCCCCGGCGCCGGTAAAACCAGGTCCGGAGGCAGCGGCAAACCCCGGCCTCCCTCCGCCGGCACCCCCGCCCCGGAACCGGAAGAGTCAATCCACCCCGGCTCCGGCGACTCCGCTGACGGCCAGTCCGGCCTCCAGCACACCCTTTCGGCGCCGCATGGCATCGGCGAGAGCTTCGATATCCCGGCCGCGTCCCCGGAGCATTATCATTTCAGCACAAAGCTCATGACTGAGATGAATGTGGGTGGAGGCCAATACCTGACCGCCCCAATGGTGCTGCAGTTCGACCAGTTTTTCCGTCAGTCCCCGCTGATGGTGGTTGTAGATCAGCGTCAGGGTTCCGACGACTTCCTCACCCGACTGCCACCGCCGGCGGCCGATCCGTTCCCGGATCAGATCACGAATGTATTCCGAACGGTTTTCATAGCCTTCCTGGTCAACCAGCCGGCCGAACTCCTCCAGCAGATCATTTTCCAGCGACAGACTTATACGCATCAATTCAGACATGGTTGCACTCCTGATTGTTTCCGGATCTCCGGGCCGGAAGTCCGCTCCGGATCGACTTCAGCTTCTCTTAAATTTAACCCCGGTCGCCGAATCAGACCAGCGTTTCCGACAAAAATTTCAAAAAATTACCATTTTTTTACCGTTTGAGATTGACTTATTGCCTCCTGAAGGATTATGTTTATTATCGTCTGGCCGCGGCCGGGTTCCTCCGGCAGAGTTTCAGCGGCCAACCTGAAACATTGCAGAAAGGCAGCACCACATGAACCGTCGTGATTTTCTGAAAAGCGCATTAACCGTCGCCGCCCTGTCGCCGCTTACCCGGCTGGCCGGACAGTCCGGCGTTCCAGGGACAGCTCCGGATGGAATCGCCCGACCTGCCCCGGACAAAGTCACCCGCCGCCGGTTCAGAACCACCGGGCTCACCATTCCGCTGCTCGGCTTCGGCATGATGCGTCTGCCCCGCCAGTCGCCGAACCGGCCGGACATCGACGCCGCCAAAGCCGGGAAAATGGTCGACCGCGCCATGGCGGCCGGACTCAATTACTTTGACACCGCCTACATGTATCACAAAGGCAAGAGCGAAACATTCGCCGGCAAGGCGCTGAAGAAATATCCGCGCGACTCCTTCCTGCTGGCGGATAAAATGCCGGTGTGGATGGCCGGAAATCCGGCCGGAATCAAGCACATTTTCCAGGAACAGCTTGACCGCTGTCAGACGGAATATTTCGATTTTTACCTCATTCATTCGCTCAATGCCGCCAATTGGGAACGGGCCCTGAAATTCAAGGTTCCGGAATTTCTGGAGGAACAGAAAGCCAAGGGCAAAATCCGTTATCTCGGCTTTTCTTTTCACGATTCCCCGGAAGTGCTTAAAACCATCGCCGGGGCCCGCCCCTGGGACTTCGCCCAGATTCAGCTCAACTATCTCGACTGGGAAGCCTACCGGTCGCGCGAGCAGTATGAAATCCTCACCGAACTTGGCATTCCGGTCATTGTCATGGAACCGCTGCGCGGCGGCGCCCTGGCCAAACTGACGCCGGAAGCCACCGCCATTCTGCAGCGGAACAATCCCGGCGCCAGCACCGCCTCCTGGGCGCTGCGCTATGCCGCTTCGCTGCCGAACGTGATCTGCGTGCTCTCCGGAATGACGCTTCCGGAGCATCTGGAGGACAATCTGCGGACTTTCACTCCATTCAAGCCGCTCTCCGATGCCGAACGCCAGACATTGCAGGCGGCATTGCAGGCTCATCACGGAGCGGCGGTGCCCTGCACTGCCTGCAATTACTGTGTACCGTGCCCGGTCGGCGTGGAAATCCCCCGGATTTTCAGCGCCTACAACCAGTACAGGAGCTCCGGTGACGCCCGAGCCTTTCTCGCCGCCATGGCCGCGCTGGGCGAGGACGGACGGCCGGGAGCCTGTGTCAATTGCGGACGCTGCGCCCGACACTGCCCCCAGAAAATCAAAATTCCGGATGAACTCAAAGCAATCGACTCCGAATACCGGAGGCTGCAGAAGGCCTGACCGGACCCCGGCAGACCAGTTTTGAACCGCCGATGACCTTCATGATCTGGGTTGCCGCTCTGATGAGCGGCTATATTTTCATCCGCGCCATCCTGCCGCTCCGGATCCACCGGGCTTGGAAGGCGGGTCTCGCCGTGCCACTGCTGGCCGGTGCATTCAAATTTCAGATTCTGCACTGGTTCGGCGGACCACGGTTTTTCGCGCCGGATCTCCCGGCTCCGGTTCTCCTCGGCGGAGCCTGGCTGTTCGCGGTAATATTTTTCTTCTTCTTTCTGCTGTTGGCCGCCGATCTGGTCCGGTGTTCGCTCCGGCTGCTGAGGCGAATCAGGCCGTTCCCGGTTCCAGCCTGGCTCCACTGCGCGGCCGGGGCGGTCAATCCGCTGCTGCTGGCGGCGGCGGTCGCCGCCGCCACCGCCGGTCTCCACGCCGGCACTGCTGCGCCGCCGGTCCGGGATCTGACTGTCGAACTCGAACGGCTCCCGCCCGAGGCCGAAGGCATGACCATCGCAGTACTGGCCGACCTTCACTGCGACCGCCTGACCGGTATCGAACGCATTCGCGATTTGGTCGAACGCGTCAATGCCCGTCATCCGGATCTGATCGTAATCACCGGTGATATTGCGGACGGCACCGTGGCCGGACAAGGCGCCGCCCTGCAGCCCCTGCGCGACCTCCGGGCCGCCTACGGCGTCTGCGGAGTCCCCGGTAATCACGAATATTTTTCCGGCAGTCAGGAGTGGCTGGGCTACCTGGCGGAGCTCGGCGTGGACATGCTGACCAATTCCAGCCGCCGTCTGCCCAACGGAATTGTGCTGCTCGGCGTGACCGATCCGGCGGCGTCCCGGTTTGGCGCCGCACCTCCCGACCTTCGCCGGGCCGGAGCCGGAACCGATCCGGCGGAGGTGAAAATACTGCTCGCCCATCAGCCCGGAATCGCCGCTGAAGCCGCCCAGGCCGGCATCGACCTGCAGATATCAGGACATACTCACGGCGGCATGGTTTTCGGCTTGAACCGGCTGGTCGCCAGGTTCAACGCAGGCTGGGTTTCCGGACTTTACCGGGTTGGTCCGCTACAGCTCTTTGTTTCCAACGGCGCCGGCATCTGGAGCGGTTTTCCCATCCGGCTCGGAGTTCCAGCGGAAATTCCGCTGCTCCGCCTCGTGCGCCGCCGCTGACCGCTTCGCACCGGCCCCGGAACAGACTTCCACCTTCCGGGAAAACGCGGAAAACAACCGGATGCCACTCGGTACAAGACCGCACAAAACCTCCGTTGCGGCTTGACAGACGGCGTCCACCGGGATATATTGCCACCATGAACGATCACGCCACAACAGCTCTGCCGGAATTTTCCCACGCCGGACTGCACCGCAACTGTCCCGGCGCCGCTTTTCACCGCCATTCCGGCTGCGAACTCATTCTGGTGCTGAAAGGTGAATGCACCATCGAAACCGCTCTGGGCCGCCGCCGGGTGGCTTCCGGACAGGTGCTGGTGATTCCGCCGGGCGTTCCCCACAATCAGATCAACCACTCCCCCGAGGAGATGAACCTGTACTGTGTATTCAGCGCCGCTCCGGAATTTTTCGACCCTTCCTGGCGGACGATCGACGTCACCTCCTCTCCCCGGCCGGCCGCCCTGATGAGCCAGCTGCTCAACCGCAGCAATTCGCCGGCTGAATCCGCCGGGCTGCTCTGTGCGCTGCTGGTCCGCCTGACGGCAACGGAACAATCCAACCGGCACGCCGACACGCTGCCGCCCCGCCTGCGCCAGGCACTGTCCTGCATGGAACGCCGTTTCACGTCTGATCTGGCCATCGCCGAAGTCGCGCACAGCTGCGGAATTTCCCCGGCCGGTCTGCGCAACCTGTTCCGAACCCATCTCGGCCAGACCCCGCTGCAGTACCTGAACAGTCTGCGCCTCGCCCGGGCCCGGCAGATGTTGCGGGATCCGGAATACTCCATCAAGGAGATCGCCGCCGCCTGCGGCTTCAGCGACCCCAACTATTTCGCCCGGCTGCACCGCCGGTACTTCGGCCATGCGCCCAGCATCGACCGGGATGCCCCCGACGCCCGTTCGATTAAATAAAAAACCGGAGCCGCAACAGCGGCTCCGGAATCGGTTCAAGCGTTTTCCAGAAACTATTTCGACTGGGCTGCGGTCGATTCCGCGTCACGTTTTTCCAGAATGGCCTTGTCGGCCAGCGACATGTTGCCTTCCACCCGGCCGTCATCAAGCGGATTGCTCTCCTTGCGCGCCGCCAGGTCGCGGAACAGCCGCCGGATGTCAATCACTCCGCCGATCCAGAACCACACCGTGGTGAAAACGCCCAGCGTCATCGGCGAGATCAGGTTGCGAACCAGTACGTAATTGGCCCATGATTCCGGCTTCCAGGGCGATATGGCATTCCAGATCACCGATCCGAGGAAGAGACAGAAGAACACCCAGACAATCGAATAAGTGAAGGTGATGAAAACTGTGATTTTGTCACCAAGAGTGTATTCCGGGGTAATGCCGATCAGCTTCATATACAGATTGTGCCAGGTCCACGGCGAGGAAATCCGCTTTTCACCGTCAATGGCATATTTACCGCGGTGCAGCATCCGCTCAAGGTTGAAGGGCCGGCGATAGGTCAGGAATGAACCGATCAGATAGGCCGCTACGCCAGACCAAATCGCCATAAAGAAAAATTCCTTGGAGTTGATCGGGCATTTAATTGCATCCATCTCCCACAGAATGTAAGGGTTGAAGGGACCGGAAACCGCCGACAGGAAGTTCCCGATATGCTCGTGCCACCCCATTTTGACCAGCCACGGATACACCGCGTCCGGCCAGTTGCGCTGCAGCAGGATTCCGCCGACCGACACCGATGACCCCGTGATCAGGGCGGCGAAAGCGCCGGTGGTGGTGCCGAATTTGGTGTACAGCCCCCCAATCATTACCGGACCGGCTCCGCCCAGCCAGATCGAACCCATGATGGTAATGAAGAGGTTGATGAAGTCAAGCTGCGACAAATACAGCGACCCCACAAAGAATATCAGTCCGACCAGCAGACAGATGCCCCGGATCATCCAGAGGTGCTGTTCAAGCGTCAGCGGCTTTTTCAGGAACGGCAGAATCATATCCTGCGCAATCGCCACCGCACTGTCAAATATGCGGCTGTCATCGGTGGAAATCACCAGCATCGCCATCAGCAGACAGAATACGCCGACCAGAGCCGGAGGCATGATGGTCCGTATTGCCACAGGCATCATCATCTGATGGTAAAGGGTCTGGAATTCAAGCTGATGCGCCCGGCCTTCCGGAGTCTGGGGCAGTGCGTCACTGACCGCATCAAGATAGGGAGTGTCGAAATTGCTTTTGCGCGACATGAGCTTGCCTGCCTCGACATAGTGCTCCGGCAGCGCCCGGACCGAGCCGCTGATTTTATCGCGCAAATCGGGATCGGAAATCTTTTCCTCGGCGATCCGGTCGATCAGCGTCAGCCGGATCTCCCGGGCCTGGTCGGCGTAGCGTCGGTGATTCATCACCGTAATGATACCCAGGGCGATCAGCACACACATCACCATGCCGAATCCCATGCGGATGCCGCCGAGAATACCGGACATTTTCTGTTCATGCGGCGTCCGGGCCGCGCTGCTGGTGCTGCCGCCGAGGTTGCTGCCGCGGTTGATGATGCTGCTGGTGATGGTGACAACCAGCGCGAAAAGGTTGAAATCGCGCAACCCCTCGACATCGTAGGGATTGCAGAAACTCTCGCCGGGAATCCGTGACATCATCACCGGAGCTATATCCTGACTCCAGCTGAACTCCACCAGCATGAACACCGAGAAAATCACAAAGAGCGGGTAGCTCATCAATCCCTGGATGCTGTCGGTGATGAGCAGCGCCAGCGAACCGCCGATCATAATGATCGAGATCGCCGCCACCATCAGCAGGAACATGACCACTGTAAAAGTCTGGAATTCATAGCCGAATACCGTGAAGTAATGGGGAATTCCGATCAGATAGATGAAAAAACGCGCCGCCACCGCCGGTCCGATGATTGACATCAGGATATTGGAACAGGTTTTAACTGCCGAGGCAAAAACCCGGAATGCACGGTTGTAGCGGATTTCAAAAAACTGACCAAGACTCATGGCCTTGGTTTCACGGTAGCGATATGCGCAGAATCCGGTCAGTCCCAGCACCACGGCCAGCGGAGTCGTCACGTTTTCCCAGAAAAGAATTCCGTAGCCGACCTGGTAACGCTGCTCCACCATGGCCACCAGGGTAAGTACGCTCATGCCGGCCTCCAGATCGGCGACGTTGAGCACATAACGACCGGCCACCCGGCCGCAGACCAGAAAATCACTGACGCCGCGAATGTACTTGCGGCAGTACACCGCCAGCCCCATAATGAAGGTCAAAGGAATAATTACAATGCACCACGCCACCCAATTCATGCCGGACTCCCGTGTTGTATTTACTGTACTGAATTTTTCACATGCAAATTTATCCGGAATATAACATGACCCGGCGGTGATTTCAACCGGTGTAACTTGGCCGCCGGCAAAAAGTGTTCTGTTTAAAAAACCGGAAATTCAACCTGCGGAACGCCGAAACAACCGGCCCCGGCTTTTCGGTTGATCCGGGCAATCGGACGGCGCCGTTCGAAAAAAGCCCTCCGCTTTCTGTTCGGGACAACTGTCGGCGACATCGTCCAACTGTTCCAAAAAAAATCCGCCGCGGTGGCGGATTTTCAACCGTCAGGACGTTCGGGAGCTGTTTATTCGGAAGCCTTTTTCTCCTGCCCGGCCGCCTCGGACAGTTTCTTTTCCAGCAACGGCATGGACTGCTGAAGCCGTTCCATGATCAGAAGCGAAAACTCCGGCGCCAGAGCGGATTCCACCTTGGCGAACTTCATGCCCGTAGGCGAGCGGTAAAAGCTGAGCAGTTCACTCAATTCGCTGACATTGAATTCCCGCAGATAAATTTTGGCCAGATCGTTCTTGAGGGCATCGAATCCCAGGTTTTCGGTAAAAAACTGTTCCAGCACCTCGCGGTAAGGCTTCAGTTCGGGCACCGCCTTGATTTGGGCATCAATCATCGTACCGAAACTGTTCCTGAGTAAATCCGACGTACCCTTGGCCTCCAGAAACTCAATGGCGGCGGCAACCGCGTAGTCAGGATACTCTGTCGCTGCGTCCCCGCCGGCGGCAGCCGTTGCGGCCCCTCCGGCGACGGCCGCCGCGGTCTCCGTCGCGGCGACATTACCCGCCGCCGGGGCGCGGCTCCCCTCCGTCTCCGCGGCAGCGGCCGCCAAGCCAGTCAAAACAAATAAAAGCACGATCATCCCAGTTTTCATAGTTGACTTCCTTAAACTATACAGTTCACCCGGAATACCGGCAATCAATCTTCCCAATTCCGGAATTGCACGCCCCCCGAAGGCCATCCGCCGTCCCGCCCCCGGAGCCAGCCAGCTAAGTATACATCGTAAAAATTGATTTTCAAGTCTTTTTTTCGGGAATCACAGCCGCCGACTGGAAAAAGAAAACTTGCCGATGTATATTTATTTGCTTCGGTATTTCCGCCGCAAGCCAACTGTTGTCAAGTAATTTCAACACCATCTAAATGGAGATGTTTTATTATGAAATGTGTGGTTTTCGCTTATCACAACATGGGGTGTGCCGGCATCGCGGCTCTGCTCGACGCCGGATTTGAAATCAGCGCTGTTTTCACCCACCGCGACAACCCGCAGGAAAACATATGGTTTGATTCGGTGGCGGAATTTGCCTGCGCCCGCGGCATTCCGACCTTCGCTCCCGATGACGTCAATCATCCGGTCTGGATCGGACGCATCCGCGAAATGGCTCCGGACTTCATTTTCAGCTTCTATTACCGCAATCTGCTCAAAGGCGAAATTCTCTCCATCCCGAAATACGGCGCCATCAACCTGCACGGCTCGCTGCTGCCCAAATACCGCGGCCGCGTGCCGATCAACTGGGCCATCATCAACGGTGAAACTGAAACCGGAGTGACGCTCCACTACATGACCGAACGCGCCGACGCCGGCGACATCATCGACCAGGAACGCATCGCCATCACCGATACCGATACCGCCCGCACCCTCTTCGACAAGGCAACCGCTGCGGCCGGTGTCCTGCTCAGGCGCACCCTGCCCCGGCTCCAGGACGGCACCGCCACCCGGACCCCTCAGGACGAAGCCGCGGCCACCAAGTTCGGCGGACGCAAACCCGCCGACGGCGAAATCGACTGGAACCGGAGCGCCCGCGAAATCTGCAATCTGATCCGCGCGGTAACCAAACCCTATCCCGGCGCGTTCAGTTTCCTCGGCGACCGCAAATGCTTTTTCTGGTCGGCCCGTCCGGTCGCCGGCCAAGCCGCTCCCGGCACTGTGATCGGCACCGTGCCGCTCACCATCGCCTGCGGCGACGGTGCGGTCGAAGTGCTCACCGGCGAATTTGACGGCGGAGTGTTCCAGACCGGCGTTCAGCTGGCTGCCGACGGCCACATTGTCAAAAACATGCGCTGGAACATCGACCCCCGCCGGATCAAGAACGCCACGCGCAAAAAGAGCGTGCTCATTCTCGGAGTCAACGGCTTCATCGGCAGCCATCTGAGCGAACGGCTGCTCGACTCCGGCAAATACGAGGTCTACGGCCTCGACCTGCGCAGCAACTACATTGATCATCTGCTCGACCGTCCCGGCTTCAATTTCCGCGAGGGCGACATCTCAATCCACCGGGAGTGGATCGAATACCACATCCGCAAATGCGACATCGTGCTGCCGCTGGTGGCCATCGCCACCCCGATCGAATACACCCGCAATCCGCTGCGGGTGTTCGAACTGGATTTCGAGGAAAACCTCCGCATTGTCCGCTACTGCGTCAAGTACCGCAAGCGCATCCTCTTCCCCTCGACCAGCGAAGTCTACGGCATGTGCCAGGATCCGCAGTTCGACGAGGACAATTCCAAACTCATCACCGGGCCCATCTGCAAGCAGCGCTGGATCTACTCCACCAGCAAACAGCTGCTGGACCGTGTCATCTGGGCCTATGGCGCTCGCGGCGAACTCGATTTCACACTCTTCCGTCCCTTCAACTGGATCGGACCGCGGCTTGACAGTCTGACCAGCGCCCGGATCGGCAGCAGCCGGGCCATCACCCAGCTGATCCTCAATCTGGTGCAGGGTTCCCCGATCCAGCTCATTGACGGCGGCGAGCAGAAACGCTGTTTCGTCGACATCAAAGAGGGAGTCGAAGCGCTCTACCGGATCATCGAAAACGAGGGCGGACGCTGCTCCGGGCAGATCATCAACATCGGCAATCCGGACAATGAGGCGAGCATCCGCGAAATGGCGGAAATGCTGGTCAAAAAATTCGACGCCCATCCGCTGCGCAAGGAGTTTCCGCCCTTCGCCGGATTTGTGGTGGTGGAATCCGGAGCGTTTTACGGCAAGGGTTACCAGGATGTCCAGCATCGGGTTCCGAGCATCCGCAACGCCAAAAAATTCATCAACTGGGTGCCGCAGATCCCGCTGGAAAAATCAATTGAAACCACGCTGGACTTCTTCCTCCGTGAAGCGATCAAATCCGGCGAATTCAAACGCTGACCGGGCGGAAGCGTCCCATGAGAAAAACCATCGCCCTGCGCATCGACGTCGATACATTCCGCGGCACCGGCCGCGGAGTGCCGACGCTGTGTGAGCTTCTGGATCGCCACCAGGTCCGGGGCACGTTCTACTTCTCGGTCGGACCGGACAACATGGGACGCCACCTCTGGAGGCTGCTCAAGCCGGCGTTTCTGTGGAAAATGCTGCGCACCAACGCCGCCGGACTGTACGGCCCGGAAATCATCTTCATGGGCACCGCCTGGCCCGGACCGGGCATCGGGAAGCATCACGCCGCCGCCATTCGGGCGGCGGTTGCCGCCGGCCATGAGGCGGGATTCCACGCCTACGACCATCACAAGGCCCAGGCCAGACTCACGGTGATGAGCGCCGGTGCCATGCGCGATGAAATCGGCCGCGGTCTGCGGCTGCTGACCGATATTCTCGGTTCCGCTCCCCGGACCAGCGCCGCTCCCGGGTGGCGGACCAACGATCAGCTCCTGCAGGTCAAAGCAGAATTTCCCTTTGACTACAACAGCGACTGTCGCGGGTTCGCACCATTTTATCCGGTGGTGGCGGGGCAAAGGCTTTCTCAGCTGCAAATTCCGGTGACCCTGCCGACCTACGATGAAGCGGTTGGCCGCAACAACGTCACTGATGCCAGTTATAATGACTATCAGCTGTCGCTGCTGAAAGAGGACGAACTCAATGTGCTGACCATTCACGCCGAAGCCGAGGGCGGACGCTGCGCTCCCCAGTTCGACGCCTACCTGGCGGAAGTGAAAAAGCGCGGCTACCGGGTGATTACCCTCGGCGAAGCGGCGGCGGAAGTCAGGGAATCCGCTCCGGACGGCGTAATGAAACTGGCGGCATTCCCGGGGCGCGAAGGCGGTCTGGCGGTCCAGCAGCGTGTTTTCTGAGCCGGACGGCTCCCCTGCTCAGCCAGAAAATTCCGTCCGGCGGCGGCACCTGATCTGCGTTGAGTTTTGACTTGATCCCGGCCCGGAAAGTCCCCTTAACCCTTTCAAATCAGTGCTTCATCCGCCGGCGGCCCTCCCCTCCGGCGCAGTTTATTCATGCCATAACCGGGCGGCCGGCGCAACCATTACCAGTGCGACACCCGTTTTTTCCCGCCAGTCCCGGAATTTTGGTGAAACCGGCTTTATTTTGACGCGTCACCGTGCTATATTATACCCACATGAACGCGATCAACCGCATATCAGGCGCACGGAGGCTTTATGCATAAACCGAAAATCCGCATCTGCATCGGCAGTTCCTGTTTCACCCGGGGCAACGACAAAAATGTCGACATCGTTGAAAAATTCCTGGCCGACCGCGGCCTTAAAGATGATGTCGATCTGGAACTGGAAGGCTGCCTCTGTCTCGGCAAATGCGCCGACGGGCCGGTCGTGGTCATCGACGACAAGTTTTATTACCGGGTCACCGGCGGCGTGATGCTCGACCTCCTGAAACAGACTTTCCCGGAATCCCGCTGAAGCAAAGAGGAGTTTCGCCATGGACAACACTTTTCCGGTTTACACCACTGAAAATGAATGTCAGGACTGTTACAAGTGCGTCCGCCACTGCATCTGCAAAGCCATCCGCATCGTCAACGCCCGGGCCGCGGTGATTCCGGAACTGTGCGTTAGCTGCGGTGAATGCGTCAAGGTGTGTCCGGCCCATGCCAAAAAAATCCGCTCCGATCTCAGCCGGGCCAAATTCATGCTCGCCAACGGTGAACGCCTCTATGCCTCCATCGCGCCGAGTTTCGAAGGCTATTTTCCCGGGGTCGGCATCGGACGACTGGCCGCCGCATTGAAAAAACTCGGCTTTGCCGGCACCAGCGAAACCGCGCTCGGCGCTCAGCTGGTCAGCGCCAGAACCGGTGAATTCCTGCGCACGGCGCCTCCGGGGGTCTATATTTCCAGCGCCTGTCCGGCCACGGTGGACTTCATCGCCAAATACCATCATCGCTGGTCAGCTTCCGTAGTGCCGATTCTGTCACCGGTCATGGCCCACGCCCGGCTGCTGCATCAGACCTGCGGCGAGCAGGCCAAGGTGGTTTTCATCGGTCCCTGCGCCGCAAAGAAAAACGAGGCCGACCGCTCGCCCGGAGACCTCGCGCTGGCCATGACTTTCCCCATCCTGGAGGACTGGCTGGAAGAAGCTGAAATCAACCTCGACGCCCTGGAGCCGGAAGAACTGATCCCCTACCCCGCCGAGGAGGGACGCTGCTACAGCCTTGAAGGTGGCATGAACGATACGCTGCGGACTCCGGAATCCGACGTCCGTTACATTGCGGTGTCCGAACTGGCCGACCTCACCCGGATTCTGAGCGACGGGGATCTGGACCAGATTTCCGCTTCCGGGCAGAAGCTGTTCATTGAGGCCCTCGCCTGCGACGGCGGCTGCGTCAACGGTCCGGCGATGAAACGCGGCAGTTCGACGGTGTCCACCCTGCTGCGGACCATTGCCGCCACTCCGAACCGCACCAGCATCGGACGTGAAGTGCCGGTGGATATTTCCGGACGGTTCCCGCAGACGGAGGTGGCCGCCCGGAATATTTCCGACGAAGAACTGCGTGAAGCGCTCGAATCGGTCGGAAAGTTTTCGCTCGCCGATGAACTCAACTGCGGCGGCTGCGGTTACAACACCTGCCGCGAATTTGCCAAAGCCATGCTCGAGGGCAAGGCGGAAGCCTCCATGTGTCTGTCGTACCTGCGGAAAATTTCCCAGCGCACCAGCACCGCGCTCATCAAATACATACCGGTCGGCGTCGTCATCGCCGATCAGAAACTCCAGGTAATTGAATGCAACCGCCACTTCGCCGAGCTGTGCGGCCCCGAAACCCTGGAGGCGTTCGACGCCTGCGGCAACCTCAACGGAGCGCTGCTCGAGACCATGGTGGAATTTCCCGACCTCTTTGAAGCCGCGCTCGCCGGCGGAGAGGAAATTGAACGTTTCAACCAGATGTACGGCGACCGCATTCTCAACATTTCGGTGTTCTCCATCACTCCCGGCCAAACCGTGGGAGCAGTGATCCAGGACGTCACCAAAAGCGAACTTCAACGCGAACAGGTCGCCGAAAAAGCCCGGGAAGTCATCCGCAAAAATGTGTTCACCGTCCAGAAAATCGCCCGCTATCTCGGTGAGCACATGGCTGAAACCGAAGTGCTGCTCAACGAGGTGGCCGGCACCTACGGCGACCACTCCAAACACAGTTCCGGCGGAGACGGAGTCACGGAAAAATGAAAAATCCGACCCCCTTTGTTGAAATGGAGTGCTGCCAGATCACCAAGGACGGGCAGAGCGCCTGCGGCGACGACTTCCAGTGGGAGCGCCTCGAGAACGAGGGACGCAACATCGCCGTGCTTTCCGACGGCCTCGGCAGCGGCATCAAAGCCTCGCTGCTGGCCAATATGACCACTACCATGGCGTTGAATTTCATGCGTTCCAATCTCGACATTCTGCACTCCGCCGAGATCATCATGGATTCGCTGCCGGTCTGCGAAGTCCGCCAGATCAGCTACGCCACCTTCACCATCGCCGACATGCTCGCCGGCGGCCGCACCCGCATGATCGAAATGGGCAATCCAGGCTACATCCAGCTCCGGGGAGAACTGGAAATTCCCCCGTTCAGCACCCGCACCCTGGTTTCTGAACGCTGGCCCGACCGGGAAATGACCATTTCCGAATTGCAGATGCTCCTGGGCGACCGTCTGATATTCTGCTCGGACGGCGTCACCCAGGCCGGCCTCGGCACCCCAGGATGCAAATTCGGCTGGCGGCGCTCGGGATGTCTGGATTTCATCCGGAAAACCGTGGCCGAAGAACCCGACATCTCGGCACGCGATCTGTCGCGGCTGGTCGCCTTTTACGCGCTGTCGCTCAATATTGACCGCAAATGCGTCGATGACATCAGCTGTGCGGTGATGTACCTGCGCAAACCCCGGGTGCTGCGTTTGCTCACCGGCCCCCCCTTCCACAAGGAGGACGATGCCAAGTTCGCTTCACTCGCCCGCAGCGGCGCCGACAAGGTGATCATTTGCGGAGGAACCACCTCCAACATCATCGAACGGGAACTCAAAACCCGGGTTGAAATCGACCTGCGGCTGGTCAAATCCAGCGGCGGACTGCCACCCCCGGGAGAAATGGCCGGGGTCGGACTGGTCACCGAAGGAATCCTGACTCTGACCCGGGTCGCCGCCCTGCTCGAAGCCCATGACTGGGAACACGCTCCGGTCGCCGCCCGGAAAATTCTCAACCTCATGGAAGAGAGCGACGTGATCGAACTTATCGTCGGCACCAAGGTCAACGAGGCTCATCAGGATCCCAACCTGCCGCTCGACCTGGAAATCCGCCGCAATATCGTCAAACGGCTGAAGGAACTGCTGGAACGCGATTACCGGAAAAAAGTCACCATTCAATATTTCTGAAGCACCAATAAAGGAGGTCGTAACATGCCGGCTGCAAAAATCAAAGTGGAAATCTGCTGCGGCACCACCTGCTACATGCTGGGGGCCGCGGAACTGCTCAAACTTGAAGACATTGTCCCGGAAGAGTGGAAAGACAAACTTGACGTCAACGCGATCCCCTGCCTCAACGCCTGCCTGAACCAGGACCTCGGCCGGGCCCCCTTTGTCAAAATTGACGGGGAACTGGTGGCCAACGCCACGCTTGACCGCGTATTCAACCTGCTCAACGCCCGTATTTCCGGAGAAGGACAGAATGAGTAACGGTGCCGAACGCATGCGCCGGGAACTGATGATCCGGCTGGTGCGCGAATTCAACAGCGGGACCCTGACCGAAAACATCGATCGCATTCCCCTGACCATCCGTCCGCTGCACTCTGATCCGACCAGATGCTGCCTCTACCATGACCGCGCCGTACTCAAATACCGCCTGATGGCTCTGCTCGGCGTCGACTGCAAGGCTGAGGATGACGAACTCAAGCCGCTTTCCGCCTACCTCAAAGAGGCTGAACAGCGCACCAGTTCACCGGAACTGCCGATGACCCTGTGCGCCGCCGGCTGCGCCGGCTGCCCGGACAGCCGGATCAATGTGACCACCAACTGCCGGGGCTGCTTTGCCCGGCCCTGCGTATTCAGCTGTCCCCGCAAGGCGATTACGGTGGTCAACCAGCACGCGGTAATTGACCATGACAAGTGCATCATGTGCGGCAAATGCCTTCAGGTTTGTCCGTTCTCGGCGATCATCCGCACCAAGGTTCCCTGTGAGGAGGCCTGCCCGGTCGGAGCCATCCGCAAAAATGAGTTCGGCGTGGCCGACATTGATTTTTCCAAATGCACATTCTGCGGAAAGTGTTTCTCAAAATGTCCGTTTTCGGCCATCATGGAACGCTCCGAACTGCTGCGTGTGCTCCAGAACATCCGGAATGGCCGGAAAATGGTGGCCCTAGTGGCGCCGTCGGCCCAGTTCCAGTTCCCCGGCGATCTCGAACGGCTCTTTTCGGCCATCGCCAAGGCCGGATTTCACGACGTCATGGAAGTCGCCCTCGGAGCGGAGCTCACGACTGAACACGAGGCAAAGGAGTTCATCGAGCGCATGAAAAAAGGCGAAAAGCTCATGACCACTTCCTGCTGCACGGCTTATGTCGAGCTGGTCAAAAAACACGTTCCCGCCCTGTTGAAATGCGTGTCGTCCACTCCCAGTCCCATGCGCTACGCCGGCGAACTGGCCAAGCAGCGCCATCCCGACGCGCTGACCGTCTTCATCGGGCCCTGTATCGCCAAGCGCTACGAGGCCACCCAGTCGGACAACATCGACATGGTGATGAACTTTGAAGAGCTCGGCGCCCTGCTGGCCGGCTTGAACATCGACATCATGGGCCAGCCCAAGTGGCCGGTGCCGCGTCCGGCCATCGCCACCGCCCGCAATTTTGCCAAAAGCTGCGGCGTCACCGAAGCCGTCCTGCAGGAGCTGCTCGGCGAGAACAGCGACATCAAGCTGGATTCCAAATTCCTCAACGGCATTGATGCCAAGAGCGCAAAGCTGCTGAACCTTTACGCTTTGGGCAAACTGCCGGGCAACTTCCTTGAAGTGATGGGCTGCGAAGGAGGCTGCGTCGGCGGTCCCGGCTCCCTCGTCAAATAACCGCACCGGAATATCAGACGGGCGGGAAACCGGAACTCCGGTTTTCCGCCCGCGGTTTTGTGGGGTCGGCAGGCCTTCACTGGCGCCGTAAAAGGAAGAAGCTACTTGCGGTCAGCCTCGGGAACATAAGCCGGCAGCAGCTGCGGAGCGAACACCGGACGCAGCCGGGCAAAACGCTGCCGCCCATTGACAGTCGGCACACTCGGAAAATCCTCGCCGATCAGCGGCCGGACGTAATCCAGAAACGCATCGGAAACATCAGTTCCGTCGGCAGAAATCCATTCCGGGGGGAAAGTTCGCTCGGAATTGGCCACCAGTTCCAACGGCACCTGATCGTAGCGCACCTGGTAGATGAGTCCGGGCTCGCGCAGCAGAGTGGCCATGTACCCGTTTTCTCCCCGAACCGCCAGCAGCACCGCCTGCTGGCCTACCCGGTAGGCCTCGTCCAGATCAACCGTGGAGGCGTAAATCGCAGTTGAACGCTGGTCGGTTCCGAACACCTGGCCCCGTGCCGCGCCGCGCGCTGCAATGCCGTGAGTGTTGAGGTAAGTGACCAGCGCCTGCTGAACCGTGGTCTGACTGGCTCCGAAATTGGCGTGACCGAAGCTGTCCCTGGCGAATCCGAGATCTCCGACATCACACCCCTCGCTGACCACCACCACCGCCCGGCCGCGCGCCTTGACCTCGGTATTGATCCGGTCGGCCATAGCTTCCAGCGTGAGTTTGCTTTCCGCCAGAAAGATCAGCAGTGGCGTTTCCCGCTTCGGGTCAGCCAGCCGGGACGCCGCCGGGATGTATCCGATTTTGCGCCCCATCGCCTGCAGAACCAGCACCGGATCTGCCGGAGAAGAACCGCGATTTTCCTCCTCGGCGTTCTGAACAATCATCTGCCAGTAGCGCGCCACCGAACCGTAGCCCGGGGTGTGGTCGATCAGCCGGAACTCGCTGTCGCCGACGTCGTTGTCGATCGTTTTGGGAACGCCGATGCCGACCACATCCAATCCGCGCTGCCGGGCCAGGGCAGCCACCTTGTTGGCCGTGTCCATGGAGTCGTTGCCGCCATTATAGAGAAAATAACCGATGTCATGAGCCTTGAGCACTGCCACAATGCGGTCGAAGTCCTCCAACTGTTTGGACTTCACCTTGTAGCGGCAGGTACCGATGGCTCCGGCCGCCGGCGTGTTGCGCAACAGCGCGATCTCCTCCTCGCTTTGGCAGGAGAGGTCCAGCAGTTCCTCCCGGAGTACGCCCTCGATGCCGTGAAAGCCGGCGTAAATGGCGCCGATCCGGTCCGGGAAAGCCCGGGCCGCCTCGACCACGCCGCGCAGCGAACTGTTGATCACCGGCGACGGTCCGCCGGACTGGGCGACAAGCAGATTTTTCGCCATCTCATTTTCCTCCGCAGAAAGCCGATTTCAGCGCCCACAGCCCCAGGGCCGGATTGCTGATGTAGAAAATTTCCTCGCCGTCAACGGTGTTGAAACCGTCGCGCAACGATTCGACCCGGTATTTCCGCATGTTTTCCGCCAGGTCGCCATATTCAAACCCCACCGACCTGATCTCATCGGCGGTAACGCCCGGCCCCGGACAGTAGGTGATGGTGAAGCGTCCTTCGCTGGAGCCGTGAATCAGATGCGCCGCCGCTCCGAGGCTGTTGCGCAGTTCGGGATTCTCCGCCACCATTTTCAGCGTATGCGGCGTGCCTTTATAACCGTATTTGCGGATCAGCCGGTCGTTTTCCCGATCCTCGCCGAACTCCCGGAGTCCGGGCGCCAGAATAATCAGTTCTCCGGCATCGGCGATCGCCATGCGGGTACGGTAAACCGCCTTGTTGCCCAGCCAGGTGCTCTTGAATTCAGCCGGATCCAGATAGACCACCACCTTTTTCAACGGAGCGTCAAGCAGCTGCAGGTTGGCGGCGACGCTGAGTTCGGCGGCGGCTTCAAAGGTTTCCATTCCGGTTCCGGAAAAGAATCCCCGCATGGCCATGCCGCCCGAGACTTCATCGCGCCCCATAACCGTGAGCATGAACACTATGGGCAGATCCTTGAGAAACGTATCCGCGCCGTAGTTGAACAGCCGGCGCACCGGAGTGTCGGCCCGCCCCATGATTCGCTCCATGCCGCATACCGCGCCCAGAAAATGCGACTTGTTGATGATGTCGCTGCCGCCCACGCCCACCATGAGATTCTTGGTGTAATTGGCCAGTCCGACCACTTCGTGCGGCACCACCTGCCCGATTGACAGAATCAGGTCATAGCCGTCAAACAGGTGTTTGTTGACTTCAATCGCCACCTCGTAATCCAGCTTTCCGCCGGAAAGCTCCTCAATCATGCTTCCCGGCACCACGCCGAGCTTCACCACATCGTGCCGCCAGTCGTGCACCATGAACGCCGACTTGGGAATGTTCCGTCCGAACATGAGTTCCAGTTCAGCCGGTCCCATCGGGCTGTGGGTGCCCAGCGCCGGCATAATGTCAACGCGGCAGCGGTCATGAAACTCCTCGTAGATGATTTCCGTAATTCTGCCGGCCCGCGAATTGAGTCGGGTGTGATCGGGAGGAAGCAGCAGCATCCGCCGCGGCGGAGCGCCGGAGGCGGCGATGGTTGCGAGAACCAGTTCACGCAGTTCAGCGTCGGAAATCGCCCCGGCCACGCCGCCTTTCCTCATCATGATGCCCATAACGCACCTCTCAATGCCTGATCCACGGGGGTTCCGACGGCAGCGCCGCATCAAACTCGGCCAGCAGCCGTTCCTGATAAGCACCGGTGAAAGTTCCGTCAAAGAACCGCCGCAGTCCCTCGCGACCGAATTCGGCCCAGGAGGCTTCCTCCCGCCCCGGCACTATCGGGAAAAACAGCACCCCGTTGCCTTTGGCGGCTTTGAGATCACCCGGAGCGTCGCCGATCATCAGAATGTGATCCGGCGCGTACTTTCCGCCGGCGGCGTATTGCAAATGCTCTTTCTTGGTGCCGTGTTCCTGGCCGGCGATGAAATTGATATAGCCGTCAAGCCGGTTCTCCTTCCACTCCCTGACCAGCGCTTCGAGCGGAGTCTGCGACACCACAATGATGTCGGCCCGTTCCCGGGCGGATTTGAGAATTTCCTCAAATCCGGGGAAAGGCGGCACATCGTGCACCATCCGTGCGATGTCGGAGTTGACGTCGTTGCTCCAGGCCAGCAGCCGGGTCAGCTCATCGCTGCCGGTTTTTTCCACCAGCGCCTTGAGGGCCGGATTGCCGAGTTTCGTCTCCTCGGTAATCCACTTGCGCATTCCGGTCATGGGCGGCACCGCAATGTGGCGGGCGGCAAATTCCGGACGCTCGGCGATGAAATCCAGCGCCGCCGCCACCGCCAGGAAGCGGTTGCAGCCGCGGGTTTTGCTGTAGAGGTTCACAAACTCCCAGACTTCCCGGGCGTATTTGCTCGCGGCCTGGAAGCCGAAGTGACGGATGAAGTTCGGACAGAAGCACTCCTTCTGCTTGACCTCCATGGTGTCAAATACGCAGCCGTCGCTGTCAATGCCGATGAAAAAGTCATGCCGCACCGGCAGATTTCTGAGCTCATCAATATGATTCATGCTGTCAAGTCCTCCAAAGGATTACGCAGTATAGGTGCCCGACACCGTCTTGCCGCTGGTTTCCGTCCACTCGGTGTGGAAGAACTGGCCGCGCTTGCGGTCCACCCGCTCGTAGGTATGAGCGCCGAAATAGTCACGCTGGGCCTGCAGCAGATTGGCCGGCAGATTGGCCGAGCGATAACCGTCGTAGTAGGCGAGTGCGCTCGAAAACGCCGGCACCGGAATCCCGTTGAGCACGGCCTGGGCGACCACTTCACGCCAGGAGGGCTCACACTCGGAGATGACGCCGTGGAAAAAGTCGTCGAGCAGCAGATTGGCCAGTCCGGGATCCCGATCGAACGCGGCCTTGATCTTGTCAAGGAACTGCGCCCGGATGATGCATCCGCCGCGCCACAACAGCGCGATATCGCCGTATTTCAGCTGCCAGCCGTACTCTTCGGCCGCATGACGCATCAGCTGGAACCCCTGCGCGTAAGAGCAGATCTTCGAAGCGTAAAGCGCCTTGCGCACCGCCTCGATGAAGGCCTTGCGGTCGCCGGTGAACTTCGGAGCAGCGGACTTCAGCACGCCGGAAGCCGCCACCCGTTCCGCCTTGATGGCCGAGAGGCAGCGGGCGAACACCGCCTCGGCTACGGTCGGTGCCGCCGTGCCGAGATCCAGTGCGCTTTGGCTGGTCCACTTGCCGGTGCCTTTCTGTCCGGCGGTATCCAGAATGATATCCACCACCGGACGACCGGTTTCCGGATCGGTCTTGGCGAAAATGGCGCTGGTGATTTCAATCAGATAGCTGTTGAGTTCCCCCCGGTTCCACTCCGCGAACACCTCGTGGAGCTCAGCGGCGGAAAGTCCGAGCAGATTCTTCATTATCCAGTAGGCTTCGCAGATCATCTGCATATCGCCGTATTCGATGCCGTTGTGCACCATTTTGACATAGTGGCCGGCGCCATCCTCGCCGACCCATTCGCAGCAGGGCAGTCCGCCGGCGACCTTGGCCGCGATGGCCTGGAACACCGGCTTGACATAAGGCCATGCCTCGGGATTTCCTCCGGGCATGATTGACGGCCCGAACAGCGCACCCTCCTCGCCGCCGGAAACACCGGTGCCGATGAACCGCAGTCCTTTTTCGGCGAGGTACCGGGTCCGGCGGGTGGTATCCTGGAAAAAGCTGTTGCCGCCGTCAATGAGAATGTCGCCCGGATCCAGATAGGGGATCAGCTGCTCAATGAGGTCATCAACCGCCTTGCCGGCCTTGACCATCATCATGATCCGCCGGGGAGCCTTGAGGCTGGAACACAATTCGGGAATCGAATGACAACCGATGAAATTACCGCCCTTGCCGCGACCTTTGATGAAGTTGTCAACTTTTTCCGTGGTGCGATTGTAGACGGCGGCGGTGAAGCCGTTGCGTTCCATGTTGAGCACGAGGTTCTCCCCCATGACCGCGAGACCGATCAGACCGATGTCGGCTTTCTTTTCCATGCGCTGTTGCTCCATAATGTTATTATCGGGGTTGAGATTCAGAATCGTCGGTTTGCCGCCGCATTAAACTCCGCTGAATGCGGCAAACCCGCCGTCAATCGGCAGCACGACGCCGTTGATGAAGCCGGCGGCTTCATCATCAAGCAGGAAAAGCACCGCGCCGGTCAGATCCTCGGGGCGGCCGAACTTGCCCATCGGAGTATGAGTGAGAATGGTATTGCCGCGCGCGGTGAGAGAACCGTCGGGATTGGTGAGCAGCGTCCGGTTCTGATCGGTGAGGAAAAATCCCGGAGCAATCGCGTTGACCCGGATTCCGACCTTCGAAAAGTGCACCGCCAGCCACTGGGTGAAGTTGCTGATGGCGGCCTTGGCTCCGGAATAGGCCGGAATCTTGGTGAGCGGGGTGAATGCATTCATGCTTGAAATGTTGATGACGTTGCCGCCCCTGCCTTCGGCCATTTTCCGGCAGAACACCTGGGTCGGCAGCAGGGTGCCGAGGAAGTTTAGGTTGAAGACAAAGCCCACTCCGGCCGGATCGAGATCGAAAAAGGTGGTAATGCCGGGCGCTTTGTTTTCGAGATCCTCGCGGGTGAGGTATTCCCGACTGGTCGTGCCCTTGGGATTGTTGCCGCCGGCACCGTTGATGAGAATATCGCAAGCCCCGAGTTTGGCGGAAACTTCCGCCTCGGCCTGTTTGAGGCTCTCCACATCCAGAACATTGGCAGCCAAAGCGATGGCGGTTCCGCCCGCGGCATTGATGCGCTCGGCCACCTTAGCAGCATTTTCAGCGCGGAGGTCAAGAATTGCCACTTTGGCGCCGCTGGAGGCGAGCGCCTCGGCCATCACACTGCAGAGAATACCACCGCCGCCGGTGACGACCGCGACTTTGCCATTGAGATCAACTTTCATTGTCATTACCTTTCTGTTACCGGGAAACCGCAGTATTTCCGGAACAATCCAGAGACGATTTCCGGTTTTTTTCACGGAATCCAAGTTTAATATAGTCCGGTGACAATGAAAAAACATGAACGTTTTACTTATAACATACACTTTTTGCTTATTTTTCGCCGGCTTCAAGTTGCAAAAAAAAATACCGGTGCTATTATTGCCTTGAAACATATAAAACCATCAGATTTCCGAAAAGCTTAAAATCTGTCATGCGGTATTTCGATGACATTGAATTTGTGAAATTCGGCGAGTGGATTGA
>CASFVA010000058.1 GCA_949298075.1 uncultured Lentisphaeria bacterium
ATGGTGGAGCATATCGGACTTGAACCGATGACCCCCACACTGCCAGTGTGGTGCTCTAGCCAACTGAGCTAATGCCCCATGCGTCATCAAAGTTTTATAATATATTGCAGCTCCTGACGAATTACAAGTCATTTAACCAAAAATCAGGCAAAAAAACTTAAAATTAATTCCGCCCGACCTGGTTCAGGTGTCGCCGCAGACAGGTAATGGACTCCCAGGGGCGATTATGCCAGGCGATAGCCATGCACGCTCCGGCGCATCCAGCCCGGAAACGGCAGTTCCGGCATTCGCTATAACGTTCCACGTCCACGCCCGCCATTTGGCGCTCCCGCCATTCCCGCGACCGGGTCCAGATCGTCTCCAGGTCCTCACGCAAAATGTGAAACCGCTCGTCGCCGCCAATGGTCGGACAAAACATGCAGCAGCCATCCGAGCGCACATACAACGCCCGGGCGACTGAGCTGCACCCGCAAAATCCGGACTGCCGCCGAGCACACGCCGTTTCCGGATTCTGAATCCGGCGCCAATGATCCAGCACAGCCACCACACCTCGCGACAGCAACCGGTCTCCGTAACGTCCGCGGAGTTGCGCCACCAATTCAATCATGGCATCAAATTCAGCAAACGTCAGCCCCCAATCCTCCTTGGCCTCACATTCGTAAACCGCGCTGAAAGTGACCAGCGGCAAATCCAATTCTTCAAAAAAATAGCGCCCGATCTCAGGCAGTCTCCGCCAATTGCGCTTATGTACCGCACAAGTCACGACCAGGGGCAACCCCCGCTCACGCACCAGCCGGATTGCCTCCAATGCCGCAGCATGGCTGCCGGCGCCGCGAACCGGATCATGGTCCGCCTCCGCGCCATCCAAAGAGATTTTCAACATGTTGCAGCGCCGGGAAGCCGCCAGCATATCGGCAATCTCAGGAGTCATCCTCAATCCATTGGTAAGCAGAGTATAGCGCATGCGTCCGCCGACAATTGCCGCAATCAATTCCGGCAGATCGTCGCGCAGCAGCGCTTCTCCTCCCCTCAAGCCGATTTCCATAACGCCGCAGCGGCTGGCATCCTGTATGAAATTCAGCCACTGCGCAGTGGTGAGTTCACCAAAACCGGATTCCGATGGGTTGCTGAAAAAACAGCAGTAACGGCAACGCAGATTACACCGCCCGGTAATATCTATAATGATTTTTTCCGGATAACGCATATTTAAACCGCACAACCCGAGTTTAGCAATTCAGCCATCTTGCCAGCACAGAGAGCAGCCGCCATGCAGAGAGTAATGGTCCGAACAGAAATTTGCCGTTCTAAAATTACAATCGGCATTTCAGCAGCAAAACTTCACCATATGCCCAATGTCGCGGAATTATAAAATCAATCCAGCTGCTTTTCCCGAATTAAACCGCAATATCGGGCAATGGAAATAAAAAAAGCCAATTTGCCGACTAACCCGGCAAACCGGCCCAATGTATTTACACATATCCTCTGAGGACTACCGAAATCGCCCTCACGCAAGGACGTTTCGTCAAGTCAGCCGTCAATACCCACTACACACCCGGTATCTCCACCCTCACCGGGACCACTTGGGTCAGAAGTCAAACCACTGACAACCGTACCAAAATAAGTATATTCAAAAATTACTGGAGTTTGATATGCAATCTTCTTCATAACGACACACCTGATAGCCGTAAAAATTGATAAATAAAACCAGGCCGGCCACATACATAATGTTATAGCCAGCCCAATCGGCCACAAAATGGCGAACTTATCAAAGCCGCCAGACTTAAAGTCAAACAGATCTTACGCTTCATCCAGTCCAGAAACCGGACAAGTGGTGTCCACCGCTCCGCCAGGCTCATGCGAGCTGGCGCCGGCAACCACTTCACCATAAAAAGCATAGTCAATCAGTTCCGGCTTTCCATAAGTGATCTTGCGAGCATCTTCCATTTTCGAGACATCCTTTATTGCTTGCGCCAAACCGGCTTGTGTTACCGCCCTATCGAAACGGCAATGCGCCGTCTTCGCAAATGCGAGTCCCCTTTACTTTTAATCATTAAAGTACACCATCAATGATAAATGTCAAGGCCGCTTTTCATAAAATTGCATTTTTTTTCAGTTTCTCGCCTTTTCGTAAAAAAGTTATCGACCCGCCGACGGAGAGGGAATGCTATTTTTTTCAATCAGAAACACGCAGCCAACTGCAAAAAGATTGGGCCACAGCCGGGTCAGACGCGGGAAACGGGCCGCCACCGGCGTCTCAGTCACAATGCTTATATCCAGCTTGTCGCACAGGGCCCGGAAGTCGTCAATGGTCCCCAGATGGATGTTGGGAGTGTCGTACCAATGATAGGGAATCTGGGAACTGCGGGGCATTCGTCCGGTCAGAAGCAGCTGCATCCGGCAACTCCAATGGCCAAAATTGATAAAACTCACCGCAGCCTGTTTCCCGGCCCGGACAATACGCCGCAACAGCTGATCCGGACGCCTGGTCTCCTGCAGCGTCTGACTCAGCACCACCAGATCGAAAGAGCCGTCCGCAGCAAAATCCAAATCATTGTCCAGATCGCTCTGGATGACCGGAACCCCGTTGCCAATGCAACGGATAATCGATTCCTGATCAATTTCCATTCCTAAAACATCGGCGCCGTGAGCCTCTTTCAGCCGCCGCAGAAAAGTTCCGTCTCCACACCCGAGGTCAAGCACCCGGTCGCCGGGACGCACCAGCTCCGCAATAATTTCCAGATCACGGCGGCGGTTCTGATCCAAATCGCGGGCCTTACCCATGAAAAACCTCCCGCTGGTGCGCCAGAAAATCCCTGACCATGCGGCCAAGTTTGTCCACCTCCAGCAAAAACGCATCATGCCCGTAGCCTGACTCAATTTCACAAAATGACACCTGAACCCGGTTTCTGAGCAGAGCATCCACCAGCCGCCGGGATTGCGCCGTCGGAAACAGCCAGTCACTCGAAAACGCCACCACCAGCGCCGCCGCCCGCACCGGCGACAGCGCCGCAACCAGATCACCGCCGGTCCGTCCGGCCAGATCAAAGTAGTCGGTGGCCCGGGTGATGTAAAAATAACTGTTGGCGTCGAATCTTTCCACAAAACAGCGTCCCTGATATTGCAGATAACTTTCAACGGCAAAGTCAAAGTCGAAATCAAAATCGTAGGTGTCTTTGTCTTGCAGGTTTCGACCGAACTTGCGGCTCATCGACTCCTCGGAAAGATATGTGATATGGGCAAGCATCCTGGCCGCCGCCAGTCCCTTGGAGGGGGGGGACTCCGGAGGATAGTCGCCATTCTTCCAATTGGGATCGGCCTTGATCGCCTCACGGGCCACCCAGTCGAACGCAATGTTCTGCGGCGAAAACTGACAAGCCGTCGCAATCGGCACAAAACTGGCCATCGCTTCCGGATAACTTACCGCCCATTCCAGCACCTGCATGCCGCCCATGGAGCCACCGACCACCGACAACAGTTTGCGGATGCCGAGATGATCAATCAGGCGCTTCTGCGCCCGCACCATATCCCGCACGGTAATCACCGGAAAACTCATGTTGTAAGGCCGCCCGGTATCCGGATCAACCGATCCGGGGCCGGTGGATCCGGAACATCCGCCGAGCACATTTGAACATATTACAAAATAACGGTTGGTATCAATCGGACGGCCCGGGCCGATCATTGCATCCCACCACCCCGGCTTGCGGTCCCCGGGCGCATGACGGCCGCAGACATGGGCGTCCCCGGACAGCGCATGCGCAATCAAAATCGCATTGGAACCGTCGGGAGCAAGTTCTCCGGCGGTCTCATAACGGATGTTAACCTCTTTCAACTCCCGCCCGCAGTCCAAAGGCAGCGGCTCCGGAATTTTAAAATCCCGGGGTACGGTGATGAAAGGCTGTTGGGTGTCGGTACTGATTTCAACTCTCCGATGTTGCCTGCAACAATGGCGGAACCGGCTCAGCCCCGCCGGTCTGCGAATAAACCCGTCCACGTTACCGGTCTGTATTCTTATAATATAGCTCCTCACCCGGACTTTTGCAACCGGACGGCTCATAAACCCAGCGCATTATCCATTCCCCGGCTTCCGGAGTTCCATCACGACGGCTCCGCCCGTAATCGCGCTGCATGTCCAGCAATGACAGCATGCCGTTCCGGGCCTTGAGCACGTCAACTACGACCCATCCCCCCTCCCCGGCTGACGCCGCAAACTCCAGCCGGTTGGCTCCCCGTTTAAGCTGCCGCAATTCGGGCGCAGCCCCATTGACAGATACCAGCAATTCGCCGGGAGCAGTGGAAAGCACCGTCCATATCAGTTGACCGCGTTCACCGTTTCCGAGCCGGGCGAACTGCTTTTCCAGCCTCATCCCCGGAGTCAGCGTCCAGGGACGCCATCCGCCAAAAGTGCGCGGGCCGTAATCAAAACGGCAGCGGGAACCATCCGACCGGATTAACTCAATGCCGTCCGGACGAATCCACCGGTGCACCGACGATTCCAAACCGTAACGATAAAAATCGTATCCCGACCAGCACAGCCATACTCCGAACAGCAGCCCGACCAGATCGCCGCCCAGTCGCCGTCTCCGCCCCTCCCGGCACCGCCAGTCCCGTCGTAACTTCGCGACAAAACCACCGGCGGCCACCGCCATAAGCGGAACTACCGGCGCCCGGAAACGCGATAAGTTATAAAAAACTATCACCGCAATCACAAAGGAAAAAATACAGCCGTACAACCACCAGATACCGCAATCACGCCGTCGCCACAGCATAGGCAATCCCATCAGCAGTCCGGCAACGGCCAGGGGGATCATCACTCCGGAACGGCCGACCACCAGCCAGGACAACACCACCGAAGCCTTTCCCTCGCTGTACAACGACACATTGTTGGGCAGTTCGCCATTGTTCCAGAACAACAGAAATTTGCGAAGTTGCAGCTCCAGAAACGCCGCCGGCTCCGACAGAAAAAATTCCCAAAGCTGACGCGGCACCGAAACTCCGGCCTCGCTGCGCGCCATCATGGCGGTGAAAGCCTCTGGATATTCCATCGGTCCGGCGTTGAGCCCCGGTTCCCGTCCGCCCGCCGGCGCTTCCGCTGAATTACCCAGCGCCAGTACCGCACCTGCCGCAGTACTGGGTCCGGAAAGCACACCAAGCGTCCGGCTGTTATGCCAGATAAAAGGAACCTGAACCGCCAAAGCCGCCACCAGAAAAAGCAACACGCCCACCGCGCTCAGCCAGCCCCTGCCTTGGCGACGCCCCGAAACCACCAGCACCAGCAGCGCCGCCGGCACCAGCAGCCAGACATTGCCCCGGGTCAGAATCGCCACACCGGCCATCGCACCCGCCGCCAGCCAACGCCACAACCGCCAGTCTGCCGATCCTCTGAGCACCAGATAGAAAAAAAACGTCAGGTTGAACGTCTGCAACGTTTCATTCTGATGATACGGCGTATAAAGCAGCAGCGGAGAGGATACCGCAGTAAAGCCCGCCGCCAGCCAGCCGGCCAGACGACCGAACAACCGCGCACCGGTCAGCCCGGCCATCCATACCGTGGCCGTACCAAGCAAAACCTGAGCCGCAATCACCGCCGGAACAGAAAAACCGGCAATCAGGTAGATCGCCGGCAGAAAAACCGCATAATAAAACGGCTGATAATAAAACACACCCTCATAAGCTCCTGCGGCCATCAGCCGTCCCAGACGCATATAGGTGTGCAGATCCGTCGATGACGGCGGCATCCACACACTGTTGAGCCCCCCCTTTTCCCCTGCCAGTTCCCAGCACACCGCAATGCGCAGCACCAGCCCGGCCAGAGTCAGAACCACCAGCCAGGGAAGAAAACCGCCGCGGCGGGTACGGGACACGCCGGCGGCGGAAACTCGAACAGTTGATGCCATGTCCGTTCAAACGGTCATCAGTTCTTTTTCCTTGGCGCTCAAAATCTCGTCAAGCAGAGCAATGTAACGGTCAGTGGTTTTCTGAATATCCTCCAGCATCCGCTTGAGTTCGTCCTCGGTAAGAGAACCATCCTTCTGCTGCCTTTTAGCCACCTCATTGGCGTCGCGCCGCAGATTGCGCAACGCCACCTTGGCCTCTTCAGTTTCCGATTTGGCCTGCTTGCTCAACGCGGCCCGCCGCTCCTGGCTCAATTCAGGAATCGGCAGCCGCAGCATGCGGCCATCGCTCATCGGAGTAATTCCAATATTGGAGGCAAGAATGGCCTTTTCGATCGCACCCACCGCCGAGGCGTCCCAGGGCTGAATGACCAGCAGTCTCGCCTCGGGAGCAGTAATTCCAGCAATGTCACGCAGGCGGGTCGGAGTACCGTAATATTCCACCATGATCCCCTCCACCAACGCCGGGGAGGCCTTGCCGGTGCGAATGGCGTTGAAGCTCTTTTTGAGGTTGTCCTCGGTTTTCATCATATGTTCTTCAAGCGAATCGAGAATCGCGGCGGGATCAATGCTGGCCATAATATACCTCCTGATGTCTTGACTATGTAAACGATCGTGGCAAACTATAATCACGGTTGCCCGTAAATGCAAATACCCAAGCAGAAAAAAATGCAATTTTTCCCGGCGTCCCCGGTCCGGCGCCGTCACACCCTGACCAGATGATAGCTCATGGAGCCGAGTCCGACTTTTTCAGCATAGGACAATTGGTCACCGCCCCGGAAACGCCGTCCCCGTTCCGACACCGCCGCCAGCGCCGCCGCGTCGACTGCCACCGGATCCAGAGAGCCGAAAACGCCAATGTCATCCACACAACGACGCATCGGCAGAGGTTCGCAATCACACCCCCGGGTAACGTTCACGGCAAAATTCAGGTAAATATGCGGTTTGCCGCCGGCCGCCGCCCTGGCGTATTCCACCAGTTTTTCCCGGAAAATCCGTCCGCCGAACAATGCATTCCAAAGTCCCCGGAGCCTTAATATCGACACCGCATGGTGGGGACAGATAGCGAAACAGGCCCCGCAGCCGATACATTTGGACGCATCAATCCGGGGATGCCGGCCAATAGTTATGGCTCCTTCGCGGCAGCGGCTGAGACACATTCCGCAACGCCGGCATTTCCAACTCCGGATCCGGGGCTTAATGCCCATGTGCATGGCCATTTTACCCCCCTTTGAAGCAAATCCCATCGCCAATTGCTTGATTGCTCCGCCAAAGCCGGCCAGACGATGTCCCTTGAAATGGGAAAGCACCACCACCTGCTCGGCTTCGGCCAGGGCACGGGCAATTGAGGCGGTCCGGAAATGCCGCAGATTAACCGGTACTTCCACCGCGTCCTCACCGCCGGAGCCGTCAGCAATAACCACCGGCAGATCAGTGAATCCGTGGCGGGCCGCCAAGCGGAGGTGGCGCTCACGCTCAAACCGTTCTCCGCCATACAACACACTGGTTTCAATATAGCAGCAGGAACTGCCGCGCTGCTTCAGCCAGCCGATAATGCCGCGATAGGTTTCCGGCGGCAGAAAGGAACGATTGCCTTTTTCTCCGAAATGCACCTTGAGCGGCAATTCCGTCGCCAGTTTCACGCCGCTCCGCTCAACCAGAGCCGCCAGCACCGCCGCCGCCGCCTCTGAAACCGCAGAGGTCGAAGCGCCGGGCTCCACCGCCCGGAACACGACTTCTGACATAACCGCCCCCATCGGAATTACTCCATACCGCTTTTGACCTGGCGCGTATGCTGGCGGCGCCGCTCCAGCTCGGTCAACAGCATTTTGCGCAGGCGGATATTCTTCGGGGTGACCTCCACCAACTCGTCATCATCAATATATTCAAGCGCCTGCTCCAGCGACATTTTACGGGCCGGAGCAATTTTCAGGTTGCGATCGCTGCCGGCCGCACGCATGTTGGTGAGCTGCTTGGCCCGCTGCACATTGACCACCAGATCGTCATCTTTGCAATGCTCACCCACTATCATTCCCTCGTAGACGTCCACCCCGGGGTCAATGAAAAATTCGCCGCGCTGCTGAAGTCCGTCAATGGCAAATGGAACCGCCCTGCCATTGCCCATGCTGACCATAACTCCGTTCTGCCGTGAAGGCAGCGCCCCCTTGTAGGGTTCGTAATGATCGAACAGATGATTTACCACCGCCTCGCCCTGGCTGACCGTAAGCGCCTTGCTCCGCAGACCGATCAGACCACGGGTCGGGATAAAAAACTCCACCAGCTGCCGAAGTCCGCGCGACTCCATCTGAATGAGTTCACCGCGGCGCATGCCGACCATTTCAATAATGCGCCCGGCAAAATCTCCCGGAACATCCACCGACAACCGCTCGATCGGTTCGTTTTTCACTCCGTCGATGGTCTTGCAGATCACCTGCGGCTTGGCCACTGCGAACTCATAGCCTTCGCGCCGCATTGTTTCAATCAGAATCGCCAGATGGAGCACTCCGCGCCCGGAGACCTTGAACGCATCCCCCGAAATCTCCTCGACTCGCAGCGCCACATCGCGCTCAGTCTCTTTGAACAACCGCTCCCGCAGCTGCCGACTGCTGACATATTTGCCTTCACGGCCGAAGAACGGTGAGTCGTTGATCCGGAAAGTCATCGATATCGTCGGTTCATCAATGGCAATCGGCGGCATCGCGTCCGGCTGTTCGGCGTCGCAAATCGTATCGGAGATGTCGATATCCTCGATACCGACAATCGCACACAGGTCCCCGCATTCGACCCGGGAGGTTTCCGCCCGTCCAATGCCCTCGAAAGTGAAGAGCTGCTTAACCGCCGCCGGCCGCATCGACCCATCCCGCTTGACAATGCAGAGCGACCGGCTGAGATCAAGCGTACCGCGATACACCCGGCCAATGCCGATACGTCCGACAAAATTGGAATAATCGAGCGTGGCCACCTGAGCCTGCACCGGACCGGTTTTCTTTTCCGGAGAAGGCACATACTCAAGGATCGCATCCAGCAGCGGAGTGATCGACTCCCGCGGATCATCGAGTCTGCGGGTTGCCCAGCCATCCCGCCCACTGGCGTAAATGGTCGGAAAATCCAGCTGCTCGTCACTGGCATTGAGCTCACAGAACAGATCAAACACCTTGTTCTGAATGGCATCCGGACGCGCATCCGGCTTGTCAATTTTGTTGATGACCACCAGCGGACGCAGCCCCAGAGCCAATGCCTTGTCCAACACGAACCTGGTCTGCGGCATCGGGCCTTCGGCCGCATCAACCAGCAGCAGCACCCCGTCGGCCAGCTTCAGCACACGCTCAACCTGACCGCCGAAATCGCTGTGTCCTGGAGTGTCAATCACATTGATCTTGCATCCCTTGTAGTTGATGCTGATGTTTTTGGACAGAATGGTAATACCGCGTTCCCGTTCAAGATCATTGCTGTCAAGAAAGCAGTCGGCAACAACCTCGTTGTCCCGGAAGATTTTGGCCTGGCGCATGATCTGGTCGACGAGCGTGGTCTTGCCGTGGTCGACATGGGCGATGATAGCGATATTTTTGAGCTGCATAAGCGATCCTGAAAAATTCGGGTTTTCATATATTATATTCTTATAATATAACACCGATTTCAATCATCCGCAATGCCTTGCGCATAAAAAAACCGGGAAAGGACGAGGCTTGCACCCCGCCTTTCCCGGCCGGCGTAATCCGACAATGCGCCAATCAGATCGACTGGCAGACCGTAATCACAATTTCACCGTAAATATCCTCGGCGCTGCAACCGCGCGAGAGATCGTTGAGCGGCTTGGCCAACCCCTGCAGCACCGGCCCGTAAGCCTGGGCATGCCCGAGACGCTGCACGAGTTTGTAGCAGATGTTGCCGCAGTTGAGGTCGGGGAAAATCAGCACGTTGGCCGCTCCGGCCAACGGACTGCCGGGAGCTTTGGCCGCCGCGACTTTGGGCACAATGGCGGCGTCAGCCTGCAACTCGCCGTCGCAGACAATGTCGAGTTTCTCATCCGCCACCCGTTGGGCAAACTTGCGGGAAGCCTCGATGATTTTATCCAGCACCTCATTTTCAGCACTGCCCTTCGTCGAGAAGGAGAGAAACGCCACCCGCGGAGTTTTGCCCAGCAGCGAACGATAACTGTTGGCCGTCGCCATCGCAATGTCAACCAGCTGATCGGCATCGGGATTGGGATTCACTCCGCAATCTGCGAAAAGCAGCACCTCGTCACCGGCCGGCGCCGGGGTCGCCAAATCCATTACAAACGTGCTGCTGGCACTTTTGATGCCGGGAGCCGTGCCAATGCAGTGAAACGCGGCCCGCAACATATCAGCGGTCGACGCAATGCTGCCGGCAACCAGTCCGTCCGCCAGACCACGGCGACACATCATCGCCCCAAAATAAATCCGGCTCGTCATCATCCTGCGGGCTTTTTCGATTTCCAGCCCCTTGGCTTTGCGCTTTTCGTAAAGTTCCTGCGAGAACTCCTCCAGCAGCGGACTGGCCAGGTAATCAAGGCACTCAAACTTGCGCTCGGAAATGCCGGCCTCAGCGCAGGACGCCGTCAGTTCGGCCTCGGTTCCGAGCACTATAATCGACTTGACCACCCCCGACTCAACTGCTTTGTTGGCCGCGGTCACCACCCGGGGATCCTGTCCTTCGGGCAGCACGATGGTGCGCGCCACGGAACGTGCGCGTTCAGCAAATTTTTCAATCGCAGACATGATGTGAATCTCCTCTGAAAAAATTATCTGGTAACCAGTTTCAGCGTATTGCGGGCAATCATGAGTTCTTCATCGGTCGGCATGACCAGCGCCTTGAGCGTGCTGTCGTCCGTGGAAATCAGACCGGCTTTGCCGAAGCAGTCCTCATTGCGCTCCGCATCAAGCCGGACGCCGAGCGCACCGAGCCGTTCGACCACCATCCGCCGGATCGGCCGGGAATACTCACCGATTCCACCGGTGAACGCAATCGCCTCGCAGTTGCCGATCAGGCAATAATAGGCGCCGATGTATTTGACGATCCGGTGAACAAACATCCGAACTGCCAGTGCGGCCCGCTCGTTGCCGGATTCCGCCGCGGCCAGCATGTCGCGCATGTCGCCGGTACCGATGCCGCCAACTCCGAACAAACCGGATTTCTTATTCAGAATGGTATCCACCTCAGCGGCGGAATTGCCCAGGTCGACCAGCCGCAACACCGCGGCGGGGTCCATATCTCCGGACCGGGTTCCCATCATCAGACCTTCCAGCGGAGTAAGGCCCATTGTGGTGTCGATCACCTTGCCGCCCTTGATCGCCGCCATGCTGCAGCCGTTGCCGAGGTGGCAGGTGATGATATTGGTTTCCGCCAGCTCCCGGCCGAGAAACTTCGCGGTTGCCTGAGTGACATAATGGTGGCTGGTGCCGTGAAAGCCGTATTTGCGGATCGCATAACGCTCGTAGTACTCATATGGAATCGCGTACAAATACGCTTCCGGAGGCATCGTCTGGTGAAACTGCGTGTCAAACACCGCGACGTTGGGCACCCCCGGCATCGCGGCTTCGCAGGCCTCAATGCCGGCCAGGTTGGCCGGATTGTGCAGCGGCCCCAGCGGGAAACAGTCGCGAATGATTCCTTTGACAGTGGCGTCCACCAGCACCGGAGCCGTAATCTGTTCGCCACCATGCAGAACCCGGTGTCCCACCGCCTTGATTTCAGAAAGATCGCGAATCACTCCGACTTCGGGATCCACCAGCTTGCGGCAGATTTCATTGAGCGCCTCAACCTGATTGGCCACCGGAATGACACCTTCAAACTTGAAGCCGTCAAAACGCTTGTAAATCATGTTGGGGGCATCGGACCCCAGGCGCTCGAACAATCCTTTGGCCAGCACCTGTTCCCGACTCATCGAGAACAGCGTGAATTTCATTGAACTGCTGCCGGCGTTAATCACCAGAATTTTCATTTTACCATATCTCTCTTGTTTGATTGAAATTATTGCAGTTTTGCCAATCCGCTCCGCCACTCCGCACCCGGTTTGCAAAGCCGGCCGCGGTGCCAAGCCCAAGATCCGGACGCCTCCCCGGCCTGTAAAAATTCAGTCGGCCCCCCTCCGGTTACTTCTATTTCTTGCGGAATACAATCCGCCCCTTGGTAAGATCATAGGGCGACATTTCCAAGGTCACCGAGTCGCCGGGCAGAATCCGGATGAAGTTCATCCGCATCTTGCCGGAGATGTGCGCATTGACGATGTGCCCGGTCTGAATTTCCACCCTGAACATCGTGTTCGGAAGCAACTCCCGAACCACACCCTCAACTCGAATCACATCGTCTTTTGCCACGTTAAAATCTCCGGTTCATTATCGGTTATCAATACCATATGTTCAAAATGAGCGCTCCAGGAGCCATCCCGGGTCCGGGCCGTCCAACCATCCTCGCGGTCGAGCGTCACCGCGCCGCCGCCCAGAGTCAACATCGGTTCAATGCAAATCACCATACCCGGCAGCAGCCGCGGCGAATCACCGCCCATCACAAAGTTGGGAACTTCAGGCGGCTCGTGCAGCCGGATTCCGCAACCATGGCCGACATAATCCCGGACAATGCCCAAACCGGCATGCCGTGCCGCTTTTTCCACCGCCATGCTGATGTCGCGGACCCGGTTGCCGCGCCGGGCAGCGGCGCAGCCGGCAAGCAAAGCCTTGCCGGTGCCATCCAGCAGACGGGAGATCTCGGAATTGAGTTCGCCGAAACCGAAAGTCAGAGCCGTGTCGCCCATGGCTCCGTCAACGGCGACTCCGACATCAATGCTCACAATGTCTCCGTCCAAAATGACACGGTCCGGCCGGCCAATGCCGTGGACCACCTCGTCGTTGAGCGAAATGCAGATGTTGCCGGGATAACCGTGGTAGTTGAGAAAAGCGCTTTTTCCGCCGGTGGCCCGGATGATTTCACCGGCGATCTGATCCAGGTCAAAAGTGGTCATGCCCGGATGCGCCGCCGCCGCTATCTCGTCTCGGACGGCGGCGGTCACCCTGGCCGCCCTCCGGATCCGGACAACCTCTTCCGGAGTATGGATCAATTGAGCACGGCTCATTTTAAGCTCCGCTTACGCCAGCAAAGCGACGAGTTCGCGCATGATCTCGTCCTGATCCGTTGCGGTGATGGTGTGAAGCTGCCCGCTTGTAGTATAGTATTCAATCAAAGGACTGGTCTGCGCATAGAACACCTTGAGCCGGGACTGCGCCGTTTCCAGGCTGTCGTCGGGACGCTGGTAAAGCGGAGAACCGCATTTGTCACATACCCCCTCCGTCCGGGGCGGCATGAAAATCCGGTTGTAAATCGCGTCGCAGCCGCGGCAGTTAAGCCGGGCAGTGAGACGTTTCAGCAGAAGCTCGTCATCCACTTTGAAGTAGATAACACCATCCAAAGTCCGCCCGGCTCCGGTCAAAGCCTCGTCAAGAAGTTCAGCCTGCCGGATCGTGCGCGGAAATCCGTCAAGAATGAAACCGTTGTCACAGTCCGGCTCGGCGATGCGCCGCCGCACCATGCCGGCGACCAGTTCGTCCGAAACCAGTTTTCCGGCTTTCATCAACGTTTCGGCCTCCCGGCCGGCCGGGGTTCCGGCAGCCACCTCTGCCCGCAGAATGTCGCCGGTGGAAATGTGTGCCAGCGGATACTTTTCCAGCAGTCGCTTGGAGATCGTTCCCTTTCCGGCACCGGGTGCGCCGAGAAACACCAGATTTTTCTTAGTGAGTTGCATGATTATTCATTCTCCGCAAAATTTTTTATGCAGTCAAAAATCTCCGTATCGGGCACTTCGCGCTGTTCGCCGGTCGCCATCGTCTTGACCAGGACCCGTCCAGCCGCCAGTTCACTGTCTCCACGCACCACGGCCAGCGGCGCACCGGATCGATTGGCCCCCCGCAGCTGCGCCTTGAAAGACCGTTCCTCGAGTTCCAGCGCCACCGGAATTCCACACCGGCGCAGCCGGTCGGCCAGCACCAGGTTCGCCAGCCTGGCCGCCGCCCCGAGACCAATCAGATAAACCACCGCCGGCTCCTGAGTCTCGCCACCGCAGCCGAGGGCGTCCTGTGCCAGAAGCAGCCGCTCTCCGCCGGCGGCAAAACCAACGCCCGGCACCGGTCGGGAGGCCCCAGGCAGGAACAGTTCATACCGCCCCCCCCCGGCAATCGCCGTCTGCGCGCCGAGGGCCGGATGCACCAGTTCAAAAACCGTATGCACATAATAATCCAAGCCGCGAACCAGCCGGCGATCACTGCGGAAAGGCACCTCCAGCGCTTCCAGCGCCCGGCGCACCTCATCGAAATAGGCCCGGGACTCTTCGCTGAAACAGGCGATATAATCCGGAGCTTCCGCCACAACGGCCGCGCACCGGGGCTGCTTGCAGTCCAGAATGCGCCAGACATTGCGCTGCAGACGCTCCCGGCAGTCATCGCACATGGTGTCAATGTGGGAGGCAAAATAATTGCGCAGCAGTTCCACAGCCGGTCCCCGGTCATCCTGCGCCCCGCGGGTATTGATAATCAATTCGGCATCGCCCAACCCGATTTCCCGCAGGAAATTCATCAGCATGGCAATACATTCGGCGTCAATCAGCGGCGCACAACGCCCGACGTTTTCCACTCCGATCTGGTGGAACTGCCGCCGCCGTCCCGCTGCGGGACGTTCCCCGCGGACCATCGGCCCGTGATAATAAACCCGCTGCTCCACACCATTTAGCACATCGGTGTTGGAAAGCGCCCGCATGACTCCGGCCGTGCCTTCCGGACGCAGAGTGAGACTCCGTCCGCCGCGGTCGGTGAAAGTGTACATCTCCTTGCGGACTACCTCGGTCTCGTCTCCGAGTCCGCGCTGGAACACTTCCGTGTATTCAAAAATCGGCGTGCGCAGTTCGCCATAGCCGTAGCGTCCGAATACTTCGGCCGCGGTACGTTCCATACGCCGCCAGCGCCGGGCTTCATCCTCAAAAATGTCCGCTGTCCCCGGAGGGGGTGCGAATGCCGCCATATAACTACTCCATCGTTAAAATAACCACGCCCGACGGACAGCTTTTGGCTCGTCAGGCGTGAGTATTTATGTAAACCGCTCCGGCACAACCCTTATTTAAAGTCGGCGGGCTTCAACTTTTCCACGGCTTCCTTAAGCTCTTTGCCGGCCCGGAATTTGACCACCGTGCGCTCCGGAATGATAACTTCGTTGCTCGGAGTATTCGGATTGCGCCCCTTGCGGCTCTTGCGGACTTTGATTTCAAAAACGCCGAAGTTGCGCAGTTCAATCGAACGGCCGGCAATCAGCTCACCGGCGATATTGTCAAGAGTTTTCTGGACAATTTCAGCCACATCATTCTGGACAAGATCGGTCTCCTTGGCGATCTTGACCACCAAATCACGCTTGGTCATTTTCAATCTCCTAATCCACTGCGTTTATATGTTGAAAAATTGAATTTAAGTCAGACAACCATATAATATTGCACCGATTCCGCCGATAGTCAATACATCCATGGACTTTTTTTTTACGTTTTGGAAGTACCGGACGCACCGGTTCCGCCATTTGCAAATCGGGTCACGCATGGTATATTAAAGAGATTTACATCAAATCCAAGTGAGCAAAGTGAGATACGAAGATGAATCTGATCGCATCCAATGACAATCTCAGCGTTTCCGATTATGTTGACAGCACATATTTAAGAGAGCTGCAGCTGAGCCGGCTCCAGCGGATTGTGCGCCACACCTACGATCACGTTGAGCTGTTCCGCAGCCGCATGGCCGAACGCGGAGTGACTCCGGACGATGTCCGTACCCTGGCCGATCTCAAATTGCTGCCGTTCACCAAAAAAACCGATTTGCGCGATACTTATCCCTTTGGACTTTTCGCCCTGCCGATGAGTGAAATTGTCCGCCTCCATGCCTCCAGCGGCACCACCGGCAAGCCGATTGTCGTTGCTTACAACCGCCACGACCTTGAAGTGTGGATGGAAGTAATGAAACGCTCCTTCGCCTGCTGCGGCCTGTGCAGTTCCGACCTGATTCAGGTCGCTTACGGATACGGTCTTTTCACCGGCGGACTCGGCGCCCATTACGGAGCCGAAGCTCTCGGAGCCACGGTAGTGCCGGCCAGCGGCGGCAATTCCAAACGCCAGGTAATGCTGATGCGGGATTTCGGAGTCAACGCCATCTGCTGTACGCCGAGCTATTTCCTCCACCTAATCGAAGAGGGACGCAACAACGGCATTGACCTGCGCGAGCTTCCGCTGCGGGTCGGCGTATTCGGAGCCGAACCCTGGACTCAGGGCATGCGCGAAAGGATCGAATCCGGAGCCGGCATCCAGGCCTTCGACATTTACGGATTGTCCGAAATCATCGGCCCCGGGGTGGCCATTGAATGCCAAGAACACAACGGATTGCATATCTTTGAAGATCATTTTTATCCGGAAATCATCGACCCCGACACCTGCGAAGTGCTGCCGGACGGAGAATTCGGCGAACTGGTCATCACCACGCTCGACAAATTCGCCATGCCGATGATCCGTTACCGGACCCGCGACCTCACCCGCATCATTTCCGAACCCTGCGCCTGCGGCCGCACCATCCGCCGGATCGACCGGATCGCCTCGCGCAGTGACGATATGTTCATCATCCGCGGCGTCAACGTGTTCCCGTCCCAGATTGAAAGCGCCCTGCTCTCGGTCGACGGCACCGAGCCGCATTACAACATCATACTTTACACCGAAAACGGCATGGACAACATCGAGGTCGACGTCGAAATCAACGCCGCGCTTTTCTCGGATCAGGTGAAATCAATGGAGCGGCTTCAGGCCCGAATCACAGCTGCGATCGAATCTCTGATCGGTCTGCGCGTCAAGGTGAAACTGGTCGCTCCGAACGTTCTCCAGCGCAGTGAAGGAAAAGCCAAGCGGGTCATCGACCGGCGAGTGCGCTGAAAATCCCGTTCCCGGAACCTTCCGGCCGACAAATCGCTGATCGAAGAAGCCGCCCCGGCTGATGCCGGAGGCGGCTTTTTCTCTTTCAGACGGCAGTTCAATACGGCGACAAGACGCTAATTCTTTTCCAGCTCCGGCAATTCCCCGCGCCAGACAGCCAACCGGACGGCCCGGACAAATACGCACTCCGAGCCGGTGACTTCGCATCCGCCATCTGGACGCACTCCGCCGCATGGACCGTCGGCAATGCGTTTGGGACACCACTGCGTGCAGACATACTCCCATTGCGGCAGCCGGCAGTTACCGCATCCCCGGCAGCCGGCCAGCAGGGTCTTGAGCACCCTGGCGTAGCCCGGCCGCCTCCGGTCGGCATGACGGAACAAAAAACGGCGCAACTGGTAAAACACCCTCTCGCCCCGATTGATTTCTGGAACTCTCAGCTCGTTGGCCCGGGGCGGATCATCCACCGGATAGGGTCGGCTCAAAACCCGGTCGTACAATTTGAAGCCGTCCGGAAACGGAGCCATTTCCACACTGGCCAGATAAGAGTTGTATTCATCCAACCACTGCTCGAAATTGGTAAATTCAGACAGCGCCGCAGCAATACGCTCCGCGGCAATCCGCGCCTGCATCGGATATTCCGCGCCGGCCAGTTGCACACCGCTGTAGCCCAGCAACCGGCAGCCGGCCGCCTGAAGTTCAAGACGCCGGTACTGAGCCGCTTCAAACTGGGTGCGCGAGTAGAGCAGCTCCTTGTCCAGAATCCGTTTGAAATCACTGGAAATCACCAGCCCGGGACAGGCTCCCGAAGTGATTTTTTCAACCCGGTCCGGAGTGAGCAGCATCAGGCGCGCAATCGCCGGATAGCAGAGTTCCCGACCGGTCAGATACCAGTTGAGCGACTGCAGCTTGAGCATGTCCCACCCCGCCTGCGCCACCACAAACCCCGCGCCGCCGTGCAGTTTCTTCACCAGCTTGCCGTACTGCCCAAGCAAGGCATACGGAGTATACTGATAAGGATTGACAGCGGCGCCGGTGAATATTCCGGCCGACGCCAGCTGCCGGACCGCGGCCACACTTCCGGTAAAAGTCCGGCGGCGGCACTCCCGAGCCGAACACCCGGCCGGAGCCGCTCCGGTAACCGGAACCAAATTCACGTTGCCGGCGTTGCCGGCGATGCTCACCAGATTGGCCAGTTCGGACTCACCGGTATCGGCTCCGGAAACGTAAACCACATGTCGATCGCGGTTCTCTTCCGAAAGTCCGCGCGCATATTCCACCGCGCGCCAGCCGCCGCCGGCTCCGCCGTGATCGGTAATCGCCAACGCGGCGTTGATCCGCGACATCCCCAGCACCGCAGACTCCAGCTCGGCCAGCTGGGCGGTTCCGGCGGCCGGGTCAATGACGCTTTCCGGCGGAGCACACTCGATCAGCAGCACGAAATCTCCGCGATCCAAGGCCGACTTGAACCGATTGCGCCGGGCACTGAAATTCATTTCCAGCTGCAGTTCTCCACCCATTTCACCGCTCTCCGGTTCAATTATCATCCGCCGCCGGGACCAGCTGCCGCCGCCCGGGATCGCAGATGAAGAAAAATCCACCCACCAGATTGAAGAAAATCAGAATCGCCGTGTACATAAGCTGGGCGGCGTCAGCGGTATTTGAACCAATGCCCAAAGTGGCCAGAATCGTAACCACCGCAAGGTCGCGGCCGCCGACACCGGAAGGGAACAACGGAATCAGACCGACTATATTTCCGATTGTCACCGCCACCACCACGCCGAACACCGGCACTTCTTCTCCAAGACCGGCCAGCAGAAGACCGAACGGAATCACCGTCATCAGATGGACCAGAAACACACTGACCACCACCAGCACCAACAATTCGCGCCAGGACTTGGAATATACGTCTGTGGCAGCGGTCAGCCGCCCCACCATGCCGTGCGAAACCCGATCTCCCCACGTCATCAGAGCCCCGCAGAACGGCAGCTTTTCAACGTAACGGTGGAAAAAGATCACGCAACTGGCCGCCAGCCCGGCCAGACAGAGCGCCCCAATGAGTATCACCAGGGCGGTGCCATCGATCCTGACCCCGGGAACCTTGACCCGGCTCAGAAATCCCACCGCCGGCCCCAGCAGTACCAGCGCCAGCGCAAACAGGGCGATCATGCCGATGATCCGGTCCATCAGCACGGTGAACATGCCCTCCATCCGGTTGCCGGAAGCGGAACGTCTGGAAATTATGCCCATTTTCACCACGTCGCCGCCCACCGCTCCGCCGGGAATGACCAGCGAGAAGAAGTAGCCTTGAAACGTAATTGAAAACGCTTCCGCCGGCGCCAGCTCCACTCCGAGAATCCTGGCCAGCCGCCACCAGCGCCAGGCGCAGACCACCATGTGAAAGCCATAAGCCACCATGGCCGGAACCAGGTAGGCAAAGTTGAAATTTTCAAAACTGACAATCATCTGGCCGGGATTGCGCAGCAGCAGGTATGCGATGATCCCGCCGGCAATGCCGAGTTTGACTGCCAGCCACAGAATCTTTTTCAGACCTTCGGAAACTTGCATATGTTCCAGTACCTCCCCGGAGTACGCTCACCCGCGCCCGCCGTCGAACAACCGACCGACAAAGGCCGGAACCGCAAACGCCGCAGAGTGCAGCCGGGTGGTGTAATAGCGCAGCTGGCCGGCCAGTTCCGGTTCGACCGGACGAGCCGGCTGCCAGACATCAACCTCGTCCGAAGCGACACACGCCCCGATCATGCCCGTCGGATAGGTCGGCACCTGGATCGAAGCGTATCCGACCCGACGAAAAACCTGACGGGCAATCCGATTCAACCGCCCCACAACGTCGGGCAGAAGAAACGGCGACTCGGCCTGAGTGGCAATCACACCTCCCGGCCGCAGCGCCTGCCTGAGTCCGGCATAGAAATCAGCGTTGAACAACGGTTCACCGGGGCCGGCCGGATCAGTGGAATCCACGATTATAATATCGTAATAACCAATGCGTCCGCGGACAAATTCACTGCCGTCGGCAATGTGAATCACTACTCGGGGATCATCAAATCCGCAGGCTGTTTGCGGCAGGAATTCCCGGGCGGCCCGGATCACCTCGGCGTCAATTTCACAAATGTCGAGGACTTCCAGTTCAGGATGCCGCCCCAGCTCGCGCAGCACACCGCCATCGCCGCCGCCGATCACGAGCGCCCGGCGGGGATTGAGATGGGCGTAGAAAGGCAGATTGGCCATCATCTCATGGTAAGCAAATTCATCGGAATAGGTAAGCTGGATGATGCCGTCAAGCAACAGCAGACGGCCCAGTTTGGCCGTCTCGTAAATTTCAATTTTCTGAAATTTGCTTTCGCACCGGAACAGTTCCCCGGTCACCTCAATCGTGTTGCCGTAGCCGTGGGCCGCCTCGGAAATCCATGAAGACATGATCAGAACTCCAGTTCCGGAGTTTCGTTTTCAACGTCGCGCCCGTTCCAACAATAGGTGCACATCCGGTCGGCCGGGATGCCGATTGCCGCCAGCAGACGGTCGAGACTCTGAAACTTCAGAGTGGTCAGATTGAGTTCACGCCGGATCTCCTCGACCATTGCCAGGTATTCCGGGGAATTGTACACCAAATAGGGAGCGATTATTTCGGAAGTAAGCTCCGTCGTGCCCTCCAGTTTGGCGATTGCCCGCCGGGCAGCGAGGTCCAGTTCACAGCGTGAACGCGAAAAATTCAGGAAACGGCACCCGAAAAGCAGCGGAGGACAGGCCGAACGCATGTGCACTTCCTTCGCCCCCCGTTCGTAAAGCCGCGCCGCAGTATCGCGGAATTGGGTACCCCGCACAATGGAATCATCACAAAACAGCATGCGTTTGTTTTCAATCTGTTCCTGAACCGGCACCAGCTTCATTTTGGCGACCAGATTGCGCAACTCCTGGTTCTGAGGCATGAAACTGCGCGGCCAGGTGGGGGTGTATTTTACAAATGAACGCTGATAAGGCTTGCCGGCGGCATTGGAATAACCAATCGCATGAGCGATTCCGGAATCCGGAATGCCGCAGATCGAATCGATATCAGGCAGAATATCGCGATCCATTTCCGCCATACTCGCACCGTTGCGGTAACGGGCGCTTTCGGTATTGACCCCTTCGTAACAACTCGATGGATAACCATAATACACCCAGAAAAACGTACACATTTTCATGGTGTTTCCGGGGGACCGGAGCCGACGATCCCCGGCAGCCGTCAACTCCACAATTTCGCCGGGCCCCAGCTCACGCGTCACCTCATATTCAAGGTTGGGGAAAGCGGTGCTTTCCATCGACACCGCCATGGCGCCCGGTTTCCGCCCCAGAATAACCGGAGTACGTCCGTAGCGATCCCGGGCAGCGTAGATGTTGCCCTGGTATAGTACCAGAATGGAACACGATCCGTCAATCACCCGCTGAGCATATTCCAGCCCCTCAAGCAGTGAACTGCGCCGGCAGATAAGCATGGCGACAATTTCAGTCGGGCTGTATTCCCCCATGGTGTATTCGGAAAAGTGAATGCTTCCTCCGTCAAAAGCCCGATGGACAATCTCGTCAATGTTGTTGATCTTGCCGACGGTTACAATCGCGAATTTGCCGAATTTACCGACGATAACCAGCGGCTGATCCTCGTAATCACTGATGATGCCGATGCCGGCGGGACCTTTGAAATGGCCGATGTCATCATCGAATTTGGACCGAAACTGCGCATTGGAAATATCATGAATCTTCCGGTGAATATAGCCCTGGTCGTCCACCACCGCAATGCCGCCGCGCCGGGTACCGAGGTGGGAATGATAATCGGTACCGTAGAAGACGTCACAAACACAGTCAGACTCCGAAACCACACCGAAAAAACCACCCATAACGACCTCTTGAGACTATAATAATTGTAAAATGGCACAGGTTTAAAATACCATTTCGGACGTCTTTTTTCAACCGTCACGCTGAAATCGCCGCGAAGATTTCTCCGAAAACGGCTGAAAACCGAATCCGTCGCCCCGCCCGACACCGGGGGGCTGTTAACCCCGCAGCTTCTGTGATGCCCGCACAAATCCGGCGGCGGAGTTGCGGATTATCTGTTCATCCACGCAAAATGCCAGCCGCACATACCCCGGACACCCGAATCCACGGCCGGGGACCCCGAGCACCCGCTCTCCGAGCAGGGCCTCCACCCATGCAGTTTCGTCCGGAACAGGAGACTTCGGGAAGAAATAAAACGCCCCGTCCGGCATACTGTATTCAATGCCGGCGCCATCCAGAACGTCGGCCATGGCAGCGCGCCGGGCGCGATAGATTTCCAGATCGACCTGAGCTTTCAGGCAGTCCATCAGGATCTGCTGTCCGAGGGCGGGAGCATTGACGAATCCGAGAATCCGGTTGCACAAAATCAATGCGGCCATCAGTTCACCTTTGTCGTCAATCCGGGGCGACACGGCAATGTAGCCGAGACGTTCGCCGGCCAAAGACAGATTTTTGCTGAAAGAACCGATCACCACCGCGTGGTCAAAAAGTTCGAACACCGCCGGCAGCGGCGCATTTTCAAAATTGAGAAAGCGATAGGGCTCATCCGAAACCACATAAATCGGACGCCCGAACTCCCGCTCTTTGGCCGCGACGATTTCTGCCAATTTTCCCAGCTCAGCGGGAGTATAAATCCGGCCGGTCGGATTGTTGGGCGAGTTGATGATGATCGCCCGGGTTTTCGGAGTGAAAGCCCTTTCCAGCGCCTCAATATCCAATTCGAAAGTGAAATCCCGGCTCGGCACCGGAATCAGCCGGCCACCGTGATTGGCAGCGTAGAACACATATTCGACAAAATATGGAGACGGTGAAATAACCTCATCCCCGGGCTCCAGCACCGCGTGAAACAGCACATTCATGCCGCCGGCTGCGCCGCAGGTAATCAGGAGATTCCCGCCTGGAACCGCGCAATTCTGCTCTGAACTCACTTGCTGCGCCAGAGCTTCTCGCAATTCGGGATAACCGGCATTGGGCATGTAACCGACGGCAAAAGGCTGCCCGGCTCCGCCGGCAATCCGCTCCAGCGCGGTCTGAACTTCAGACGGCGGCGGCAAATCGGGATTGCCGAGACTGAAGTCATAAACCTGGTCGGCTCCATAACGTTTTTTCAGCTCAATACCCGCTTCAAACATCCGGCGGATCATCGAACCGCCGGAAAGATATTGCTTGACGGCTGGATTCAACCACTGCATGATCAGACTCCCTGGAAAGTTGCGCCCACCGGCCGGCGCCGGCCACCGCCGCGAATCTCCGGACCGGTTATCCCGAGAACCGCCCCGCGGCCAGCCGCAACCGGATTTCATGACGATCCGGCTGCCGGTGCGACAGTGCTGTTGACATTTGAATAATATACCATGGCGCGAAAAATCTACAAGTCCGGAACATGAAAACATTGCATTCAACCTGCCGGACAGTTATATTATATGCGGCCGGCACCGACAGCGGGGCCGACCGCGCATATCCCGCTTTTTGAGGAGGTCATTCAGTTATCATGGACAAACAGAATTGGAAATTCGCCACCCGGGCCGTGCAGTCCGGATACGATCCCGGCAACGGAGATCCGCGCATCGTGCCGATCACCCAGAGCACAACGTTCAAATACGACGACGCGCAGAGCGTCGCTGATCTCTTCGATCTCAAGCGTCCCGGATTCTTCTACACCCGGCTGGCCAACCCCACGGTTGACGCATTCGAAAAGAAAATTGCCGCGCTTGAGGGCGGCGTCGCCGCCGTCGCGCTCTGCGCCGGGCAGACCGCCAACGCTTTCGCGCTCATGAACATCGCCCGTTGCGGCGACCACATTCTCGCCGCCTCCAGCCTGTACGGCGGCACGGTGTCGCTTTTCACCAACACGCTGCGAAAAAACGGCATTGAAGTGACTCTGATTCCACCGGACGTCTCCGAGGCCGAACTCCAGGCGGCGGTCCGTCCTGAAACCAAAGCTATTTTCGTTGAAACCCTGGCCAATCCGGCCCTGATCGTTGCCGACCTGGAGCTTTTCGCCAAAGTCGCCCATGCCAATGGCATTCCCCTGGTGGCCGACAACACGTTTCCGACTCCGGCGCTCTGCAATCCCTTCGACTTCGGAGCCGACATTGTCACGCATTCCACCTCCAAATACATCGACGGCCATGCGACCAGCGTCGGAGGCATCGTGGTGGAAAAGGGCGGCTTTGACTGGACGGGAGGGAAGTTTCCGGAGTTTACCGAACCGGACGCCAGCTATCACGGTCTGATTTACACCCGCGACTTTTCCACCGCACCGTTCTCAGTCAAACTGCGGGTGCAGCTGGTGCGCGATTACGGCGTTCCCATGATGCCTTTCAACGCGTTTCTCTCCATGATCGGATGTGAAACCCTTCATCTGCGCATGGAGCGACACAGCGCCAATGCCCTCAGACTTGCGGAGTTTTTAAAGAATCATCCCAAGGTCGGCTGGGTCAAGTATCCCGGCCTGCCCGGCGACGACCAGTACGCCGCAGCGCAGAAATACCTGCGGGGTGCCTCCGGAGTGCTCTGCTTCGGCGTCAAGGGCGGTGCTGAAGCCGGTGAAAAAGTCATGAATTCGCTGCAAATGGCGGCCATTGTTGTGCACGTGGCCGATGTGCGCACCGGAGTGCTGCATCCGGCCAGCATGACCCATCGTCAGCTTTCGGAGTCCGAGCTTGAAGCTGCGGGAGTTTCGCCTGACCTGATCCGGGTCAGCGTCGGCATCGAGGATGCCGATGACATCATTGCTGATTTCGCGCAGGCTCTCGACCGGGTTTAAACGGGGTTTTCTCCGGCGGATTTTCTTGAAAAAAGTCCGTTGGCGGACTATATTCTGTTTTCGAATGTCATTTCTCAGTTTTTAATGAGGGAGTAACCAAATGCCCGTAGATATTCTGGTCGGCACCCAGTGGGGTGACGAAGGCAAGGGAAAGCTGATCGATGTTTTGACCCGCGATGTCGACGCAGTAGTACGTTTTCAAGGCGGCAACAACGCCGGCCACACGGTGGAAATCGGTGACCGCCACTATGTGCTGCATCTGGTGCCATCCGGAATTTTCCGTCCCGGAGTCAAATGCGTAATCGGCAATGGAGTCGTGGTTGACCCCGTGGCGCTTGACGCGGAAATCCGGGAGCTTGAAGCCAAGGAAATTGACACGGGAGCCATCGAACTGAGCAACCGCGCCCAGTTGATTTTCGCCTACCACAAAGCGGCGGATGCCCTGAATGAACAGGGTGCAAAAGTAAAAATCGGCACCACCGGACGCGGTATCGGGCCGGCATATTCGGACAAAATGCGGCGCACCGGAATCCGGGCGATCGACCTCACCTCTCCCGAACGCCTGTCGGCGCAGTTCCGGACAGAAGCTGCCAAATACAACCGTTTGTTCGCCGAAGCCGGCGCCCCTCAGCTCGACATCGAGGCCGAACTGGCAAAAATGCTGGAGGCCGCCACCCGGCTGGCTCCGTTGGTTACGGATACGGTCTACAGCGTAAATGCCGCGATTAAAGCCGGCAAAAACGTATTGTTCGAGGGGGCGCAGGGGGCATTGCTCGACATTGATCACGGGACCTATCCGTTTGTTACAAGCAGCAACACCACCAGCGGCGGAGCCTGTACCGGAGGCGGCGTACCGCCCCAGTGCATCCGGGATGTCTGGGGAGTAATCAAGGCCTACACCACCCGGGTGGGAGCCGGCCCCTTCCCCACGGAACTTTTTGACGCCACCGGCGAAAAACTGCGTCAGGTCGGGCGGGAATTCGGAGCCACCACCGGCCGGCCGCGCCGCTGCGGCTGGTTTGACGCGGTCGCTTCGCGTTACGCCTGCATGGTCAACGGCGTCAACAAGCTGGCCGTAACCAAACTTGACGTGCTCGACGACCTCGAACAGATCGCCATCTGTGTCGGCTACCGGATCAACGGCAAAGTCACCGACCAGTTCCCTGCCGCCCTGGCCGACCTTGAAGCGGCGCAGCCGGTGCTGGAGTATCATCCGGGCTGGAAATGCGACATTTCCGGTGCGCGGAGCTGGAGCGATCTGCCGGAAAATGCCCGCAAGTATCTGGCCAGAATGGCGGAACTCGTGGATTCCGAAATCGCCATTATTTCGGTTGGTCCCCGCCGGGATCAAACATTTGCCAGATAATCCATGCTTCGCCGCCGGTTTACCGACTCCGCTGACCGGACGCCGGTTTCGAATGCCCCGGGGGGGCCGGACTGGTGGCAAATCGCCTCGTTCCTGTTTCTGGCTGGAACGGGGCTGATTTTCATATATTCAACCGGAGTGCAGATCGATACTCCGGCCGCTTCTGGCTTTTTCTGGAAACAGCTGGTATGGCTGGGGGTGGGTGCCGGATTGGGGATCACGGCCGCCGGATTGAATTACCGGGCCGCTTATTTCCGGGTGTTCTCCGTGATCTTTTACTTTTTCGTGATCGGTCTGCTGATACTGGTGCCGCTGGTCGGCGTCAAGGTCTATGGCGCCACCCGGTGGCTGGATGTGTTCGGACTGCGGATTCAGCCATCGGAACTGGCCAAGCTGTCACTTATTCTGCTGTTGGGCGTGATGTTTTCGACGCCGATGTTCAATGTCAACCGACTGCGTTGTCTGCTGCTAAGTCTGGCGGCGTTGGGCTTGCCGTTTGCGCTGATTGCGATTGAACCGGATCTCGGCAGCGCCGTGATTCTGCTGCCGCTCTATCTGGCCATCGTCTTCTGTGCCGGATTGAAGGCCAGATACATTCTGGCGGCAGCGGCGGTGGCGGTGGTGCTTGGCGGAACGGCCGTGATCTGCGAGGTGTTCAATTACCGTCCGATCCTGCGGGATTACCAGCGCGACCGGATCAAAATCTTCCTGAATCCGGAAAGCGACCGCTCCGGGCGGGGCCACAACGCCTATCAGGCCCGTCTCGCGGTCGGTTCCGGCGGCCTGTTCGGAAAGGGCATCGGAGAAGGCACTCAGAACACACTGGGTTTTCTGCCGCAGACGGTCTCCAACAATGACTTCATTTTTTCAGTCATTGCCGAGGAAACCGGTTTCTTCGGCTGTATGCTGCTGATTTGCGGGTACCTCGCGCTGTTGGGATCTATCTTCCGAACCGCGCTCTGCGCTCCGGATGCCTTCGGCCGCTACATTGCAGTTGGAATCGGAACTGTTTTCTTCACCCATGCCTTCGTCAACATAGGCATGAGCATCGGCCTGACTCCCATAACCGGTTTGTCGCTGCCGTTTGTCAGTTACGGCGGCAGCTTCACTGCCATGGGCATGCTGGCATTGGGAATTCTGCAATCAATTTACCGCCGGCGCCATACCGAAACCGCCGGCTGAATCCGGAGCAATACACCAAATGAGTTCAGAAAGCATTCGTCGAATTTACGTCACCGGCCATCGCAATCCAGACATCGACAGTCTGGCCGCCGCCTACGCCCTGGCCGAGCTGCGCCGGCGCCAGGGAATCGGTCCGATCACCGCCATTTGTCCCGGTATGCTGCCGGAACGGGCCGCCTGGCTTTTCCGCCGCTTCAGGCTCCGGCCGCCCTCCGTCCGTAATGACGGCTACCTGCGCATCCGGGACATTGTTGAAACCGTTCCGGTCATCGCGGCGGGCACCACTTTGCTGGATGCGGTCAAGCTGCTGCGGGAGTCCGGACTGCAGCGACTTCCGGTGGTTGACTCCGGACACCGCCTGCTGGGGATGCTCAGTCCGGTGGCACTGCTGGCTCAGTTGCTCAACCTCGGCAGCGCCGATGAAAGCGATCTGGCCGGGCGGCGGATCCACAGCTCAATCCGGCTCATCACCGGCGTTCTTGAGGCGGAAAACCTGTCCGGCATCGATTCCGCAGCCACTCAGGATTTCAACGTCTATGTGGCGGCAATGAGCCTGGAGCGCTTTGAGGAACACATCCCCCGCGACCATGACCACCTGGCCATCATCGTCGGCGACCGTCCGGAAATTCATCTGCGGGCACTGCATCACCGTATCCGGCTTCTGATCGTCACCGGAAGTCAGCCCGTGGATCCTCTGATCCTGAAAGAGGCCGCCGCCCACGGCATGGCGGTGCTGCAGACTTCGCTGGATTCCGCCGCCGTCATCCGGCGACTCAAATTCAGCACCCCGGTCGAATACGGCGGATTTGCCGCCGATGAACCGGTGCTGTCTCCCGATGACCGGATCCGCGACCAGCGGCCGGTGATTTTAAATTCAGCGGCTGATGTGCTGCCGGTGGCGGATCGTGACGGCCGCTGTCTCGGCGCGGTCTTTAAAAGATCACTCTCGGCCGCCCCGCCCTATCGCATTATCATGGTCGATCACAATGAACCCGATCAGAGTCTGCCCGGAATCGAGGAGATACCGGTAATCGAAGTGGTCGATCATCACCGCATCGGCATGCTCCCGACCGCGACGCCGATCCGCTTCACCGGAGACGTTGTCGGCAGCACCTGCACGTTGGTGGCGGCGATGTTCAGAAGCGCCGGCGAACGCCTGTCTCCGGAACTGGCCGGGCTGCTGCTGGGCGGCATCATCTCTGATACCCTGCTGCTGAAATCACCGACCACCGCCGCACTCGATCGCCGCATGTGCGAATGGCTGGAAAAGCTTTCGGGAGTTTCCGGCGCGGAACTCATGGCGGAACTCCTGCAAATCGACTCCCCGCTGGCCGGAAAGCCCGCGGACGAAGTAATCAGCAGTGACTGCAAGAATTACACCGATGGCGATCTGCGTTTCGCTCTTGCCCAGGTCGAGGAAAGCAATCTGGAGCTGCTCCATCAGCGCCATGACGAACTGGCCGCGGCCATGCACCGGCGCATAGAAACTGAAAAACTGGATTTCTTCGGACTGCTGGTTACCGACGTTGTCCGGGAGAACTCCGAATTGCTCGCCATCGGACGCGACGATCTCATCCGGGCGCTGCCCTACAAGCAGCTGGATCACCAGCTGTTCTTTCTGCCGGGGGTGCTCAGCCGGAAAAAGCAGATGCTTCCGCAGCTGCTGGCCATCACCGCTTCACTGCGGGATCGGAATTGAATTCTCCGGCCAGTTCGGCACAATCAGCCGCAAAGCGGTCGATGGTCTCAATCCGGGTATTCCAGGAACACATCAGCCGGGCACTGCCGCCGATAAAGGTGTAGAAATGCCATCCCCGGTTCAACAGCCCGGTCTGTACGGGTCCGGGCAGGTTGACAAATACTGCATTCGCCTCCACCGGAAAACGAAGTTCAACTCCGGGAATCGCCGCCAGCTGCTGGGCCAGTCGCGCCGCCATGGCGTTGGCATGGGCGGCATTGGCCAGCCAGCGGGAGTCCTGAAGCAATCCCAGCCAGGGAGCGGAAAGAAAGCGCAGCTTGGAGGCCAGCTGACCACCCTGTTTGCAGCGGTAGGCGAAATCCTCACCCAGTTTCCGCCGGAAAAACAAAACCGCTTCTCCGATCATGCCGCCGTTTTTAGTTCCGCCCAGTGCAAGCACGTCCACACCGGAGCGCCAGGATAAATCCGCCGGAGACGCGCCGGTGTAAGCCACGGCATTGGCGAAGCGGGAACCGTCCATCTGTACCGCAAGTCCGCAGTTTCTGGCGGCTTCGCTCAGCGCCTGGAGCTCTTCAACCGTGTAAACCGTGCCCAATTCAGTTGACTGCGTCAGAGTCACCACCCGCGGTTTGGGATAGTGAATATCAGAACGTTTTCCGACCCAGTAATGAATGTCTTCGGGAGTCAGTTTGCCATTGACCGCAGTCCGGCTCAGAATTTTGCTGCCGCCAGAGAAAAATTCAGGTGCGCCGCATTCATCTGTTTCAATGTGCGCAACGTCGGCGGCGATCACGCTGTGGAACGGGGCACAGAGCTGGGCCAGACTCAGCGCGTTGGCGGCAGTGCCGTTGAACACAAAAAACACTTCGCAATCCGTTTCGAACACCTCGCGGATCCGGTCACAGGCCGCCTGCGTCCAGGAATCTTCACCGTAGCTGGAGACATAACCATGATTGGCATTGAACAAAGCCGCCATTACTTCCGGACAGGCCCCGGAATAATTGTCACTGGCCAATTGCTGATCGATTGCAGTATCCATAATTCATCCCTCCGGGATAGTTCGGCCGAAAAAAACGGCTGTCTGGTTTGACATAATACTTTTTGTTTACTATATTATATTAACAAGTATAATTCAAGCAGTTTTATAAAATATTTTAAACAAAGTTTTATATAATGAACAAAATAAAACCGACCCCGGTCCCGGCACCTGAACTTCCGGCTCTGGGCGACAACCTGCGGAGGGAACGTCTGGGCCGGCATTGGTCCCAGGATGAACTGGCGGTGGCCAGCGGAGTTTCCAAGGCAATGCTTTCACAGATTGAGTCAGGCAAAGTCAATCCCACCATTGGCACATTGTGGAAAATTGCCCATGCCCTGAACGTCGATCTCAACTTGCTGCTGCTGGGGGAACCCGGCAAACCGCATTGTTTTGAAGTCGCCCGCAAAAACGATCTGCCGTTACTTTCCGGATATGGAGACGGGATTGAAATCCGGGTACTCTCCGGCATCGCCCTGGCGGATAAACTGGAATTTTACCGCATCACAATGGCTCCGGAGGCCAGCCTGGAATCGCGTCCGCATTATCCGGGTTCGGAAGAGATCGTCACTTTGCTGGTCGGAACGGTCGAAGTCAGCGCGGAATCCCGGAGCACCCGGCTGGAAGCCGGCGACGTCATCCGCTTTGCCTGCGATGTGCCGCACCGGATTATCAATTCGGGCCGGACGGCGGCAGAAATCTATATGATCGTGAGGTTTCTGGAAAGCCCGCGCTGATGCAGCACGGATTTCGGCTTTTCATCGGGCGGATGCACCCGCAGTCCTCCTTTCCAACGGTGATACTGCAATTATTCCGGGCGAATGGGGGTTCCATTGATTTACAGCCGGATGTTTTTCGTAATTGCAGACCTTCTCAAAGGACTGCAGCAAAAAACTCCCGCCATCCGGAGCCGCGGAAGGGCGATAAACCGCGGAATCCGGATGACGGGAGAGATTCAAATCAACCGCGTGACTATCCGGCGATTTTGCCAAATTTGAGGGTGTTGTCCTCGGTGTAGAGCCGATAGCCG
>CASFVA010000059.1 GCA_949298075.1 uncultured Lentisphaeria bacterium
CGGCGGCGGCGGGGGCCGGAGCCTGGGCAGCGGCCCGGCGTGAATTTGCCTTGGCCTTTGTTTCTTTTTTTCAGAAGCACGGCGTCTGGCGGCTGCTGGCGTTTCTGCTGCTGTACCGGCTGGCGGAGGCGCTGCTGGTCAAGCTGGCTGCACCGTTCATACTGGATGAGCCGGGGTGCGGCGGACTGGGAATCTCCACTGCCGGACACGGTCTGGTTTACGGGACGGTCGGGGTGATCTGCCTTACTCTGGGCGGTCTGGCCGGGGGCTGGCTGGCGGCCCGTTTCGGTCTGGGGCGGATGTTGTGGCCGATGGCGCTGGCGATCAACCTGCCTGACATCGTGTATCTGGCGATGGCTCTGTGGCGGCCGTCCGGACTGGCCGAGGTGGCCGGTCTGGTCGGACTTGAACAGCTGGGATACGGCTTCGGCTTTACGGCCTACACGCTGGCCATGGTGGCGTTTGCGGAGTCAAGCGGCCGGTTCCGGACCAGCCATTTCGCCATTATGACCGGCTTTATGGCTCTGGGCATGCAGTTGCCCGGAATGGCGGCCGGAGTGATTCAGGAATGGCTGGGCTATCCCGGCTTTTTCGGTCTGGTGATGCTCTGCACGGTGCCGGCGGCGGCGTCGGTGCTGCTGCTGAGAGGGTTGATTCGCAGCGACTTCGGCCGGAAAAATTCTTTGTAAAAGTCCAGTTGCGGTGTTATATTATCCAAGGTCGGCAGCCGGACTTGCCTCCGGCTGGCCGAAGCGGTCAAAACCAATGAAATATTTGGAACTGGGGAGCGGACAATGGCCATGGGGCGCAGTCTCAAGCCGGTGCAGAAGCACATTCTGGCCGGGGCTTTCTTTTTTGTGATCATCTCGGCAGTGGTGCGGCCGCTCAACGTGCTGTTTCTGCTGTTTATTCTGATTTGTTTCGGCCTGGAAAAAGCCGGCGTCGGAGTGGTCGGGCATCTGACTTCCCGCGCCCATGCCATAGAAGTGGTTTTTGCCGCCTGCGCTCTGCTTACCGGCGGCGCGTTGGGCTGGGCCTTCTATCGCTGGAAAAACCGGCGCCGTAATCCGGAGGTATAAGCTTTACCGGATTCGGGAGGTGAGGCCGAGGCGACATGAGTGAAACCGGTTGGCGAATTCTTCAGCACACGGCCTGGGGCATCTGGGTAATTTTCCCGTTGGTTTCCATCCGGCTCCGGGTGCTGACGCAGCTGGGAGTGTCTCTGCCGGCGGGCTGGCTGCTGCTCAACGTCGCCGTTCAGGCCAAATGGCAGGCGGTGGCGGTGCTGTGCTCCGGATATCCGGATTTCAATGCCATGCCGCCTGAAGTCTATGCAGTGTGCTCCAATACCGCCGACGGTGCGCAGCTGCTGTTCACTTTTATCTTCGGCTGGCTGCCGCTCCCGCTGTGGTGCCTGCTGGTCCGGGGGGTGGCGGCCTGCATCCAAAGCGCGGTTCAGGGCAGGAGGCGCAACTCCGGTTCAGGCCGGAGCGGATCAAGCGCCTGACGCCGTTGTTCGCGCCGGAGCCTGGCCCGTTCGCCGGCCGCTTCGATCCGGTCGGCTGCGGAGTCGGTAATGATTCCGGATTTTTCTGCCGGGACGGCCGGATGTCGTTTAATTCCAGCTTCTGAGGCGCATCCGGAGCCGATCAGCAGCACTGCGGCAGCTGCCGTAATCAGTAGAGTTGTCTTCATGTTGAAAAACCTTTGAGCTGAGGATGACTGATCGGGTTCAACGTCCCGGTGCCGGGGCTTTCCGGTCGAGTTCCGTGGCGGACATGAGCGCGGGATAATCAAGTTTTGCCAATTCCCGAGCCAATCGCTTCCGGGCGGACGGCCGGGCGGTTTTCCGGTCTCCGGCCGCCGGATTGAGAATCATGGTGGCATGGTTGAGGTGGCGAAGATAACGCAGCAGTTCGCCCGATTCCAGAAATTCCAGTTCGTATCCGGCGGCGGCCAGCTTGCGGTGCAGGGACTTTCCGGCGGTGTCGCCGTCGAAAAAGCCGTTGGTACGCTGCCTGATCAGCGCGGTGCGGTAGAGCGCACAATGGCTGCGCAGATAATGCTCCTGGTTGTTGATCCGGCGGCCGCACCAGCGGCGCAGGACGTTTTCGAGCTTTTTGCCGAATTGCTTGATCGGTCCGGTATTTTCCAGTTTCCAGCTGCCGACTCCGGCGAGGCGGGGCGAACGCCGGAGCCGTGATGTCAGAAAATCCAGCCAGCCGTCCGCCACCACGATGGTGTCGGTGTGCATGACCAGCACCAGTTCCGACGAGGTGCGTTCCAGCGCCAGGTCGAGTGCTCGGGCGTGCATTTCCGGACCGCTTTCGCCGGTGGTCTGACGTTCGATCAGCTCAATCCATTCCACCTGGCGCAGATAGTCGAGCGAGGCGTCGGCGGAGCCGTTGTCGACGACGATCACCCGGACCCGGTTGAGGTCGGTGTGGCGGCGCAGTGAACGCAGACAGAACCGGGTCAGCAGTTCAGTCCGGAAATTGGGAATGATGATAGTGACTTCAGCGGAAGCCGGCCGGGGTGAGGAGACGGATTCGTTCATGACAGATTGCGCAGTTTTTCCTTGAGGAGCCGTTGAATGTATTCTTCTCCGTACAGCGAGCGCATCAGCTCGATGTTGAACTCGTAGAAGAGTTCGCTGTCGGGTTTGGCCACCATTTCTCCGAGGGACATTTCGGCGATGGTGCGGCGTTTTTCCTGATCGGATTCGAACGTGGCGAGATAGCGCATCAGAGTGCGGGGCGACAGTTCCGCGAACTTTTTCTGGCCGAACTCCTCGGTGTATCCGGCGCCGATCAGGTAGACCAGATTGCGCGGAATGCGCTTGAGCCCGAAGTCGCGGAGAAAATCCTCGATCATTTCCGTGCAGCGCAGCTCGTCAAAAACCGGGAAACTCAGCTGCCGTCCTCTCGAGAGAATTCCGGCCGGAAATTCGTAGTTGGAGGAGAGCACCGGCATGACGTTGTCCGGCAGGGAAAATGCGCCGCCCACGTTGGTGCGGAAATTGTACCAGTCCACGTTCCGCGGATCGATGTCGTCGAAAAACACGACAAATTTGCGGTCGGTGCGGCGGGCCAGTTCATCCATCAGGGGGCGCCATCCGGTTTCCAGCAGTTCCGGCGCCGCCAGGATCAGTACCGCGCCGGGAGTGGCGACGGCATGGGAGATGGTCAGGCTGGTTTTGCCATATCCGGGCAGGCTGTAGACCAGCAGGGGGATGTTGCTCCGGCCGCCGGCAAAGGCCTGAAAATGCTCGGCGAAGTTGGCCCGCACTCCGGGAAAACCGAAAAATTTGTCAAGCGGCTTGGCTGAATCCGGATGGACCGCGGAGAGTTTTCCGCCGGAGACCCGGAACACCCGCTGCCGACTGAAGCGGTCGCAGTCAGCCAGCCGGCCGGCCAGCCGGCCGATCACCGCGGCACGAGTGCCGGCGGCGGTGGAATTCAGGTCGCCGGCAATCGCCCGGGCCGCCGGCAGCAGCCGGTTTCCGGCGGAGCGGGTGATTGCAGTGGTGAGCAGCCGGAGCGCGATGAACAGGTCGGCCAGGGCATCGAGCAGAAATTCGGCGTCAGGTCCGGGAGACGGACTGGTCAGCTCCGCCGGAAGCACTCCGTGATCGATCAGCACGTCGAATGCCGCCTCAAGCAGTGCCGGTGCATAATTTTCCGGTCCGGGATCGCGGGCGATGGCGTTGAGATAGTGGTGCGGGGCGGCCCGGCCGGGATCCGGCCGAAGGAACGAACTGAACAATCCCGCGGTCAGCCGGATCGCGGGTGCGGCGTCAAATTCGAGCACTCCGGCGTCGCCGGGGCGGGCGAAAAAAAGTTCGAGGGCGGCGGAGCCGGCCTGGATTTTTTCGGAATTGTTCTGCATGATTCCGGGTCGGGAGGCGGCAGTGCGGAAACTGTCGCCGGGGGTCCTGGGGTTTTCGGTTTCACTTAGGGGGGCCGCGAAAAAAGCGGCCCGGCCGGTTCTTTGCTGATGTCATTAATAAAATACCCCCGTGAAACGGCAAAGTCAAGCCCGGTTCCGGTTTGTATCAGGGAGCCGGATGTGCTAAATTATGTGTGGTCCGGCTGAACCGGTTGTTGACCCGGCCGGACTCCGGGAGGACAAGGTGAAAAAAACGGTTGCGTTATACAGTGCGCTGGCCATCGCCGCGCTGCTCTTTTTCGGCTCATTCGCGATCATTGGCATGGATCCGCATCACGATGGCGTGATGCTGATCCCGGCGCTGCGGGTGGCCGGAGGCGCGGCGGTGTTTCGCGATGTGTATTGCCAGTATGGGCTGCTGACGCCGCTGTTGCAGGGGGCGGCCGTGGCGCTGTTCGGCCCGGAACTGGTGGTCATCCGGCTGCTTACCGCGGTGTTTTACGCCGGGTCGGCGGTACTGCTTGATCTGGTCTGGCGCCGTTTTCTGACGGTTCCGGGAAGGGTGGCGATGTTTGTGATGTTTTTCGGACTCGCACCCGAACTGCTGGTGACGTTTCATCCCTGGAGCAGCGTTTACGCTCTGTTTTTCATGCTGCTCGGATTGCAGTTTCAACTCATGTACTGCGAGCGCGGCTGCCGTATCCTGCTGGCCGTCGCCGGCGGTGCGGCGGCTCTGGCTTTTTTGAGCCGGCATCCCTGCGGCGCGGCGGCTGCGGTGGCCGCGGTGGCCGCGCTGGCCTGGCGGGCTGCCGCCTCTGGACCGGAGGGAAACCGGTGGCGTTTCTGGTGGAAAGAGACGCTGACCTACAGCGCCGGATTCGCCGTTCCGGTGCTGGCCGCCGCAATATATATTTCCATAACCGGCGGCTGGCGCGATTTTTTCATTCAGTGTCTGAGCTTTGTCGGCCGCTTTGCCTGGGAGCGCGGCGGCGGCGGTGACTGGCCGCAGATCGCCGAGACCATGCTGCCTTTCATTACCACGATGGGGATTTATGATGTGTTCTTCGGAATACTGCCGCTGGTCACGGTCGGCTTGCTGCTGGCTGTTGTCTGGGGCTGCCGTTCCGACCGGAACCGGGCGGCGGCGGCGACCGGCTGGGTGACGGTTCTGCTGCTGGGCGCGGCTTCATGGCATCAGTATTATCCGGTGCCGTGTGTCCGGCACCTTTACTGGGCGGCGGTTCCGATGCTGGGCGCATACGTCGCGCTGGGGGAGAAGCTGTTCCGGAGCCGGCGGCAGCCCGGCTGGCGGCGCTGGTTTCTGCTGTTCCTGCTGGTGGTGCCGCCGGCGCTGGGAATTTGGGTGCGCGGCTATTTCTGGAAGGCCGCCGGCCGGATGCCGTGGCGCATGAACACGGTCCCGGAACTGCCCGGACTGCGCGGCATGCGCCTGAACCGGGAAGAAGGCGGCGTGATCGAAATCCTGGAACAGGCGGGCCGGGATCCGGTGGCGGCCGGACGCGGCGTGTTCAATTTCACCTCGGATCCGTTGTTTTCGGTGCTGCTGCCGGAGTCTGCGCTGCATCATCCGATGTTTATGCGTATGCTCAACATTCAGGCCTACGCCGACTACGATCAGGCGGCGCTGCGATTCATTTATGAACATCGTCCGCTGGTTCTGGCCGATGCCGACACTCCGGAGCTGACCGGTTATGCCACGGTCGGACGTTTTGCATTGCGCGGCCGGAAGTATCTTCTGCTGGCGCCGCGGGAACTGGTCGTCCTGTCCGGACCGGAAGCCGGCGGCCCGGAGCGCATCCGTCCGGTTGCGACGCCGGAGATGACGGAATGATCATCAGATTGCGCTAAAAAAAATCGGGAAAAACGTGCAATTGTCTGAAACCGGCGCTATATTATCTTAACATAACTTGTGGTTCATCGCACCGACGGTGTGGTTCTGTCAATTTTTTGGAGGGTTTTTCCATGTCGATTCCCCTGCTTGATCTCCGTGCCCAGTATGCTCCTCTCAAGGAAGAGATTCTCAAGGTTATTTCCGAAGTCTGCGACTCTCAGCACTTCATCCTCGGCCCCAAGGTGGAGCAGCTTGAACAGGAAATCGCCGCCTACTGCCGCAGCACCGCCGCGGTCGGCGTCACCAGCGGTTCCGACGCACTGATTGTTGCGCTGATGGCCGAGGGAATCAAGGCCGGAGACGAGGTGATTACCACGCCGTTCACGTTTTTCGCCACGGTGGGAGCGATTGCCCGGGTGGGGGCGACGCCGGTTTTTGTCGATATTGATCCGGTGACGTTCAACCTCGATCCGGCAAAGCTCGAAGCGGCGGTGACCGAACGCACCCGCGCTGTGATACCGGTGCACCTGTTCGGCCAGATGGCCGACATGGATCCCATCATGGCGGTTGCCCGCGAGCACAACCTGGTGGTGATTGAGGATGCGTGCCAGGCGATCGGCGCCGAATACCGGGGACGCCGGGCCGGTTCGATCGGTGACTATGGCGCGTTCAGTTTCTTCCCCAGCAAAAACCTCGGCTGCTTCGGCGATGGAGGTGCGGTGACCTGCAACACCCGGGAACGGGCTGATCTGCTGAAAATTCTGCGCAATCACGGGCAGAGCCGCACTTATATCCATGACTATGTCGGCGGCAATTTCCGGCTTGACGCGCTTCAGGCGGCGATTTTGTCGGTCAAGCTGCGCGAGCTGGACAACTGGTCGGCCGCACGGCAGCGTAATGCCGCCGAGTACCATCAGATGTTCGCGGCTGCCGGTCTCGATGGAAAGGTTGTCACTCCGGCTGAGGCCTCCTATCCGGTCCGCCATATCTACAATCAGTACTGCATCCGGGTCAAGAACGGCCGGCGCGATGCCTTGCGCGAGCATCTGCTGTCCAAGGGAATCGGATGTGCGATCTATTATCCGTTGTCGCTGCATCTGCAGAACTGCTTTGCCTACCTTGGCGGCAGGCCCGGCGACTTCCCGGTGTCCGAAGCGGCCACGTCGGAAGTTCTGGCGCTGCCCATCTACGGGGAATCCACCACCGATCAGCGCGCCTGCGTGGTGGATGCGATCGCGAAGTTCCTGGCCTGATTTTAATCAATGACCGGAACCGGCGGCGGAAACCGCGCCGGATCCGGTTCTGTTCAGTTCTATGGCCCACGTCAGGGAAAACGACCGGGATTTCCGCCGCCAGAGTTACTGGCGGCTGATCAGTTACACCCGTCCTTATTGGTTGCGGCTTTCGATCGGCATCTTTGCCGGGATGCTGGTCGGCGGCTCGCTGTTTGTCACTCTGCTGATGATCCCGAAGCTGGTCGGAGTCGCGGATTCCGGCGTAATGCTCAACCGCAGCTCTCAGCTCGCCGCTGAAATTGTGCAGGCTGTGGACCGCCCCGGGCTGGATCAGGCGGCCAGAATCGCCGCGGCGGAAAAAATTCTGTCTCCCGGCGACGACGATCCCAAGCTGACTCAGCTGCTCAAACAGGCCCAGAGCACGGCGGACAGTCTGCACTTGCCGTTCCGGGTTGACGGACAGCATATTGAGGTCTACTGGCCCCGGAATTTCTCCTTTGATGTGGTCGGTCCGGACGGACGGGTGGCCTGGCAGCTGTTTGCAATCTACACGGTGGTTTTTGTGCTGGCCTGGCTGCTGAAAAATGTGGCTCACTACGTCAACGGTTACTGCACCCGCTGGGTGGGATCGCGGGTGGTGGCGGATCTGCGCGAAGCGATTTTCCGCAAACTGATCCGGCAGTCGCTGGGATTCTACAGCGAAATGGATATCGGGCACCTGATCAGCTGCAGCACCAACGACACCTCCGCGTTGGAGTATTCGGTCGCCCACTCCATCGAGGATCTCACGAACGCGCCGCTGCAGCTGCTCGGCTGTCTGGCGGCCATTGTCGTCGCCTGCCGGGAATACAACAGTTACGCGCTGGTGCTCATTCTGGTGATCGGCATGCCGCTGCTGGTGCTGCCGATCCACATTCTCGGCCGCCGGATCCGCAAACTGTACAAGAAAACCTTTGCTAAGATCGCGGACGTTTTTTCGCGGATGCATGAGGTGTTTTCCGGAATCCGGGTGGTGAAGTCCTATCACACGGAAGAGGCCGAAGTCCGGCGCTTTGTCAACATCAACAACCGGTATTTCCGCCAGGTGGTGCGGGCGATGCGTCTGCAGATTCTGGTCTCGCCGGTGATGGAATTGTTCGCGGTGACCGCGGCGCTGTGTTTTCTGCTTTATTCCTACAGCCAGGGCGTCACGATCACCCAGCTGGCCGCACTGCTGTCGCCGGCGTTCATGGCCTACCGTCCGATTAAGGATCTTTCCAAAGTGGTGGCGTCGATTCAGCAGTCCATGGCGGCGGCCGACCGTTTTTTCCATTTGCTGGACGTCAACACTGAACTGCCGGAAAAATCCGATGCGGTTGAGCTCCGGGAATTCCAGCGGGGAATCCGTTTTGAAAACGTCGATTTCTCCTATGGTGAAAAGGCGGTTATCCGGCAGGTTTCCTTCGAGGTGCCGCGCGGGAAAGTGGTGGCGGTGGTCGGGGAAACCGGATCCGGCAAGACCACGCTGGCCAACCTGCTGGCGCGGTTTTACGATGTCACCGGAGGACGGGTGACGATCGACGGCGTCGACGTGCGGGACTACAGCATCGCCTCACTTCGTGACAAGATCGGCGTGGTCAACCAGGAGCCGATTCTTTTCAACGAGAGCATTGCCGCCAACATCGCCTACGGTTCTCCGGAAGCCACCATGGATGACATTGTCCGGGCGGCCAAACTGGCCAATGCGCACGAATTCATCGTGAGCGGGCGGCATCCCGAGGGTTACGAGACCAATGTCGGTGAAAAAGGGTTCAAACTGTCCGGCGGAGAAAAGCAGCGGGTGGTGATTGCGCGGGCGATTCTGCGCAATCCGCCGATACTGATTCTGGATGAGGCGACCAGCGCACTGGACACGGTCACCGAACGCCTGGTGCAGGAGGCGCTGAACCGCGTCATGGACAATCGCACGGTGTTTGCCATCGCGCACCGTCTGAGCACGATTCAGAACGCCGACCTGATCATCGTACTGCGCAATGGAGAGATCATCGAATCCGGCACCCACCGGGAACTGCTGGCGCTGAACGGTGTCTACCGCAAACTGCATGATACGCAGTTTGCCTGAAACGGGGATCTGACCGGTGAGGATGCCGCGCAAATATCATTTCATCGGAATCGGCGGAGCCGGCATGGCGCCGCTGGCGATGCTGCTGCTGCAGCGTGGCGACCGGGTGTCCGGATCGGATCGGGCCGCCGGCGCCAAGACCGGGCAGTTGGCCGCAGCCGGAGCCCGGATCACCATCGGGCACGCGGCGGAGCAGCTGCCCGGAGATACGGAAACGGTGGTTTACTCCTCGGCGGTCGGTCCGGACAATCCCGAATACGCGGCGGCGGTCGGCCGGGGGTTGCCGCTGTTGCGTCGTGGCGAGATGCTGGCGGAGTTTGCCGCCGGTTATCGGAGAACGGTGGCGGTGTCGGGTTCACACGGCAAGAGTTCGATCACGGCGCTGCTGGCGCATATTTTGACGCAGTGTGGTGCGGAACCCGGGTTCATGATCGGCGCCGCGGTCAACGGCGGGAACTCTGCCGCGGGTGGCCGGGAGGCGGATATTTTCATCACCGAGGCTGATGAATCCGACGGCACTCACACCGCACTTCATCCCTGGTTGGGGATTGTTCCCAATCTGGATGAGGACCATGCCTGGAGTGTCGGCGGTGTGGCGGCGCTTCACCGCAATTTCCGGACATTTGCCGCCAACTGCCGTCAGCTGCTCTATTTCGGAGCCGAATTGCCCGACCGGCTGTTCGCCGGCCATCCCGGCGCCCGGCGTCTGGAATTGCCGCCGGAAGGATTCTGCTGCGCCGGATTTCACGGTTTTCAGGCCCGAAATGCCGCGTTGGCGGTGGCGGCGGCGGAATATTTCGGCGTGGAACGGGAGCGGGCTGAGGCGGCGGCGGCCGGTTTTCCGGGAATCGCCCGCCGTATGACCCGGCGTTTTGTTTCTCCGGATCTGACCATAATTGAGGATTATGCGCACCACCCGGTTGAAGTGGCGGCATCAATCGCCTTTTTGCGTGAAAGCTATCCCCGGCATCACCTGAGGGTATTGTTCCAGCCCCATCGCTATGCGCGGCTGGCGGCTTTTTTTGATGGTTTTGTCACAGCGCTGCGCGGAGCTGACAGTGTGATCGTCGCTCCGGTCTTCGCCGCCTGGAGCGAGCGGGGCGCGGTGGATTCCGCCGCATTGGCGCGGGCTTGCGGCGGAACTGCTCCGGCCGGCGGCTGGGATCGACTGGCAGCGACGGCGCTCTCCCGGAAACCGGCTGACCGTCCTCTGCTGCTGGCGGTGCTGGGGGCCGGAGACATTGAGGCGGTGTTTTCCTTCCTGCCGGGATCCTGATTGTGGCGAAACCGGCTCCGGCGGCGGATTTGTTAAAAAAAAAGCGCCTGCGGCTTGAAAAAAAACGGCAATGGCGCTATAATATGCGGACGACGGGCCGGAGTGGCGGAATGGCAGACGCGCTAGACTCAAAATCTGGTATTCTTTGAATGTATGGGTTCAAGTCCCATCTCCGGTACCAATTTCTGCTTAAAGTCCCCTCAAAAGGCAACTTTTGAGGGTTTTTCCGTCCCCGTCCGCGCGGGAATGCCGCCCCCGACTCCGGGTGATGCTGCGCGAAATGGATTCATCCCGTCTCCGGCGCCAATCCTGATCAGTGAAACCCTCCGGAAACGCTTTCCGGAGGGTTGGGGTTCCAGCCGGGCGGGGCGTCGCGGCTCCGCTTAATCCGGAGTGGTTCCGGCCGGTTCATTCCCGGGAGGCGTCAGACCGGTTCGGTCTGGCGGAACAGTTTCATGAAGAGATCGTTGGTGGTAATCATCCCGACGATTTCCGCCGAGGCGTCCCTGACCAGCAGCAGGCGGGAGTCCAGTTTTTCAATGTTTTCGGCCAGATGAAGCTGAGCGTCGTCGTCTGCCAGCACCGGAGCCGGATGGAGCTGGGCCCGCCAGTCGCCGTCAGTGAAGAGCAGGCGGCGGATTTCCAGCACGCCGGTGAACTGCCGCTGATCGCCGGCGGAGCAGACCGGATAACGCGAGTGCGGAAACTTCCGGGCGGTTTCCAGCACTTCATCCCGGCTCATGTCATCCCTGAGGCAGACCATCTCCGACCGGGGAACCATCAATTGGCGGATTTTATCATCTTTCAGATCGGGAATCTGTTGAATCGCCTGTTCCTGAGCCTTGGTGATGTGCCGGGCCTGCCGGGCCATGGAGGCCAGGGCGTCAAGTTCCTCTTCCATTTCAGCTCCGGAGTTTTCCGGCTCGTTTTTGCCCTCGAACGGGCGGTTGACAAAGTGCACGAGCCAGATCACCGGAGTCATCAGCACGATGGCGGCTTTGAGCAGCCGCGCCGTATGCGCAACGACGAAGGTGTTGAACCGGACCCCGAGCGTTTTTGGCAGAATTTCCGTATATTGGACCATCAGAATGGTGAAAAACAGCGAAAAAAACCAGATGTAGTCGCTGCCGTAGAGGCGGTCGAATTCCGCTCCGGCGATGGCGGCGCCGAAGGTGTGGGCGGCGGTATTCAGAATCAGGATGACCGCAATCGGCTTCTCAATGTCGTTTTTCAGTTCCTCGCACAGTCGTCCAAGGCGGGGCCGCTCCTTGCCCAGCCGGGCAACTTTGCCCGGATTGAGGCTCAGCAGGGCCGCTTCCATGACGGAGCATAAAAACGAGATTCCCATGGCAACTGTGATTGCGGCGATCAGAGTAAACATATAATTGTAGTATCCTCAGGTTGATTTGGGCGGTGTCATTGCCCGCCGGTGTTGTGAATTTATGCGGGAGCGGCGCCGGAGCCGGATTCCATCAGTCCGGCTTCGCGGCCGGTTTTTTCTCCCGCCGGCCGGCGAAATGTTCAATCAGCATCACCAGTGCGAATCCGAACACGCCCAGAGTCAGTGCTCCCCAGAATTCCGGCCCCCAGTCCGGAGGCATAATGTTGTGGTTCTCAATTTGGCGATCGAATTTCCAGGGCCAGACTTTGCGCAGCGATCCCAGCATAAAGCCGATCAGAACGGCGATGGTGAGGTCGTGAAAGCGTTTCAGCAGGTAGCTGAGCAGCCGGATGAATCCGGCGATGCCGATGAAGATGCCGAAGCAGAACAGCGCCAGCGTCGCCAGATTGGAACCGAAATTGACACCGCTTTTAAGTTCGTGGACGGCATTCAGCACGCAGTCGTATTTACCCATGAGCAGCAGGATGAAGCTGCCGGAAATCCCGGGCAGAATCATCGCGCAGATGGCAACTGCGCCGCAGAGAATCAGGTAGAGCGGCGACTCCGGCGGATTGCGCAGCAACGGCAGCCCGACGATCAGCCAGCCGGCGGCGGTGCCGGCCAGCAGTGCCGTCACCCGTCCGGCGCTCCACCGGCGGACCCGGGGCAGCACGGCGGCGGCTGAAGCCAGTACCAGTCCGAAAAAGAACGCGAGTATCAGGGAAAGCCGGTTGGCCAGCATCCATTGGAGCGGCGTGGCGAACAAGGCGATGGCGGTCAGAATGCCGAGGCCGAGGCTGAGTACGAATGGCCAGGGCAGAGTGTTTACCGCCCGCCGCCATTGCAGACGCAGCAGCGTTGCAAAACATTCCCGGCCGGTGAAACGGCGGATGGATTCGATCAATTCATCGTAAATTCCGAGAATGAACGCCATCGTTCCGCCGGAAACTCCCGGCACGACGTCGGCTCCGCCCATAATGAAGCCGCATGAAAAAATGCGCAAATAAGATTTGAAAGAACGTTTCTGAACGTTTGAAGTTGTTTCCTGCATGTAAAAATCCTGGGAACACCGGTGAAAACAGATGACGACAGACGCTTTCCGGAACCGGTGCCGGCGACAGGCATCGCGACAAAGACTTGCTGCCGGGAAAACCGGCGGTGATTCAGCTCCGGAGCGCGTCACTCGCGCCGGCGGCCGGTCCCGCCCGAACCGGGGTGGAATCAGTGGAGGCTTTCTGAAAGGTGATTACCCCGGGAGGAAATCCGAAGCCGGCAACCCTGACCGGTTCCGGAATCGGAGTCAAACGGCCGGAGAGCTCCGCCGCTTCCGCCATCCACGGCGGGGAAACGGAACGGAGACGGAATTTAAATTGGATGAAACTGCGGGAGGAGGTCCGGCGGTGGCGGATTTCTCCTCGGCCGTCGTCCGGAGTGGTGCTGTCGTCGGCGGATACTGCGATTTCAGCGCCGGCCGGTCGCAACCGCAGTGTTTCCGCCGCCGGTCCGGCATGGCTCAGGGCCGCCGGCGCCACAATGAAAAACAGCAACAGCCCCAGTCCGATTCCGTATCGGATGGCGCTGGATCTGCTGCTGGCGTTACGCCGGAATAATTTCAAAAACATGGTCTCCTTTTTTATAATATACCATGTTCCCGGAGACAGTGCAAGTTTTCCTCACCAGTTACCGCGCTGAAAGATGCGATATCCGGCGGCCGGCGCCGCAGAAAAAAAGCCCCCCGGCATTGCCGGAGGGCTGATCCTCCCGGATTTACCGGTTGGCGTGCCGTTCGTACAATTCGTTGTAAAACAGGCAGTTTTCAACTGGGACGTTGGCCGGCAGATGGTTGCCGACGGCCAGCACGAAGCCGGGATACTGTTTGCCGAATTCAATCATGGATACGACTTCTCTTTCGATCTCCTCCCTGCTGCCGTAGGTCAGGGTCCGGCAGTCCAGACCGCCGACCATGCCGCAGTTCCGACCGTGGCGGCGGGCGAAAGCCCGGATGTCGCTGGTCGGCTCCATGACTACGGAATCCACGCCCAGTTCCACAATGTCGTCGAAAAACTCGTCAATGGTGCCGTCGGAAGTGAAATACACCTTTTTGCCGGCGCTCTTCACAATATCGATATTCGCCTTGAGGTGGGGGAAGATGTGTTTGCGGTACCAGGCCGGTGCCGTGACCGGTCCCGAGGTCCAGCACAGGTCGTCGTGCACCATCATTACCGGAACCTCGCTCTTGGCGAACGCCCGGAAAAACTGGCTGATCCACTGGCTGTATTTTGCCGCGATCTCTCCGGTTTCATCCGGATACAGCCCCAGCAGCATGAGCAGCATGTCAATGCCGAAAATTTCAATCAGGCCGGAAAACAATGTGATGTACACGCCGCTCATATTGACCAGATCGTCGCATTCGGCCACTCCCTCCCGCCAGGAGGTTTCAAACCGGGCAATCAGCTCTTTCTCATCAAAAATCCGGAAGGTGCCCGGATCCAGTTTCACCGCATCGTCGGGATCCTCGAAGGCCACGGAGGTTTCACTGCTGAAATCACCGCCGTCACCTGCGAATTCGGCGTGTCCCAACCTGGTGATCGGGGCACCGGCGGCTTCCAGCTCCAGCCGGGAAACCGAAGTCCGCCAGTTCATGGCGTAGTCCCATTTCTTCAGGAACGCCGTGGTGGCGGCCGGCCGGTTTTCCACGATGCCGGTGTCAATCCCGGTGACTTTTTTGATCAGATCCCAATGGTAGTACTGGGCGGAATACTCGGTTCTCGGCAGTTTTTCCGGAAATTCAAGATTTAAAGCCTGCCAGCCGTTTTTAAAAGACATGGAACTGCTCCTTCGGGTTGCAAAAGATTGCCGCGTCGTCCGGACGGTGGAAAACTCCGGTTTCGGCGCAGTGGTAAAGGCGGTGCGATTAATTGGTTTTCAGCAGCGAATCCACCAGTTTCACCGCGGCATTGGCATCCTCGCTGTAACCGTCGGCGCCGATTTCGTCGGCATAGGCCTGGGTAACCGGAGCGCCGCCGATGATGACTTTGACTCCCCGTCCCTTGAAATGTTCGACCACGTCTTTCATATACGGCATGGTGGTGGTCAGCAGACTGCTGCAGGCGATGATGTTCGCTCCCTGCCGGACGCCCTCCTCATATTTGTTGACGTCGCAGTTGACACCGAGATCGATCACTTCATAACCGGCGCCCTTGAGCATGATCGCCACCAGGTTTTTGCCAATGTCATGAAGATCGCCCTTGACGGTGCCAATCGCGATTTTTCCCAGTGATTTGCGGCCGGCGGCCGCGATCAGGGGTTCGATCAGCGCCAGTCCGGCCTGCATGGCCCGGGCCGCGATCAGCAGTTCGGGCACATAGGCCTCGTTGCGGCTGAAGCGGTCGCCGATTTCGCGCATCGCCGGAATCATCCCCTGGTCAAGGATGGCGTTGATATCCTCATGGTTGTTGAGCGCCTCCTGCACGATTGCGGCGACATCGCTGCGTTTGCCCTTGATGATTGCGTTGCGGAGAGCTTCAAAATCCGTCATCTTTCAACCCTTTCGATTGCGCTGAAATTTTCTGCCCGAACCGGGGAGCTCCCGGCACGATTCCAGGACCGTCATTCGGCCGCGCCGTAGCCCGGGGCGCAGACTGTCGGCGGTTCTGCTGTATTTTCACAGTAATGACCGCCGTTTCCGGTTTCTCCGGAAAGTTCCGGATACTGGTTGTTACCTTTTTTGGCTACGCTACTAATAAAATCGCTCAACTGCCAAAAATCTTCCTTGCGTTCATCATTTTATTGCTCTATATTATCATTGTGAGATTTTGTGCGGTCTGAAGCGGCCGGTGTTCTGCAGCTGTGGCGGAGCACGGCGGCGAAAGCTTCGGGGCTCCTGAAGCAAAATTCCGTTCTGCGGCGGCGCAATGCCGGGCAATGGCGTCCGGACGGGGAGGCGCCGCCGTTCCCGGATGGTCAGTTTTTCCGTGGCGCGTCCGGAGCCGGGGGATCCGGAATTTCCGGCTGGATTGCGGCATGGTTCCGGTTGAAACCGGTTTTCAGGACGAGCAGGCGGGGATTGTCGGCGGAGGGCGTCAGCCGGTCCGGAGCGGTTCCGGCGTGTTCGAGGCTCCAGACCTGGGCTTCGCGGAAAGCGTGATAGCTCCAATCCCAGTTGTATTCCTCAAACAGTGCGATGCAGTCCGCCAGATAGCGGTCGGCCCCCGGTGCATAGGCGGCGGCGGAAAACTCGCCCACATAGATCCGCGCACCGAATTTTTCCTGAAACGCCCGCACCGGAGCCAGATGACGACGCAGGGTTTCCCGGTCGTAAAACCGGCCGTCAAACCAGCCGGGGTAGGGCCGGAGCTGATCTGAGGCTGATTTCGGGCCGATCAGCTGGTGGGTGAAGGCGATCGGCAGATACAAATGACATTGATAAATTATGTCGGGCATGTCCAGCGGCCGCAGGTAACTGAAGGCGTGGGGGCTGGCCCACTGGTTGGATTCGATGATGATCGGCGTGTCCGGATCAATCCGGCGGATTGCCTCCGCCGCCCGCCGCTGCAGTGTCCAGTAATCGCAGTCCGACGGAGCACTCTGCACCGGTTCGTTGACCAGGTCGTAGCCGCAGACCGCCGGGTTGGCTTTGAAGCGGACGGCAATCCGCTGCCAGACGCGGATGAAGTGTTCCGCGTAAACCGGTTCGTAGAACATGGCCAGATCGCGGTTGGCCAGGCGGCCGCCGGGAGGGGAATGCAGATCGATAATAAAGCGCAGACCATATTTTTCGTAACCGAGTTTGAACATGGCTTCGTAGTGATCCAGCCTGGCGTTGATCCAGCGGTCGTATTCCGCTATATCGCGTTCGGTGCCGGTCCGTCCCCAGTTGCGGCAGAGCTGGGCGCGGACCAGGTTGACCTTCCACTCTTTCAGGGTCTGCCAGTCTGCCCCGGTGAAATTGCGATTGGGCGACATCACACCGCGCAGCCGGGGCAGCTTGCGGACCCGGGCGGTGTAAACGGCGCGTCCGGTTTCCCGTACCGGCGCAAAGAGAAGGTCGATCCGGAGCGAACCAAGGTCAAATTCAACCTCGCCGGAACTCTCCTGCAAGCCCAGCATCAGCCGTCCGGAACCGGCGTCATCGGGAATGGTGGCGGCGAAGTTCAGCTCTTTCCAGTCGAAGGAACCGGCGGCATCCAAGACGCCTGGCCAGTGTCCGGCACCGGCGCCGTCGACGAAATTGAGCATGAATTTAATGCCGTTGTAACTGTGGAGCGGCTTGGAAACATCGGTCGCCCGGGCTCTGATGCTCAAATTCAGCGTCGCGCCGCGGTATGGGGAGAGATCAAGCTCCGCGGTGGCGCAGTGGAGCGGCTGACGGTGCTGTGCCGGCACCCGCACGAGCAGAAACTTCCGGCCGCTGCGTTCCGTCAGGGTGCAGAATTTTCCGGGGCGCCATTGCAGACTGGATGTGGTTTCAGCGGCGCTGCTCACGGCGAACAACAAAAGCCAGATCAGCCATCGGCCATGAAGTCTGACTGCCATGACTTGAATCTCCTGATGATTTACAGGGGACGGTTTATTTGCCGTGAACGACCCGAAGCACCCTGCCGTCGGGGCCGTCGATTTCGGCGGTGGCCACTCCGCCGGGAGACTGCCGCCACCGCTCTCCTGATACCAGCCAGCGTTCCCCCTGCCGGACGACCGAATACGGCTGCTGACGAAGCAGGCCGGCTTCAGGATATCGCCGGTTGAACTCCGTTTCGGCAAGCCGGAGGGCGGCCGCGGCGTTTCCGGCCTGCCAGCCGGGGGCCCCGGATTCGGGAATGGCCAGCGCGGCGACGTAGTTCAGCAGCTCGACATACTCCCGGTCATCGATGGTGTTGCTCAGCAGCGTGAATTGCAGTACCGAATCGTCGCCGATGCGGAAAATTCCGCAGGTCAGGAACTTCCACTCTTCCGCCGGCGGTCGGGCGGCGGCGTAGCGGCGGTCAGTGATCCGCAGGGCGTATCCGAAGCGTCCGCGGGGGCGGAACGGCCGGATCAGTTCCCGCAGGGGTATGCGGTTGAACTTTTCCTGCGACTCCTGATAAAAGGGGGCGACGATGGCCTGAAACTGCCGTTCCATTTTCTGCGGCGTGTCAAATTTCGCCAGATCGGCAGTGTCGCAGATGAAATTCAATGACAAACTGAATTTGTCCTGCGGTCCCCGGATCAGCACACTGCCGAAACGCAGCGTCAGTTCGCGTCCGGGATACATGCTCCAGCCTGGACGCGGTACTACTTCGAAAGTTTCGTCCAATGAAAGCTGGTAGACAAGTTTATTCGGATAAAACCGGGGCGAGTCGGCGGCAGCCGCCGCTGCTGCCAGCAGCAGTGCCGCGGCGGTGTGCAGAATTTTGTTCATAGTTCCTCCCGGATTCAACTGGCGGCCGTTCATAACATATCACGGCCGGCCGGATTGTCAAGCCGGCCGGCCGGAAGTCAGCATTGGATCAGCAAACCGGAGCAGGATTTGAATTTGAATGGAAACTTCAAGACGTCGCCATCCAATTCAAACGGAACCTCGAAACAATCCAGCCGGTCGTCCATGAGCCGTACCGAGAGGTTGCCGCGGTTTGCATCGGAAAGTCCGAGCAGTTTGATCTCAATCCGGCGCATCCGGGGCCGGTCGTCGTTGCTGAACATGCCGACGACGGCGGCTTTGCGTCCATCCGGCGCGGCGGCGCCGACGATCTGTACTTCATCGGAGTCGGAGTCGGAGTAAACCTCGGTGCCGAGCGCGGCCAGTTTTTCAAACATGAAATAGGAGTAATAGGGCTTCTGCAGCTCGAAAGTCACCGGGTGCCAGAGACCGTTCATGCCGCAGCCGGCGCGCATGTCGTAATACATGAGCAGATCCAGCGGGAGTTTCTGACATCCGAGCATGACGCACAGCGCAAACGCGGCGCCTTTGATTCCGGCCTCCTGAGTCAGGGAGTAGACCCACTGATCAGACCAGTCGCTGACATAATTCCACTCATTAAGAATGCTTTCAGCCTGGGGCTGTCCGTGGGAGTCGAGGTAGGCGCGGACCTCCCGGACCAGGCGGAAGAGCATGGCCGGTTCCGAGGTGTAAAGGTGAAAACTGTAAAAGTCGAGTCGGATATCCCGGCGGGCAAGTTCGGCGAAAAACCGGGACTTCCAACCGGGGGAATTCGGGTTGCGCAGCGGAAACGCCGTGGCCGGACCGCCGATTTTCAGGTCGGGGAAACATTTCTTCAAGTGTTTGAAAGTCAGGCAGAACAATTCCCTGAACTCCGCGGCGGTCCCCTGCCAGCACCGCTTGTTGGCGGCCGAATCCGCGTCGAGATCGGGTTCATTCCAGATTTCCCAGTAGGTGATTTTCAGTCCGAGTCCGTCAGCCCAGTCGCCGGTGCAATGGCGGATGATGTGTTCACAGATGACGGCGAACTTGCGGAAATCCGGCGGCACCGCCGTGAACCATTTTTTCTGATTGTGCTCGATGCTGCCGCCCAGCCTGAAAAACGGTTCGGTTCCGGCCCGGACCAGCGCTTTCAGATAGATGTCGGTCATGGTGAAATCGTAGGAGGCCGGATCATCCGGATCCGCATCGAAATCCCGGAAAATCGCCCGGATGTCGACGACGTGGGGGGCGCCGTAGCTCACGCAGAGATTGGCATCGTGCAGCCGGGCGTAGGGAATTTTCAGCATTCGGAAAGTGTCGAAATTACCGCAGGTCTGGTCGGCGCGGGGAGTTTTCGGACCGTTGTTTCCGGCGTTCATCGGCTTGATCCGGCTGAGTTTCCGGGAAAAATCCACCGAGAGTGCCGTAGTGTGTTCTGTCATCGTTTTTCCTCCTCTGGATGGGGTTGGTTGCGGCGGCGCCGCCGCTTGGCGGCATTGGCGCCGGAAGCGCCGGAACATTGGCCCGCCGCTTTGAAACAGCGCCGGATATAAAATCACAGAATCACGCCATTTCGATTTGGCTTTTCCAAGGTATTCCGACTATATTATAGTGCAACATCTGGAAAGATGCTTACGTCAATAGTGACAAAAAGTTATTAAATCGTGCCAAAAATGGAGATCGGACTGCCATGCCGGAACGGGAATTTCTGATAGCGCAGCTGCCGCGTCTGTTCAACTTTCCCTACCGGCTGCATTCTGTGGGCTGGATGCCTGATCACCTGTATATTCATCGCAATACCAGACTGGATCGGCTGTTTGTGTGCGTGACGCTGCGCACGACCGGCGAGTCGCGCACCATCATCGACGGACGGGAGCGCCGGAGTCACGGCGCGCCGTACCTGTCGGTGATCCGGCCGGGAACCCGGATGGAAACCATTCAGGCGGTACGGCATGATGAGCTCTTTTTCTCCTACAGCGAGCCGTCGTCGTCGTCGGTGTTGGCGCTGGGAGTGGAATCGGGGCGATTTCGGATGACACCGGCTGTCGAAACCGTCCTGTCGGCACTGCGGCGTACTCTCGGAGCATTGCAGCGGCGCGGCGCGGCCGACCGGCTGGATCAGCTGGCGGTGCGGTTCATCACGGAATGCTGTGCGGCGCGTGAACCGGAATTCGAGCTGGATGACCGCGTCGCCGAGGCGGCCGCCGACCTTGCGCTGCACTGCTCCGACCGGATTAATCTGACGCAGGTCGCCGCCCGGCACGGCATGAGCCGGCGGACGTTTTTCCGGGTGTGGAAGCGGCACTTCGGCTCCACTCCCTGGCAATATCTGATTGACCGGCGGCTTGCATTTGCCCGGGAACTGCTGCTCAGCTCGGATTGCGATCTTACTGAAATCGCTCTGCGCAGCGGATTCAGCGGCAGTTCGGCTCTGATTGAATGCTTTCGCGCCCGGTTCGGCTGCACTCCGCTGGAATTCCGCCGGCGGGGCGGCACGGCTCCCGGCGGCGGATTGGCCGGTCCGCCGCCGGAGTCGGAAGAGGCTTGAGCGGCGGCCGGAAAAGTCTATTCCTCCGGCCGGAGGGTCAGCACCACCTTGCCGATGTTTTCGCCGCGTTCGAGCATGGCGTGCGCCCGCCCGGCTTCCCTGACCGGGAAGGTTGCGCAGACGACCGGCCGGAGGCGTCCGGCGGCCAGCCCGGGCCAGACTGCCTCTTCCAGTTTGGCCATGATCCGGCCTTTGACGGCCGGAGGCCGGCTGCGCAGGGTGCTGCCGATCAGGCGGAGTCCGCGCTTGAGGATCGGACGCAGGGCGATTTCGGCGTGCTCGCCGCCGAGCGTCGCAATAAGAATCCAGCGTCCGCCGGGCGCGAGCTTTTCGATATGCGCTCCGAGACCGGCGCCGCCGACGCAGTCAAGCACCACGTCGACCGGATTTTCCGCAAAAGCCCGACCGGGATCATCGGTTTTCCGGTTGATCACAACATCCGCACCCAGGGAGCGGACCAGTTGCGCCTTTGCTGCTGACCCCACCGTGGTTATGACTTTCGCTCCCAGGTTTTTAGCCATCTGAACCGCGGCGACGCCCAGTCCGCTGGCTCCTGCCGTAATGAACGCGGTTTCGCCGGCTTTGAGGCCGGCTTCCATCACCAGATTCAAATACGAAGTGGCGAATGCCTCCGGCAGCGAGGCCGCTTCGACCAGAGTCAGGCCCTCCGGAACCGGCAGAACCAGTTCAGAAGGCACGGCTACCCTTTCCGCATATCCGCCGCCGCCGAGCAGTGTGCAGACCCGGTCGCCGGACCGCCAGCGGCTTCCCGGCGGCGCGTCCAGCACGATCCCGGCCGCTTCAAGTCCAGGCCACTCCGGCCAGCCCGGCGGCGGCGGATATTTCCCGGCCCGCTGCAGCAGATCGGCGCGGTTCAGGGCGGCGGCGTGGATTTCCAGCAGAATTTCGCCGGGTCGCGGCTCCGGATCCGGCACTTTGCTCCAGCGCAGGGTGCCGGATGCAGTGATTTTCATGGCATACATGACTGGTTCCCCCTTGAATGATTTAACCGCCGGCCGGACGGCAGGCCGCCGGAAGGCGTTTGACCGTTTTTCCGGGCGAATATGGCCGACGGCAAAGGCTTATACGCATCAATTCTCATAATAATCCGGAGTTTCCAGGGGATGACGGCGGTCCCGCAGCGGCAGGGAAATCACCCGCCCGGAGAGCTGTGAAGCATAAATGCCGTTGATGATTTCCAGCACCGTCCGGGCGTTGTATGCGCTGGCCAGCGGCGGCCGGTCGTGTTCGATGGCCGCCATCAGATCCCAGGCGGCCAGACGGTTGTTTTCGGTGAAATACTCGAGGTGTCCGAAATCGATGGGTTCCGCTCCGGGAATGGTTCGGGTTTCGATAAGGGGAACTTCCTCGAAAGCGGCTTCGTCCTCAGGCGGAAACGGACTGCGGCTCAGGCGCAGTTTCCGGTCATTGTCGTAACGGACACTGAGGGCGCCTTCGCTCCCGGCGACTGTGACGCCCATGCGCACCTGTTGCCGGAAAAGCCCGCGCCGGCTTTCAAAAACGCCGCGTCCGCCGGGGAAACCCAGCAGGGCAAAGACGTTGTCACCGGCGACCGGACCGAGCGGTTCCCGGGTGGCGCTCCGGTCGCTCCGGAGCAGGGGCCGTCCGTTGACTGACACTTCGGCGAACACCGATTCCGGATTGCCGAACAGAAAACAGCCGATGTCCAGAATGTGGGTGCCAAGTACCACCATGTCCTCGCCGCCGCCGCGGTCATCCTCCTTGCCGCGTCCGTAAAAAGTGAGCGGAGTCCCGATTGCGCCTTCACTGATCATCCGCTTCATGGTCTGGAATACCAGCGCGTGCCGAGCCAGCAGAGCAACGGCGATTTTAACGTTGTGCTGTTCGGCGAGGCGGATGATTTCGTCGGCCTCCTCCAGATCGTTGGTCATCGGCTTTTCACAGAGGACGTGGATGCCGCGTTCCGCCGCCGCCTTGATCGGGGCGAAGTGCTCCGCCGGCAGGCGGGAGGCGAGCAGCGCGATGTCAGGTTTTTCCCGGTCGAACATTTCAACGAAGTCGTCGTAATGGCGTGCGGCGCGGACGGCGGCCATGCGTTCATCAAGGTGTTCCGGATTGGAGTCGGCGAGGCCGACGACTTCGACTCCCGGAAGTCCGCGGAACGCCAGATGGGTGTCGTGACCGCCGAGGCCGGGTCGGGAGGTATCGTGGACAATGGCAATTTTCCAGATGCGGTTCATGTTTTCCTTTCCACTTGCCGGTCTGCCGCTCAGAGATGGCGGGCGGCGAGGTATTCATCCATGGCGTTGTTGACGGGCCAGACGGTATTTCGTGGACAACGGGAAATCTCGTGTTTGAGGCCGTCATAGAGGGGCATGAGTTCACTCTGACGCATCCCGGCGGCGGCCAGGATCTTGGAGTTGTCCGTGATCCGGGTGAACAGGCGCGCGTATTCGAGCTGCCAGCGGGGAGCCGGATTACAGGGGTCGGAGGAAATCAGGCGCAGATAGTCCTCCTTGTCGACCCAGACGGTCTCCAGCCGGCAGATGTCGCGGTAATACGCGGCGATTTCCTCCCAGGAGTGGTGTTCGCCGGTGGCGACGTTGAAGTCATCGCAGAGGGCAGCGGAGTTGAAGAGCAGTTTCGCGAGCATGCGGGCGACGTCGCCGCTCCAGCTCATGGTCGCGTGCTTAAGGCGCGCCTGTTCCGGAACGACGACCTTTTTGCCGGCGAAGGCGCGGCCGACCGTGTCGGCCGCCTCCAGCGTCACGAGCTGGTAGCGCATAAGCGAGTAGGTGGTCGCGGGGCGGACGATGGTCCAGTTCCGGTGCGGCGAAGCGCGCAGGACGTTTTCGCCGCGCGCCTTGTAGATGCTGTAGTCGTCGGAATTCCGCAGAAGCGCGTCCTCCGAGGAGTCGATCAGGCGGGGCGAATTCTCTCTGACCGGATGTTCCCTGTCGTCGAATACCCGGCAGCTGGAAAGAAACATATAGTGTCCGGCATGGTTCAGAATGAGGGGCAGGTACCAGGCGAGTTCCCCGGTTCGGTAGGTCAGAAAATCCACGATACCGTCGTAGCCGGCGCCGAGAAGTTCCCGGTAGATTTTTTTATCTTTGGCGTTGGCCTGAATGTAGTTGACGCCGGTCAGGACGGTTCCCGGCTGGTCAAGGGCGACTGCGGTGATCCGGTATCCGGATTCGGCCAGAAGCGGCACCAGGTATTGTCCCATGGCCCCGGTGGCGCCGAGAATCAGTACGGATGGTTTGGATGTCATGCTGTTTCCTGCATACTTGAATATTGAAAGTACAGTTGCGGCGTTGCATTCTTTATTTCATGAGGGACTGCGGCTCAGCCGGTCCAGCCGAGGCCCGCAGCAGTGCCTCCTGGACGATCAGCTCGTGAGTGACCGGATAGGGATTTTCCAGTTCTCCCCGGATGATTTTCGCCAGTTCGATCAGCTGATCATCGTAACGTCCGTTCATGACTCCGACCTCGACAATATGCGTGCCCGCCTCGAATTGACGGTTGCCTTCGAGCAGGGTCAGACGCAGTTTGAGCGGATCCAGCCGGTAGCGGTCCGATGGCGGTTCCAGCGGACAGATTTCGATGGACCCCCCGGTTCCGCAGACAATCAGCCGCCGGTGCTTCATGCCGTCCACCTCGGTGACGCCGGTGCGCAGCGTGGCGATCGCCCGGGGGTATTCCATGACCGTGACTCCGGTGTCGAAGAGATTGTCGTCGCGGGTTTTGGTCAGATAGGGGGTGACGCGCAGCGGCCGTCCGAGCAGCGCGACCGCCAGGTCGATCAGGTGTCCGGCGAAAATATAGACCGCGCCGCCGCGGAACTGGGCGAGCCAGCGGCGGTAGTCCTCCCGGTCGCCGTCGTAGCGGTTCATGACGGCGTGGACCTCAAAGATGTCTCCGAGCCAGCCTTGCCGGACCGCGTTGAGACAGAACTTTACGGCCGGATTGCTGCGGTACATGTAGCCGAGTTGAATGTGCAGGTGCCGACGGCGGATTTCATGGAGCAGGGCGCGGAACGGAGCGAGTTCCTCGCCGCCGGGCTTGTCCATGTGAACGTGGAGCCCCCGGTCAACGCATTTCCGGGCGGTTTCCAGAAGTTCAAATCCGTCAGTTTCGACCGCGACGGCTTCGAGACCGGGCGTGCGGAAGAATTCAGTTTCCGTAAGCCGGGGCAGGCCCTGATATTCCGGAAGGTCGCCGCGCCTCTGCCACCAGTTTTCGTCGGGTTCGACGATGCCGACAACTTCGTAATAGTCGGAAAGCCGACGCAGGGCCGCCATTTTTTCCGAAGCGTGGTTGTGTCCGACGCCGATTTGACCGATTTTGATCTTTTTCATGAATACGGACTCCGGTCAGGAATTAATTTGTCTCCAGTCAAACAGCACGCCGAGCAGCTCCGGATCACCTTTCGCGATTCGGGCAAAGATCTCCGGTGCGCACGACGGCGCGACGATCTGCGAAATCAGTCGTTCCGGATGGATGCGACCGGCGGAAAACAGCCGCAGAAGCAAGGCCATGTCTTCCCGCATGGTCCAGCAGCCGGGGGTGGCTTCATACAGCGGGCGCGCCATGTTGTGGGCGCCGATGATGCTGATGCCGGGACGGTGGACCTGGCGGTAAAAATCAATTTCCCGGGTCGGAGTCCGGGAGCATCCCATCAGCGTGACCCGGCCGCCGGGCGCGGTGAAATCGAGCGACTGACGGAGCGCCTCCGGATTTCCGGTGACTTCGACCGTGACGTTGACTCCCGCGCCGCCGGTGAGGCGTCGGATTTCGGGGATGATTCCGGAGGCGTCGGGTCGGAGAACTGCATCCGCGCCGAATTCCTCCGCAAGTTTCCGCCGCTGTTCGTTGAAGTCGATTCCGATCAGCGGAAACGCCCCGCTGAGACTGGCGCAGCGGATTGCAAACAGCCCGAGCAGCCCCAGCCCCTGAACCGCCAGGGATTCACCCAGTTCCGGCCGCGCCCGGCGCACCCCCTGCAGCCCCATGGCGGCGATGACGCAGAATACCGCGGAAGTGGAGGGCAGGCTGTCATTCGGAATCGCGACCACGTCCCGGGCCGGTTTGCGCTGATGCGAAGAGTGGATGCTGTGGTAGACCGCGACCCGTTCGCCGGGATGAAATCCGGATTCCGGTCCAGCTTTAAGCACACGGGCAACCGCGCTGTACCCGAGACGCTTCGGGAAATCCCCTCCCGCCAGTCCCAGCAGGCAGGCCCGTTCGGTTCCCGGGCTGACCAGAGTGTATTCGGTTGCCATGAAAACTTCGTCTGGTTTCAGGCGGGGGGAATTCAGGCGGCTTTCCTGGAGTTCGGCTTTTTCCGGAGCTGTAAACACGATGGAGTATTGTTTCATTTCGGTCTTTCCCATGATGATCACGAAAGTGGGGTGTTTTTTCCCGGATTTCTTTACTGATACTGTAACTGGTCAAGCGCATTTTGCAAGTGGAGCCGGCCGGCTTGTTCTGCAAAAAACTCTGAAAATAAAATTGATTTGCACAAAATAGCATAATATATTGTAAATGAATCAATCTGGTTGTGAAATTTTAGGAGAACGGTCCAGTGAGAATTCAGGAAATTGCCGAAAAAGCCGGGGTTTCAACCGCCACCGTGTCGCGGGTTTTCAGCCATCACCCCAATATCCGGGCGGAGGTCCGGGAGCATGTGCTGGCGGTGGCGCGCCGGTATGGTTACCGTCCGCGTTTGAGTTCGAAACAGCGGAATATCGTGATCATCACCCCGTACAAGCAGATCTATCCGGCGCAGGCGTTTGTGGAGATGGTGATGACGGAGCTGACCCGCGAGCTTTCCCGGCATGGATACCGGGTGGAAATCCTGCCTCACGACAATCTGGAGCGCCTCGAAAGCATTCAGTTCTGCGGCGCGGTTTCGATCGGATTTGCTCCGCCCGCTTTGGAAGTCTGGGATGAACGTTTTGCCGTCCCTCTGGTCATGGTTGATCGCCGTCCGGAGGAAAAAATGCCGCCCGGCGTCTCCTATGTTCATTCGGATGAAACGCAGGCCATGGAGCTGGCCATCGGTCATCTGGCGGAGTGCGGCTGCCGGAAGATCGGCAGCATCATCCATGGCGTGGAGAGTCTGGGCAATGCTGAAATCCGCCGTCAGGGCATTGTGCGGGCGCTGAAAATCCGTCGCCTTCCGGCGGACCGGGGACTGATGAAAATCGCCCTGCCGGAAATGTTTCTTGAGGAAACCGGCAAACTGCTGCACGAGGGTATTGACGGCCTGTTCTGCTGCGGCGGGGACAACATCGGCGGCAGCGTCGCTTATGCGCTTTCGCTTTACGGGAAAAATATTCCGCGGGATATACTGCTGGTCAGTTCCGAACGGGCTCAGATTTCCCGCTTCTGTATTCCGCCGCAGACAACAATTTCACCGGATTATCCGGCGCTGGCGAAAGCGGTGGCGGCGACACTGACGGCCCGGCTCCGGGGTGACGCCGATGTTAATCGCGAAACGGTTATTCCCTACAAGCTGATTATGCGGGACAGCACCGTGCGGCGCTGATCCCCGCGCATGGCGGGCGTGACGGCATCGGAATGCCCGCCGTTTCACCGGTGTGGGCCGGCAGGTGACGGCGGGAAACGGAAACCGGTCAATGCGCGGCGGAGCCGTTCTCGCGCTCCAGTTTGAGTTGCTGGTAGTAGTTGCTGCGGCTGCCGAAACCGCAGCGCCGGGCGGCCTCGTCCCGGGGAACTCCGGCGTTTGCCAGCCACTCCACCGCGGTCAGCCGCTGGCGGTTGAGGTAGCGGCAGAATGTGAGACCGGTGACGGCCTGAAAGCGCCGGTGAAAGGTGCTCCGGCTGATACCGGCGATCCGGACGGCGTCATTGACCGTGATCTTCCGCGAAAAATGGTTGTTGAGATGGCAGAGTACGCTGCGGATTGCTTCATCCTGAGGTTCAGCGGCCGGGCGGACTGGGGGGCGCGGCAGCCGGAAGGCCAGTTCCAGCAGCGCGAAAACGGCCCCGCAGAGGCCAAGGCCCTGTCTGCCTCGCAGCGCATTCCGGACGACTTCCACCGCTTCCGGCGGCAGTTCGGCCCGGAACCCGGAAGTTTCGACGTATTCCTTCCAGAAATTCAGCAGGTTCCGGGCTTCAGCCATAATTGCGCCGGTCCCCTCCAGCCAGTCCGGCGGGAGCATCAGCACCTCGCAGTCACAGCCGCCCGGATCGGCACAGAACACATGCGGCCGGCCGGGCGGAATCACTGCCAGCCGGCCCGGAGTCATCCGGCCCTGCCAGTGGTCCACCACCTGAATGCCGCCGCCGGAAACGCAGAAAAACCATTCATAGTTCCGGGGATGGGAATGCTGCGGAACCAGCTCCGGCGCGTTGTTGTGCGGCAGCAGATGCACCGGAAAAAATTTCGGTTCAACGGGATTATTTCGGACTTCGGAAGATAATTTCATACTCTGCCTTGCTTTCAGTTTTCCCCTGTCATACATTATTGCAGACTTGAAGTAAAAGCAAGGCGGGTGAAAGAGATTATGAGTAAAAAACTGCGTGCGGTTCTGGCCGGAGCCGGCGGAATTTCAAGCTCCTGGCTGAAACCTTTGTCCCAACGCTCCGACATCGTTGTTGCCGCGGTCGTCGATCCGGTGAAGGAAAACGCCGACCGGCGCATTGGCGAATTCAATCTGAACGCCCATTACTATCCCGAACTTGCCGCCGCGCTGGCGGCGGAAAACTTTGACATTTTACTGGACTGTTCGATCCCGGCGGCTCATTTCCCCAACGCCTTGGCCGCCCTGGCGCACGGCTGCCATGTTCTGAGCGAAAAGCCGGTCGCCGAATCCACGGCGCAAGTCCGGGAACTCATCGCCGCCGCCCGCCGGGCGGACCGGATCCACGCTGTCATTCAGAACCGCCGCTATCTCGACGGCATTGTCACTTTTCAGCAGGCTGTCGACCGGCGCATCGGCCGCCTGACCACACTGGACGCTGATTTCTATCTCGGCGTTCACTTCGGCGGTTTCCGGGAGGCCATGGAGCATGTGCTGCTGCTGGATATGGCGATTCATTCGTTTGATCAGGCGCGGTTGATTTCCGGCTGCAATCCGGTCAAGGTCTTCTGCCGGGAGTGGAATCCGGCCGGCTCCTGGTTCCGCCACGGCGCCAGCGCGGTGGCGGTGTTTACCATGACCGACGGAGTTGTATTCACCTATCGCGGCAGCTGGTGCGCCGAGGGCTGCTCCACCAGCTGGGCATGCGACTGGCGGGCCGTCGGCACCGAAGGCAGTGTGCGCTGGATCGATGACCGGATCTACGGCGAAACGGTGGTGGAGCGCGGCGGATTTCGCGATGTCGTGAAGCCCTTCCATCCCCGGCGGCGGAAGCTGAAATTCACCGGGCACGCCGGCTGCATCGATGAATTTCTGCGTTGTGTCAGACATGGCGGCACGCCGCAGACCGCCAGTTCGGACAATATTTATTCCCTGACCATGGTCGAAAGCGCTATCCGCAGCGCCGAAACCGGAAAAGAGGTTGACATTGACCTGTAATTCAAGGAGATTTCGGAATGGAACAGATTCTCATTGGAACTATGAACCCGGTCAATCCGGAGTGTGTCGCCAACCTGCACAAACTGATCAAGCTCGGATTTGAAAGCTTCACCCTGAACTGCTGGCGGAGTTTCAACGGGGTGGAACCGGAACGGCTGGCGGATGAAGTCATGCCGGCGGTCCGGGACGGCAACGTTAAAATTTCGGCGGTCTCGTTTTTCGGTAATCCCCTGCTGGATGACGAGGAGGGCGAGTACGCCCGGAAAAGTCTGGCCCGGCTGATTGACTGCGCGCCGCGGTTTGAGTGTGACATTGTTTCAGGATTCACCGGTCGCCTGATCGATGTGCCGATTCCGGAGAACATCGAGCGGTTCAAGGCCGTCTGGCTGCCGCTGGCCGAACGGGCCGCCGCCAACCATGTCCGCATTGCCTGGGAAAACTGTCCGATGAACGGCAACTGGCAGCGCGGCGGCTGGAACATCGCCCACAATCCCGACGCCTGGGAGCTGATGTTCGACGCGGTTGAGTTGGAGAACGTCGGTCTGGAGTGGGAACCGTGCCATCAGATGACGCAGCTGATTGAACCCCTGCCGCAGATCCGGGAATGGCGGCAGCGCATCTTCCACGTTCATGGCAAGGACGCCACCATCCGGCGCGACCTGATCGCCCGGCACGGCATCGGCGGCAGTGAACCCTTTGTCCGGCACCGTACGCCGGGGTTCGGCGACAGCAACTGGACGGACATTATTTCGGAGCTGCGGCTGATCGGTTACCGGGGCGCCATTGACATTGAGGGCTGGCACGATCCGGTGTACCGCGGTGACTGGGAAATGACCGGCCAGGTCCACGCGTTGAATTATCTGAAACAGTGCCGGGGCGGCGATTATGTGAAGTTTTAGAGCGGTGAGTCCGGCATTGTATTGAAAACACCGGTTTTCCGGGGTTTTGTTTTTACCGGCTCCGGAACTTCTGAACAACGTCATGCACAACATGAGAATAAAAGCAACAAGGTTCAGGAAATGCCAATCAATGCTGACCTGTTGTCGCAGAGCACGCCCGGACGGGTTCGCAAGGCGGCGGCAAAACCAACAAGTATTACGGTTGTTTGCTGTTAATATTATGCCGGGCCTGATTTTTAGTGGGATTGGTTCCGCAGAGAAAATGGAGATGTCACGTCGAAATAAGCAATCGCAAACAATCAATCTGTAAGTGCAGTTATTTCATTTATTATGAAGATTTCCTCTCAATATGAATACGCAGCTGTCTACCTTGAAAATGATCGCATTAATATATATTATAAGTGCTTAAAAAAGAAATGGATAAATGGAAGACTATGAAGTTACTTTTTGGATGGCCGTTGGATTAATAGCCGCTCTTGTTTGGTTTTTGTATAAATATAACGAGCGAGCGGAAATTAAGGAAAAATCATCGTTATTTGTGATTTGTCCCAATCCGAATTGTGGTTATCAAGGTACTGGAAAAAAATCCGGAGGAACATCCGGATGTCTTTTGGTTATTTTGCTGTTTTTGGGAATTTTACCAGGAATTTTCAGTGCCGTCCCATAATTCTTTGAAATCGTCATTCTAACCACCCTATTTGAGCCTGAGTTGATTGTTTTTTTAAATTACCCATTTCCGGTTTTTCCTTTTCGTTGAGTTGGATTATAGTTGTGCGAATCCTGGTAA
>CASFVA010000060.1 GCA_949298075.1 uncultured Lentisphaeria bacterium
TGTTCCCGCCAGTAGTCACGACTACGCCTTTCTCGTTCCATTTGTGCCTCCCGGTTTCAAGTTACGGAGGCAAGGTAATCTCACTTCGGGAGGATTTCTAGATGGGGCTCACTGGGCATATACCTGCATCCACCAAGAACAATCTGATTTTTATTGATCCTGTTACAGCAAATTCCTCATTTTTTCAAATTGTCATAAAAAGTTACTTGCATCACTATATCATGTACCTGACTCGGAAGGATCAACCTGCCGGATTGTCTCGACCCTTTACATAAAGGTTCCGCAGAAGCAAACAGAAAAATTTCGATAGCCCGTCTCATTGATCAGCTGACAAAAGACAGCTGCAATTGCCCTGCCGGAAGCATCCGATACGGAAAAGCAACCGCTCTTGAACGGTGTGCAAGGAAGAACGCGGTGGAATTCCAGAGGGGACAACCGTTGCAGCGGTTGTCGTTTTCCGGTGGCATGCTGCTGTTTTGTCCGACGGAAAAAATGATTCCTGACACTTTATTTTCAAGATTCATTCCAGCGCTTCTCCGGAAACGGGCTTGCGCGGACACCCCGGTCAGCCGCGGCGAAGCTCACGGTAGGCTCCCGGCTGCATCCCGGTGGCCCGGCGGAAAGCCAGCGACAGCGAAACCGGCGAGGAGTAGCCGGTCTGCGCGGCGATTTCCGACAGGGAAAGCTCGGTGCTGTCCAGCAGATTCTTCATCCGGTCGATCCGGAGCTGCTGCAGAAATTCAATCCCCGTCCGGCCGAGATGGCGGCGGAAGAGCCGGTTCAGCATCGACTGCGACAGCTCCGCATACCGGGCGGCTTCGCCGATGCCAACCGGCGAATCGCAGTTCTGGATCAGAAAACGGATTGCGGTCGCCAGTTTCAGATGCGGCACCGCAATAATGTCGGTACTGGCCCGGCGAATCACCGCACTCGGTGAAATCACTTCAGGTTCAAGCGGCACGTCGCCGCCGTCGAGCATTTTCTGCATGGTTTCGGCAAGTTTCAATCCTACCGTGCCGTGTTCGCCGTTGATGCCGGAGAGCGGCACCGGCGTGTAGGTCGTATACAGTGGCCGCTGCGAGTTGCATAAGATTGCCACTTCCTCCGGCACCCGGAGCCCCAGCTCCTCCACCGCCCGCCAGACCGGCGCCACGACCTGGGGATTGACTAAAATCAGGGCCGCCGGTTTCGGCAGACTTTCCAGAAAGTTCCGAATTCCGGCCAGCATTTCCGGATAGGACGGCTCCACGCCGTCCCGCGGCACACAGTAGTGGGAATGGCATTCCAGGCCACGCCTGCCGGTCAGTTCCCGCAACGCCTGGCTGGGACAGATGGGAATTCCGCAGACTTCACCCGGGAACTCCTGAGTGGAAATCGCCGCAAAAATCTGAAATCCCTGCCCGACAAAGAAATCGACGGCCATTTCGGCCACCGCCCGGGTATCGCTCAATACGGATCGCACATTGCCGCCCGGCGGCAGGATTCGCGATACAATCGGAATTTTCCCGATATCGCGGATGGCCGAGAGATCCTCCAGCGTCAGGTAGTCGGAAATCACGCCATCCCCCTGCCAGTCCCGCGGTATCACGTCCCGGCACAATTCGATCAGCCAGCCGTGCCGCTGGCCGAAGGCGTAGATCGGCTGAAGAAGTTGATCGTTCGGATGCATGAATGCACACAGAATATGGGGCATTTTACGGAACATGTTCGTGAAGTATATATGACTGTCTCAATTG
>CASFVA010000061.1 GCA_949298075.1 uncultured Lentisphaeria bacterium
CGGAAGAGAGCGGTTTCGCGCCAGTTCAGCAGGTCGGCGGATTCGAGCAACGCGAAGTCGCCGCGCTCGTCGCCGAGATAGAGCGCCATCCGCCACGTGCCGGAGGCCGGGTCGAAGGCGACCGAGGGATCACGCTCCTCGCCGCCGTGCAGGTTCGGCACCACCGGATTGCGGGCGTATTTGACGACGGTTCTGCCGCCGTCGAGGCTGTAGGCGAGATTCTGGGTGAAGGGCTTTCCGGCGCAGGTGTAGAAGAACAGCAGCGGCGGAGAAGCCGGATCGACTCCGAGGCCGGTCAGATTCTGCTCGTCGACCACGGCGCAGCCGGAAAACATGGCGCCGGATTCATCCGGGTACAGCGCGATCGGCTGTTCCTGCCAGTGGATCAGGTCGGTGCCGGTCGCATGGCCCCAGTGCATCGGCCCCCAGTGGACCGCCGCCGGGTTGTGCTGGTAGAACAGATGGTAAGTCCCCTGATAAAAGCAGAGGCCGTTGGGGTCGTTGAGCCAGCCTTTGCGGCTGGAAAAGTGGAACTGCTGCCGTTCCGGTTCCTGATAGGCCATATTGAAAACTCCTTTAACGGTAGGATGACGGGGGGCGCCCGAAACGCTCCCGGAACTTCCGGGTGAAATAGGAAATATCGCTGAAGCCGCAGCTGAATGCGATTTCAGGGATGGTGAAGCTGCTGCTTTCGAGCATACTGCACGCATAGTCGAATTTGAGCTGGTTCAGATACTCCTTGAGGGTCATGCCGTAGTCCTGCCGGAAGATGGTGGAGAGGTAGTTCGGCGTGCAGCCGACCGCGCGCGCGATTTCCGGCACGTCCGGGAAACGGGTCGGGAAATTGTCCGCCAGATAATGCTTGGCCTGCCGCGAGAGCGGATTTACCGACGGGTCCGGCTCGTAAATCCGTTCCGCCGGCTGCGGCCGGTCGCGCAAATCGAGGCGCGCCTTGGCGAGCGCGGCAGCGGCGAGGGTGCGGCTGATCCGGTCTGTTTCGGCGGAATCCCCGGAGCGGGCCAGCGGCAGCGCCTTCAGGAGGTCGGCGTAAAATGCGTTGCCGTCGAGCATCAGACGCCGGCGGATGCGGGGCAGTTTGCCGTCGCGGGCGGGACACCACGCGAGATGCAGGCTCGGCGTGCGGTCTGTCGCCATCAGCACCAGGTTGCGGAACTCCCGGCAATCCGGCGAAGTGATCTCTTCCTCATGCACCATGCCTGCCGGAACCAGCAGCAGATCGCCGGGACCGATTTCAATCTCCTGTTTCAGGAAGCGGAAGCGGCAGCGCCCCCGGACCTGCAGAAAGAGTTCACTGAACAGGTGATAGAAGCCGGTCGGAGTTTTCTCCCATCGCCCGTCGGGGCGGGGGATCAACAGCCGCCCCCCGCCGGATTGCAGCAACCCGATGAAGGCGGCGAGCGCCGGATCGAATTCCGGGTCGAGCCGGTCGTCACACCTGTCGCCGTCCGGCAGCCGGATGAAAAGTTTGTCGAGAAGCTCCATGAAAAACGTTCCGGAATCGTAGTTTTGTCCTGTCCATCCTTAAGATATTGCGGTTTCCGATAAATGCAACCCCCGGCCGTAAAAAATCGCCGGAGCCTTTGAGCCCTTCCGGTTTGCTGACGATGGCAATCAGACTGTTCCTCTCTCAGGATGGTTCATTGCTTTTGCTTCTTGATTTTGGCGGAGCCGGAAGTGTGGACCTGCAATGCCGGGGAGCCGGAGTAGAGGAGCTGTGAAGCTCCGCCGGCGCGGACTGTCAATTGCCTGGCGGCGTCGAGCTTTGCGGTGCAACTGCCGCTGAGTTGGATTTCAGCGGATTCGCAACTGCGGACGGCGGCATTGGAACAGCCGCTCTGTTCCATGAAAAGTTCCTGAAGATTGCCGCTGAAAGTGAAATTTGAGCTGCCGGAGGAGTGTACTGTCATTTTCCGGGCGGTTTCACAGTCCCGGATGGTGGCGCTGGAACAGCCGCTCTGTTCGAGATGAAGTTCCCCGATGTTGCCGTTGAAAGTGAATTCCGTGCTGCCGGAGGTGCTGACGGTGGCTTTTTCGACATTTCCACCGAGGGTGAGCCGGGAGATGCCGCTTGCCTGAAGCTGAATTTCCGGGGCCGCAAATCCGGGAATTGAAGCGGTGGTGCTGCCGGAGAAGCTCCACTCGGTTTCCCGGGTGATTTTGCCGGTGACTTCGAGATTGGAGATGCCGGAGAAGTTCAGTTTCTCGGGCATCTGTTTTAATTGCAGGCGCAGTTGCGGTTCCCGGCTTGGCCGCAGATTGTGTAAGGGGGTGACCTGCAACCGGCCACTGCCGGATTTGATGGCGAGTTCCTCCAGCAGGTTTTCATCGATAACGATGGTGCATTGATTCCGGTCGGCATTCGGATCGAGCGTGATTTTCCAGTAACCTGCCGTCGTCAACCGGGAAATATCACCGGGATCGAAGGTTTTTTCTGTGATGATTCCGTTGCCGGTGATGACGGCGATGCCGCTGCAGCCGGCCAGAAAACAGCCCGCGGCGGTCACGAGGGCAAGGGCGAAAAGTTGTTTCTTCACAGTGCATTCCTTCTTTTGATGACTCGGAAATTTCCGGATGTCTGCCAATGTACCATACGGAACCGGTAATTACAAGCAGCATGATTGTTTTTTTCAGTCAGCGGCCCAGTGCGACGGTCACCAATCCTGCCAGCAGGAGAATGAGCCCGGTCAGTTCGGGACGGGTGATGCGTTCTTTGAGAATCAGTACGCCGAGCAGTACGCCGACCGGCAGGCTCATCTGGCGGAACGCCTGCACGAAACTGACGTTGGTGACTTCGCCCATCGCCAGCATCACCAGAATATAGGCGGCTGCCGCCGCGACTCCGCCGGCATAAGGCTCCCAATGGCGGAACAGCTCGCGGTTGAAGTCGGCCCGGTTGCGTTTCCGTACCAGAATGGAGAGGCTCAACAGTGAAAACAGCACCAGTTCGCGCAGATTGCTGTAGGCGACGGCTCCGGCAACCCGGCCCGTATGGCCGTATTCGTTGACCAGCCGGATGCCTTCGCTGTCGAAGATGGTATAGCCGGTGGTGCCGAGCGCCGCGAGCAG
>CASFVA010000062.1 GCA_949298075.1 uncultured Lentisphaeria bacterium
GGGAAAGGAGGTTCACACACAAAAAATCGATTTTTTACGGCTTTTTTGAAAAAAAGTCGTACTGGATGTGTCAAGATGGGCTTGGCACATGAGAAAAAGAGTTATTTACAGGAAAAAGCCAATCTTTTTGAAATTGGCTCAGGAAACTGAAATGAAAAAATTTTTTGCAATTCTCTCGTTTTTCATGGCGGCCGCCGGAACGGTTTCCGGTTACGAACGGAACTTTGACTGGAGCAGTTTCAAAGCCATTCTGCCCAAATCGCCGCCCAACTGCATCCAGATCATGGACGGCCGGACCTGGATCGCCCGCATCTACGCAAATGCCGGCGACATAAACCTGGTCAAAGTAACCGGAACCCCGGGAAAGCTGAACATCGATACCACCGGCTACTACGGAAAATTTCCCAAAGGCCGACTGGTAATGCACGCTTTTCTGTTCGGCGCACCGATTGAATCCGGACGTACCGCCCGGCTGGAAGTGACCATGGCGGCCTCAACACCCAATGCGGGCGTCGCCTTTCAGATCAACGGTCAGACCAGACCGGATGCCACGCTGAAACAATTCTGGAACCAACCGGTTGATTTCACTCTCGGCACCGAAACGAATACCTATTCAACCACCAAAGCCATTCCGAAGGGACTCAAAAGTCTGCATGTGCTCTTCTATCTGCCGGACGCCACAGTCTACACCCTGGAAAAAATCGCATTGGATTATCCCGGTCCGACGGCCGCCGCCTCCACCGGCGCCCCGGCGGCAGGGACAGCCCCTGACGCCATCCGGACCGACGCCGGGGCCTCGGTGACATTCAATTTCAGGGATTTCAATTCCGTCGTCGCCGACAATTCCCTGAAACTCTACGACGGGCGCCGTCCGGTCGGCGTTGTTTTCGCCCGCAAAGGGGGACGCATTGCCGATATTTCCGCCCGCATTGAAGCCGGGGCGCTGGTCATCGACACCACCGCCTGTTACGCCGCCACTCCCGAGGCTGAAGTGATAATGCACCTTTATGGTTTTCCGCGCTCGGCGGTCGTCACCGGCAGGGAGGCCAGACTCGCAGCTGAAATAAAAGCCGGGAAATCCGGCACACCTGTCGCCTTCAACCTGACCGGCACCTTCAGCCGGGACGCCAAAGTCGAGAAACGTCAGTATTGGAACAAGCCGCGGGAGTTCATGCTGCTGGATCAATACCAGACCTTCGCGGTCTCCAACCTGCTGCCGGACGGCCTCGCGGTGGTGCAGAGCCTGTTTTACCTGCCGGCCGGCGCCGTCTATTCAATCCGGAGCCTCAGCCTCAGTTATCCGGAGGCCCCGAAAACCGAGGTCGACGCCTCCAGGAACCTCATCATCAACGGAGGAGCCGAACGCGGTTTCTATCTCACCAGCCGTAATACCATGGCAATCATGGCATCGCCGGTCACAGGGAAGCACCACAGCAAATTCGGAGTCATGAGCCGGGCCTCGGAGGTGACGCTGGATCCGGAAATCCGCCGCAGCGGCAAATATTCTTTCAAAATCCGCAGCTACGAAGCCTGCCTTTTCGACCGGCTGAGCTTTTCGCCGGTGACATTCATACCCGGCCGGCCGCTGACCTTTTCGATCTGGCTCAAAGCTGACCGCCCGGTGAAAGGCCAGCTCTGGTTCGCGGTCGCCAGCGGTCAGCGCTACCAGAAGCACATTTCCATCGGCACGGAATGGAAAAAATACGTCATCACAGTCAACCGCTTCGGACCGGACACCGCCGGCCGCTCCGGCGCCCCCGGCACCTGGGCTCCGGAATTCAACTGCACATTTCCGACCCTGCTGGTGATGGGTGACGCCACCGTCTGGGCCGATGACGCCCGCTGCCAGTACGCGACTGACACCACCGACGCCGGCGAAACGCTGCCGGTACGGGTTTCCGGCGAATTCGACCGGGCAAACCGTTACTACCATGCCGGGGAAACGCCGGTATTCAACCTGGAAATCGACTCTGACCACCCGGCTTCAGGCACCGTCGGCTGGGTGATCCGGGACTATTTCGGCCGGGAAATCGTCGCCGCCGCTCCGGAAACGTGGACATTTCCCCTGAAAAAAGCGCTGCCGATCAGACTTCCGGACCAGGTGCGCGGACCGCTGCACCTGGAGCTGACCGTCACCCCCATGAATGGCCAGCCCATTGTCCATGGTGGACTCTTCGGCGTCATCGACCGGGCGCGGGAGCTGGATAAGCGCATCGGCATCAACGCCGTCTACGGCGGATTTTACAATACCGACGAGATGATCCGGATGATGAAGGATTTCGGCATCGGGGCCGTGCGGCTCTGGCGCGAAGAAATGACCGCCGGCGAACTCGACGAGGCCGGCCGTTACCACGATGCCGGGATTTTCGTTCTGTACAGTTTCGCCCGGGCCGCCACCGGCGCCCGGGAACGTTATTTTCTGCCGAAAGATCCCGCGCCGTTCCTATCCGAACTCCGCAACTGGATCACCGGCGTCACCCGCGGCAAAGTCGATGTCTACGACCTGCTGAACGAACCCAACGCCTGGACCGGACGCAACAATCCCGATGCCGCCACCCTGGTTCCGCCGACGATTGAAAATGTGGTCGAACTGGAAAAGCAGATGGCCGCGGTCATCCACGCCGCCGATCCCGGAGTTCCCATTTCCGCGCCCTCCACCTGCAACACCCAGCCTGAATGGATTGACCGGTTCCTCGCCCTCGGCGGCTCCGAATTCACCGACCTGATTTCCGAACACCCCTACCGGCGCTATGCCGAAATGCCGGATTACCTCACCGACCTGAATAAAATCAGACGCTTCTCCGACAAATACAACCGTAAATTCCGGATCATCTCCACCGAGCGTGGCATCCGTTATCCCTCTTACACTCCCGATCACCGGATCACGCCCGCACTGGTCGGGAATGTCAACAACCTCGTCCGTCTGCTGATTACCGCCATTGCCGGAGGTTCCGAACAGTTTTACAGTTTCATTTCCGGCTACGCCAACGCCTCCTGCGATTTTTCCGACCTGATGCTGAGCGATGCCGCCTCCGGTTCGGTGTGGGTGCCGGGCTTTTACTGGTTCGCCGCCCGTAATTTTTCCGAACGCCTCCTGAACGCCGTCTATCACAGCGAGGTCAAGCTCGGCTTTGAGCTGCGCTGCTACGTTTTTCAACAGCCTGACGGGTCCTCCACCGCCGTCATCTGGAAGTGGCACGGCCAGCCCGCCGCCATCGAACTGGGCGAAACCATCGAATCCTATGATATGATGGGGAGCCGTTTCGACGGCCGCAGCTTCATGCTGGATGACGCTCCGCGCTACCTGGTTTCCGGGCGGAACCCGGCGGAACTGGCCGCCCTGATCCGGCAGGCGAAAATCGCCGTGGTCGGACACGTGATCGACGTGAAGCCGGTGATGCTGGATCAACGTCATTTTGCCCTGAAGCTCACCAATTTGTCGCCGCAGCCCCTGTCCGGGGAACTGCGGGTGCTTTCCGATGATGTCGCCGGCGGGAAGACGGCGGCGTTCAGCGGCATTGAACCGATGGGGGAACAGCTGTTCAAATTTGAACTCCGCCGGACCATCGGACTGGACAAGCATCAGCTCAAGGGCGAAGTCCGCCTGGACAACGGTCGGACCATGCCGTTTGAAGCAGATCTTTCGGGACTGGTGGTACCGGAAACTCCTGCGCCGATCACCATCGATGGCGACCTCTCCGACTGGCCGGCCAACGCCGCGACCTTCAGTCTTGACTCCCGTCACGCCGCCACAGACAGAGAGCGATGGGAGCAGACCCCGGATGAGAAAAAAATCCGCGCCGAAGTCAAGGCCGCCTGGGATCCCGATCATCTCTATCTGGCCGTCGTGGTCAGCAAGCCGGAGTTTTGTCCCAATCCCGACAGCAATCCGGAAGACATGTGGCTGGGCGATTCGCTTCAGATCGCGTTTGATCCGTTAATCAACGCCAATTTGCCCAAAGTCGGCTACAACGACGATGATTTCGAGTACTGCGTGTCGCAGTGCCGGGGCCGGACGACGGTCTGGCGCAGCTGCGCTTCCGACGCCAGTTACGACAGTCTGGTCAAGCCGACCGGCGTAATCGACGAAGTGCCGCTGGCCATCCGCGGGACTCCGGGCCGGACCGTGTATGAAATGGCGTTTCCGACGTTTGCGGTCAGCCCGTTCAAGCTCCTGCCGGGATCGGCGATGCGCTTCAACCTCATCGTCAATGTCAACGACGGCAAGGTCCGGCGCGGCTGGCTCCAGCTGGCGCCAGGCATCGGTCAGATGCCCAAATCGCCGTTCGAATTCGTCAATCTGGTGCTGGTGAAGTAGGAAAACCACCGGCAGCCATTCCCGCCAGCGGCGTTCCGCCGGCGTCCTGAACGGATCGCAGTTCTGAACCGGACTGCGATCCGCTTTTTCCCATCCCGGTCCGGAGCGCTCCTGCGTTTGGCGTCCGCGCCGGACACCGCGCTCCCCGGTCCGGAAACGGCGGCATGCCGGCAATCGTGCGTTTTTTCGCAAAAATGTGAATTTGCCACTTGAATCGCCGATTTGGAAGTGTTATAATACTATTGAAGTAAGCAAAGGTTACTTGAAACAGGCTGGGACTGCGGATGCCGGAGATCCGGCCGTCCGCTTGGAATATATGAATATCGTCAATCAGGTTGAAAAAAACGAGATGCTGGTGCAGGCCACCGGCCTCGTCAAGACCTATCACGGTCGCAATGTCGTCAATGATGTCGCACTAAGCGTGCGCGCCGGCGAAGTGGTGGGGCTGCTGGGTCCCAACGGCGCCGGAAAGACCACCAGCTTCTACATGGTCATGGGGCTGATCCGGCCCGACGCCGGCGAGATCAGCTTCCGGGGGGTGGACATCACCCACATGCCGATGTACAAGCGCGCCCGCATGGGCATGGGCTATCTCGCTCAGGAGCCGTCGATCTTCCGCAAGCTCACCGTAGAGCAGAACATCATGGCAATTCTGGAAACCCTCGTGCTGACCCGGGCCGAGCGGCGCCGCCGCTGCGACGAGCTGCTGGACGAGCTTCAGCTCACCCGGCTGCGCAAGCAGAAAGCCATGACCCTGTCGGGCGGGGAACGCCGGCGGCTGGAAATCACCCGGGCGCTGGTGACCAATCCTTCGTTCATCATGCTCGACGAGCCTTTCAGCGGCGTGGACCCGCTGGCGGTGTACGACGTCCAGCAGATCATCCTGCAGCTCAAGGAACGTAATCTCGGAATCCTCATCACCGACCACAACGTGCGCGAAACCCTGTCGGTGGTGGACCGCGCCTATCTGATGTGCCAGGGCAAGATTCTGGTGGAAGGCTCCAGCGAATTTCTGGTCAACGATCCCAAGGCGCAGGAAGTTTATCTCGGTCCGCAGTTTTCCATGTGAGCCGACAACCGATCCGGCGCCGGCAGCCGTGCCGGACTCCGGACGCAAATCACAGGACCGCCGGAATCGGTCCCCGGTCCTGAATACAGGGAGGTGGAGTATGAGTATTACGGTAACCGGTCGGCAGCTGGAAATCACCGCGGCCATTCGCGAGCGGGCGGAGTCCCGGCTTGAGCCTCTGATGGCGGACGCCACCGTAAAAGCCGGCTCTGCATCCGTGGTCATCAGCCGCAGCAAAAACCGTTTCGAAGTGTCCCTGATTGTCAATTGCAAATATCACACCATCAAATCCGAGGTTGAGGATTTCGACCTCTACAAGGCCATCGACGCCGCTGTCGACAAGGCCGGCAGTCAGCTCAAGGTGCTGCACGACAAGATCCATGAACACAAGGCGGTGCCGCTCTGCGACTCCGAGGCGGCCAAAGCCGCCGAGGCGTCCGGCACGGAATAACCGGTATGGTTCCGGCTCCCCGCCTCCGGGCGGGGTCCGGAACACGTCCGCCAATGCGGAGTAAACGCCATGACCATAGCGGTAAGCAGCAGTCCCGAAGCCGGATTCACTGAGTTCATCCGGTATCGGATTGAATCCGGAAGGGTTTGCGAAGAGGAGCGCATTGTCTGCGCCTCCGGCGGTCCCGGCAGCGTGGCCGGCCAGATGGCCGCGCTGGAAATTGACCTGCTGATTGCCGGAGAAATCGACGCAGGATTGCGGCAGGCGCTGTATGATGCCGGAGTGCATCTTCTGGCCGGGCAGCGGGGGCGCCCTGAGTCGCTGGTGGCGGGCTATCTCAACGGTACCCTGAATTACTGACGACGCCGGAATTGAATCGGTGTTTTGCCGGTCCGGAGTCAGAATGGTCAATATGCCGCCCTGGTCCGGAACCGGATTCCGCCTCGTTCCGGACCGCCGGCGAAGATTAAAGCATAAAGTGCGGAGGAAACTATGAGCAGCGTAACCCTGCCTGAACGCATCTACGGTGACTGGATATGGAAGAAATCCCTGCTGGACCGCACGGACACCTGTCTGCTGATGCGCAAGGAATTCACCTGCACCTTCGCCGGACTTGACACCAATTTGTGGATCAGCGCCAACAGTTCCTACCAGCTTTTCCTCAACGGCCGGTTCATCGGCTTCGGTCCCAGAGCGCACCAGGGCGGCGACATCAGCTACATCGATCAGTTCGACATCGGCTTCTACCTGGAGTCGGGAATCAACGTGCTGGCGGTGCTGGTCTACTACAGCATCGACGCCGACGCCGAACACCGGGCCCCCGGCCTCTGGTGCCAGATGGCCTGCTCCAAGGGCGAAGTGCTGGCCAGCGACGCGAGCTGGCTGGTCTATGACGGGGGCTGTTTCACCAGCAACCGCCCCAGGATCTCCCAGGGACAGGGACTGACCCAGGTCTTTCACGCCGAACGCTGTCCGCGGCGCTGGACGGAGCCGCTGTTCATGCCGGACACTTCCTGGAGCCATCCCGATCAGATTGTTTCGGTCGACGACTTCGGAACCCGGCTCGAACTGCATCCGCTGTCGCCGCCCGAGGTGGATGACGATAAACTGCAGTTTCAGTTCGTGGAGGGCGGGCGCGTTGAAAACTGGCCGAACTGGAGCTGCGTCACGTTCCACAATGTCAGCGGACGCAACCGCGAAACCTACGCTGCGGCGGGTTATATTTTCTGCGAAGAGGATCAGGAACTTCCGGTCAAACTGTACAGTGACGACCCGTTCAAATTCTACTGCAACAAACAGCTGGTGGCGGCGGCGACGTACCGCAACGGCGAATCCGGTGACGTGCTCAGGCTCCGGGCCGGCTGGAACCGTCTGCTGCTGGTGCAGACTCCCGGCCGCCATGCCATGGGCTTCATGATGGTGTTCCCCGATACCGAGGCGGGCAATGCCGTTTCAGTGCTTCAGGACATGGTCGAAAGCGCCACGCCGGGATGGCTGACGGTGGGGCCGCTCAAACTCACGCTGACGGAGGCCACCAGTTCCCTGCGGTTCGAACACCTCAAAGTGAAAACCTTCCAGACCGGCGACTGCGAATTTCCGGATCCCGGCAGTCTGATGCTGGAAGCGGAACTGTCTCCCGACGCCGGATGCTCTGCGGACAAGCCGCTGCGGCAGCATGAATACCGGATCTTCCGGCTGGAGTGCATGAGTTACGGTTTTCTGCGGCTCCGGGTCGATTCCGCCCCCGGGGACATCATTGACATCACCGTGGGACTATCCCGCGACCGGCGGGGCCTGGTCCGGGCCGCCGACGGGGCCAGAGGCACCGGCACCCTGTACGGACGCGGCGGGAGAACCACCTGGCTGAGCTGCATTCCCGGCGATTGCGTTTACGCGATGATCGCGGTGAGACAGTCCGCCGGCGAAGTCAAAATCGACCTGCTCTGCTTTGAGGAACTGGTGCGGGTCGAACACCATGAATGCACATTCAAAACTTCGAACGACCAGCTCAATTATTTCTGGCATATCGGACGCCAGACGCTGAGGCGGTCGGCGGCCTACGTGTCGCCTGCCGAAGCTCGTCCCGACTATGACTGCTACCTGCTCGATGCCTACATTGACGCCGTGAACATGACCGCCGTCTACGGCGACAGCGAATACATTACCGCCCGGCTGCGTCAATTCCTGGACGCTCAGCTGGAAAACGGCGACATTCCGGCGCTGGCTTACGGCACCCGGCGGGCCTCGCAGGTACCGCATCTGTTTTTCCTGCCGCTCTGGATCAATTACAACTACCGTTATACCGCCAATCTGGTTGAACTCAAGCGGTCGATTCCGGCGCTGGATCTGGTCCGGGAATATTTTGAGGCGATGATGGATGAATCCACCGGACTGCTGATCGACATTGAGCACCGGTTCCGGGTCAAGAGCCAGATCAGCAGCGCCGAATTTCCCGAAGGGGAGATTCCCACCTATCTGAACGCGCTGCTCTGCCGTTTCCTGCTCTCTTCCGCCGAGGCCTACCGGATCGCGGAGCAGAAAGGGGCGGCGGCACACGCGGTCAAGCTGGCGCAGCGGGTGGCGACTTCGCTGCGGGAACTGTGCTTCAATCCGAAGGAAAAACTGTTCGCCCGCTGGCGCATTGCGTCACCCACGCCTCCGGACTGCAACCTGCTGGCCAATTTCTGCGCCATTTTCAGCGGCGTGCTGACCTGCGAGGCTTTCGAGCACTTCTTCTTCTCGTTTTTCAACTTTGATCCGCCGTTCGACCGGAGTGACGAATCGCAATCGCCCTACTTCCATTTTCTCTTCATGGAAATGATGTTCGCTTTCGGGCAGCGGGAATGGGGGTTCCGTTACTTCTGCGACTACTGGGCAAAGCGGCTCTGCGCCGACGCCGGAGCGTGGCGGGAAACACCGGAAAGCGACATGCCGGCGCCGACCAAGTTCTCCAACGGCAGCTGTGTTTCGCCCAACATTTTCCTGTTGCGCGAGGTGCTGGGAATCCGGATTGCCGAGGCGGGACATTCGGTTATCTACTTCAATCCGGCGTACAAGGAGGTGGAGTGGGCCGAAGGCACGATTCCGATGGTGCGCGGGCGGCTGCGGGTGCGCTGGGCCAACCAGCCGGACGGCACTTTTTCGGTAATGCTGGAGTCGAACGTGCCGGTCAAAATCATGCCGGAAATGAGCCATGCCCAGCTGAGCCGGACCGAATTTCAGCTCAGCGACAACATCACGCTGCTCAATCCGCCGGACGAACTGGTCGAGGACGACGAGGAAGAAGGCGCCGGAGAGAATTCAGGCGAATAATCCGCCGCCCGGTAAAAACGCCCCGACATCACGTCAGACCACCGCCGGACGCCGCTGTCAGCGGGCGTTCCCGGTCCGGCCCGATATTCAAACGCCCCTCCGCAGCAAGGGGCGTTTTTGTTTTGCGGAACCGGTTCCTGCTCCGGAACCGCAGAACGGGCGGTAATCCGCGTTTCCGGAAAACCGGAAAAGGGGCAAACCGGCTTTCCGGAAACGACGGATGAATTCAAGCCAGTTTGGCGAATTTCAGGGTGTTGTCCTCGGTGTAGAGCCGATAGCCGTCAAAGACCGTGCCGGTGCCGGCCAGCGCCGCGCCGTTGAGTTCGAGCGCGATGCCCTCCGCGGTTCCGTCAAGATAGAGCGTATAGCCTGCCGCCGCCGTGAAATCGGTGGCATCGCCTCCGAGTATCAGCGTCCAGTCCGCGGCGTTGCCGGAGGAGACCTCCAGCGCCACCGTGTCCCCGGCCAGCCCGGCGTCGGCCCAGTTCAGCATCGCCGCCGCTCCGCTGCTGCCGGAGAGGTCGAACACCCAGTTCGCGTTGTCCGCGACCGCGCCGTCGAACACCGCGGCGGCGCCGCCGTCCCAGACGATGTTGACGCCGCCGGCGACCTCAATGGCGTTAGGGCTCTGCGTTGAGCTGTTGCCGACCGCAAAGCCGCCGCCGTAGACCGACTGGCCGGACCCGAGGGTG
>CASFVA010000063.1 GCA_949298075.1 uncultured Lentisphaeria bacterium
GCTGGATGTGCGCGCCCTGCCCTGCCCCGGTCCGGTGGTCAAACTGAAGACCGCTCTGGACGTCATGGCGTCCGGAGAAGTGCTCCACCTGCTGGCGGCGCCGACCTTTGAAGGTGATCTCAACCATTTGGCGCGGGCCGCCCGGCACACCGTCGTCAATCTGGTACGCCGGGAAGACCGGATTGAAGCGGACGTGATCAAGGACGGCGGCGCTGCCGTTATCTCCGCTCCGGAGTCTCCGGTCCGCCATTCCGCCGCCATTGTGTTGTTCAGCAACGACTTCGACAAAGCGACGGCAGCGCTGATTCTGGCCGGCGGTCTGGCGGCTTCCGGCGCCGAGGTGACAATCTTTTTCACGTTCTGGGGACTTTCTGTCTTGCGCAGAAATCCGGCTCCGGCGGCCCGGAAACCGCTGCTGGCCCGTCTGTTCGGACTGATGCTCCCCAGGGGCGCGGAAAAACTCAATCTGTCCAAAATGAACATGCTGGGCATGGGAACTTTCATGATGAAACGCATCATGAAACAGAAAAAAGTCCTGACGCTTCCGGAACTGATTCAGACGGCGCGGGCCAATGGCGTGAAGTTCATTGCCTGCGACATGGCTATGGACGTCATGGGCATCACCCGGGAGGAACTCATTGATGTCGACGAAGTCGCCGGAGTCGCCGCCTTCGCCGAACTGGCCGGACGCTGCAACAACACGTTCTTCATCTGAGGTGGAACCATATGGCTGTGCCTGATAAACTTAAACTCAACCCCGACCGCGCTTATGTGGACAAGCTGCGGGCGGCGATGAAAGCCAACGGCGGCTACTGCCCGTGCCGCCTCCGTAAAACACCGGAAAACCGCTGCATCTGCCGGGAATTCCGCGACCAGCTGGCCGATCCGGCATTCAGCGGATACTGCCACTGCCAACTTTACTATAAGGAAAAGGAGAAATAATCATGGAAGTTCTGCACCTCAATCCCGACTCGTTTAAAAAATTGACCACCCAAAGCGAGCGCCCCGTCCTGATCGATTTCTGGGCCTCATGGTGCGGTCCGTGCCGGATGCTGGCCGCCGAACTTGAAGCGCTGGCGGCAGAGCATCCCGAACTCACCATCGGCAAACTCAACGTGGATGAACCCGGCAACGGCGAAATTGCCGCCGGCCTCGGAGTGGATGCCATTCCGGCACTGTTTTACTTCCGCTCCGGCAAGCTGGAAAAAAAACTGGTGGGGTTCATGTCCAAGGATGAACTTGCCGCCCGGCTGGAACTCTGACCCCGGATCCGGATCGGCTCCGGAATGCCATCGCCGGATGTTCCGGACGCAGACCGGTTCCGGACCTCCCCGGACGCCTCCGGAACCGGATGACCGCCGGCCTCCCGCATCCCGGACAAACGACCGATCCGCCGGAACTGCAGGCACCCTATGCACAACAAACTGCTGGCAAAAACTTTCGCTGTCCTGGAGTACATCGCCGGCTCGCCCGGACCGGTGGAATTGCGCCGGCTCAGCGAAGCGCTGGGAATTCCGCGCAGCACCCTGAGCCGGCTGCTTCAGGATCTGACCACCGCCGGTTATGTTTCCAAATGCGGCTACCACCGGTTTGAATCGGCGCTGGGCATGGTGGCGCTGGGCCAGAATGCGCTGAGCCACTCGTTCCTCAGCCGCGGCATCTTCGACCTGATGGTGGAAAAACAGCACGAACTCAACGTAGGCGTCGCCCTGGGCGGGATTTTTCAGGAGAGTGTGTTCTACTTTTTCCGGACCGCGGGAGCGGATTCCGGCGAAACCGAGGGAATTCCCTACCGCTGTCCGCCCTCACATTCCGGCATTGCCAGGCTGATTCTTGCGCTGACCGCGCCGCCCGCTGAAGCGCTGCGCCAGCTGAACGCCGACCCGCAGGAACCGGCGCTTTCCGACGCTGATCTGGCGGGAATCGCCGCCGCCGGTTATTGTGTGTTCCGTCAGCGCGGACTGAACATCATTTTCCCGGTGAACTACCGGGGACGGGTCTACGGGCTTTCCTTTTTCGGGATTCCTGCGGATTCGGACCGGATGGAGAAACTGCTGTTCGAGTGTTCGCTGCTGGCAGCCCGGATCACCCGGCTGCTCAACAACTGACCCCGCCCTCACGCCGCAGACCAGGGCAGATCCTCCTTTTCGAACCCAATTCGCGGCAGAACACTTGCAATCCGTTTCCCCGGAGCTATAGTAGGTGCGTGCACGGCCACATCAGCCCGGACGGCAGCAGCTGATCTGTTTGCCAGCCGGGATTCGGTTTTTCAGAAATTAATGTTGAATCCGGGGGCGAATCAGGTGATGAACTCATGAAATCAGGAAGCTACGAAATCGACATGTGCCACGGACCGCTGTTCAGCAAGGTCGTGCTTTTCGCCCTGCCCCTGATGATGACTTACATTCTTCAGCTGCTTTTCAATGCCGCGGATCTGGTCGTCATCGGCCACTATGCCCACCACAACGCAATGGCGGCAATCGGGGCGACGATGAACCTGAGTTCTCTGATCATCAATATTTTCATCGGGCTTTCCATCGGTACCAACGTGGTCGTGGCCCGGTTGTACGGCGCAAAATCAGCGGCCAAGGCCAGAAAGGCCGTACACACCTCCATGACCCTGTCTCTGTACGGCGGGGTGCTGCTGATGATCGTCGGACTGCTCACGGCCAGACCACTGCTTAAAATCATGCAGACTCCGGATGAAATTCTGCCGCTTTCCTGCATCTACATCTGGATCTGTTTTGCCGCCATACCGTTTATCATGCTTTACAATTTCGGCTGCGCCATTCTGCGGGCGGTGGGCGACACCCGCCGACCGCTGATCTTTCTGGTAATTGCCGGGGTCATTAACGTGCTGCTGAATTTGTTTTTTGTCATCGGCTGCGGCATGGATGTCGGCGGCGTGGCGCTGGCCACCTCGATTTCCCACGGCATCGCCGCCGGTCTAATTCTCCGGACCCTGCTCAAAGCCCGGGAAACTTACGGTATTACCCTGCGTGAAATGCGGATTGACTGGAAAATCTTTCTGGAAATCCTGAAAATCGGCGTCCCGGCCGGCATTCAGAGTTCCTGTTTTGCTGTTTCCAATATGATAATCCAATCTTCCATCAACTCCTTCGGACCGCTGGCCATGGCCGGAACCACCGCCGTACTGGGGCTGGAGGGAATTGTCTACGTTGGTTCCTACGCCTTTCATCAAACGGCCATTACCTTTGTCGCCCAGAATCTCGGCGGCCGCAAATACAAGCGCATTTTAAAAAGCCTTTACAGCTGTTTTCTGTGTTCCATGCTGGCCAATGCCGTGCTGGGCTGGGGATTTTATCTGTTCGGCTATCAGGTGATGACCATATTCAATCCTAATCCGGACGTCATTGTCTGGGGAGTGCTCCGCATGAAGATTCTCTTCACCACCTATTTTCTCTGCGGTGTCATGGATGTCGCCAGCGGCGGATTGCGCGGACTGGGTTATTCGTTTTCCTCAGCAACGATTTCGTTCCTCGGGGCCTGCGCTTTCCGGGCCTGGTGGGTGCTGGCGGTTTTTCCCCACCACCGGACGATGGAAAATCTGCTGCTGTCTTATCCGATTTCCTGGCTGCTGGTGTCGACAGTCAGCTGTGCGATGCTGTTCTTCGTCTACCGCAAGCTGCTGCACACCAAATGCAGCATCGCCACACCCTGGCTCGGACTCCATCCCGGTGTGCCCCGCGGAATGCGCTACCTGGGTGGTCCGAAATAAACCGGCGGCCGGGCCTGTCGTAACTGACGCCCCGGCCGGACGGCCATTCACCGCCGGAGAATTCCGGCGGTTTCGGCAACCGGTTATTCGTTCGGAAAAATCTGGAACCCGTAATAGGCGTCGTTGCCATGCTCGACGATATCAAGTCCCTTGAGCTCCTCTTCCGGAGTTACCCGCAATCCGATCCGGCTGTGTTTCATAACCTGGAACATGGCCATGCCCAGTCCGAACGCCCAGGCAAAGTAGCAGGCGGCGCCCAGAAGCTGGATTCCGAATTGCCTGGCCCCGCCTCCGTAAAGAAGTCCGGTACTGACTTCAGCGGTTCCGATAACCGCCTCGGCATTAAATAACCCGCAGGCCAGAGTTCCCCATAAGCCGTTAACCGCGTGGACGCTGACCGCGCCGACCGGATCATCGATATGCAGTTTGTCCAGAGCCAGCACGCTGAGAATCACCAGCACTCCGCCCACGGCTCCAATGGCGATGGCTCCCGCCGGAGTGACCGTGTTGCAGGGCGCGGTAATGGCCACCAGGCCGGCCAGCGAACCATTGAGCGTCATGGAGAGATCAGGCTTGCCCAGCAGCAGCCAGGCTGTAATCAGGGCCGCCACCGTTCCGGAAACCGCGCCGAGATTGGTAATCATGGCAATGCGTCCGATGTCTCCGATGCCGGCGGTGGTGGAGCCGGGATTGAATCCGAACCAGCCCACCCAGAGGATCATCACCCCGAGCGTGGCAATCACCAGATTGTGGCCGGGGATCAGGTTGGCGCGCCCGTCAGGATTGTACTTGCCGATCCGGGGACCGAGGCAAATTGCCCCGGCCAACGCAATCCAGCCGCCGACGGAATGCACCACCGCCGACCCGGCAAAATCACAGAATCCAAGTGCTTCCAGCCAGCCGGCGGACCCGCTGTTGAACAGTCCGCCCCAGGCCCACTTGCCCGAAATCGGATAAATAACGGCGCTGACCATAATCGAATAAATCAGATAAGAACTGAACTTGGTCCGCTCAGCTACGCTGCCCGACACAATGGTGGCGGAAGTGGCGCAGAACATGGTCTGAAAAAACATGAATGTCCAATTCCATCCCGCCGCATCCGTAAATACCCGGGTCATAAAACCGTCGCCGCCGATCACACCGCACACGGTGCGGCCGAACATGAACGCCGACCCCACCAGGAAAAACGCAAGACTGCCGGCAGCAAAGTCCATCAGGTTTTTCATCATGATGTTGGCGGCGTTCTTGGCCCGGGTGAATCCGGTCTCCACCATGGCAAATCCGGCCTGCATGAAAAACACCAGAATGCCCGCCACCACCGTCCAGACGATATTGAGGTTGTTCTGGACTGTCTCAGCCGCGGCGGCGGCCGGTTCCGCCGCCGCCAGTCCGCCTCCGGTCAAAGCCACCGCCAGTATTCCGGCAAATTTATTGATCTTCATCAGCTTTCCCTCGCTTTCATTCTCATTAACCGATGGCTTCCGAGCCGCGTTCTCCGGTCCGGATCCGGATACACTCCTCCATGGGCAGCACAAATATCTTACCGTCGCCGATATTCCCGGTTCTGGCGCCCTCGCATATCGCCTCAATGGTCGATTCGACAAAACTGTCGTTGACGCCGATCGCCAGACGGATTTTTTTGAGCAGATTCACTTCCCGCATCACTCCCCGGTAGCTCTCGACGTAGCCCTTCTGACGACCGCAACCCAGCGCCGTGGTGACGGAAATTTTGAAAATGTCCCGCTTGAACAAAGACTGCTTCACGGCATTGAGCCGTTCCGGTTTAATGTACGCAATGATCAACTTCATGAACACCTCCCTGGTTGTGGATTGGGTACATCCGGAGTTAAGCATATTGCGTGCCGTTTTTTCAAAACCGGCCGCCGGCAATCACATTACCCTGAAAACCAGCAAAAAAAATACCGCACGACAACTGATGTCGTGCGGCATGCATTACAATTTTGTAAAAAACAACCGTCGTCGTCTTACATATTTGTCAATCGGCCGACGGTCGGCGGGGACGGAATCCGCCGGGACGGAGCCGGGCCAGCGACGCCCGGACCTCGTCAAGATTTTTGAGCGGGTGGAAATTGCTTTCCGGGAAAAACTCCTTTGCCACCTGTTCCAGAACTGCGGTTTCGGCCATGATCAACAGGCCGTCGCGGCTCTGTAACTGCGTGTTGCCGTGCGGAGAAACAAACTCATCCTTGCGGCGCAGCAGCAAAATCAGCGCCCCCGGCGGCAATCCGAGCTTGGCAATGGTGGTCCCGACAAAGGGGGCGTTTTCCGGAATCTCGAACTCAAACATCTCGTGACTCTGGTTTTCCCTGGTAATTTCCAGCTCCAGAGGCGAGCGGGTTTTCTCGTTGACCGCCTCGGCCAGATCAAGCCACCGTGCCAACCACATCATGGTACTGCCCTGCAGCAAAACCGTGGCAATCACCATAAAGAATATCAGATTGAACAGCATCGGAGCATATTGAATATGATGCACCAGGGGGAACGTTGCCAGCACAATCGGCGCCGCCCCCCGCAGACCGACCCAGGAAACCAGCAGCTGCTCCTTCCAGTCGTAGCGGCTGCCGGCCAACGACAGAAATACCGCTGCCGGCCGGGCAACGAAAATCAGAATTGCCGACAGCAGCAGCCCTGGAATCCAAACCCGGGGAGAAACCAGCTCGGGAGGGTTGACCATCAAGCCCAGCGTCGTGAACAATACCACCTGCATCAGCCAAGCTAAACCATCATGGAAATGTTCAAGGCTGTTTTTAAGATGGAATCTGAGATTGCCCATGGTGATGCCACCGACATACGCCGCCATGAAACCATTGGCTCCCAGCAATTCGGTAACGCCGTAACTCAGCAACACAATGCCAACGCCGAAAACCAGATAAAGCCCCTCGTATTCCAGTTTGATCCTGAAAAGATATTGGCCGCCGAAACCAATCAAAATCCCCAAAACCGTACCCATGCCCATCTTGTAGATCAATTCCGGCACGGCCAGCAGTGAAAAGCTCTGCTCCCCGGTAATCAGAGAGATGAAAAACAAGGTCATAAATGCCGCCATCGGATCGTTGCTGCCGGATTCCAGTTCAAGCAACGGCTGTAAATCACCTTTTAGACCGCTTCGCCTGCCGCGCAAAATCGAAAAAACCGCCGCGGCATCCGTTGAAGAAATCAAAGCGCCCAGCAACAGACAGGTCTTGAGATCGGCGGGCTGGCCAAAGGCGGCAATCACCCCCCAGGCGAGAAAACCAAGCACCAATGCGGTGACAATGACACCGAAACTGGCCAGCGTCACGCCCCTCCACAACACCCGTCGGATTGCCCGGAAACTGGTATTAAGTCCGCCTGAAAACAGAATAAAACACATGGCCACAGTACCGAGAAAGTTCACTGCTCCGGCATGAGTGGCGCTGGAAATCTGTATCAGCCCCATTGTCTTTGAACCAAAAAACATGCCGATGCTCAGAAACATCAGCAGCACCGGCATGTTGAACTTGCTGCTGATTTTGTTGGAAAACGCGCTGACCAGCAGCATGACGCCGCAGAACAGCAATATATGGTAAATTTCCATTTCGTGCGTTTTCCTCTCCGTCCAGGCTGCCGCCGTCACAGCTTTCCGGCGGCACCAGGCCGGTCGTTGTCAGGCCCGCCCTTCCAGGCGGTTGATCAAATCCGAGGGATGCGGAGAAGCCACCACGTAATCAATCTTCCCGGGCTGCGTCAACGTCTTGGTGACTGCGGCAATGAACTTGATGTACGGTCCGGCCGATTCCTGCGGGCATAGGCAAAGTATGAAAATGCGCACCGGTTTGCCATCCATGGCATCAAACTTGTAACCTTCACGATGAATTCCAACAGCCGCCACCAAATTTTTGACGCCATCGGTCTTGGCATGCGGCATGGCCAGGCCATCCTGCATGCAGGTGGAAAACAGGTGTTCCCGCTCCATCAGCGCTTCCAGACATTGTTTTTTGTCGATAATCGCCGTTGTTTTCACCGCCAGAACATCGACCAGCTCTTCAAAAATTTCCGTTTTGGTATTCCCCTTGAGATTCATGACTATGCATTCCTGGGGCAAATATTTTTCAATGAGCTGCCGGTCTGCGGCCGCCCGGCGTCCGGCCTCGTTTTCGGCCTCGGCTTCGGACATAGCAATATTGAAGATATTTTTCTGAATCTCGTCAGGTTTGGTCAGTTCCTTGAGTTTTCCCAGCGTGTGGTGAAGATCTACCACGGTTTCGTAAAGAATCGTTTTGATGTAAATCACCTCATCAGGGTTGGACTCAAAAATATAATCATTGCCTTCGCGCGTCATGGTGAACGACAAATTGTCGCACCGCAAATGCATCATGCCAGTTTCCTTGTCAAGCGAAGTCATCAGGAAACCCTCACTTTCAAACCGCTCCTTGAGTTTGTCCAGCAGCAAAGACGCAATCGTCGCCGAAGGACACTTGAACGCAGTATGTACAATCGAAGTATCCTTGACCTCTTTGCGCACTCCCTTGTGCCGGATGCCAAGCATCAAAGACAGCAGCGGCGGAGCAATCAGTGTCGTGGCGATCGTCATTATGATCGCCACTCCGAACAGCCGGGAATCCAGCACCGTGACAAACTTCCCGCCGATCAGCATGGGCGCCGCACCAATGCCGGCAATGATCAAGGCAACCTCACCCCGCGGAATCATGCCACAGCCGATGCGTATTGCCCCCAACAAATTGAAATTCATGAAAAATGACGGCAAGGCGCATCCGATAATCTTGGCCAGAATAGCCAGAAGCGAATAAACCACACCCATGCGCAACACATCAGGATCGGCAAATACCCGGATATCCACCATCATGCCCATGACCACAAAGAAAACCGGAACCAAAAATGCATAAAGCGTTTCCAGTTTAGGTTGAATCGCAAAGGAAACATCGGTACTGGACAAACTCAGCCCCATAACATACGCACCGACGATCATGGCCAGACCGGCCTCTTCAAAAATTCCGGCCAGCAGCAGCGCCATGCCGAAAGCCAACGTAGCAAAAATCGTCGGACTGTTATATTTGCGCAACCAACGGGCAATATGACGGGCAAAAAGCAACCCCAGCGCCGAAAATCCCAGCCAGATGCCGAACGACTTTACGGCAATAATACCAATCGCGCCCCAGTGAACGGCATCGCCGCTGTTGCCGCCTACCGTTACAATTCCCAGCACAATGGCCAGACAGATGATTCCCAACACATCATCAATAACCGCCGCAGCCAGGATTGTAACGCCTTCCGGAGAGTCGATTTTTCGTTTTTCCGACAGGATCCGGGCGGTAATTCCCACCGAAGTTGCCGTACACAGAATGCCGAGAAAGAGGCAGCGTGGGTCCATGAATCCGGTATTGAGCATCCAGATGCCGACCAGATCGCCGAACACAAAGGAAAAAATCACTCCTCCCAATCCGACCAGGGTTCCTACAATGGAGTAGCGCACAAACATGCGCAAATCAGTTTCGAGTCCGGAGCAGAAAAGCAACACCACCGAACCGATCGTGGCAAACGAATACAAGGCCGGGAAATGCTCGCCGAAATTGCTGCCTTCCGGAAGGGCGAACAATCCCTGCTCCAAACCGTGCAGAGGAATGCCCACGCGGCCGAGCAGATAGGGGCCAATCACAATACCGGCGATCAGTTCGCCAAGCACCGAGGGCATTTTCAGCTTACGGGCCAGATCGCCGCAAAATTTAGCGAAAAAAATGATGACACCCAACTGCAGGGCCAGAATGCCCAGCCGGGCGGCCAGTGAAAGTTCGTTTTCCATGATCCATCCCCTTACGATTTGAACATCAAGCCGTATGGCGCGGTGGGAATACGGCGTCCTGTTATTCTGATAATATAACTCCCGGCATGGCTTAAATCAAGACGGAAATCTCGCCGGAGCGCACTATTTCGCCTTAAAAAAACGCAGTCTCCGCGTCAGACCCGGCAGCGGTAAACAAATGCCGGAGGCAGATTGCGCCAAACCACCCGGCTGGTGCTGACCTCGGAAAAACGCGAGCGCAGCAGCCGCCGGAATCTTTTGCCGGCCGGCAATGCCACACCCTGGATGTAGGCAAAAGTGACAAACCAGCCGCCGGGCACCAGGCTCTCAAGCACTCCATCAAGAATGGCGCGTTGAAGTTCCTCCGGAAACAGGGCCCAGGGCAGCCCGGAAACCACCGCATCGGCGCCGGACAGATTCTGCTGCTGCAACAAAGACGGCAAATTCGCCGCGCTGTCGCAGCAAATTACGGCGCCGGGAAAACGCTCCCGGAGCCGGCCGGCCATAGTACGGTCAAGTTCAACCGCCAGCAGTCGTCCGCGCGGAGCCATGCGGGCCATGATTTCACCGGTCACCGCACCGGTGCCGGGCCCCAGCTCCACCACGACGCCAGCGGTTTCCAGTCCGATGTCGCAAACCAGTTCGCGGCACAGCCCGCGGGAACTCGGACAGCAGGCCCCAACTTGCAGCGGATGGCGCAGAAAACGGTGAAACAGTTCATTCATGGCCAGCCGAACTCTCCAATGACAGCGGCAGGTCAACCACCAATCCGTGACGTACCACCCGGCGCCTCCCGACTTTCCCGGAACCCTGATTCAGTGGATCCCGGTCCGGCGAACGGTGGATATAAACCACCCCGCCAGGCGGCGGATTGCGGAAAAGTTCCCGCAAACGACCGTAACTGATTACAAATTCGCGTCCGTTATCGGCCTGCTCCCGCCGGTAACCGTATTCGAGTTCGCCCGGAGAAACCGCGAAGATATCGGTGCGCCCATAGGTCCAGGCGATGGCATGAACCAGCCCGGACACTGTAACAATGGTGGCCTTGTCCGGATCAAATCCCGCCCCGGCCGGCAGTTCCCGCAAGATCTTCTCAGGCATCTTGTCGTTGTCAAACCCCGGCAGCGTCACTGATCCGGCCAGCATGACCACTGCGATAGCGGCAAAAAAGAGCTGCAGACGCAATCCCCAGCTCCGGTTGCGCACCCAAAGCACCGTTCCTCCGGCGATCAGGGCAGCACCGCCGGTAACTGCCAGCAAAAGCGGGACCTCCGGCCGGGACGGAAACTCCGCAAACCAGTCAAAACTCCCCAGCAGCGCCGCGCCGGTCAGCCCGACCACTCCGGACGCGACCAGCAGCCATCCGAAAACATCCATGGTATATTTAAAAACCAGATTGTGACCGCCGGAACGAAAATACGTTGCAACCGCCCCGGCCAGCAACACCGCAAGCGGAGCGAAACAAGGCAGCACATAGGTGGCCAGTTTGCCGCTGGACAGCGAAAAAAATAAAAACGGCAGTACCAGCGCACACAACATGTAACGATAAAGCGGCTGACCGAACAACTCCCGCCAGCGCCTGCCGATAGCGGCCCCGGGCACCGCCAGCAGCGCGGCGGGAAAGGCCCCTCCAATCAGCGGCGGAATCAAGAACCACCACGGCTCAGGATGCTGGCCTTCTCCGCCGGAAGTAAAGCGTTGAAAATGTTCAACCACCACAAAATAACGCCAATAATCCGGATCAGCCCGGTGCACTGCCCAGGCCCAGGGCAGCACCACCGCCACCGCTGCCGCCAGCGGCAGCCAGGGCAGAATCAGAAACTCCCGGAACCGCCGGGTCCAAATCAGGTAGCCGGCAACGGCCAGCGCCGGCACAACAAAAGCGATGAATCCCTTGGTGAGAAACGCCAGCCCGGCGCCGAGGCCGGCCACCACGAGCAGAGCGGCTTTCCGTCGAGTGAATCCCGGTTCGAGCAGAGCAAGCAGCGCAGCAAAACCGGTCATGGTGATAAAGAGCGTAACCTGGGCATCCAATACGGCAAATGTGCCGATCCCGTAGACCAGTCCGCAGGAAAGGTAAATCGCCGCCGCCAAAGCGGCCAGCTTGTTGCCGCCGCCGGCCTGATTGACCGTCCAGGCGATTAACAACGCCGTAAGTCCCGTGGCCAGCGCCGCGGGAAACCGGTTGGCAAAACGGTTGAATCCGAACATCCTGAAGCTGGCGGCGGTCAGCCAGTAACCGAGCACCGGTTTCTCAAAGTAGCGCATGCCGAGCAGCCTCGGAGTCACATAATCGCCGGATTCCATCATTTCCCGGGGAATCTGCGCGTACCGGAACTCATCCGGAACCACACTCGTCCTCACCCCGAGGGGGACAATATAGGCGGCAATAAAAAACAGCAGCAGCAGCCAGAAATATCTCATAATTTGTTTCCTGTAACTGAAATCATTCCGTCCGGACTCCCGACTGCCTTATCCGGCCCTGGATACACAATCGCCCGGTTTTTTCCCGAAACCATCACTGTCTTGGGGCCGGGAGCCTCCCGGCTCAGCCGTTTGGACTGGGTCAACACCACCATCTGCCGCCGGCCGATCCACGGGACGAGATCAGCGGCGGCAAGCACCCGCCGGCCGGCCCGTTCGGCGCCGTAACGCATCTCGCCCGGACGTTCATAAATCTCCAATCCCTCCACCCGCTTGAAAGTCCAGGCCGCCGCCGGCAGCATCGCCTTTTCCGCCGCCAGCAGCGTGGAGGAGTCAAGCCAGGGCGCCACCGCGGTTTTCAGAAAAAGCTCCGGAGTATGATTGCGGACAATCCGCCGCGGCATGAATCCGTGAACCGGAAGCATCAGAAATGATATGCCCAGCAACCACCCGACAAACTTCCGCCGATACCCGGTTTCAGAGGCCGCGGTCAGCAGCCATACCGCCGCCGCTGCCACCGCCAGCACCGGAACCACCACCAGTTCGCCCCGGCCGTAAGGCATGATACCGGGATCACGAACCAGCCGGAACGTCACCGCCAGATGACAAATGACGTATGCGGCAGCCAAACCAATCAGCAACCGGCCCAACCAGCGGAATATCTGATCGCTCCAGGCAAAGTCGCCATTTTCGCCGTAACGCAGCAACGCCGCCCCCCCCAGAAGCGCCAGCGGCGCAAAACAGGGCAGAATGTAGGTTCCCAGTTTTGCACTGGAAAGCGACAGCAGCACCAGCCATACCGCCGCCGCCGTCATCGCCAGACGAAAAGCGCTGCCAGTCACAAACCATTTGCGGTCCACTCCGATCCCCTTGAGCATGGCCGGCAGCAGAAGCAGCCACGGCAAAGCACCGCCGAGCAGCACCGGCAGGTAATACCAGAAAGGCTCACTGCGGTCGTCGTTGGCGCCCTCGCCCGACACCGCCCGCTGAAAATGTTCAACATACAGGAACTGACGCCAGAAATCCGGTTCAACCCGGTGAATTGCCAGAGACCAGGGCAACGCCACCGCCGCAGCCACCAGCAGCGGAATCCAAATGAACGTGAAAAGATTGCGGTAATGCCTCTGCCAGATCAAATAAGGAACTCCGGCCGCGCCCACCAGAACCGGAGCCAGCAGTCCTTTGATCAGAAAACCGCCGCCAAGTCCGACTCCGGCAAGGGCCAGATACAGCCAACGCCGCCAGCGCCGCGGCTCGAGGTCGGCGAAATATGCGGAAACCAGAGCCAGAATCACCAGAAAAGTGAACGGCGCGTCAAGCACCGCAAAAGTTCCGACCGCGAAAACCAGACCGGTGGTGAGATAAATCCCCGCCGCCGCCAGCCCCAGTTCATCGCCATCAGCCCGCCGTCCCCAGAGATAGACCAGCAGTGCAGTAAGCAGTGTGGCCGCAGCCCCGGGAAAACGTACGGCAAAAGGATTCTCGCCAAAAATTTTCATGCTGCCGGCAATCAGCCAGTAGCCGAGCACCGGCTTCTCAAAGTAGAGCATCCCGGCCAGCCGCGGCACCACCCAGTCGCCGGAGGCCAGCATTTCCCGGGGAATCTCAGCGTAACGAATCTCATCCGGAGAAAAAAGCGGACGCTGCCAGATGGTCCCGAAATACAGAACCAGCGGCAGCACGATGAAAATCAGAGGACGAACTGCTTTCACACTATCCTTGAAAAAGTCAATAACTTCAATTCCGCCAAACTATTGCGCCGGTCACGTCGAAGACAACCCTGCGCCCCGCCTCGCCGCACTCCGGCCGCCATCCCTGATGAAAAAGGCGCCGGAGTTTAATGCGGTTGAATAATATAGCATCGAGATTGACTATTGCAATCTTTTGCCCGGCCGAAACGATCAAATGAGCCGGGAAAAGCTGACGGCGTCGAAAAAAAGCCTGACTGCGGCAGCCGCAGTCAGGCGCACTTCCGGCAAGTCGGATTGCCGCCGGGCTCAGGATTCACTCATCAGCCGGGCCCGTTCAATCGTCAGCGCCGATTCCGGAACTTTACCGGTGGCAAAGGCTTCAAACTCATCGGCCAGACACGACCAGCGCTCCTCGAACTCGATGGAGTTGTTGGCCCGGTGCGGAGTCAACAGCATGTTGGGACAGCTGCGCAACGGACTGTCCGCCGGCAGCGGTTCCGTCTCGAACACATCGAGCGCGAAGAAATTCCTGCCGGTTGCCGCCGCGGCAGCCAACGCCTTTTCATCGACCATTTTGCCGCGTGCAATATTGACAAAAAGCGCCTGATCGCGCATCAGCGCAAACTGCGGAGCCCCAATCATGTGGAATGTCGAAGCAGTGTTGCCGCCGCTCAGAATAATGATGTCAGCTTCTGCAAAAGCCGTATTCAACTCCACCTTGCGCACCCCCAGTTCGGCCGCCTTTTCCTCAGTAAGGTGATTGGAGACCACCAGCACTTCGGACGCAAACGGTTTCATGATGTCCACAATGGCCGAACCGATCCGGCCCAGGCCGACCACCGCAACCCGGCGCCCGGAAAGAATTCGGGTGCGCGGATATTTGAAACGCGGCCAGGCTTCACCGGATACCATGTCATGATGATATTCATGAAGGCGCAGCAGCGAGGAGAGCACCATGCCCAGAGTGTATTCAGCCATCGGCCTGGCCCGGGAGGCTCCAGTGTGAACCACGGTTATACCGCGCTCCAAGGCGTAAATGTCCTCAATATTCTGCCGGGTGCCGCCATAGCTCGAGGCGATCAGCCTGAGTTTGGGGGCAGCATCAATCACGGCCCTGGAAATCAGCATCTCTGAAGTGTAAGGAACGATGACCCCCTCATACTCCCCGATCAGTTTGCGGACTTCGGCTTCCGGACACACTTCGACTTCAGTGATGTCAAAGTATTTGTCCATTCTGGCCTTGGCCTCCGGATCACCGATCCGGCCGATTGACAGCATTTTTATTCTGGCCATAAGCGACTCCTCATATTCAGCGATTTTAAAGTTTTTTGCGGTATGTCAGTATAATTTAACCCGCTCTCCGCCGATTTCAAGGCTTCCATTGACCAATTTCACCATCTTTTCGCCAACTTTGACCGAATTGGCGGAAAACTCCACCGGCAACGCCCTGGCGTCCTTGCGCAACGGCTGCAGCACGGTGAAAAACACCACCGAATTCACCTTGTCAACGGTCTTGGCGTAAAGCCCGAGCGAGCTGCCGGGAAATCCTTCGCCGGAACCGCCGGGGCTGTAATCCCGGCTGCCCAGAGTGTGCATATAGCCTTTGGTCTGGCTGAATTCAATCGGTCTTGAGGCCGACTCCGCCACGGCGAGGTTGGCCAGCGGACGTTCAATCAGGTACCGGCCTTTTCCAAGCTCCTTGATTTCAGCAGCTTTGTCGCGGTTGAAGAAATGCAGTCTGGTCTCAAAAGAATGATCTCCGGAGGCCGCCTTGAAGTCGTCAATCACTACAAAAGTCTGGATGTCGCGAAGGTAGACCACCGCCCGGAGTCCGCGGGACAATTTGGTCCGATAACTGCGCGCCGCATCCTGTGCCAGCAGATCAAAACCGGCAAACTGCCTGGCCATCAAAAATTTGGTGCGCGAGTTGGAGACGGCGCGCTGATTCTGACCATCCACCAGCACGGTGTTGGCACTCCTGGTCGAGCAGTCCCAGTCCTTGTGAATCGGGCTGCGGTAACTGGCGCTGCCGGGCAGCACGATGAAATACTCGCCGAAAGCCCCCATGGCAATCGAGTTGCTTTCAGGATGACGATGGCTGTTGCCGGTTTTGACCCGGCAGGAGCGCATCATGCCCAGCACCACACTGTCCGGTTCCCATCCGGAACGAATGAAACTTTCCCCGCTGGAAAAACTGGACACCAGCGGCAGTTTGAGTTCTTCCGGTGATTTGCCAGCCGGCATCTGATCCAACCCCAGCATAAAGCAGAGCTGGGCCGTCCCAAATGAGCCATACTGCCAGTTCCTGCTGTTGAGCGTATCTCCGATATAAACCGCAAGCGGATCCTGGTAACAATGGGCCGCCAGCAGATACAGCGAATTTGAAATTGCACCGCCATTGTCGGAGAACAGCATGCGATCGCGCTTCATGGAACCGTCGGCGGCACGGTTGAAAAAGTGCAGATAAGCCAGCCACTTTGAACTGTTCTTGAATCCGCAGGAACCATACAGCTCCCGGCGCTCCCCGGGAGTGAGCAGTACTGCCGCCGGCAGCATCGTCGTCATCGGATAGCTGAGATACCCGGAGCCTTCGCCGTAACTGCCGTCATCCTCAATTGACTTATCAAGATAGTCGCGCAGACGCCGGATTGCGTATTTTACCGCCGACTCGTCGTTGAAGTAGCGCCCCCCCTGCAGATAACCGGTGGCGATCACCGCCACGAAGTTGTTAACCGCTCCGGCATTGGCTTCCAGCCAGTTTCTGAGTGGAATGAACCCCTTGTTCCGGATTGCGGCGTTGATTTCCTTGCGCTCGGCCGGGCTGAACAACTCGTCGCCGACCAGGCTCATCGCCGCCGCCATGGCGCCGGTTACACTGCTGGTTTCCAAAGCTCCGCACGGTTTTTCCCGGTTGTAGCCGCGCAGCTCAGAGTGCAGCCAGAATTCAATCGGAAGCCGGGCGATCTGCAGAATATGTCCACGCAGAAAATCCCCCAGTTCCCGGTTCCCGGTCAAAGTGTACATCAGTGACAACTGCCTGAGTTGTCCGACATTGTAGATGTACCGGTTGGCGCCGAAACCCTTGCGGTTGAAGTCCCAGCGATTGACGGTGGCGGCCGCCCCCTCCGCGGCCCGTTCCCACAGCTTCCGGCCCTGCGGATCGGTGGCCAGAAATTCACCGAACCGCCGCAGGTTGGCGGCGGCTCCCAGCAAAGTCGGCCGGTCGAGCGCGGCCACCCGCTTGAGATCAATCTTGAAATCTGCGGCAGATACCTGACGCATCCCCTGCGGACGTTTCAGCCGCTGATTGTCAAAAATCGGATACGTCCCTTTCGCCGGGAAAGCCGATGCGGAAATGGCGGTGACTCCAGCCAGAGCCGCCACAACCAACCCCTTCTTCATCTTGCACCTCCTGTGGTTGCTTTGTTGTGGACAATTTTTCCAATACCTGAATTGTATTTGTCTCTGCGATGCCTGACCGCCCTGAAGGCCTGATATGCGAACAGATTTCTCCCGGGGCGGCTGTCCTGCCGCCGTGGTTCAATACAAGCGGATGGACTGATCATTCACCCGCAGCTGCCCGCTTTCCAATGTCACCGCGGTGCTGCCGACCGTGACCGTGTTTCCCTCACGTCGGACCGGCAGCGGCCGACTGCCCTTGCGCAACGGCTGATAAACCGCGTAAAAAGTTATGGCATCGGTTTTTTCCCGGTTGCTCACGGTAAGTTCGATCGCACTGCCCGGCCGGCCTTCAGTCGGGCCGCCGGGACTGTAGGCCCGGGGCGCCGAGTGCATGTAGCCCGGTGTGACCTGCGAAGCGGTCTCTGCGTCGGAATCGACAAACAGTGCCAGATCAGCCCGCGGGCGGGTCAGCAGCCAATCCCGTTCGGTCAATTTCTGCAAATTGGCGGCCTGATCGCGATTGAAGAAGTGATTGCGCCACTCCGCCAGCTGACGATTTTTCATTTCAAAGCGGTCCAGCACGACGAAAATCTCCGCCTGCTTCAGAAAAACCACCGCCCGGACCGCCCGCTTCACGCCGCGCCGGTAACTGGCGGCGGAGTCCTGCGCCATGACGTCAAAATCGTCGAAACTCTTTACAAGCAGCAGCTTGGAACCTGGACGCTGCCGTCCGCGCAGCTGATCTCGTCCATTCAACATCACGGTATTGGCGCCCCGGGTGCTGGTATCGTATTTTTTGTAAATCGGATTGCGATAACTCGAACTGCCCGCCGTCACCACCATAAATTCCCCGTACGCGCCCAGGGCAATGGAGTTGCCTTCCGGCCGGGAATGGGCGTAACCGGTCCGGGTCTCCAGCTGACGCTTCATCGCCATCACCGGAGCTCCGGGACTCCAGGACTTGCGGATTATGCTCTCGCCATTGTCAAATGCCGCCACGAGCGGCAGATTCAGTTCACCCGGACTCCTGGCTTCGGGCCACGAGGTTTTGTCACGCATGCTCAGCTCAAGCAGGACGGTATTGAGCGTATCCCCCTGGCGCCAGTGCGGACCATGAAATTTTTCCGCAAAATAAACCGCGAGCGGATCGTCGAAACAATATCCCAGAATCATGCTCAAGCCCACCGCGAAACCGCCATTGTAGGAGTTGTCCCCGAAAGCGATCGCCGCCGGCTGCAGCCGCCCGTCGGAATCAGTGATGTACAAATAAAGCGCCCCCAGCCAGCTGGAAGATTTGTTCAAGGCGCCGGCGGCATAAAGCGCTTTGCGCTCCGCAGGCGGCAGCACCCGGAAAGCACCGGCGATTTGCGATACCGGATAGTAAAGATAGCCGGACCCCTCGCCATAGCTGCCGTCGGCCTCGATGGCATCGCGCAGATAATTGGAAATTCGTTTTTTTGCGTAATCAACATTATCCCGCTCGCTGAAATAACGCGCACTCATCAGATACCCGGTACCGATCACCGCCACAAAATTGAAAACGGCCGCCGGATGAGTCTCCAGCCAGTTGCGCAGCGGCTGGTGGACCTGACGCCGGAAATTCCGCCGGACAGAATCCAGTTCTTCCGGAGTGAAAAGCTCTTTCTCCGTCAACTGCAGCACCGAAGAGAGCGCTGTCGCCAAGTAGGCGGTTTCCAGCATGCCCTGCGGCTTCTCCCGGTCGTAACCGCGCAGCTCGGAGTGCAGCCAGAACTCCATCGGCAGAGTCTGAGCATGCAGCAGATAGTCTTTGATGAACCGCCCCAGAGCCGGATTGCCGGTCAAGGCGTAAACCAGGGCATAATCCCGCAAGGCTATTATGCTGTAAATATGGCGTTTGCGCGCCGTGGCCGGAAACCGCCAGGCATTGACCGCTCCGGCGGACTTTTCCGTCAGCTTTAACCACAGCCGCTGTCCCCGCGGGTCATTCTGTAAAAAAGTCGCCAGTCGAGGGAGCAGATCGCCGTAGCCGAAATTGGTCGATTCCGGCAAGGCCGCCACCCGCTCCGGGCGGATAATCAGCTCTCCAGACGCCACCGTGCCGATTTCCACCGGCCTGGCCAGCGCCATGTCGTGAAAAATCGGACCTTTCGGCCCTTTGGGCAAAGATGCAAGGTCAATATCGGCGGCGGACAGCAGCCACGCTGCCGCCAAGCCGAAGATAATCCAACATTTTGCTGGCGAATAAGTCAAAACTTCACTCCGCAAAAATTCTGAACGTCTTGCCGTAGAGTTCCAGTTCTCCGTTCTGCAACTTCAATTCGACCTCTCCGACCTTGAGTACGCCTTCGTGCAGACTGACCGCCACCGGGGCGGCATTCTTGCGTACCGGCTGCAATACAGTAAACATAGTAATGTTCTGAATCGGCTCCCGGTTTGACGCCGTGAGTTCGAGCGCACTGCCGGGTTTGCCCTCGTTGACGCCGCCGGGCGAATAGTCGCGGGACGCATTGTGCATATATCCCGGCGCCGTCTTGAATTCCAGTTCAGTATCTCCACCGATGAACACCGCCAGATCAGCCAGCGGACGGGTCAGATAGAAATTGCCGGCGCCGCGGTCATCCAGTTTGGCGGCGTCATCGCGGTTGAAGAAGTGCAGCCGGGCGTCATAACGATGGGTGCCGGACTTGGCCGCATAACGATCGATCAGCACATAGGTATCCAGCGCCTTGATGAACACCACCGCCCGCAGGGCGTTGCGCATCGGCACGGCGTAGCGCGGCGCCGACTCCTGCACCGCAATGCTGAACTCGGGCGTATCCTCCAGCAACGTCACTTCCGCATTGCCGGGAGCATTGGTCAGAAGCTGATCCTGATTATCCACCATGATCGCATTGGCACTCCGGGTCGAACAGTCATAGTCACGGTGAATCGGACTGCGGTAGCTGGCGCTGCTCGGCAGCACCACAAAATATTCTCCATAAGCCGCCATCGCAATTGAATTACTCTCGGGACGGGCGTGTGCGTAGCCGACCTTGGAACGCAGCTGCCGTTTCATCACCAGCACCGGATCGTTGTCCCGCCAGCTCTTGCGGATTACAGTTTCACCGCTGTCAAAGCTGCGGAGCAACGGCATTTTTAGTTCTTCCGGCGAACTTACGTTATCAAAATTGTCCAGCCCCAACAGAATCGAATAGTAAAGCGCTCCCCAGGATTTGGAGTACCAGTCAGGAGAGTCAAGCCGCTTCATCAAATACGGCATCAAGCGATCCTTGTAGAGGTACGCGGTCGTAACCGTCAGAGTCGGCGATGGTTTGCCGAAATAACCGTTGTCGCCAAACGCCGCCTTCATGGTAATCGGCACATTATCACCGCTTTTATTGAAGAAATAAGTGCTGGCCAGCCACTGCGGCGTATGTCGCAGATACGATTCGCCGAACACCTCTCTGATTTCTTCCTTGGTCAGGATCGGGAACGAACTCATCAGCGTACTAAGCGGATAAGAGAAATACGAGATGCCTTCACCGTAACTGCCATCGTCCTCAATCGTGCTGTCGAGGTAGTATTTCATGATGCCCAGGCTGCGCTGCAGATTGGTTTCATCCTTGAAATACTTGGAGGAAAATACATTTCCGGTGGCGATCACCGCCGCCCAGTTGTTGACGGTGGAACCGGGCTTAACCCGCTCCAGCCAATTGGTGGTGACTTTATGTCCCTTTTCCATCAGGGCGGTTTCAAGCTCCTTTTTTTCCTCCGGGGAGAAAAGCGCGTCACCGACCAGCGACAGAACTTTGGACATCATAACACTGAGATGAGCGGTTTCCAGTCCGCCAACCGGATGTTTGGGATTGCATCCCCGCAATTCGGCGTGACACCAGAAATCCAGCGGCAGACGCGACACCTGCAGCGCGTGCATTTTAATGAACTTGCCCAATTCCGGATTGCCGCTGAAAGCATACACCAGCGACAGGTCCATCAGATCGTAAGTCGCGGAAATATATCTCTGCGTGGCAAACCCCCGGCGGATGAAATCCCACTGATTGACCACCTGAGCCGCCCTTTCAGCTTTGATCTGCCAGAGTTTGTCATAAGGCTTGGTCATCAGGAGCTTGGCCAGGCTGGTCAGAGTGCCGGGGCGTCCGTAAAATGAACCTTGGTCAAATTCGGCGACCCGCCCCAGATCGATTTTGAAATCCGCGGCGGAAACGTCGCGAATCCCCTCGGGCTTGGCAATGCGCTGGTTGTCGTAAATCGGAAACTCCGCCCGGATCTGGGCTTTTCCCGGGACGTCGGATTTGCCGCGACGGACTTTAGCCGCGGTCCCGGCGGGGGCTTCTTCTCCGGGATAAGGCGCCATGGCCGTCAAATCGGCACCAACTCGGTAAACTTCTCCGGCCTTGACGTTAAGCCAGTAGGTCATATGGCGTGCAAAAGAAACCCGAACCGCCGCCGGAGTCGTTCCTGAAGCCGGAATCACTTCGGCATTGTCGGCAATCCGGAAACCGGCCGGACGACCCTTCTTATCCAGCTTGGCATAATCGCTGTTGGATACCGGCTTGCCGTTGACGGAAATGTTCGCCACGGCGACACTGGTACCACCGTAAATCGGCCGGGAAGCAAAAAAGGTCAGCCCGATCCGTCCGGCGGCTCCTGCCTTGAACGCAAGTTCCACGTGCTTACGTTCGGCGCCGACTCCAAATACCGCAATCAACTGACCATTGCCGGCCGTTGACGGCTTCAATTCCAGCAAACCGGCACCGGCTTGAGCTTCGATGGGTACCGGATTCTTGGACTGGGGAAACACCCGGATCGACATTAAACTGGCCGGACTGGCCGCCAGCAAACCGAATCCGGCCAGCATCGCGACAACCATAGCTGTTGTTTTCATAAATTATCCCACTTGCATTTTAAGGTTAAAAGATCTGTTTTGCGGCACCATTGACCGTCAGTTTACCGGATTTAAAGCTGATTTTCTCATTTCCAATCGACAGCGTGTCACCCTTAAGTTCCACCGGCAGCGGCTGTTTTCCTTTTTTCAGCGGCTGAAGCACAGTGAAAAAGGTGACATCCTGAACCTTGTCCGAAGGGGCTGCTCCCAATTCCAGCGAACTGCCGAGTTTTCCCTCATTCGGACCGCCGGGCGAATAATCCCGGGCCGACCGGTGCATGTATCCCGGAGCCGTCCTGAACTTGAGCTCCTGATCACTGCCGATGAACACCGCCAGATCCGCCCGCGGGCGGGTCAGGACAAAACTGCCCTCCCCACGCTCATCGAGCTTGGACGCTTCATCACGATTGAAAAAGTGTAGCAGGGCTTCATATTTGTGCGGCCGGGGTGCCTCGTAGCGATCAATAAGAACCACGGTATCCAGTTTGCGCAGCAGCAGGGCGATCCGGACCGCCCGGTTGATTTTGATGCGGTGGCAGTTGGCGGAATCCTGAGCTGCCAGCAGATAGTCCGGAGTTTCCTCGACAACCAGCTGTTTCGCGTTGGCCTTCACCTCCCGCAGCCCCTGATCCATGCCGTCCACGAGCACGGTATTGGCGCTTTTGGTTGAACAATCCCAGCTTTTGTGAATCGGACTGCGATAGCTGGCGCTGTTGGGCTGTACCACGAAATACTCACCGTAAGCGGCAAAGGCGATCGAATTGCTTTCCGGACGGTTATGGCCGTAATTGACTTTGCACGGACGCGAAGCTTTCATGCCCAAAACCGGTGCGTCCGGCTGCCAGGAGCCGCGCATGATGGTCTCGCCGTTGTCAAAAATCCCCAGCAACGGCAAATCCAGTTCCTGCGGCGACTTCGCCGCCACGTCCCGGGATTTGCCGAACGCCAGATTGAGCAGCAACGTATCGAGCGTTTCGTTTCTCCAGTTCGGGTTGTTTTTAAACGTCTCGATCAGCCAGACCGCAAGGGGGTCGTTGTAGCAGTTGGCAAACAGCAGCATGATTTTGGCATTGGGGGACGCCAGGTAGCCATTGTCGCCGAACGCCAGCCGCATCGGCACCAGTTTGCCCTTGTCAGAAGTTGAATAAAAGTATTGCGACGCCATCCAGCGGGAAGAATTGCGAAGCGCACTTCTGCCATACAGGCTGGCGCGCTCATCCGGAGTCATCAATCCCACCGCACCGACCATGGCGCCGACCGGATAGGCGAAATAACTGGGCCCTTCACCGTAACTGCCGTCGTCCTCGATCGATTTTTCCAGATAGTTTTTCAGAGAGTTCAAAGCCAACGCTGATGTTTCGGCATCTTTGAAATAGTCAGCACTTACGAACAGGCCCGAAGCAATCACCGCCATAAAATTGTTGGTGACCCGTTCCCGGTTGTATTCTACCCAGTTGCGCAGCGTGTTGTGTCCCTTTTCGCGCAGAGCCTCTTCAATGTGTTTCTTCTCCTTTGCGGAAAACAATTCGTCGCCGACCGTACTGAGCACCTTGGCCACCGTTTCACTCAACGCGCTGGTTTCCAGTGCGCCCCGGGGCTTGGGCTGATGATAGCCGCGCAACTCCGAGTGCAGCCAGAACTCCATCGGCAAGTCGGCAATCTGGAGCATGTGCATTCTGATGAACCTGCCCAGCTCCGGATTGCCGGTCATGGCATAAATCAGCGCAAGGCTCCGCAGGCTACCCGTGGCGTAGGTATAACGCTGAGCACCGAAACGGCTGCGGACGAAATCCCATTGATTGACAATCCGGGCTGCTCTTGAGGTGAGCCCTCTCCACATTGACTGTCCGGCTTTGTCATTCATGAAATATTCACCGAGCCGGCCGAGAATACCAATCGGTCCGAATGAGTTTTTCTGCCTTTTCAGTGCCCGGACCCGCGCCGGATCAATTTTAAAATCTTTGGCGGAGAGTTCCCGGATGCCTTCGGGCTTGGCAATGCGCTGATTGTCGTAAACCGGATATTTGGGTTTAACGGTTTTCTTGGAGCGAACAGCATTAAGCGCCGCCTTATCCTCCGGATAGGGTTCAAGCTCCTTGAGATCAAATCCCACCCGGTACACCTGACCGGCCTCAACACTGAGCGGCAGTATCAGGGAACGGGAAAACGCCACCCGCACTGCAGCCGGCTCATCACCGCTGGCCGGGATCAGTTCAGGAACTTGTTTGGCGTTTTTGGCAAAAGCAAATCCGGCGGGACGACCGTTTTTAGCCAGGCGTGAATAATCCTGATTGGGTACCGGACGGCCGTTTACTTCCAGCCGGGCCACGGCGACGCTGGCCCCGCCGTACTGGGGCCGCACAGCAAAGAACGCGATCCGAATCCGCCCGGACTGACCGGCCTTAAATGCAATCTGATAACGTTTCCACTCCGCAGTGACCGGAAAAACCGCCACCATGCCGTTGCCGGAATTGGAAGGCTTGACTGTCATATCTCCTTCTCCAGCGGCATCTTCGATCGGAATCGGCGATTTGCTGCCGGTGTCAATCCGAACTGTGATGTTACCGGCCGGCAAACCGATTGCGGCACCTGCCATAATCAAGGTCAAAAACTTTCTTATCATGTGTCCCCCTTACCGTAAATGCGGTTTGACTTAGCCGGCGCAGCACAATCTACGTCGGAGTTTTCCCCGGCGAAATTGGCGGCAACGTCCTGACGACACCGGTCTCCTGCGTTATCATGGTCTCCGTAATGCCGAAAATCCGCTGTCGAGGTTTTGCGAACCCGGCGCGCGTGGCGCCCCGGTACAGCAACCTATACTGTTATTACACTAACACTGCAAAAAAACAAATGCAAGTAAATTCAGAGCCAAAAAACCAATTTTATTTATCAGATTGGATAAAAAAGTCATCTCTTCTGAATATGGCCGACTAAATCTGTCTGAAAAATCGACCTTCCCAAACCTGAGGCGGCCGCTTCCGCGTCTCAATCGCGTTCGGATGATTTCCGCTGTCGTGCCGGGACTCTGCAATATAAAATCCGAAGCGTACCGGCAGGTACACTTCGGATTTCCGTTTCTACATTCTTCATTCAGCAGAAACGGCCGGCAAATCCCGTTTGCTATGGAGATATCCGGCAACCCGCTTTGCGGCATTCTCACGGATATTAATGGCAAAAAACCACAAGTCGTTCATGTGAAACACGCCCCTGCCCATGAAACCATGGGCGTCATATCTGCTGTCAGCGGGGAGATCGACGATCAAGGCTCCCCGCTCCGGATCAACCCGGGCACCGCAGAAGTGCGGGATCTCCTTGGGGGCGGCGTCCGAATGCTCCGCTTTGTAATCGTAAAACACCGCCCCCCGGTTCAGTCCGGCGCCGGCTGGTACGGCGTCAGTGCGCCAATTCAGCGGATTGATGACGTAACCGCCGGGAATGGTGAAACGGGGATTTTCCGCTCCGGCATTCTGAGTATTCCAGACCGCAATCACTCCGGTACCAGTTTCGTTTTCCGCCGGAACAATTCCCCGGGATTTGAAATCGGAACGGATCTGTTCGGCCGTCAGGCGCGGCATTCCCAGCAAATAAGCAGCGACAAATCCGGACTCGGGGGTGATTTCACGGCACTGTTTCAACGCTTCATAAAGATCCACCGCACCCTGGCTGTGACCGAGCAAGATGAAAGGACGCCCCGGAGTATGATCATGTTTAAGATAGTAACGCAGCGCCTCAACGGTATCAGCGATACCGGGAGCCAATCCATCAGCAGCGCCCTCCGCGTCCGGATGATCCAGATAATCAAGGCAGCGATAATACTCCTGCTGCCGGACATAAGGAGCAAAAACCCGCGCCTGAGAACCGAACAGTTCAACCGTCTGAGCCCGAACAAAACCAACCGTTTTGGCCGCCACCTTCGGATCCTGCCAATCCATCAGCGGCTTGTCCCGATCCGCCACCAGGGTCGGATAAACGTAAAACACATCAAAGTCAGTATTTTCCACCGGAACATTGTTCTGGCGAATCACCCAGTTTTCCGCTTCAGCGTAAGGGGACAACGATCCAAACGACGCTGAAACCGCCGTCGTCCCGCCGCCCCCGGCCCCTCTATCGGGGCGACAGGCCGACATTACCAGCAACAGCAAAACAGCGCTCCAAACCGCTCCGACTTTAAAACCACGCCTCACAATGTTTCACGCTCCTTTCCCGCATCACCGGCAAACATTTATTTTAAAGAATATAATTCATCAGAATCAAAATTTCAATCTGGTGCGCTGGCTGAGGCAACCGCGGACTCTCCGGAGTCGCAACATCCGTTTATAATCTTCCCTGCTCCGCGGTCCTGCCGCCGTGTTTCCGGCGGTTTCGGCGAGGTCTTCTTCATTCCGTTTCCCGGGTGCTTCGGGCGGGATCCGGCCTGACACCGGCCGCGAACTGAATGGTCACCGGAGGGGCAGTAAGGTTTACCGATGCCGCGTCTTGAAACGCGGCGGCGGAGAAATCCGAGTGCTGATGAGTTCTCGGGAAAGCGGGGGAAGATTACCTGTGGCGGTGTTCATGGAAGCGGTCCGGGTGGG
>CASFVA010000064.1 GCA_949298075.1 uncultured Lentisphaeria bacterium
GGAGAGACCGCCGGTCACTGAACTCAGCAGCACCGCGCCGCCGGTCACGGTGCCGATATTCGCACCGGAGGCCACTTCGACATTGACGTTGCCGGTCACATTACCCCGCCCCGCTCCGTAAATGAGACTGGCGGAGGCCGCGGCTCCCATCCGCAGATTGACGCCGCCCACGCTCTGGGCCGCATTTTCAGCTCCACCCATCAAAGCCGTAACCGTTCCGGAAGTCATGCCGATATTGACTGTCCCGGCCAGATCGGTCGAATTGCCGCCGCCATAAACAATCGCGGCGGTGCTGCCGATACCGTCGATCTCCAGCCAGAGATTGCCGGATCCGCCCCCCTCACCCAAAATGACGGAACCGGCCACATTTTGAGTTGAAGCATCCCAGCGCGCCCCGTAATCCGCCCCATGGTTTACTTCATAGGTCGGTTCCGCCAGGCTGCCGGCGGCCAACGCCGTCGTCAGTTCCTCAGGCAATATCGAGGTAATCTGGAAAGACGGACTGCCGGTTGCGCTGACCCAGACACTGTAACTGCGCTGATTGAGGAAGTCGGTGTACTGATATTTTTCCGCGCCGGAAGCCGTAACGCTGAGAGTTCCCAGGTTGCCGCAGACATCAATTGTCATGCTCTTGCCGGCATAGGCGGTACCGGCTCCGATCAGAACATAAGCTCCTGCAGTGAGAGCCGGATTGTTCACTTCCAACACCCAGGCGGCATCCAGCCAGTAGTCGGCGTTGGCCTTGAATATCGACAAGCCGCCAGTCCGCACACGGTCATCAATATCCACCAGAATGGTGAGATTGGAAACGTCCAATGCCGCCGAGGCGTAAATTTCCGAATTGCCGCCCACCTGCATGACGCCGCTGACCGCTCCACCGTTCTGAAAGGTCAATTTCCCGCCATAGACCTTCAGGTCGTTAACCTGAGTGGAGCTTACCGTAGCGACAGCACCGGATTGAATTTCCAGATTTGAAATCACCCCGTTGTCGGCAGTCATTACCGTACTGCTTCCCGACATGAACAAATTGACCGCCGACCCCCGAACGCTGGCACTGCCAGATCTTATCACCGTGTCGGAGGCCACGCTGGTACTGCTTGCAATGTAAAATGTACCGCCGTCAACCACGGTATCCACGGCAAGGCCATCGGCTCCCACCGAGGCCGATCCGCCGTTTAATATGGTTGTACGACTGAGCACAGCTCCCGAGAAAGCAATGGCCATCGCTCCGTCGGAAATGGTGTGGGAGACCCCAATGCCGCCGTTGCTGTAGTAGGCCCGGGCCTGAACGCCGGTCATCGTCGCTCCTGAAACCACGCCGGCGGAATACGCACTGATGATGGAATAATCCTGAAGAACCGCGTCATACAGCACTCCGCCGGAATAAACCATCGCACTGGTGCGTCCAGCCTGGGTTTCCCCGGAAACCGTGATTCCTGAAACCACGCCGCCGCTGCCGATGTTCAGCCGGGCGCCGTCAGTCAACGCCGTCACATCGGCAGCCGATGCTCCGCCATCCACCGTGAACACAGTTTTGGAATTGAGAGTCACTCCGAAAGCCATCGCACCACTGTTCAAATCCAAGGTACCGCCGTTCAGGGTGGTGTTCACCGCCAGTCCGCCGCTGCTGACGACCATGAGGCCGCCTTCGAGAACCGTGTCAACCGCTTCGCCGTTCGGCTTGATGACAATCTGACCGCCAGACATTACAGTGGACTGGGCAACTGCTGAATCCCAGATCCAGATATTGCCGGCCGACAAGGTGGTTTCATAGGCGCGGCCGCCAGTGCCCAGGGACAGTCCTCCCCCGGTCATGATCGTGGTACGGCTGACCGCGGCGGAATTGGAAACAACCATCAGTCCCGTGTTGTAAATCGACTGATCGTAACCAACCGCACCCGAACTGTAATGCATCCGGGCCTGCGTACCGGAGAGCGTCGCCCCGTAAACCCGGGTATTTTCTCCCCGGGCCGTGAAAAAGCCGTATTCCTCCAGCTTCAGATCATTCAAAATGCCACCACTGGTGACCGTTCCCCCGGTGGTGTCACTCCTTGAGGTGCGGTTCATGGTGATTCCGGAGCCGACCCCGCCAATCAGCTGAATATTAACGCCGTCGCCAATCGTCGCCCCCGACACCAGTCCGCCGTCATAGGCGCGCAGGTAGGCCCCGGAGTCAAGGGTGACTCCGAGCGCACTGCCCAGATCGTATATCCGCATGGATCCTCCGGCCAGAACCGTCACTTCAGTGACGACACCGCTGCCCTGATGTTCAGAATCAGCGGAACCGACATTGAGTGTCGCGCCATTCAGCACGCTGAAGCCGTCACCGACCCCGCCATAGGAACTGCCGCTGCAAATCCAGGTGTTTTCAGAAATGTCATTGGCCATGTCAGTCATCCCTTTTTGAGTTAATTGGTTGTCAAAACTTGTCTGCTGATGATCTTCATTTCGTCTGCTCGCCCTCCGTTGTTGGCTTCCTCCCGTCTGTGTGATCCGGATCCCCAGGCGACTGGGATGTCCGAAGAACGTTCGACCGCGACAGCGCCGCCTCTACTTGAGATTGATGCTGCTGCCAACAAAATCGCCGCCGGCCAGAGCCTGAAGTTTCCGGACCGAAAATCCCCAGAAATTTTTTTCAAAATCGCCGCTGAACGCGGCCTGGTGCGGCGTGATAATCACGTTGTCCAGCCCCAGCAGCGGACAGTCCGGCGTCGGCGGTTCTGTTTCCAGAACGTCCAGGGCCGCCCCGCCCACCTTGCCGGAACACACCGCTGCGGCCAGCGCCGGCTCATCAATGACTCCACCCCGCGAGGTGTTGACAATCAGCACGCCGTCCTTCATTCTGGCAATGGTGCCGGCGTTGACAAGCCGGGCCGTCTCCGGAGTCAGCGGGCAATGCAGTGAAATGATGTCGGACTCCGCCAGCACCTCGTCCAGCGAAGCTCCCCCCGGCGCCACCGGATCAAAATAGAGAACTTTAAGCCGGAAACCGGTCAGCATGGCTTCCAGTTTCCGGGCAATCCGTCCATAACCGACCAATCCCAGGGTGCGGCCGGTAAGATGCCAGCGCATCCGGGGGCTGCCGTCCGGGTTCCAGGCTGCCGCGCCCAGTTCCCGGTTGTCCCGGTCCAGCTGCGGAACCTGACGCACCAGTGCCAGGATGAGAGCAGCCGCATGTTCAGCCACCGCTTCGGAAATCGAATCCGGAGTGTTGCAGATCGCCACTCCCAGTTCAGTGGCCCGGTCGACCGGAAGCTGATCCACTCCGCTGCCGCTGCGAAATATCGCCCGGCATTTCGGAAGCCGTTCCAGCACGGCGCCGTCAAGCCCCGGGTTGGGTCCAAAAATCCAGATCACGTCGGCTCCGGCGGCAAATTCAGCCACTTCCGCTCCTGTCCGGCACCTGCGGCAAACCAGGTCAATTCCGGAGGCGGCGATATCCGCCACAACCCAGTCCGGCAGTTCCCGGAGCTCGTGGGTAACCATTGCCACTTTCATCGATAATTCTCCAGGATGGTCCGGGCATGCCGGAACAGACACTCCGTATCGCCGATGGGTGCAATCCAGTCAATCCCGCGCGCTTTCCACATCTCAAACGGGGCTCCGCTGGCAGTCCCGAGCAGCAGACCGGCCCGCTTGACCTTGGCGCTCACCTCATCGATGACTCTGAGCACCTCGGGATGATTGACATCGCCAAGCCTCCCCATTGATCCGGAAAGATCGCAAGGACCGATGCAGACGCTGTCAATGCCGGGAACTTTGAGAATTTCATCCAGATGCTTCACCGCATTGATATGCTCAATCTGAATAATCACCATAGGGTCACTATCGGAACGGCGCAGATATTCCGGAGTCGGAACCGCACCGTAACCGGCTCCGCGCCGCACCCCGAATCCCCGGTTGCCCGCCGGGGGGTATTTGCAGTTGGCCACTGCAAGTTCCGCAGCTTCACGGTCATTGACCATGGGAATGATTATTCCGGCCGGGGCCAAGTCAAGAATCGGTTTGATAATCCCCCATTCATTCCACGCCGCCCGGACAAACGGAGCGCATCCGGTACCGCGCTGGGCCATGACGTGGGTCATGATCGTCTGGAGAGTGTGGGGAGCATGTTCGGCGTCGATCCAGGTGAAATCGAAACCGGCGTCGCCGGCCAGTTCGCTTACCGATGGATCGGCCAAAGTTATGACCAACCCGACACAGACGCCGCCATTGCGGATTTTTGCGCGGAATTTTTCCAGATTGTTGATGTCCATAACAGTTCTGCACCTTAACGTTGAATGTAGTTAGAGCAAGAGTCAAGTTCTGCCGGGGACAACTCCGACAAACGGCTGTTCTCCCCGATTTGCGGCCGGAGGCGTTTCCCGCCCGAAAGAAACGGACAAGAACAAAGCAGCGGCCTCTGCCCATTAAGATAATCCGGGATCAGAAAAAAAGAATGGCAAATCAAAGAAAAACATGTCAAATCAGGTCTAATACCGGGTCAGTCCGGAACGGAACTCTCCGGATTTTCCGTTCCCTCCCGGCAAAAGGCTGACCGGTTTTGGCAGATTGAGGCCGGCCCCGGCGCTCAACGGTGCACGGCCCGGGTCGACCGGAAGCTCTTAAGCGGCGCCGTCAGCTGCGATGCGTCAGCCGGCGATACTCCCGCGGCGAAATGCCGAAGCATTTTTTGAAGGACTTGCTGAAGGCGAAAGCATCGGAAAAACCGACTTTTTCAGCAATTTCAGCCAAAGTAAGATGCTGGGGATAAAGATATTGCGTCGCCCGGTGCAGGCGCCGGCGGATAATAAACTCGCCCAGCGACAGACCAAACGCGGCGGAAAAATCACGCTGCAGCTTGGAAATTGAACAGTTGTAAAATTTCGCCGCTGCGGCCAGGGTGATCTTTTCAGACATATGGTTGTCGATGAACTTCAGCAGCGGCAGATAGTGCAAATGCAAACTGTAAAACGCGGAATACTCCCGCTTCGGAGACCCCATTTCCAGTACCAGTCCGGCCAGCCGGTAGAGCAGTGACTTCATTTCCGCCAGGTCGTGCAGTCCAGCCAACTGATTGGAGGCAATCAACTTGCAGGTATCGGCAATCCGCCTGGAGTTCTCTCCGGTAATGAGGTCGGGAATTTCATAAAAGCCGAAAAGGTCGACATCCGGCGGCAGGGTGACATCCCAATGCACCCACGCGGCGACGTGCGGCCGCTCCGAATTGGAAAACCGGTGCCGCGTGTTGCGGGGAATCAGCACCGTGGTGCCAGGAGCGAACGTCCGGGTCGAACCATCCGGAAACTCCAGCAGACTGGCACCGGACGCCTCGGCGCCGGAAACGCAGACACTGGTCAGCACGGTATAGGGCAGAATCCGCCAATTGGTGTCGAACTCGGTGCCGACGTAAGTGATTCCGGCATCCACAATCTTGATGTTCAAAAAGTCAAGCGAGGCATAGTTTATCGTATTTGACATGTTTTTCCTCTTTTGAACATTTTAATTGCCATCAAACGGCGTTTTATTATATCATGTCAGCCACGACATGTCAAATCTGAAACGCCGGACTCGGCAATCCGAATTCAAACGGAGCATTATCATGAAGAAAGTCAGATGGGGAGTCATCGGAGCCGGAGGCATTGCCGACCGGCGCACCATTCCAGGATTATTGAAGGCCGCCAACGCCGAGTTGACCGCCGTCATGGAAATTCATGCTGACGACGCCGAACGTCTCAGACTCAAGCACGGAGCCAAACGGGCATGCACCACCGAGGAGGAGCTGCTGGCCGATCCGGAAATTGATGCGGTTTACATCGCGTCTCCCGTGGTCTTCCACGCCCGTCAGGCCCGGATGGCCGCCGCCGCCGGCAAACACATTCTGCTGGAAAAGCCCATCGCCATGAGCGTGGACGAGGGTGAGGAGCTGCTGGATTTCTGCCGCCGGCGCGGAGTGCTGGTCGCCGCCGGACTGATGATGCGCTTTGGTTCGCAGGTGCTGAACATGAAACAGGCTGTCGCGGCGGGAAAAATCGGGCAGGTGGTTTCGGGATATTCACAGTTCACCCTGTGGTGTCCGCCCGAACCAGGTAATTGGCGGCAGGTTAAATCCCAGTCCGGCGGCGGCTGCCTGATGGATATGGGCGTCCACTGCATAGATTTGATTGAGTACATTACCGGCATGCGCACCAAACGGATCGCGGCCATGAATGAAACCATCTCCTTCGACTACGACGTCGAGGACACTTCTACCGTGCTGCTGGAACTGGACAACGGCGCGCAGTGCGTTGTTCAGACCAATTTCAACATTCCGGATGAAGCCGCCAAATGGCGTCTGGAATTTTTCGGTACCCGGGGCCGTCTGCTGGGCGACACCATTATCGGACAGAACGACGGCGGCCGGGTCAATGCGGTGTTTCTCGAAAGCAACACCGCCTATGACGCCACCCAGAATCACGCCGATGATCCGGGTATTGAGCTTGAAGCCGAGTTCGGCAACATGTACACCCGGGAAATCGAAAGCTTCTCAGACTCCATTTTAAACGGCACGCCGCTGACCGCACCGGCTTCCGATGCGCTTCACATCCAAAAGCTGCTGAGCGCCGCCTACCGCAGCGGAGCGGAAAACATCATAATCAATACCGGAAAATAAAATATCAGGCCAAATTATGAGTCTCACCATCTCCTGCAGTTTACTGAAACAGCTCACTTCAGATATTTTCATCCGGGCCGGAGTTCCGACCGCCGATGCCGCCGCCATGGCCGAGGTGCTGACCGTAACCGATATGCGCGGAATCCACTCTCACGGCGTGGTGCGCAGTGCACGTTACATCGACTGCATCCGGGCCGGCGGCATCCGTCCTGATGCCGAAATCGCCGTCGAAACCTCCGGGCCGGCGTTTCTGCAAGTCAGCGCCGCCGGCGGTCTCGGCATTCCGGCCGCGGTAAAATCAGTGAACAGACTCATTGAACTCGGGCGCCGCCAGCCGCTGGCGCTGGTGACGGTCAACCACAGCGACCATTTCGGCGCCGCCGGATACTACACCATGCTCTGCGCCGAAGCCGGACTGATCGGGTTTGCCATGAGCAACACCTGTCCGCTGATGGCCCCGACCGGCGGAGCCAAGGCCGCCATCGGCAACAATCCATTCGCCTGGGCGGCCCCGGCCGGGCGTTACCGGGCGGCGCTCTTTGACATCTGCATGAGCACCGTCGCCTGCGGCAAAGTGGAGATTGCCGCCGCTGAACATAAAACGATTCCGCCGGGCTGGCTGCTGGATCGCAACGGAGTTCCAACCCAGGACCCCGACGAATACGCCAAAGGCGGAATCATGACTCCGTTCGGGGCGCACAAGGGGTATGGCCTGGCGGTCATGGTGGAAATGCTGTCGGGGGCGCTGGCCGGCGCGGCCATGCTCTCGGGAGTGCATTCCTGGAACACACGTCCGGGAAGCGACTCCGGGACCGGACACTGTTTTATCACCATCAACCCGGAATTTTTCGGCGGCCTGGAGGCGTTTGTCTGCCGGATGGAAGCGATGATCGCTGAATTGCTGGCAGTTCCGGCGGCCCCCGGCGGCGACCGGGTACGCTACCCGGGGGAAATTGAATTCGAGCGGGAACGGCATGCGGCCGAAACAGGCATCGCCCTGCCGGAAGCCTCGCTGAGCGAACTGCGCCGCGCCGCCGCCATGACCGGACTTGAACCGGCCTTTCAGGCCATGGTCGGCGGTTCGGTGTAATGGATTGATTATTTCAAACCGTCCGGTCCGGGAACAGCGTTGAGACTGCGGGTATCGGCGGCAAAAACCCGCCGCCGACCGCCCTGCATGGCATTGAAAATCAGCAGATCGCCTCCGGCACACCAGACCGGATGCGGATCAAGCCGGAAATCCGAGGCGGTCTCAAATCCGGGAGTCCGGGTTCGGATCCGGGTGAAAACGCGCTCGGTGCCTTCGGCCAGGTCCAGCAGCCGCAGCGCCGCGGAGCCGTCCGGAGCAATAAACGGAGTCTCAAACAAATAACAATCGGTAATCCCATAGCGGCCGCTGCGCAGGAAAGAGGGGTGACCGCTGCCGGTGTAATTGCCGATGGTGTGCAGCCCGGAACCGTCATAACCGCACATGCACAGCCGCATGCGTTCCCGGTCGATGTTGAGGTTCATGGTGAGACGGCGGCCGTCCGGAGTCCAGTTGGTGTGATGGCCATGTTTTTCCCATTCCGAGGCCGGAATGGCCAGAAACAGCTCGGAACCATCCGGACGCATAGTGTAGACGTCATAACGCAGGGAATTATAATCGTTGTTCATCATGCGGAACATCCGCCCTCCCCGATCCGGGAAATAGCGCAGCGAAAACATCAGACGTTCGCCGGTCGGACTCCATTTGGTGTGAAATCCATACACCTCGCTCCGGGCGTATTCCTCCCGGCGTTCCGGCGGCAGCACCCGCTCCGCCACCTCGGCAATCGAAATCAGCAGACGCCGGGTCCCGGTGACCAGATCGGTAAGAAAAACCCCGTCATCCGCAACTGCGCCGCGGTTGTACCTCACCCGCTCGTCAGGCAGCACCACACCGTAGCCGCCCTGGGTACGGCGCATGGCTCCGGCGTCGGCGGCCAGCGCCGACCGTCCGTCCGGCGAAACATGGTAAACCGAGGCGCCGGCAATTCTGCGGTACGCTCCGCTCTCGATGTCAAGCACCACTATGAACGGCTCCCAGTTGGAGGTGTCGACATCATTGAACACCAGTTCATGTTCCGAGGCGCCCCAGTTCAGGTTCGCCCCCATCTGGTACTCCCATCCGGCGGTTTCCCAGACGGTGCGGCAGGTTCCGGTAAACGTATCAACCACCTCGATCCGCACCCGGTCGCCGGGCCGGGGAAAGACGCCATCAGCATCCGGAAGGCGCGTGAGCGCGACATAACGGCCCGAAGGACTCAGCGGCGAAGTGTCAAAAAAACGGTGAATGTGATTGGCGTCTGTCTGCGGCGTGAGACACCAGACCGGCACTTCGCAGGAATAATCAGCATAGCGTGGGAAATTGTTTTCAAAACGTTTCATGACCCCGAGTTCTCCCTTTGGCAAAAAAACAGCGGTTCCGCCCCTGCCGACCGGACCGGCGCCGCCCTTGAAACTGCCGGAAATATACATCATGGAACAACACATTGCAACCGCAGCGCCCCATCATCAGGCAATTAACGGTTTAACGCTCCGGGTCAAATTCGGAAAAGTTTGAATTTCATTTGCTGATTTCCGTCAGCGCCGGCTTGATTTTTTTTTTACAAAACGCTATTATAATATGGCTGCCGGCGGTTTTCAGGAGCTGTCCACCCGGAAATTCCGGATTCCGGATATTCCGGCGCAACACGCATCACATTGGAGAGAGGAGTTCAGCACATGCGAAGTTTACGGGTCAGGGGAGAAGCCGCCATCCGCGGGGAAATCACCGTCAGCGGCAATAAAAACGCAGCGCTGCCGATGATCGCGGCCCTGCTCCTGACCGACGAGGAAGTCACCCTCCGCCGGATCCCCGACATTCTGGATGTGCATACCATGCTGGACATCGCCTCCGAACTGGGCGCGGAATATGAGTTCAAGGCCGGCACCCTGCGTTTCTGCTGCCGGAACATCCGGACCACTTCAATTTCCCGGGAGCTCTGTTCGCGTAACCGCACCAGCATTCTGTTCGCTGCTCCGCTGCTGGCCCGCTGCCGCCGGGCCGAACTCTTTCCGCCCGGCGGCGATGTCATCGGGCGCCGCCGTCTCGACGCTCATTTTTACGGACTGGAGAAACTCGGCGCCCGGCTTGAAGCCGATGATCTGACCTACCAGTTCCGGGCCGATCGCCGGCTGAGCGGACGCGAACTTTTTCTGGACGAAGCCAGCGTCACCGCCACCGAACAAATTCTCATCGCCGCCGCCACGGCTTCCGGAGTGACCCGGCTGTACAACGCGGCCTGTGAGCCTCACGTCCGCGACCTCGCCAATTTACTCAACGCCATGGGAGCCAGAATCTCCGGAGCCGGCAGCAACACCGTCACCATTGAAGGCGTTGAAAAGCTGCACGGTACCGACTACACCATCGTTGGCGACCACATCGAGGCGGGCAGTTTTGTCGCGCTGGCGGCGGCCACCGGCGGCGAACTCGTCATCCGCGGCACCACACCGCGCCATTACTGGATGCTGCGGCGGGTATTCGAGCGCATCGGAGTCGGGCTGGAACTGCACGCCGACCACATCGTCGTGCCCGGCGGACAGCATCCGGAAATTCAACCCGATTTCGGCGGACATATTCCGCAGATTTCCGACGGACCGTGGCCGCAGTATCCATCCGACATGATGAGCTGCACCATCGTCGCCGCCACCCAGTGCCGCGGCACGGTGATGTTCTTTGAAAAAATGTTTGAAAGCCGCATTTATTTCGCAGACCGGCTCATAAGCATGGGAGCCAACGCCATTGTCTGCGATCCGCACCGGGTGGTCATCACCGGACCGGCCCGGCTGCACGGGTTGGAAATGTCCAGTCCCGACATCCGGGCCGGCATGGCCATGGTCATCGCCGCGCTGTGCGCCAGGGGCGAGAGCGTGATCAACCACGCGGAAATCATCTATCGCGGTTATGAGAACCTCGTCGCCAAACTCGGCGCCATCGGCGCCGAGGTCGAGGAAATCTGATCAATATTTTCACCAGCCAGTAGTTCAACCCCAACCCCGAAAGGAACAAAATCATGCAAAAATGGATACTGCTGGGTGCCGCATTCCTGACTTCGCTGACGATGTCGGCAGCGGAAAGCGAAAGCGCCGCCGCCAAGGCAACTCTGTCCCGGGTTGATCTGGATGGCAACTATCTGTTTTACAGTGACGTGTCATGGGTTGTGCCTTCAGTCAAGAAGGCAATCGTCCCGCTCCTGAACGGTACGCTGCAGTCGAAAGCGATTTCCGATCAGCTGGTGCAGGCGATCATCAAAGTCAGCGGTGTGGATGCGATCCGGAGTTCAGCCATCAGCTGCCGCACCGCCGAACCGGGAGTATACATCTACAAGAATTTCGCTTACATGGGCAAACCGCGTCCGGAAGGGCTGATCTCCGACCTCTTCGGCGCCAGGAATGCGCCGTTTGAAATGCTCAAATCCCTGCCGCAGGATACTGTTATAGCCGTGGAATTCACTTTTGACGCCGACGTTCTCCGGCAGGCCGTCCGGCAGGTGATGGACGCCGTGGCTCTTCCGACTTTTACCGCGGCCCGGCAACATGTCTCCCGGCAATTCAAACAGGAGACCGGCATCACGTTTTCTGAGTTGTCCAGGTCGATCAAAGGTCGCGTCTCGCTGCTGATCTGCGGAACACCGACCCAGCCCAACTTTTATCTTTCCATTCCGGATAAAGACGGTGTAATTACCCGGCTGCTCGCTTCCAACGGTCTTGCCGCCGATCCCAAAACCGGACGGGCTCCGCTGCCGCTGCCGCTGCCGCTGCCGAATCTGCAGCCCTGTCTGATCTTCGCTCCGGGCTCCATTGCCGTCGTCGGCAACCCCGAACTGCTCGACCGGATCGCCGCTGCAAAAGCCACGGGCGGACTGCTGGCCGACGCCAGTTTCAGCCGGTACGCCAAAGACATGCCGGACGCCGGATTTATGGGAATTGTCACCAACATCACTCCGGAGCTGGTCAACCAGGTGCTGCTTTTGCTCCCGCCTGAAGCAAGCATGCTGCGAATGAGCAATCTCAAAATTCAGGCGTTTGCGGTCAATACACTGGTTGATGACGGCATTTACGAAGTGGCAAAAGCCAACTTCTCGGTACAGGATATAGCGGGGCTTTATTTTGATATGATGTCCAGGGCAATGCAGGCCTTGGAACAGGCCCGGCAGATGCAGGGAAACACCGAACAGCTTTCCGACACCAAACAGCTGGCTCTGGCAATGATGATGTACAGTGCCGACCACAAGGAAGCGCTGCCGGAGTCGCTCGGGCAGCTGAAGGAATATCTTCCGGACAATTTGGAAATTAATCCGTCGACCATTTATCTGGGCAAAGGCTTGAAACTCTCTGAGCTCAAGCAGCCCGCCCACACACCGGTACTGCTGGTTTGCGACCACGAAACGGTGATGGTGTGCTACGCCGACGGCAATGTGGCCCGAGTAACTCCGCCCCAAGACGCCGCGATGCCGCAGGCGCTGCTGGAAGACCTGCTCCGGAAAAATCCGATCGAGCCGGCGGTTGCCGAGCGTCTCAAGGCCAATCTGACCGCAACGATGTGAGACGTGGTTTTAAATTCAGGGGAGTCCGCGCCGGACTCCCCCTTTTCATACCGTAATTCCGGAACGGCGGCGGCGGCACTCCCGGGGGGAACAGCCGACCAACCGGTGGAAAGCCGCGGAAAAATGAGACAAATTGACAAATCCGGAAGCCGCCGCCACCTCGCTGATGTCGAGATCGGTTTCATTGAGCAGTTCCCGGGCGAAACCGATCCGCAGCTCCAGCCGGCAGGACGCAAAGTCCCTGCCCATCTGTTCCCGGAACAGATGTGAGAACCGGGACACGCTCAGCGCCGCCCGCCGGGCCGCTGCCGCCGCGGTCAACCGTCCGCCCAGATTGGCGGTCATGAATTCCACGGCCGCCGCAATTCGCGGATCAAGATTGTCGGGAGCGACCAGCCGATCGTAATGACGCAACGCTGGCAGCGAGTCGGTCAGAGCGACCAGCTCCGGCAACGCCTGCGCCAATTCCGGACGCCATTCCGGCAGTTCCGGTGCGGACAGCATGCCGCCCGGAGGAGCGAACGGGCCGAAGATGAATGCGCCGATCAACCGCCGATTCCGCAGCTTGGGTACAATGAATTCCAACGCTCCGGCGTGGCAGCTGTGCAGAAACGGCTCCCCTTCCCGGAGCCGGATCTTTTCCGGAAGCAACACGGTGTCATTGGCCAGACAGGCGCCGAACACCGCCAGCTTGGCCCGCCGGCAGAAAGGATGCCGGTGGCTCTGACAGCGCTGCAGACGCTGTTCAACCAGCAGCTGCGGTGTTTTCTTCCAGACGCATCCCGTGCCGAGCAGAGCCTCCATTCCGACCAGATACGCTTCAAATTTCTTGAAATCACCGGTTACGTTACCCATTTACTGAAGACCAATATTTTTTGAAATAAGCATATCCAACATATAAAATAGCATAAAAAACAAAATATTTCCAATCTACATGCGCTAAATTAAATGACAGAGAACCACAACTTCAAACCCCACTTTTTCAGGGAGGACGCCATGAAAACCATTGCCTGTAATTCCAAAGTTTTTCCCGCCGAACTTCCGGTGCTGGCCGAAGCCGACGTCGTGGTCGCCGGCGCCGGTCCAGGCGGACTGGGTGCCGCCGTCATGGCCGCCCGCTGCGGCGCTTCGGTAGTCACGGTCGAGAGTTACGGACTGCCCGGCGGTCTGGCCGCCACCGGCGAAATCCACCCGTTCATGATCAGCCACTCCAAGGGGAAAAGTCTCGACGCCCCGATTTACGGCGAATGGATTGACGCCATGCACAAATATCTGCCGCCTGAAATTCTAAAGCGTGACAAGGAAATCAAGGATTACCGGAACCATCTCTCCCGTACGGTCAGCAAACCGCTGGCGGCGCTGGCGGCCGAAGATCTGCTGCTGGAGGCCGGAGTTAAAATGCTCTATCACCATACGGTCTGCGGCGTAATCATGGCTGGAAAAATCATCAGAGCCATTGTCGTGCATTCCAAGAGCGGATTCGGTGCGGTCGTCGGCCGCGTCTTCGTCGACTGTACCGGCGACGGTGATCTGGCGGTGCTGGCCGGTTGCAGATTTGAAATGGGGGACGACAAGGACCACCTCTGCCAACCCATGACCCTCTGCTTCAAGCTGTGCAACGTCAAGCTGCCGCCCAAGGGGCTGGGCAACCGGGAATGGGTGCAACTGATTCAGAAAAAATACAAGGAGGCGCAGGCCTCCGGTGTCATCGATTGTCCTCGTGAAGACGTACTCATGTTCCCGTTCGAAGTTGACGGCGACGGCGTCGTGCATTTCAACACCACCCGGGTGATCCGCCATGACGCCACCAACGGACTCAGTCTCTCGGAGGCGGAAGTCATCGCCCGGCGCCAGCTCCGGCAGATTCTGGCCTGGCTGCGGGCGGAAATTCCCGGATTTGAAAACGCTGCTCTGATGTCAACCGGCATTCAGATCGGTGTGCGCGAAAGCCGCCGGATCTGCGGAATTGACCGCGTCACTCAGGAGGCTTTTACCAGGCAACTGAAATTCCCGGACGGCGTCGTGCGGTGCAGCTATCAGATTGACGTGCACTCGCCGACCGGTTCCGGCACCTGGCGGGAGTCAATTCCACGGGACGAATTTTACGAAATCCCCTACGGCTGCATTGTGCCGCGCGACTGCGATAACCTTACCGTGGGCGGCCGTCCGATTTCCAGCGACATGGCCATCCACAGCAGTTTCCGGGTAATGCCGCCGGCAATTTCGATCGGACAGGCCGCCGGTGTCGCCGCCGCCATGGCGGTCGCCGGCAAAACCACTCCGGCCAAGCTGGACGGCGTGGCAGTCCGCCGCCGCCTGATCGAACTGGGCGCCCGGCTCTGAAAAACCGCCGCGCCCGGTTGAAATACCGCATCCGGCAGTGTATATTATTGAAAAGTTGCATTAACTAAATCATATACACCAAAATCAACTGGCCAAATGATCAAATGCGGAATCATCGGGTGCGGTGTGATCGCCCCCACCCATATTGAAAGCTATCAGGCGATCAAGGATGCTGAAGTCATTCACCTCTGCGATTTGGTTCCTGAACGGCTTAACACACTGGGCGACCGCTACGCCATTGCCCGGCGCTCAGTGAATTATCATGAACTGCTGGCGGATCCGGACGTTCAGCTGGTGAGCGTCTGCACTGATCATGCCAGCCACGCCCGGATCGTAACCGATGCGCTGGCGGCCGGCAAGCATGTGGTCTGTGAAAAATCCCTCGGCCGGGTGCCGGATGACCTTGAAATTATGGTCGCCGCCGCCCGACAGCATCCGGAACTGGTGACTTCGGGTATATTCCAGCACCGTTTTCAACCCCACAATCTGGCGCTGCGCGATCTGGTTGGATCTGGGAAACTTGGCCGGATGCTGATGGTCAACCTCAGCTTCTCCTGTCTGCGCACCGCAGACTACTACCGCAAGGATGCCTGGCGCGGCACCATGGCCGGCGAAGGCGGCGGCGTACTGATCAATCAGGCAATTCATCACATTGATCAGCTGAGGTTTGTGTTCGGAGAAGTCAAGGCGGTCACCGCCATTACCGCCAATCTGACCCACCAGAAGGTGATCGAAGTCGAGGATACCAGCGTTTTTCTGCTGGAGTTTGAAAACGGCATGCTCGGCACCGTGGCGGCAACCAGCTCCAGCCCCGATACCTGGCGCATTGCGCTGACTATCACCGGCGACCGGGCCTATATAGAATATGATGACGAGGCGGCGGTCAGAATCGTCACTTCGGATGAGCTGCTCAAAAACGAAATCAGCGACCGGCTTTCCGACGCTCCGGCCGCAATTGTCACCGCCGGCAAATCCTATTACGGCGGCGGACACACCGATCAACTCGCCGATGTCATCGACGCCATTGAACACCACCGGCAGCCGGCAGTCACGCTGATCGACGCCGCTAACAGTTCCAGTTTGATTTTCGCAGTCTACGAATCGGCCCGCACCCGGCGGCGGGTCGAAGTCCGCCGTTACCGCTGACCGGTTTAATGAACACCTCCGACACCATTGCGGCTCCGGCCACAGCTATCGGCGGAGCCGTTACCATCATCCGGATCGCCGGCCCCGGAGCTCTGACCGCCGGCAATACGGTCTGGCATGGCCGCAGGCCTTTGTCAGGTGCCGATGCCAGAAAAATGCAGCTGGGCAAGATCGGCGGAGATCCGGCGCTGGCAGTTTACATGCCGGGTCCGCACAGTTACACCGGCGATGACGTGGTTGAACTGCAATGCCACGGCGGAGCGGCGGCGGCCAACGCCGCCCTGCGCGCCGCTTTTGCCGCCGGCTGCCGGCTGGCGGAACCGGGTGAATTCACCTTTCGGGCTTTTGTCAACGGCAAACTCGACCTGCTGCAGTCTGAAGCGGTGGCCGATCTGGTGTCCTCAGGCAGCGAAGCCGCCCTCGCCCTGGCCGAAAGACAGCTGGCCGGTACGCTCAGCGAAAAGCTGAACTCCGTCATCGACCGGATTGACGATCTGCGCTCTGAATGTGAAGCCCGTCTCGACTTTCCGGACGAAGATCTGGACTTTTCATCCGGAATTGCCGCAGAAATTTCCGCCCTCAGAGTCGAACTTCACCGGCTGCTGGCCACCCGCAGTCTCGGGGATTCCCTGCGCGACGGCGTTCGGGTGGTGCTCGCGGGGCGTCCCAATGCCGGAAAATCCAGTCTGCTCAATCGGCTGGCCGGCTTCGACCGGGCCATTGTCAGCGCGATTCCCGGTACCACCCGGGACACAGTCGAATGCGACGCTGTGTTGCGCGGAATCCCGGTAAAGCTCATCGATACCGCCGGGCTGCGGGAATCTACCGACGCGGTAGAGCAGCTCGGCATAGAACGCAGCCGCCGCTCCATCGCCGCCGCGCAAATCACGTTCTGGGTACTGGATCCGACCGGAGACCTCGACGCTGAGACAGCCGAATTCAACCAATTAGCCCCCCCGGGTGCCATTGCCGTATGGAATAAATCGGATCTTGTACCGGAAATGCGGCTGCCTGAACCCGCAACAGAAACCGTGCGCATTTCCGCCAGAACCGGAGCCAATTTGGACGAGCTGCTCGATGCTTTCGGACGGACACTTTGCGCCGCGGAACATCCCGAACCACCGGAAGTGGCGGTTAACGCCCGCTGTGCCGCAGCTCTGGAGTCCGCCGACCGCAGCCTTGAGCAGGCGTCCGGCCAGTTCATTTCGGCCAACTTCGAACTGGCCGCCGCCGAGCTGGCCACCGCCGCCCATGCAATTGGAACCACTGTCGGACGTACGGCCGATCCCGACCTGCTCGACCGGGTGTTTCAAAACTTCTGCATCGGCAAATAAACGGATGATTATAGCCTTGTATTGTTGATGGCACCATGCTATATTAATAGGATTGGCAGGGACATTGACCAGTGAACCGCGTGCAAATCGCGGACTGTCGAGCAACTGTGATTCCGCCGGTTCCGGCGGCAAGTCAGATCCTGGTCTCTGTTCAGAATCACCCTTCCCGGCAGCATCGACTTCCGGGGATGTGCCCGTAACGCATTCACAGGGTCGAATATGCAGCAGCTAAACCGTAACAGCCGGTACAGGAATACCGGCGAAAGTGCACTGTGCCGCTTTGTCGGCAACACCGGATTTCCGGCGCCTTATTCTCCTCGGGCGTCGGGCACGGAAAATTCAATCGGCGTTCAGCCGCGGATTCCGCAGACATGGACGCAACCGGAATGTTCCGGATTCACTTCAGAGGAGATTTCCCGCATGACGACTTTATCGAGTCGGTCCCCCCGCCCCAACGGCGGCCGGTCCCCGTTAAGACCGGCCGGAGCCGCAGCTTTCACCTTGATTGAGCTGCTGGTGGGCATTGCAATAATTGCCATTCTGGCCAGTATTCTGCTGCCGTCGCTGCAGCGGGCCAAGGCCAGGGGCGTATCCACCAGCTGCCTGAACAATACCCGTCAGCTGGGAATTATGAACCACCAGTATTCGGATGCGTATTCCGGCTGGTACTGTCCGCTTTACGACGGCAAATCCGGCTGGGATGCCTCGTTCAAGAGCGACTTCTCCATTGATGAAGACTCCAAAGGACTGCTGGCCGCCGGCATCGGCGGCGCCAGTTCCGGCAGCAACCGGGTCTGCCTGTGTCCGGCAATCAAGGACAGCTACAATACCAGCTGGGCCTCGGTCAACAGCGGGTACGGTTACAACGAATTTCTCGGAGCCGAGGCGAGCTGGTCCGGCGGTCTGCGCTGGAAGGGCGTCAAAAACTCCCGGTTGCGGATTCCGGCCCTGACGGTGATGTTCGCCGACTGCGGATACCTTTCCGGCAGCAACGTCGAACCCTCCAGCTATCTGCGCGCTCCGGAAGGGCGTGATGGCAGCTACAGCTCCAGCGGCACGGCCGCGTTCCGCCACTCCGGATCGGTCAACGCCGTGTTTGCCGACGGACACAGCGAATCCCGGAGTGAAATTTTCACCGGCGGCAAGGCGGATGCCGACGGCATCATCACCGGGTTCATCTCAGATGACAACCGCAATTACGATCCGGACTGGCGCTGATCAGCTCCAGCCTTTTCCGGTCTGAAACCGAAAGAAATCCCGACAGCCCCCTGTATGGCGCTGTCGGGATTTTTACCGCCGGCGTTTGCTCGCCAGTCAACGCAGCACGGAACGGCGGCGGCGGGGGGGCGCGTGGTAAACAATGCCGCCGGAGCGCAATTCCTCAACCCCGGAAGCAAATTTGACCGCTCCAGAAGCGGCCTGCGCAATATTCAACGCCAGCCGGCATCTTCCTTCCGGCGTTACATTATCCTGGATTGCCGCCGGCCGTGTCACCGTGAACGTCCGCCCGGGCCCCAGCTCGACCACTCCCCACGGCGCCGGAATCGCGGCCGGATCCACCAGACCGGCCGGCACCGCCAGATAACAGAGATCGGCCACTCCGGCCCGCCGGATCCGCTCCAACCGGCTGCCCGCGTTGAGATCACGCATAATCCGATCGATGCGCCGCCGGACCCGGTGATACTCCCGGTTGTGACTTTCATCATAATTCCAGGTGCGGAATTCATTGAAAAGGTCATCCGAGGCCGCAAGTTCAGGTTCGGAGACGCGAATTGCCGCCTCCATTTCCTCCCTTCGGTCATTGAGCGTTGAGAGCTCTTCCAGCAGTTCCTCCTGGCCGGCGCAATCGGCAAAACACAGTGCCTTGTCCAGATACATGACCACCGCGGCGCTGCGCACCGCATCCATGCGCCGACCGGATTCCGGCCGCCAGAAACCGGCGGCGGCCACCACCGGCTTGCTGGCCCGGATCGCCACATGTTCCGCTACGCCATCCGGGGCCAGGGAACAGAGAAAACCGAAAGCCAGCTGCTGGTAGTCCCGGGGGCGCAACGGCAGGTCGGCCGAAACCACGGGTTCCGGCGAGGCGGCCTCTGCAGCCGGGGCCGCCTCAGGTTCCGGGGATTCAGGCATGGGGGCGGACTCCGCCGCCGGTTGCTGCTGCTGCGCGTAAGTGAACAGATCCCATTCTTCCATAAAAACATCCCGCTCCGCAATTCTCTACCCGGGGTTCGGCGGCACCGTCGGATGCCGGTGACATACAATAGCATCAATGCCGGGAACTTTCCAGTCCAAACCATTGCAAAAATTCGGCGGGCGGGCTATATTTACCGGGTTTGAACACCTGATACAGAAAAAATATGGAGTCTGCCATCATGCACGACCTTAGGAAACTGCCCGGCGACCGGATTCTGGTGTCACCATCACTGCTGGCCGCTGACTTCGCCCGGGCCGGGGATCAAGTCGCGGCCGCCGCTGCCGCCGGAGCTGAAATGCTGCATTTGGATGTCATGGACGGCCATCTCGTGCCCAATATCTCGTTCGGAGCGCCGGTGATCAAAAGTCTGCGTCCGGGCAGCCGGCTTATCTTTGACACCCATCTGATGATCTCCCATCCCCTCAGATACGCCGGCGACTTCGCCGCCGCCGGCGCGGACCATCTCACATTTCATCTGGAGTGCGATGACGACATTGACGCCACCATCGCCGAAATCCGCCGCCTCGGACTCACGGTCGGTCTGTCCCTGCGCCCCGGCACTCCGGCTGAAGCGCTCTTCCCGTTTCTGGACCGGATCGATCTCGTGCTGGTCATGACGGTGGAACCGGGGTTTGGCGGGCAGAGCTTCATGGCGGATCAACTGCCCAAAATCACGGCATTCAAACGGGAAATCCGCCGGCGGCAGCTTCCGGTATTGCTGGAAGTGGACGGCGGACTTGATGCCATAACCGTCACGGCGGCGGCCGCTGCCGGCGCCCAGGTGATCGTAGCCGGCACCGCCGTATTCCGGCACCCCGGCGGCATGGCGGCTGCGGTGGCGGAACTTCACGCCGCCAGTGCGGTACTGGACCGTGACCTCTGAACGCGGCGGTGCAGCGCCCGGAGAGAAGATTTCCCGACGGCGCCCGCGGCTTTAACTGGAGCTGAACATCATGCGTTATTTGGCCCTTACCGAAAACTGGAAGCTGACCTTCTCCAATCCCTCCGATGGAATTGCGCATACGATTCCGGCCCGGGTCCCCGGAAACGTGCTGGGGGATCTTTTCCGGGCCGGGCTTATTCCGGATCCGTTTTACGCCGATAACAGCGTCGCGCTCCGGCCATGGGAATTTGCCGACTGGGAATACCACGTCGCGTTTACTTCGCCTCCCTGCTCCGACACCGAGACGGTGACACTGGTCTGCGAGGGGATTGACACGGTTGCGGAAATCCGGCTCAACGGCCAGTTGGTCGGCCGCTCTGACAACATGTTCATGGCCGGACGCTTCGACGTCACCGGGCAACTGGCCGGCTCCGGCGGCGTCAACACGCTCACCATAAAAATATACTCGAGCATCAATGCCGCCCGGCAATTCGCAACCGAACCCTTTGCCACCGCGCAAGCCTACAACCGTGAGGCGCTCCCCATGCGGCGGGCCAGGCACACTTACGGCTGGGACATAGCTCCCCGGCTGATCGGCGCCGGTCTCTGGCGTCCGGTCGGACTGGAAATTGCCGCGCCGGAACGCTGGCAGAACGTTTACCTTCCCACGCTGAGCTGCTCTGACAAAACCGCCAGACTGGCCTTGTTCTGGTCGTTCACCACTCCGCGCCGCTCTCTGGAGGGATATTCGGGACGGCTGCAACTGAAGAACCGGGACCAGATTTTTGAACGGGAGTTTCCGTTGCGTTTTGTCAGCGGCAGATTATCCTTCGATCTGCCCAATCCCCGCCTCTGGTTTCCGGCGGGCTCAGGGGATCAGAATCTGTATGAATGCACCCTCGAACTCCACCGCGACGGGCGGATTCTGGACGTATTCCGCAGCCAAATCGGCATTCGCACCATCGAACTCAAACGCTCCGACACGCTTGACGGCGGCGGTGAATTCCAGTTTTTCGTCAACGGCCGCCGTGTGTTCATCAAGGGCTCCAACTGGGTGCCGGTCACTGCGCTGCATGGCGAAAACGAACCAGAGCTGGTCCGGCGCGGCCTGGAGCTGGCCTCTGAACTCGGCTGCAATCTGCTGCGCTGCTGGGGCGGCGGAGTTTACGAGGACGGAGATTTTTTCGATTACTGCGACGAACACGGCATTCTGGTTTGGCAGGACTTCATGCTCGCCTGTGAAATTCCGCCGCAGGATGACGCATTCGCCGGCCGCATGGCCGCTGAAGCCCGATTTATAATTGAAAAACTGCGTCATCACGCCTCCCTTGCGCTGTGGAGTGGCGACAACGAGGGCGATGACCTGTTTTTCACCGACGACTCCGTCATCCGCAAATGGCCGCCTTCTTCCAACCGGATCACCCGGGAAGTACTCCGGGATCAGGTTCGCCGCTTCGACCCGGTCCGCGACTACCTGCCCAGTTCGCCATGCATAGCTGACGAATCCTGGCGGCGGGGGCGACACGACGACTCTCCGGAACAGCACCTCTGGGGTCCACGGGACAACCACAAGTCCGACTTCTATCGCGGAACCCGCGCAGTGTTCGCCAGCGAAATCGGCTATCATGGCATGCCGGCCCTGGCCAGCGTCCGGTGTTTCATTCCGGACAGTCAGCTTGACGGGCGTAACGGCTTCAGTCCGGCCTGGCTCTGCCACGCCGCTCAGCCATTCGGGGACTTCCACGGCAACTACGCCTATCGCATCCGGCTTATGACCGATCAGGTCCGGGAATTCTTCGGAGAAATACCGGAATCGCTGGCTGACTTCATCGCCGCCTCCCAGATCGTCCAGGCCGAAGCAATGAAGTTCTTCGTCGAAAGTTTCCGGATCGCCAAATGGAGCAGAACCGGTCTGATCTGGTGGAATATCATCGACTGCTGGCCGCAGTTTTCCGATGCGGTGGTCGACTTTTACGGACGCCGCAAGCTGGCGTTTTATTATCTTAAATCCGTCCAGCGTCCGCTGCTGCTGGCCTTTGAGGAACCGTCAGCGTGGGGAATCCGGCTCTTTGCGCTCAACGACACCACCGGTGAGCGGCAGGGGCGTTTCCGGGTGACCGAACTGGAAAACGGAACCGAACTGGCCGCGGGAATTTTCAACGCCGCCCCGGAAGCCTCCACCCCGCTGCTCAAACTGCGGATCAACACCTCGCGCCGCCGTTTTCTGCTGGTTGAATGGGAATCCGACGGCGAAACCGGCGCCAACCACTATCTGCTCGGCGCCGCGGCGTTTGATCTGGCCGCTTACCGCGCCGGCCTGCATGAACTCGACCGCCGCGTCTACGCCGCAGTCGGGAAACGGGAGGACACATGGTGAAAATTCTGTTCGTCTGCACCGGAAACAGCTGCCGCAGTCCGATGGCGGAGCTTTACTTCAACGCCTATTGTGCCGGGCGCGGCATCGCGGCCCGAGCCGGTTCCGCCGGACTCTCCGCCCGGGACAACGGCCCGATCTCTTCCGGAGCCGCCCGCGCCCTGGCGGACTTCGGCATTGACAGCTCCGCATTCTGTTCCCGCCGGCTGACACCGGAACTGGCTTCCCAGTACGACCTCATCATCGCCATGACCGCCGGACACCGTCGGGCGGCCGCCGCGCTGGCTCCGGCCGACCGGATCCGGATGCTTTCGGAGTGGGCCGTGCCGCCCGGAGGCGATGTGCCGGATCCTTTCGGCGGTTCCGATGCGGTCTACCGCGCGGTGTTCGGAGCCATGCGTCCGGCGCTGGAAAAACTGGCTGAAAATTTGCGCCAAACAACATGACAAACGCCAATTAGTCCATGGCATTTCATGGGGTGCGGCAGTATATTCCTTCCCGAACTGAAGTTGAAGAAAGGATTTTCACATCATGCGTATTCTTGTGACCGGCGGCGCCGGATTCATCGGCAGCCATATTGTTGAACATTTTCAGGGCAAGGCCGAGATCCGGGTGCTGGACAGCCTCCGCACCGGCTACCGCGCCAACCTCAACGGGCTGGACTGCGAATTCATCGAAGGCGATATCCGCGACCGGGCGGCGGTGGACCGCGCCATGAACGGCGTGGATTACGTCTTTCATCTTGCCGCTCTCATCAGCGTGCCGGAATCCATGAGCGCTATCGCCGAGTGCATCGAAATCAACAACCTCGGCATGATCAACGTGCTGGAATCCGCGGCGGACGCCGGCGTCAAAAAACTCTGCTTCAGCACCTCGGCCGCCATTTACGGTGACAATCCGGTTGTACCCAAAGTCGAAACCATGCTTCCGGAGCCCAAAAGCCCCTACGCCATCACTAAACTTGACGGTGAATACTATTGCCGGATGTTCACGGCCGAACGCGGCCTGCCGACCGCCTGCCTGCGTTATTTCAACGTCTTCGGTCCGCGCCAGGATCCCAACAGCGCCTACGCCGCCGCCGTGCCGATTTTCATCGCCCGGGCGCTGCGCAACGAGGATATTACCATATTCGGCGACGGCGAGCAGACCAGGGATTTCGTTTTTGTCAAGGACGTGGCGGCCGCCAATGCCTTTTTCGCGACCAATCCCGCCACCGGAGTCCATAACATCGCTTACGGGAAGCGCATCACCATCAACGCTCTTGCGCGGGAAATCATCCGGCTGACCGGCTCGAATTCCAAAATAATTCACCTGCCCGAACGGGCCGGAGATGTCAAGCACTCCATGGCCGGAGTGGAGAAACTCCGTTCCACCGGATTCCAGCCCGCCGGTTCATTTGAAGCCGGACTGGCCGCCACGGTGGCATTCTACCGCTCAGCGGCCGGACTCTGAACGCCGCCGGACATGAAGTGAAGAAAACGTAACGTCCGCAGGCCGTCGAACCAGCGGTCAAACGCCTCCCGCCGGGCATCCGCCCGGTCCGGCTGGTTGGCAATAATCTGCGGCCACAGCCGGGGAAACCGGTTCGTTTCAAAAAAACGGCGCGCCGGTTCCGGCAGCTCGGCCAGAAAGGCTCCGGCGGATTCCAGCAAGTCCGGACGCGAGGCTGCCGCCAACACGTTCCGGAGCGCCTCAAAGGCCGCCGGCGTCACTTCATTGAGTCCATGCCCCGCCATCAGCCGGGACACGGCCACCCCCGTGCCGAACGGGACCCGGTCCGAGCAGCGCGGCGACGGATAAACCAGCACCCGGCGCTCCTCAACAATTCCGGAAGTCTTGGCCACTTCCTGAAGAAAATAAAAATCCTCACCCGCCGCGCGCACTTTCATGCCGCCGGCCCGAATACAGGCGCCGCCTCTCACCGCAAACGCTGAACCGATGCTGCTGAACGCGTAAGGCGACCCCGCCCTCCGCAGACCAGATACGTAAGAGTCCAAATAGGCTTCGTAAGACCGGATCGCCGCCTCCATTTCCGGAGTCTCTCCGGCGCGGTGCCGCACCCCGACGGTTATTCCGCCGGCTCCGGGATGGGCCGCCAATGTTGCGGAAATGACGGTAAAGTATTCTGGATCCACCGGACTGTCGGCATCCAGCGAATAAATGATCGCGGATTCCACCGAATCCGCATCCCAGGCCGAGAGCGCGGAATCCATGCCCAGCTTGCGCGCCGCCCCGACACCGCCGGCAAGCTCCGGCGCCCACAGAGAATAAACTCCCCGGTCGCGCCACTGCGGCCGATCCAGAGCGGCGCGCAGCTCCAGGGATTCCCCGGCCCCGGCTCCGGCCGGATAATTGATCACCACCAGCACCGCCACCGGCTCGCTAAAACGACTCCGGGCCACGGCCAGACTGGACAGGACTCCCGGCAGTTCCGCCGTTTCGTTGTAAGCCGGAATGACCACCACATGCAGCACGTCGCGGCCACCCGGAAAAACCGGCGCCGGATTCCGGCGCCGGTATTTGTCGAAAGCCGCCGGTTTCACCGGCTTCCCCCGACAGCGCCCGCGCCCCTGACGGTAACGCGGCGGAGCATCACTCCCATTCGATCGTGCCCGGGGGTTTGGCGGTGATGTCGTAAACCACACGGTTGACGCCTTTCACCTCGCGGACAATGCGCTCTGCCATGGTGAAAAGCAGCGGCCAGGGCAGTTCCACCACTTCAGCGGTAACTGCGTCCACAGTATTGATCGACCGGATCGCAATCACGTAATCGTAAGTGCGGCGGCCATCTTTCATGCCGACCGTCTTGACCGGCACAAAAATCGCAAAAGTCTGCCAGGTGCGGTGATACCACCCCGACTTGAGCAGCTCCTCGGTCACAATCGCATCGGCTTCGCGCAAAATTTCCAACGTCGGCCGGGCGATCGCGCCCACGTGACGAACCCCCAGCGACGGACCGGGAAACGGGTGACGATCCAGCAGCTCCGACGGCAGCCCGAGCATCCGTCCGACCTGGCGGACTTCGTCTTTGAACAGCCGTTCCACGGGTTCGACCAGCTTGAACTTCATGTGGGGAGGCAGGCCGCCGACATTGTGATGGCTCTTGATCACCTTGGAGGGATCGCCGTCAAAAGGAATGCTTTCAAGGATGTCCGGATAAATCGTTCCCTGCCCCAGAAACGGCGCACCGGTCTCGGCTGCCGCCTCGGCAAAGACATCAATGAAAATCCGTCCGATGATCTTGCGCTTCTCCTCCGGATTCTCAACCCCGGCCAGCGCGTCGAGGAAACGGTCGCTGGCGTCGATGTAGCGCAAATTCATTTTGAAGTTGCGCGCGAACACCTCCTGCACCATTTCCGGCTCGTGTTTGCGCAGCAGCCCGTGATTGACAAACACACAGGTGAGCCGGTCGCCGATCGCCTTGTGAATCAGCGCCGCCACCACACTGGAGTCGACTCCGCCGGAAAGTCCCAGCACCACCCGGCCGTCACCGACTTGGGAGCGGATATCCGCCACTGCCTCATCGATGAAGTTTTCCAGTTTCCAGCTGCCGGTACAACCGCCGCGGTCCCGGCAGAACTCCACCAGTCCGGAAACGTCTTCAGGCGTGACCCCGGTTATGGACTCGGCTCCGGCGATCTTCCCGGCCGTTGCATTGACAGCGAGCCGGGGCACCTTGACCGCGGCAAATTTGTCCAGCGCCGCCCTGACCTCGCAACTCAAGGCATCGGCAATGAAAATCAGCGCACGCGGCTCCTCGGCCAGCAGACGGTCAAGCGGCACCGAATAGGGCATGACCATGGTGTAGATGTTGCGGTCGCGAATCGCCCGGGCAAATTTCTGCACCGCCTCGCAGCCGCAATTGATCAAAACCACGGTTTCAGGAGTTTTTTTCATTGGAACTTCCCCCCAAAAAAATGTGAATCTGATCTGTTGCGTTTGGAATAACATAGCGCCGGATCGTTTTTTTTCAAGTTGCCCGTCTTGCTATTTGGCGGTTTTGAGTATAATTTAAATAACTGTTCATCCCGGGCTGCCGCCGGATCATGCGGCCAGTCGCCGGACTTCCGGGAAAGCGCCGCAGGAATGAAACGGTCACGCCGGACCATGCGGGGAACCGTCGGCTCCGGAATCATTTGGGAAAAAACCGCCGGGGTGGAGACAACCTACGCCCGGAAGGTCGGATAAACGCAGAGGATCGGAATTGCCATGTTGACTCAGAAAGACTTCATCATAACCAATTTGGGCGAAGCCAATCTGCCTTCGCCGCTGGAGGGTATCAGCTTCATCCCGAACGATCTCCGGGTGCCGTATTCAACCAATGCCGCCGAAATCACCGACTGCATCCGCGGCGGCAATGAAATTCTCTCTTTTGAACATGCCGGGCCGCGTCGGCAGATTTTCCACGATCCGGCCTGGAGCCGGGCGGCGATTCTGACTGCCGGCGGACTCTGTCCGGGACTCAACGAAGTCATCAAATTCATCACGCTGAACCTGCTGACCGGTTATCATGTTCCGGTGGTTTATGGCATCCGTTACGGTTACCGCGGACTGAATCCGGCTTATGGACTGGCGCCTATCGAGCTGAACGAGGAGATCGTCGATCCCATCCATGAGGTGGGCGGCACCATTCTCGGCTCCTCCCGCGGCGAGGAAGAGGCTGAAGTTATGGTGGACACGCTGATTCGCATGCGAATCAACCTGCTCTTCTGCATCGGCGGCGACGGCACCGCCCGCGGCGCCCACGACATTGCCATGGAAGCCGCGCGCCGCCGCATGCCGCTCAGTGTAATCGCCATCCCCAAAACCATCGACAATGATGTGGGATTCATTGATCAGACATTCGGTTTCGCCACGGCCGTGCTGAATGCCGGTCCGGTAATTTCCTGCGCCCACAATGAAGCCAAGGGCGCGCCCAACGGCATCGGACTGGTCAAGGTCATGGGCCGGGACTCCGGCTTCATCGCCGCCTATACCGCGCTGGCCAACCCCTATGTGAATTACTGTCTGATCCCCGAGGATCCCTTTACGCTGGAGCGGGGACCGCGCGCCCTGCTGCCGCACCTGCACGAGCGGCTCAAAGTCAAAAATCACGCCGTGATCATCGTCGCGGAGGGAGCCGGGCAGGAGCTGATCAGCGGTGCCGGCGAAGAACGGGACGCTTCCGGCAACATTCTGCACGCCGACATCGGAGAATTCCTGGCCGACGCCATCAAGAACTATTTCAAAAAGCACCGAATGGAAGTCAATTTGAAGTATTTCGACCCCGGTTATACCATCCGCAGTGTCAAAGCCGAGGGCGAGGACGCGGTGTTCTGCGCCCTGCTCGCGCAAAGCGCGGTCCACGCCGCCATGTCCGGACGCACGGACATGATGGTGGGCCACTGGTCCGGAGCTTTCACCCATGTGCCGATTGCCCTGGCCACCCGGGCCCGGAAAAAAGTTGACCTCACCAGTCCGCTCTGGAACGGAGTGAAATCGCTCTGCTGCTTCTGAATCACGCCGCCGGACGGCCGGCATTTACCGGGAAAGTCTTGAAAGTGACCGGAAAATGTGCTATTTTAAGTGACCGTTGCTTAAAGCCGGACCGGTCGGGCGTTGGAGTTGTCTTCCGGATTGCTCAACACGGCCGCCGCGCTGCCGCCCGGCAGCCGGCGGGGCCCGGAACACGTCCTGCCGGACTTTGCCCTTGAGCAAACTTTCCGTCCGGTCCGCTCGGAACCGGACCGCAAACAATCACACCAGAGGAGATTTCGCATGTTGGCAATGATGATAAATGTATTCGGTGGACTGGCGATCTTCATTTTCGGCATGAAAATGATGAGCGACGGTCTGCATTGTGTTGCCGGAGAACGCATGCGTTCCATTCTGCGCCTGTTTTCCGCCAATCGTTTTGTCGCCATCCTCTCCGGGACTGCGGTCACCGCCGTCATTCAGTCATCCAGCGCCAGCACGGTGATGGTCATCGGCTTCGTCAACGCCGGCCTGCTGACCCTGGTTCAGGCCATCGGCATTATCTTCGGCGCCAATATCGGAACCACCGTCACCGCTCAGCTGGTCGCCTTTGACATCAGCTGGATCATCATGCCGGCGATCATCCTCGGCCTGCTCGCCGGATTTGTGCCGCGCCCGGCCTTTACCGGCTGGGGAACGACCATCATCGGATTGGGTTTTCTCTTTCTGGGCATGATGATCATGAGCGGCGAACTCAAACAGCTCTCCGAACATCCGGCATTCATGGCCGCTTTCCAGATTTTCGACTGCGCCCCGGTCAACGGCTGGATTCCTCCGCTCGCCCTGTTCGGCGCCATCGCCGTCGGCATGGCCGTCACCCTGGTCATTCAAAGCAGTTCAGCCTGTTCCGGCATCATCATTGCCCTGGGAGCCAGCGGCCTGGTCAACCTTTACACCGCCGTGGCCCTGGTGCTCGGCTCCAACATCGGCACCACCATCACCGCCCAGCTGGCCGCCATTCCGGCCAACCGGGTGGCCAAACAAGCTGCGCTGGCCCATACTCTCTTCAACGTCATCGGTGTGCTGATCATCTGCGCCACGTTCTGGATCGTACCGGGAGACTCCGACCTGCCGGTATTTTTCCGTCTGGTCGATCTGGTGTCGACCTCCGGTGACCTGCCCCGGCAGATCGCCAACGCCCATACCATTTTCAATGTCTGCACGACCCTGATTCTGACTCCATTCATCCCGCTGCTGGCCAAAATCTGCGAGCGGATCATTCCGGCCGGAAGCGGTAAAATCAAGTTCCAGCGGCTTGAACCCCACCTGCTTGACACTCCGGAAATCGCCCTGACCCAGACGGTTTCCGCATTGCGCAAGATGCTGAAAAAAGCCTGGAAGATGGCCGATGGAGCCCTGAAAACCGGCGGGCTCGGCGACGGCGCCGACCGCACCGCCCTCAAAAACCTTGATGAGCGTGAAGCCAGAATTGACCTTTACCAGCACGACATTACCGCCTACCTTTCTCAACTGATGCTGCGTCCGCTCTCGTCCCGGCAGGCCGCCCGGATTCCCAAGCTGATTCACTGCACCAACGACGCCGGGCGAATCGGCGATCATACGGTGACCATCCGCGATCTGATCCGGGAATTCAAGTCTGCCAAAGGCAAATTGAGTCAGGCCGCGGAAACGGAATTCCGCAATCTGCACCGGCTGCTGAGCGAACAGGCCGACAACGCCCTGCAGCTGCTCGAAGGCAGCACCCCGGAACTGCAGACCCGCGCCGTCGAACTGGAAAAAAAGATCATCCTCCGCTGCGATGAATGCGAACACAACCACCTGAAGCGGCTCACTGCCGGCCAGTGTCATCCGGCCACCGGAGTCTTTTATCTTGAACTGGTGTCGGAAGTCCGTAAGATTTCGCGGCACTTCGCCAACATCGCCGAACGCGCTGCCGCCTGCCGGGGAGCCGCCGAAGCGGAACCGGAATCCGTCTGATTTTTGAACTTTGCCGCCGGAACCCGGCAGGGATGGTTTCCGGCGCAGAAAGCCCCGCGGAGCTTCCGGGCCCGGCGGTTCCGCGGGCGGTAAACAACCGAGGGGAATCAGTTGAACGCAATCATTATTTTCTGCCTGCTGTCGCTGCTGCTGGTCGCCGGCAAGATTTTCCGTATGGCTCTGCCGGTGCTGCAGCGGCTGTATCTGCCCAGTTCGGTCATTGGCGGCGGAATCGGGCTGCTGCTGATCTCACTCTTTCGCGAACAAATTCCGGCGGACTGGATTTCCGCCATGAAACAACTGCCCGGCTTTCTGATCAACGTAGTGTTCGCCTCGCTTTTTCTCGGGGCCGCCACACCGAAATTCGGTCAGGTCTGGAAACTGGCCCTGCCCCAGCTCTGCATGGGCCAGATGCTGGCCTGGGGACAATATGTGCTGGGACTCGGCCTGGTCGGTCTGCTGCTGATTCCGCTGTTCGGAGTTCCGCCGGCGTTCGGAAATCTGCTGGAAATCGGCTTTCAGGGGGGGCACGGCACAGTCGGCGGACTGATTTCCAGTTTTGAATCATTCAACTGGAGCGACGGCATCGCCCTCGGCTACACGGTAGCCACCATCGGTATGGTGCTGGGGATTGTCATCGGCATGGTGCTGATCAACTGGGCGCACCGTAAAGGATATGTCGCCAACGTCCGGACGTTTCGGGACCGCGACCGCTTCGAACGGCTCGGGGTCTATCGCTCGCAGAAACGGCCGGATGCGGGACTTCAAACGGTGTTTTGCGATTCCATCGATTCCCTGGCCTGGCACATTGCGCTGATCGGACTGGCCATCCTGCTCGGATTCGGCATGCTGAAAGGACTGCAGCTTCTCGAAGTTTACTGTTTCCCGGGCTATTCCGGGAAAAGAGTTTTCGCCGGGTTCCCTCTGTTTCCGCTCTGTATGATCGGCGGCTTGATCCTGCAGAAATTCGCTCAGCGCGCACACCTTGACCGTCTGATCGACCACGGTCAGATGCAGCGTCTGGCCGGAGCCTCGCTGGACTTTCTGGTGGTATCTGCAGTGGCTACCATTCAACTTTCAGTGGTGCTGGCCAACTGGCTGCCGCTGCTGGCACTGGCGGTGGCTGGCACGCTCTGGAGCATTATGATGGTGGTTTACGTCGCGCCCCGGCTGTTCCGGGAAGCGTGGTTTGAGCGCTCAATTGCCGAATTCGGCCAGTCGCTCGGAGTGACCGCCACCGGACTTATGCTGCTGCGCACGGTGGATCCGGAAAACAAGACGATTGCGGCTGAATCCTTCGGTTACAAGCAGCTCCTGCACGAACCTTTCATGGGCGGCGGCCTGTGGACTGCGCTGGCGCTGACGCTGGTTTTCACCATCGGCTGGCTTCCGCTGTGGCTGATAAGTTGCGGCGCACTGATTTTCTGGGGAGCGCTCTCGCTGCGGATTATCTGCCTCAACCGCCACCGGGAGGCGCCGCGGCGGCAGCGATCACATCAGTAATTTTCCGGAAAGTTTCCGATACCGCTGAAAATGGCGGCATGACGCATCGGTGCAGAGCGTTTCAGGAGTTTTTCGCCCCAGTTTGATTTCAGGCTCAAGGAGCCTTTATCATTAGCTGATTTGGCAACTCCCTCCAACGGCAGCTGCGCCCCTGAACGTCGCAGAGCGGTTCAAAGACACCGGCCCGCCGCTTGCCGGCAGTTTGGACTCCCCCGGAGATTACCCGGCAGCCTTTCCCGACCTTAAACCTGCCGGACGTTGTTCATACAAGCGGCCAATTCCATCGGCCGACCGGTCTGCCGCGGCTTCGCAACTGAACGCTCCGGCCGGTATTCCAGGGAGAAACCAGTCATCCATCTGGCTCATTGTCCATGCGTTCCACCCGACGACCAAAGGATTCCGGCAGATATGCCGACGGGCGGAGCGCCAGGAGCGGGACGCTTTCCCGCGAACAAACGCACATGAAAAAAGCGCAGCCGTCATGGCTGCGCGGAATTTTTATGGCGGAGAGAGAGGGATTCGAACCCTCGGTACCTTGCGGTACACCACATTTCCAATGTGGCGCCTTCGACCACTCGACCATCTCTCCAAACAAGCGTGTTCAATAATATAACCCGGCCTGTCGCCTTTTTCAAGTTCGTTCAAAGGCTATTTTACACTTTTAAGCGGCAGAAACAAACTCCGGTAATTGATAAAATAGCGCAATCCGGAGAAAACCGTAACCAGCACAATCCCGCACAAATATGCAATCCAGATATACCAGAGGCGCACTCCGAACGGCGAAGCGCTGCGCAGGTAATCAGTTCCGCCATCAATCACCCATGCCGTGCCCGCAATCGCCAGCATGACCATCTGCAGCGCGGTTTTAAGTTTTCCCCAGCGGTCCGCCGAAATCACAATCTGCTTCTTGGCCGCCAGGGTGCGCAATCCGGTTACCATGAACTCCCGGCTGAGAACCGCAATCGCAATCCACGCCGGCATGAGTTTATATTCAATGGCCATAAGCATGGTTCCGGTGACGAAGATCTTGTCCGCCAGAGGATCCATCAACGCTCCGAAATCGCTGACGCATTTGTATTTGCGGGCCAGGTAACCGTCTAGCAAATCGGTAAGACCGGCCAGGATCGCCAGCACAAACGCAGTCAGACGCACACCAAAAACCCATTCCTTATCCGCCATAATTCTGGCATCAGCCAGAGAAGCCATGACTACGAAAATCAAAATCATGACAACACGGGTTACCGTCAGAATATTGGGAATGTTTTTCACTGTTGCTTTCCTTTCAAAAATTTACCAATCAGGTCACATCCGGCGGTGCCGATGATTTCCACCCGGCGAAATTCTCCGGCGTTGACCCGTCCAGGACGTTCAATATAAACGGCATTATCGATTTCCGGGGCATCGGAAGCTCCGCGGGCCCACGCATATTCACGGCAGCATTCATCCACCAGCACCGGCATCACGGTTCCGACCAGAGCGCGGTTGCGGCGCTTCATGCGCTGCTCCTGCGACTTCATCAGTTTGGCCGCCCGGGCCGAAGCAATGTCACCGGCAATCTGGCCCGGCAGAGCGGCCGCCGCCGTACCGGGTTCGGCGGAAAATGGAAACACACCCATGCGTTCAAACCTCATGTCGCGGACAAAATCCGACAGTTCCTGAAACTCCGCCTCGCTCTCTCCGGGAAAACCCGTGATAAAAGTGGTGCGCAATGTCAAATCCGGCACTCCAGCTCTCAAAGCCGCAATGATTTCACGAATGCGTGCAGCGTCGACGTGCCGGTTCATCGCCCGGAGAATCCGGTCGGAAATATGCTGCAACGGCATATCAACATAAGGCAGCAGCCTGCCGCCCTCGCCCAGCAATGCGATCAGCTCGTCGGAAAAATGAGCCGGATGGGTGTAAAGCAGGCGAATGACAAAATCACCTTCCAGCGCTCCGAGCCGCCGTAAAAGTCCGGTCAGGTTTTCTCCGCTTTCCGGACGATCCATTCCGAACGCCGTGATGTCCTGCGCAATCACCACCAGTTCGCGAACCCCGTTGGCAATCAGGGTTCCGGCCTCCGCGACCACCGAATCCGCCGTGCGGCTGCGAAGCCGGCCCCGCAGGCCGGGAATTGCGCAATAGGTGCAGCAATTGTTGCAGCCGTCGGCGATCTTGAGATAGGCGACATGGGGAACCGTCAACTGCAACCGGGGGGTCAGGTGGTCGTAAAGATAGGTTGGAACCACGGCACCGGCCTTGCCCTCCACCGGATCGGGCAGAGTTTCTGAGGCCAGATCATTGACCCCCAGCCAGCAGTCCACGCCAGGCCAGCGCTTCCGGCACGGCACCCGGCGGTCGTATTCAGTCAGACAGCCGGCCACCACCACCCGTCGCCCCTGCCGGGCGGCTTTCCACTGCAAGGCACGTTCAATTTCAGCGGCCGCCTCTTCCCGGGCGGCGGGCAGAAACGCGCAGGTGTTGATCAGGTAAATCCCCGCCGCCTCGGGATCGAAGGTAATGGCATACCCCCGGGTCGCCAGGCGTCCGGCAATGACTTCGGAATCCACCAGATTCTTATGGCACCCGAGCGATACCAGATAAAAAGCCTCCGGCGCGGCGGAGACGGATTTTTCGGACTTTTTCATCGTCTTTTCCGTGAGCGCTTCAACCAACCACTGAATATTCCGAATAATATAACCGGCCGCCGCCTTTTGTCAACCTTCGCGAAGGAGATTTTCAGCACAACGCAACCCGTCACAGGCGGCAGAGACAATACCTCCGGCCGCCCCGACCCCCTCCCCGGCGAGAAACAATCCCGGCAGAGTGGAGTCCCCCGTCGCCCGGCGAACAAAACCTACCGGGCTGGAAACACAGCTTTCCACCCCGATCACCCTCCCCCGGTCAATAAAACCCGGACACCGCCGGTTGAAATAAACCAGCGCCGCCCGCAGCGCCTCGCGCAGTTCCGTCGGGATCAACTCATCAATTCTTCCCGGCGTCACCCCAGCCTGGACTGACCTCTTACCGCCGGTCAGCCGGAGCCGGCCGGCAACAAACGCCGCCGCATCCTGGGCCGGCAGAGTGTAATCACCGCCTCCAAGGCGGAACGTCTCCGTCTCCAGAGACTCAATCAGCCGATCTGCCTCCTCCAGAGCAGTGAAACGCTCCGGCGGCAGCGTGGCGATCAGACAGCTGTTGGCAAATTCACCGTCCCGGGCAAAATTGCTCATTCCGTTGGTCAGGGAGTGTCCCGGCCAGGCGCTGGCGTTGACAATCTCGCCGCCCGGACACATGCAGAAACTGCTGACTCCCAGCCTCCCGTCTCCGGGATGCGATACCAGATGGTACTCCGCGGCGCCGAGCGCTTCCGGCCGGCTGCCGTGGTATTGGAGACGGTCAATGAAGCGCTGGGGATGTTCAATCCGGCAGCCGATCTGAAACGGTTTCAGCCGCCATTGTGCCCGCCCCGTCAGCCGCCGGACCAGTTCCCGCCCCCCCAATCCCGGTGCCATCAGCACCGCCGGAGCTTCCAGCACTTCCCCCGAAGCGCAGCGCACCCCGGCGCAGCGCCCGCTGCGGACAACGACATCGGCAATTTCCGTATTGAAATGAAATTCTCCGCCCAGCGCTTCGATCCGCCGCCGCAGCCGGGCGGTCACGGCAACCAGGCGATCCGACCCGACGTGCGGCCGGTTGACGTAGGCGATTTCGGCCGGGGCGCCGCAGCGCACCAGCTCCTCAATCACAAAACGCCCCCGGACATCCCTGGTGCCGGTGTAGAGCTTGCCGTCGGAAAAGGTTCCGGCCCCGCCCTCGCCGATCAGCAGATTGTTCTCACTGTCCAGACAGCGGGACTCCAAAAAACGCCGCTGACCGGCGCAGCGCTCCTCCACCTCCGGCCCACGGTCAACAATTACCGGCCGGACTCCGGCCAACGCCAGCGCCAACGCTCCGAATATTCCGGCCGGTCCGGT
>CASFVA010000065.1 GCA_949298075.1 uncultured Lentisphaeria bacterium
CTGCATCAGCTGCTGCCGCAGCTGAGACACGGAGGAGAATTGACCCAGGGGGCGCTGGCCGTTATTCACGGTGCGCAGACCATACTCGCCGAACTCACCGGATTTGCCGAGTTCACCATGCAGCCCATGGCCGGCGCACACGGGGAATTGACCGGAGTCATGTTGATTGCGGCCTATCACCGCGCCCGGGGAGACAGCGCCCGGAAAATCATGCTCATCCCGGATGCGGCGCACGGAACCAATCCCGCCTCCGCAGCCACTGCCGGCTTCACCTGCCGCGTGGTTAAGAGCGACGACGCCGGCAATGTCGATCTTGAGGACCTGAAGGCTCAGCTCAATGACGAAGTAGCCGGAATCATGCTGACCTGCCCCAACACCCTGGGGTTGTTCGATCCCAACGTGTCCGAGATCACCCGCCTCGTCCATGAAGCGGGAGCGCTGGCATATTGCGACGGAGCAAACTTCAACGCCATCATGGGGCGGGTGCGTCCGGGAGACATCGGATTCGACGTCATGCATATAAATCTCCATAAGAGTTTTTCCACTCCGCACGGCGGCGGCGGTCCCGGCTCCGGTCCGGTGGGAGTGGCGGAGCGGTTGCGGCCCTATCTTCCGGTCTCGCGGGTGTTGAAGCGCCATGACGGGACTTTCACCCTGGAGTACGACTGTCCGGAGTCCATTGGTTACATAGCCCCCTTTTACGGCAATTTCGGCGTGATCCTCAAGGCCTATGCTTATATGCTCACCCTGGGGAGAAGCGGATTCCGCCGCGTCAGCGAAAACTCCGTGCTCAACGCCAATTACATATTGCACCGGCTGAAGAAGGCCTACCCGCCGAAATACGACCGCGCCTGCATGCACGAATGTGTGCTGTCGGCGGAAACAATGGCCAAATCCAGCGGCGTACATGCGCTTGATGTGGCCAAGGGGTTGATTGACCGCGGTTTTCATCCTCCGACCATGTACTTCCCGCTGATCGTGCCGGAGGCGCTGATGATCGAGCCCACCGAAACCGAAAGCCGGGAAACGCTCGACGCCTTTGCCGATGCGATGCTGGAACTGGCGCAACTGGCCGCCGAAGATCCGGAGAAACTGCATCAGGCTCCGGTCAGCACTCCGGTGGGCCGGATGGATGAAACCGCCGCAGCCCGGCACCCGGTACTCAAGGCATAAACCACAGAGATTAACCATCGGAAATCTTAAACCTATGACCGGTTCTGACATATTATCTGAAATTGCGGAGCTGAAATCCCGGCGGAATGCCGTGATAATGGCACACAACTACACTGATCCAGAAGTTCAGGATCTCGCCGATTTTGTCGGGGATTCCCTGGAGTTGAGTTTGCGCGCACGTGAGACCCAGGCGCCTTGCATTGTATTCTGCGGTGTGTCCTTCATGGCGGAGACAGCTAAAATACTGGCGCCGAATTCGATGGTGCTGAATCCGGCGCCGGCGGCAGGCTGCCGCATGGCGGATATGGCCACGGCCGAGGCGGTACGCCGGTACCGGATGGAACACCCGGACGCGGTGCTGGTGGCATATGTCAATACCACTGCGGCGGTAAAAGCGGAGGTGGACATCTGCTGCACCAGCGCCAACGCGGAAAAAGTGATCTCCTCCATTCCGGAAGGAAAGGAGATAATGTTTCTTCCCGATTGCCACCTCGGCCAGAATGTGGCTGACACATTAAAACGCCGGATGGAGCTCTGGCCGGGATACTGCCCGATACACCACCGGATTACGCCGCAACAGATCGCGGCCGCCAG
>CASFVA010000066.1 GCA_949298075.1 uncultured Lentisphaeria bacterium
CTGCCATACCTGTGAATATATCACCGTAATCCGGGAAAAGCAACCCAGACGAAGCAAATTGCCGGAACAATTCCAGCCCGCGGAATTTGCGGCGGCGCCCCCATCCGGTCTGCGAAGCTTGAGCTTTTGCCCTGGGACCCGGGTAAATCGCCCGCTGCGGCAAAACAGATCGGTGTTTTCAGTTGCCCGGACAGGAAATTACGATAAATCAACCGGTATGCCGCATCACGGACTGCGGAAATGCCTTATGCAGGACCGGAGCGGACGCAGCGCAAAACCGATGCCCGGACCGGGGCAGCGCCTCAGAAGGCAATGACCGCCTGGAGAAAGCAGCTTAAACAACTGAAAAACGTTGATCCCGTTCTGTCGGCTCCCGGCAGGCCGATCCGAAAAGAGTGCCGGTGACGCACCAATGGGATGAATTTCCGCCGCTCCGACTGGTCGGCTTCATGGCTTGCAATTTCTTGGATTCCATGCCATTTTATTACATATTCACGTCAGCCGCCCTCGATGACAATGCGGCTGACACGGCCGTTCCGGACTCCGCCGCCCGGAACGGAATTTTCGATGCCAAGCCCGCAGACGGTCAACTTTTACAGGAGAATCAATCCGAAATGACGTGCAATCAACTCAAACGCGAAATTCACGCCGCCATTGACCATCGTGCTCCGGAAATCCTGGCGCTGGCCGAGGACCTTTGGCATCACCCTGAGACGGGGTTCCGCGAATTCCGGACCTCCCGGCTGATCCGGGAAAAACTGACGGTGCTCGGTCTGCCGGTCCGCGAATACGCGCTGACCGGATTCCGGGCCGATCTCGACACCGGACGGGAAGGACCGGTCTGCGGACTGCTCGGTGAAATGGATGCCCTGCTCAATCCCAATCATCCGGAAGCGGACCCGGAAACCGACGCCGTCCACGCCTGCGGTCATCACACCCACATCGCAGCCATGACCGCGGCGGCCATGGGATTGTGCGACGCCGGCGCGGCCGCTCACCTCTGCGGAAAAATCGCTTTTATCGGCTGTCCGGCTGAAGAGAGCATTGAGCTGGACTACCGTACCGGACTGCAGACATCCGGCCAAATTGCCGCCACCTCCGGCAAGGCGGCTCTGATCCTCGCCGGAGCGTTTGACGATGTGGATACCGCCGTGATGCTCCACGTCGGAGAGGACCGCCGGGCAATGGATTCTTCCGGGGTGGTGCTGAAATGCGTAACCTTCCGCGGTCAAAGCTGTCATGCCGCCTCACCTCAGAACGGAGTCAACGCAACCGACGCCCTCGCGCTCGCCCGGCATGCGATTGCGCTGCTGCGCGAACGCTACAGCAATGAAAGCATGGTGCGGATTCATGGCATTATCACCCGTTCCGGCGAGGCGGTCAACATCATTCCCGGCAGCGCCTCAATGGAATACATGCTGCGGGCTGACCGTTTTGAACTGCTGGCGGACCTTTCCCGGCGCTTTGATCGGGCAATGCGGGGGGCGGCGCTGGCCGCCGGCTGCGGTCTGGAACTGCGGAGCCTGCCGGGGGCGCAACCCATGCGCAACGATCCGGAACTTTATCGGATGTGTTGTGACGCCTGCGGAGAATTGTATCCCGGACTGGATTTCGTCAGAGAAATTTACCGGAATCCGGGATCCACCGACATGGGGGATGTCGGCTGCATTCTGCCGGCGGTACATGGCGGAGTACCCGGAGTGGAAGGCACCTGTCATGGTGCGGATTTCCGGATTGCCGACCTGAAGACCGCCTGTCTGGAATCGGCCAAGGTACTGGCCTCGGTTGCGGTCGATCTGCTTTACGGCAACGGGGAAACCGGGCGCCGCTTCGCCCGTAAAAAACAGGAAGAGCACATGTCGGTCGAACGCTACCGGCAGCTCCGGGAGCGTCTGACCAGTCTGATACGGGAAAACGCGGAGGACTGATTTCCATTTTCCACAGCCGAACCAGGACGCGGCCGGGGCATAAAATGGTGGGCGATGAGGGACTCGAACCCCCGACATTTTGCGTGTAAAGCAAACGCTCTAACCAACTGAGCTAATCGCCCGGATCAGCTGCGGATATAATATATCGCCGCAGTCAGCACAAATCAAGCCGTAACACAACGGTAGGCACGCAACTTCCCGCCGGCGTCCCGGCACTCCTGCAGCGCGGCCAGCGCCGATTCGCACCCGGCATAGCGCAGACGATCGGCCGGCTGCGGCGCCGCCGACGGCGGCAGCAGAAAGGTCCGGCTCAGCGCCAGGTCGGAAGTCGGACGCTCCGGCGCCATCGCCGCTGTCGTCCGGACCAGCCGGGCCCGGACCGGAATTTCACGGTACAAAAAAACTCCGTTCGCCACGCCTTCCCGGCGCAGCAGAATGACTTCAACAGTGGATCCTGGCATGGCATGTCTCCCGGTTTCCGGTTTGTCAACTCTCCGTCTCTGCCGGGGAACGTCAAAAAAAATTCCGGCTGCCGCTCAGAATCCCGGAAAAAGATCGTCCGGTTCCGGCGGCCGCTCTCCGGCGGAGGGCAAACTGAAAAGGTCCGGCTGCTCAGCTGCCTCAGCCTTCACGTCGCCGGCCCCGGCGCCGCCCAGTCCGGCCAGAAAGTCCGCCAGCGCCACAACTTTCACACCATGGCGGTGCGCCTCGGCCAGTTTTCCTCCCGACGCCGCCGGATCAGCCGCCACCAGCAGGGTGAGATCGCGCCGTACCGTATCCGTCACCCGGTAGCCGTGCGCAACTGCCAGTTTTTCATACCAGGAGCGCTTGTTCGGCATCTTACCGGTGAAGCAGACCGTCGGCAATTCCGCCGTCTCCGTCTCGTGCACCAGCGTCACCGCACCCAGCAGTTCATCCAGATAGGAGCGCTGCTCCGCAAACGCCCGCACCAGCGCGGCTGCCCGTTCCGGACCGATGCCGGAAACCGCCGCCAGTGCGGTTTCATCCATCCCCCGCAGTTCGTCCAGTGTGCGTCCGGTCAGCAGACTCCGCGCCACGTTGACGCCGATGTGAGGAATATTGAGCGCGGCCAGCAGCTGGTAGTCGCGCACCACCCGGGCACCGCGAATTTCCGCCAGCAGATTTTCCGTCGACTTCTTGGCAAATTTGTCGAGTTTCAGAACATCCGCCGCCCGCAGCTCAAACAGATCTCCGAGATGACGCACCGCGCACTTGGTCATGAGCTGCCGCAGCGTCGGCTCCCCCAGGTGTTCGATGCCGAGGCTGCGCACCGCCGCCAGCAACCGCTGCAGCGCCGTCTCAAAGCACTCCGGATTGGGACAGGCCAGCTCCGGCCCCCGCCGCACCAGCCGGGTACCGCAGGAGGGACAGTCCTCAATCAGCGCCGGCCGCCGTTCCCGGCCCGGCGTCGAACTGACAATGTAGGGTATCACGTCGCCGGCACGTTCCACCTCGACCCCGTCACCGATCATGATTCCCATGTCGATGATGTTCTGGGCGTTGTGCAGCGTGGCCCGCCGGATGGTGGTGCCGGAGATTTCCACCGGATCCAGCAGCGCCACCGGCGTCAGTGAATCCTTGCCGAAGCTCCACTCCACGCCCAGCAGCCGGGAACTCCGCCGGATGTTGCTGAATTTGAACGCAATCTCGCCCCGCGGATGGTGAACGGTATTGCCCAGGGAATTACGGAACTCCGCGTCGGCAAACTTCAGCACCACTCCATCCTGAGGATACGGCAGTCGCCCGAGTTGTGCCAGCAGTTCCGGCCAGCGCGCCTCCAGCTCGCTGAGCGGCACCCGGATTGACACCAGATTGTAATCCGCCAGCGTGAGTTTGGCCCCCTGCCGGAGCAGATCGTCGATTTCCTTGAGCCCCATAATGCCGGCGACTGCGTTCCGGGAATTTTTATACAGCCCGCCATCCTTCTTGCGGATGCGGGAATAAATACTCCGAAAATCATCGTCACGGATGACGATTTCGCCCCGGGCCGGCCGGTTCAGCGGTCCGGTGTAACCCGGCGCTTCCAGCTCCAGCAGCGGCAGCTTGGCGGTGATGTTCTCTCCCTCCTCGCCGTCGCCCCGGGTGGAGAGCACCTTGCCGTCGTAACGGGCGGAAATGCCGTCATACTTGGGTTCGACCAGCAACGGCTCGTCCGGAGTGCGGGCAAACTTGCGCGCCCATTCCAGCACCGCCGTCAGCGAATAGGCCTTGTCCAGCGACAGCATCGGTTCCGGGTGCCGCACTTTGTCGGCGGAATCCACCGTTACCCGGCCGATCCGCTCAAGCAAAGAATGCCGGGGATCCCGCCGGCGCAGCGCTTCAACCAGCGCGTCATAAACGTCGTCGGGGATCTCCGGCTCGTTGAGTTCCCAGTAACGGCGATTGTGGTACGCAATCAACTCGGCCAGCTCATCGCGACTGAGTTCCGGGATGTTGAACCTGGTGCGCTCCATCATCGCCTTCCGGTCGGGCCGTTACTGCAGAATGCCGCCGATGCCCAGAAACTTCTGAATGATCGGCGAGAACTTGATTATGACCGGGGCAAACACAATGCAGACCATGCTCATGAGCTTGATCAGAATGTTGAGCGACGGACCGCTGGTATCCTTGCAGGGGTCGCCGACCGTGTCGCCGATCACCGCCGCTCCGTGGGTCGGATTCTTGCTGCCGTCGGCAAGCTTTTTGCCGCCGAACGCGCCGTTTTCAATATATTTTTTGGCGTTGTCCCAGGCGCCGCCGGCGTTGTTGAGCATGGTGGCCAGCACAAAACCGGTCGCCAGTCCGCCGGCCAGCAGTCCCATGACGCCGGGAATACCCAGTACCAGACCGGTCGCCACCGGAATGACGATCGCCAGCAGCGACGGAATCAGCATTTCCCGCTGGGCGCCCGCGGTCGAGATGGCCACGCAGCGCGCATAGTCAGGCTTTTCGGTGCCATCCATGATGCCGGGTTTGGCCTTGAACTGACGGCGGACTTCCTCGACCATCGAACCGGCGGCCCGGCCGACCGCCTTCATGGTCATGGCGCAGAAGATGAACGCCGCCATGCCGCCGATGAAAATACCGCACAGCAGCATCGGATTCATGATGACCAGCTGGTTGGCGTCTACAAACTCCAGAATTGAAATTTTGGCCGCTTCAACCGCGTCAGCGCCGGTATTGAATTTACCGTTCCAGAGTTTGCACTCCTCGATGAAACTGGCCAGCAGCGCCAGCGCGGTCAGGGCCGCCGATCCGATTGCGAATCCCTTGCCGGTGGCGGCGGTGGTGTTGCCCAGTGCGTCGAGCGCATCGGTGCGCTGGCGAACTTCCGGCGGCAGTCCGGCCATTTCGGCATTGCCGCCGGCGTTGTCGGCAATCGGTCCGTAGGCGTCGGTGGCCAGAGTAATGCCCAGCGTGGAGAGCATGCCAACCGCCGCGAAGCCGACGCCGTAAAGGCCCATGGCGAACGCGCCGGGCTCACCCGAAAACCCGCCGGCAAAGCCGAACGCGCAGAGAATGCCGAGCACAATGGTCACCACCGGAATTCCGGCGGAAAACATGCCTGTGGCCAGGCCGTCGATGATCGTGGTGGCCGGCCCCATCTGCGCCTGGAAAGCAATACCGCGGGTCGGCTTGTATTCACTGCTGGTGTAGTATTCGGTCGCCTGGCCGATGATGACACCGGCAACCAGTCCGGAAACCACCGAACCGAAAACGCCCCAGTCAATGATTTCCATGAAAATCAGGAACAGCAGAGCCAGCAGAATCAGCACAGAACTGCCCAGCGTTCCGGTCAGCAGACTGCGCAGCAGCTGCTTCTGGCCGGCGCCCTCCTTGCAGCGGACCATGCCGATTCCGACCAGCGACAGCAGAATGCCGAATCCGGCCACCATGGTCGGCGCCAGCACCAGATGAAAGGCCTGTTCAGTATGCAGGGAGTTCTGGGCCGCAACCGCCGCGCCCAGAGCGCTGGTCGCCAGAATCGAGCCGCAGTAGGATTCGTAAAGGTCGGCGCCCATGCCGGCCACGTCTCCGACATTGTCTCCGACGTTGTCAGCGATGGTCGCGGGATTGCGGGGATCGTCCTCGGGAATGCCGGCCTCCACCTTGCCGACGAGGTCGGCGCCGACGTCGGCCGCCTTGGTATAGATGCCGCCGCCCACCCTGGCGAACAGCGCCTGGGTTGAAGCGCCCATGCCAAAGGTCAGCATCGTGGTCGTAATGCTGACCAGTTTTTCCGTCGCGGTGCAGTTGGCCGGCACCAGCTCCATACCCCAGAGCGTCAGACCGGAAACCATATGGGCATCAGTGTACACCAGCTTGTCCAGAATGAGGAACCACAGGCAGATGTCCAGCAGACCGAAGCCGACCACCACCAGTCCCATGACCGCTCCGGAGCGGAACGCCACCTGCAGGCCGCGGTTCAGTCCCTCGCTGGCCGCCTGGGCGGTCCGGTTCGAGGCCCGGGTCGCGGTTTTCATGCCGATGTAGCCGCAGAGTCCGGAGAAGAAGCCGCCAGTCAGAAACGCCACCGGGACAAACGGATTCTGGACCTTGTAATAGGCCAGCGCGGCAAAAATCAGAAACAGCACCGCGAAAACCACGCCCACCACCTTGTACTGCCGATACAAATAAGCCATGGCGCCTTCGCGCACATAGCCGGCGATCTCCTTCATGCGGTCGGTGCCTTCGGAAGCGGCCATCATCTTGCAGTAGAAATTGGCCGCCATCATCAGCGCCACCAGCGCGGCCGCCGGAGTAATCCACCACAATTCCGGCAATCCGGCCAGGCTTTCAGAGTTGTTCAGCGAGCCGATGGCCCGGGTCGTCTCGGCTGCTCCGGCGGTCAGCGCCGCGGCACACCCCAGCGCAATCAACACCACTCGTGATTTCAGCGACATGGCATCCTCCCTAAAAAAACTGAATGTTTACCCGAATCCGGGATACGAACATGGCAATAATATACCGTTCCCATTTTTTTTTGCAAGATATCCGGGATTGTGATATATTAACTAAACAGCATTTTTCTTGGATTATTATATGGAGTATTCACAAAATGAGCAACTCACCTGAAGCCGGTACGCCTGAAACCGGCGCTTCCGATATTTTCGCCCAGCGGGTCGCCAAACTGGCGGAGTGGGAAAAGGCGGGAATCTACCCTTACGGATCCGCCTATCCCGGAGTGATCTCCACCGCCGCCGCCCGCGATGGTTTCCGGGAGCCCGCCGAGGGGCAGACCGGACCGGAAGTGATCCTCGCCGGCCGTCTGACCGCCAAACGCGGCATGGGCAAGTCTGTTTTCTGCGACCTGCGGGACAGTTCCGGCAAAATGCAGCTGTTCGCCGGCAAAAGCGACCTGGGCGACGACACTTTCGCGCTCTTCAAGAAACTTGACATCGGCGACATCATCGGAGTCAAGGGACACTTATTCACCACCCGGATGGGGGAACTCACACTGCGGATCGCCGAATTTACGCTGCTTTCCAAATCCCTGCGGCCGCTGCCGGAAAAATTCCACGGTCTGGTCGACGTGGAGCAGCGTTACCGTCAGCGCTATGTCGATCTGATCGCCAATCCCGAGGTAATGCGGGTGTTCAAAATGCGCAGCGCCATCATCCACGAGATCCGCTCCTTTCTGGAAGGGCGCGGCTTCATTGAGGTGGAAACGCCGATGCTTCAATCCATCGCCGGCGGCGCGTCAGCCAATCCGTTCAAGACTTATTTCGAAGCGCTCAGCGCCACGATGTACATGCGGATTGCTCCCGAACTCTACCTCAAGCGTCTGCTGGTCGGCGGTTTTGAGCGGGTGTTCGAACTCAACCGCAACTTCCGCAACGAGGGCATGGACCGCCGCCACAATCCGGAATTCACCATGCTCGAACTCTATCAGGCCTACGGCGACTGCCGCTCGATGATGGAGCTGATCGAAACCATGATCGTCACCATTGCGCAGAAAGTGGCCGGAACTCTGAAAATCGACCACGGCAACGGCAAGATCATTGACCTCACCCCCCCCTGGCGGCGGGTGACCTACCACGAGCTCGTCCGGGAAAAGGGCGGCGCCGACTGGTTCGACATCACTCCGGAGGAGCGCGTGGCCCGCGGCCGCGAACTCGGTCTGGATGTCCATCCCGGCATGCCTGATCTCGAAGTGACCAATGAACTTTATGAAAAACTGGTCGAACCCAACAACATCCAGCCCACGTTCGTAACCCGGCTTCCCGCCGAGCTGCTGCCGCTGGCCAATCCGTGCCCGGACCAGCCCGAGCTGGTTGACGTGTTTGAACTGGGAATCAACGGAGTGGAGGTGGCGCCGGCCTACAGTGAACTCAACCATCCCATCATTCAGCGCCGCCGGTTCATGGAGCAGTTTGAAAAGAACCGCCAGGAGGGCGACCGCCTGGCCGACAAGGTGGACGAGGACTTCCTCACCGCGCTTGAATACGGCATGCCCCCGGCCGGCGGCATGGGAGTCGGCATCGACCGGCTGGTGATGATTCTGACCGGAGCCGAAGCGATCCGGGACGTGATCCTCTTCCCGCAGATGCGTCTCAAGTAGGGACGTCAGTCGGTGACTCCCGGGATATCGGCGCACCGGACGGACCGGACTGTCCCGACGGGACCGTCCGGAATTTTCACTCCGGGAGCCGGAATGCTGTGCGCGATCACTCTGCTCATCCTGTGGCTGGCGGCGGCGCTTCCCGCAGCGGAACTGCGTCTGGTATTCACCGGCGATCTGCATGGCAACCTCGACGGCCTCGCCGCGCTGGCTCCGGTGATCCGGCAGGTTCCGGAACCGGTGCTGCGTCTTGACCTGGGCGACACGACCCAGGGCGGCTTTGCCGCGTCCCTGGCCGGCGGGCAGCCGATGTTCACGGCACTTAATGCCCTCGGTTTCGACCTCTGGGTGCCGGGCAACCACGACTTTGACGCCGGCGCGGAATCCCTGTCGAAATCGGTCCGCCGGTTTTCCGGCGCCACTCTCGGCGCGGACTGGAGTGCGCCCGGCATTCCGAACCGGCCCTGGATTCTGCTCGAACGCGGCGGCGTACGCTGTGCGATCATCGGACTCACGGATCCCCGCGAACCCGAACGCCTGCTGCCGGATTCCGGCGTGGCCTTCACCGATCCGGATTCCGCCGTGGCGGATGCAATGCCGGAAATTCTCGCGGCCCGCCCCGATCTCATCGTGCTGGCCTGGCACTGCGGTCCGTACTACCGGGGCGGCACGCTGGCCGGATTCCTGCGGCGCCACCCTGAAATTGATCTGGTGCTGGGCGCTCACACTCACGAGGAACGACCGGGTGAACGCATCGGCCGCGCCCTGCTGGTGCAGACCGGACACCGGGCGGCCGCCGCCGGAGTGATTACCGTCCGGATCGACGATGACACCCGGAAAATCGTCCGGATTGAATCCGAACTGCGCCGGCCGTTTCCCGGCCGGCCGGATCCGGAACTTGCCCTGCTGGCTGACACCCTGCGCCGCTCCGGTGCCGCCGACCGGATTGTCGGACGCCATCCCGGCGGTCTCGCCGCCCCGGCCGAACCCGGATACGGCGCCCCGCTGGCGGTGTTCGCGGCGGAAGCCCTGCGGGACGCCGCCGGCACTCCGGCGGCGCTGGCGGCGGTGAACTGCGGCGGGGGTAAAACCGGAGAAAACATCACCGCCGCCGAACTCTTCCGGCTGTTTCCGTATGAAAACCGGCTGGCTGCGGTCCGGCTCCGGAACGACGAGCTGCGACAGGCGGTCATGGAACTCAGCCGCCGCCGGCGGACCGCGGCGGCGCTGACCGGTCCGGGAATCATCTGCCGGTTTGACCGGCGCGGACGGCTGACCGGATTCGAATGTCCGCCGATAACCGAGGTCGCCATCAGCGAATATCTGCTCACCTCGCTGCCCTGTCTGCGCCCGGCGATTGATTCCGGACGCTTCCGCCGGATACCGCAGACAGAACGCTCTGCCGTTGCCAGCCGGCTCGCCGCCGCTCTGCCGCGTTGACGGCGTATTCTGCCAACGGCTGAAAACTGTTTTGCCCCTGCGCTTCCGGCGGCTCCGGTGATCAGGATGGATCCGGAACCGCGGCCGGCCGCCAGTTCAAACGCCGGTCCCCCACGGTGACGCCGTCGGAATCCACCCGAAGCCTGACGCCGCCGACCTCGACCCCGCCCCGGCCGTCAAAACTCACCGGAACGGCGGCAGCCTCCCGGCGACGCGGACTCAGCACGGTGACGGCGGTGAAGTCGGCGCGGGGCGACTCGGGAAAGATTTTCAGCTCAACCGCCCCTTTGTTGCGGCCGTCCCTCAAGTTGTAAATCGCCATGTAGGCATCGGAAACCCGGTGCCGGAAACCGTCGGGAACCCAGCAGGCGATGTCAAGTATCGTCCGCCGGCGCCGAAGCTGAAAACGTCCGTTGCCGAGTTCGTCGAACACGTCGTTCTTCTCCCGCCGGCACAGGTGCCAGCGCAGATCGAACCGGTGCGGCCCGCCATCGCCGGAAAAACGGTCGATCACCACCAGCGCGTTGCTCTTCTTCAGCCGGATCAGCGCCCGAACCGCCAGTTCCTGATTGATTGCATAGGCGGCGGCGGAGTTGCGCACCACCGCCGCGAACTCAGGATTATCCTCGACCGTCACTGTCGAACTGCCCGGTCGCCCCCTGACCGCCCGGGGGTTGGCTTTCGGAGCCGACGGGCTCTTCTGGTCACGGTCGTCAATCATCACGGTGTTGGCGCTGACGGTGGAATAATTGTAGGTTTCATGCGACTTTCTGCCATAAGCCGTCCCCGGCGGCATCACCAGAAATTCACCGAATGCCGCCAGCGCCACCGAGTTGCTCTCCGGAGCCCGGTTGAAATTGCCGCGGAATTCCGCCGCTCCCGCCATGGCGGCCAAAACGGCCTCATTGTCCCAGCCGGACCGCAGCACACTCTCACCGTTGTCGAACACCACAGTTTCCGGCAGCATCAAGTCGTCGCCGTTCCGGGCGGCCGGAATCTCCGGAAATCCGGATTCCGCCAGCAGCAGCAGATCAATCAGCCGGTTGCAATACCAGTCCGTCCCCCAGAATGCGGCGCCCAGCGTGGATGCCGCCGGATCACCCCGGAGTCCGGCGGACACCAGAAACGCCAGCGCCGGCGGATCCGATACCGAACTCAGGTTGAAGTTCAACCGGCTGCCCTCATGGAGTCCATCCCGGTTTCTCAGATGAAAATCGGTAATCAGCAGATAGCGTGAAACCGTCCGGAACGGTTCCGAGTCAAACGCCTCGCGTTCCGCCGGAGTCAGCGCCAGAAAAAACTCGGTGAATCCCAGGGTGGCCTCCCGCAGCGCGGAACAGCCGTTGACCAGACTGCCGTCCGGAAACGCCAGACCGGACCATTCCCGCTTCACCTCGGTCAGCATCCGGGCCGCCGCCGCTTCGTCGCCCAATGCACGGGCCACCGTCAATGCGGAGGCGGCAACGCAGAAGCGCTGCGGCGAATGGTCATTCCGCCGGAGCCGCCGCGCCGAGGTGCTCAGAAACATTTCGCGCAGAAACGCTTCGAATTCAGCGCGTTCCGCTTCGGACATCAACTCGCGACCGGCCAAATCATATGCCAGCGCCAGCGACCGGCCGGCCGTGGCGGAAACGGTATTGGCCTGCGGATGCTTGCGGTCATACCATTTGAGATAAAAGGCTTTCGACTGTTTCGCACAGTACAGCAGGTGATCCCGGATAAACTGCCCCAGCTCCGGCAGCCCGCACAGACGATAGAACACCGCCGCCTCCGCCAGTTCCGGTATCGAGTCAAGGTAGGAACGGCCTTTGCGGGGTGCCGTCCGCCAGTCCTTCAGCTGCCGGGCGACAACCTGACGCCGCCGGTCCCAGGCGTTGCGCAACTGGGGATCCCGGACCATCAGCTCCGCCAAATCCGCCAGCGCCCGCCGCCGCCCCGGAGCAAGCCCCGGGCTGCGGCGAATCCAGTCCGCATCCGGACGCAGAGTTTCCGAATCCACCGCCGCCGGCGGCGGATCCGGCAGCGGCGGCCCCTCCGCTTCTGCTGCGTCCGCTCCCGCTGCCAGCACAACGAACAGCATCGCTGTCATCGCCGCCATACGTTTCATGATCGTCCTCCTTTCAGACGTCAAAAGAGAATGCAGCCGGCGGCAGGAAAATCCGCCGCCGGAGCCGGAACGGTTGCCACCGCTCCGGCTGGACACCACTCCAACCGGAATACCGGACCGCACCGGATCCGCTTCCGGTACGCGTCACGAACCGGGTCCGGGGTTAAGATAGGACGATTGCGCCGAAAAGTCAAGCTGCCGGCAGTATTTTATCCGGCCGCCGGAACCGGCGCAAGGCAGAGATTGAGCATTTTTTCCGTGGCCTGGATGGCGGCCACCAGCTGATCGGAATCGACTCCGGTGGTCACCAGCGTGCGCCCGTTGCCCAGCGCCCAGGTGATCGTGCTCTCAACCAGGGCGTCGGTCCGGCCACCCGGCGGAATCCGCACCTGATAGTCAATCAGACGCGGCATCGACAGCCGGAAGTGCCGCAGACATTTGCGCAGCGCCTTGACGAAGGCGTCGTAACTGCCGTCGCCGGACGCGGTGGCCTCGGTGCGCACACCGTCGAACTCCAGCACCACCCGGGCCCGGGGCGTCGATTGCAGCCGGCTGACCGCTTCCACATCCACCACCTGCAGCCGCGACTTGATCGGAGTACGCAGCACCCCGGCCAGAATGAACGGCAAATCCGCCGGAGTCACCACCTTTTTCTTGTCTCCAAGCCGGATCACCTCGGTCAGCACCCGCTGCCGGACTTCCGGATCCAGATCAGTGGACAGTCCGAGCTGTTCGAGGTTCTGGTCAATCGACGCCTTGCCGGAAAGCTTGCCCAGCGCATAGTCGCGGTTGCGGCCGAACCGCTCCGGCATGAGCTTGTTCATGTAGAGCGATCCCTTCTTGTCGCCGTCGGCATGCACGCCGCAGGTCTGCGTATAGACATCGGCCCCGATTACCGGCGCATTCCAGGCGCAGCGCTTGCCCGAAATGCTCTGGATCAGATCCGATGCGTGCTGCAGCTCCTTTTCCGGCACATGAATCCGGCGGCCGGAAAGGTCGTTGACCGCCACCACCAGCTGCGAAAGCACCTGATTGCCGGCCCGCTCTCCCAGTCCGTTGATCGTGGCGTGGATTCCGGCGGCGCCGCCCCGGAGCGCGGCCAGGCTGTTGGCGGTCGCCAGTCCATAGTCGTTGTGCCCGTGAAAATCAAAATGAACTCCGGGGAAAGCGGTGGTCATCCACTCCATGGCCCGGGTCGTTTCCTCCGGCGACAGCACGCCGAGCGTATCGGCGAGCATCATCCGGCGCACCGGCAGTTCCCGGAGCCGCGCCGCCAGTTCGTAGACGTAGCCGAAATTGTCCCGTACTCCGTTGGACCAGTCCTCAAAATAGACGTTCACTCCCAGTCCGGCGGCCGCTGCCAGTTCAATTTCCCGGGAAATGTCGTCGAAATGGCGCTGCGGTGTCCGCCTGAGCTGCGTACGGCAGTGGTGTTCGGATCCTTTGACCAGCAGATTGAGCACCCGTCCGCCGACCCCCCGGATCCATTCGACGGACTTGCCGCCATCAACAAATCCGAGAATTTCCAGCCGGTCGGCCAGCTCGCGGGGTTCCGCCCATTCGATGATGGCGCGCACGGAGTCGCGCTCACCTTCGGAAACCCGGGCGGAACCGATCTCCACCCGGTCCACCCGCAGATGCTGCAACAGCAGGCGGGCAATTTCCAGTTTCTCCGCCGGAGTGAAAGCCACTCCCGGCGTCTGTTCACCGTCGCGCAGGGTGGTATCCATGACTTCGACGGACAAATCGTTGCGGTTACGGTTTTTCATGTTGCGGTATCCTCAAATTGACTGGTTCCGCAACAGCCGGGCCGTTCAGGGACTCTGTCGCGGAAGGTGAAAACTTCTAACACCGGCCGCGGCATGCCCTCCGGATTGCTCCTCAGGCCGAAGCCGCGACTTTGCGCTTGGCGATTTTGCTGCGGGCGACCGCGCTGGTCTCGAGGTCGCCCAACATAATTCGGATGCGGCGGATGTTTTCCCGGCACTCCGGAATTTTGACTTTCTCAAACAGATTGACCCGCTGGCTCGTGGTGCGCAGCTCGGCTGAGAGCAGGTCGTACTGCTCCTTCAGAATCTTATAGGCTTCCCGCAGCTCCACTTCCTCCTTCAACGCCCGGACCGCATCATCCACAAACCAGTCGGTTGCAAACAGATCCCAGGTCAGCGGCTCAAAATCCACCCCCTCGAAAATCGGTATCGCAATGCCGGCGATGTTGCCGCTGCCGCGCCGCACCGCCCGGATTTTCACCAGTCCGGAAATCATCTCGGCATCGCGCTCCGGACCGAAAAACGCCAGCAGTCCGGCCAACCGCACAGTCAGCGCCCGACGCGCCGCCAGATTGGCTTCCAGCTGCTCGCCGCTCTGGCGCACCTCAAACTGCAGCTGCTGCTTCTTGAGCTGAAGCGTCGGCAGAAAACGCTCAAACTGCTTTTGCGCATCCTGCTGTTTCTTCAGTTCAGTTTTGGTGAATTTGATCTTGCCCATGATGACAATTTCCGCAATGCTCCGGACTTCACTCCGCCGCCGGAGCCTTTTCCCCCGGCCAGAATTTGTCGCACAGATCGGTTTTGATGCCGACTTCGGCACGTTCAAAGCAGTCGGCCAGAATCCGCCAGCCGAGATTGAGCGCCGCCTCCAGCGGAATGTTCACCGAAAGATCCATCATTTCGTTTTCAAAACGTTTGCCGTATTTGAGCAGCTTGTTGTCCCAGGCGGTCATCTTGAACCCCATCGACTGCTTTTCCAGCGTACTCTTGTAATCCGAATAGAGCCGGATCATCGCGTCCATAATGGCGCGGTGGTCCTCGCGGGTGCGCCCGTTGACCTGCTGCTTGAGCCGCGACAGCGAACCGAAAGGCTCAATGCGGCCGTTGCGCAGGTAGAACTGCCCCTCGGTGATGTATCCGGTATTGTCCGGCACCGGGTGCGTCACATCGTCTCCCGGCATCGTGGTGACCGCCAGAATCGTGATCGAACCGGCGCCGTCAAAGTCAACCGCCTTCTCATAGCGGCTGGCCAGCTGGCTGTAAAGATCGCCCGGATAGCCGCGGGTCGCCGGAATCTGCTCCATGGTGATCGCAATTTCCTTGAGCGCGTCGGCGTAGTTGGTCATGTCGGTGAGCAGACAGAGCACCCGCTTGCCGCGCAAGGCGTAGGCCTCGGCCACCGCCAGCGCCATGTCCGGAACCATCAGACACTCCACCGTCGGATCGCTCGCGGTATGAATGAACATCACCGTGCGCGACAGAGCGCCGTGTTCGTCCAAAGTCCGCTTGAAGATCAGATAGTCGTCGTATTTCAGCCCCATGCCGCCGAGCACGATCACGTCGACCTCGGCCTGCAGCGCAATCCGCGCCAGCAGCTCGTTGTATGGCTCGCCCGCCACCGAGAAAATCGGCAGCTTCTGCGATTCGACCAGCGTGTTGAACACGTCGATCATCGGAATGTTGGTCCGGATCATGTGACGCGGAATAATCCGCTTGGCCGGATTGACCGACGGAGCCCCGATCTCAATAAGTTCGGAATCGACGTCCGGACGGTGGTCGCGCGGCGCCCCCCGCCCGTTGAAAATCCGTCCCAGCAGGTCGTCGGAACCGGAAACCTGCATTTCCCGGCCGAGAAAGCGGACCTGATCCCCGGTGCTCACTCCGCGGCTGCCGGCAAACACCTGCAGCGACACCCGGGAACCGTCAAGCCGGATCACCTGCGCCAGGGAGACCCCGCGGGCGCTGGTCACCTCGGCCAGTTCGTTGTAGGCGACGCCGTCGGCTTCGACGGTAATGACGTTTCCGGAGATGTGAATGATTTTATGATAGACTTTACGCATTTTGCTTGCCCTCGGCGATTTTGGCCTCGATGGCGGATTCCTGACTCTTGAATTCGACGCTGTCGAGCTTCAGATAGTTGCTGTCGATGAAAAGCTGGCGCAACTCCAGGAAATAGGTCCGCGCCGCATCCTTGCCGTCAAAACCGAAAGTCTCGTGCAGCACCCGGCAGACCATGTCGAACATGTAACGCTGCCGTTCGGCATCGGTGGCGCCGTCGACCGAATCAAACGTGTTCTGCTGCAGATAGACGTAGTCGAGAAATTCACTCTTGAGGTAGATCAGGAAGTCGTCCAGGCTGGTGCCCTCCTCGCCGATGACCTTCATCATCTGGGCGACCTCGCTGCCGCGCCGCAGGATTCCGCGGGCGAACTCCAGCTCTTTCTCGTTGACAAGACTGTGGTATTTGCTCCAGCTTTCCAGCGGATGGATCGCCGGATAGCGCCGGGCGTCGGAACGCTCGCGCGACAGCCCGAGAAACGCACCCACCACCTTGAGCGTGGCCTGAGTCACGGGCTCTTCAAAGTTGCCGCCGGCGGGCGACACCGCGCCGCCGATGGTCACCGAACCGGTCTCACCGGTCCGCAGCCGCACCAGTCCGGCCCGCTCATAGAAGCCGGCGATCAGGGATTCGAGATAGGCGGGGAACGCCTCTTCGCCCGGAATTTCCTCCAGGCGTCCGGACATTTCCCGCAGCGCCTGCGCCCAGCGCGAAGTGGAATCGGCCAGCAGCAGGGTGTTCAATCCCATCTGACGGTAGTATTCGGCCATGGTCACCGCGGTGTAAACCGAGGCTTCCCGGGCCGCCACCGGCATCGAGCTGGTGTTGCAGATGATGATGGAGCGGTCCATCAGCGACCGCCCGGTCCGGGGATCCTCAAGTTCAGGATATTCCCGGAGAATTTCCACCACTTCACCGGCCCGCTCGCCGCAGGCCGCCACCACCACCACGTCGGCTTCGGCATAACGGCTGATCGCGTGCTGCAGCACTGTCTTGCCGGCGCCGAACGGTCCCGGCGTACAGAACGTGCCGCCGACGGCGACCGGGAAAAAGGTGTCGATGGTGCGCTGCTGGGTGACCAGAGTCTTTTCCGGCAGCAGTTTTTCACTGTAATCGGCGATCGGAACTTTCACCGGCCAGAACTGGGTCATGGTGATCCGGCGTTTTTCGCCCTGATCGCTGACCGCCACGGCCACGGCATCGTCAATCGTGTAATCGCCCTCGGCGACCACGCTTTCCAGCCGCCACCGCCCGCGCCAGGCCAGGGGAACCATGATGTAATGAGTGATGGTGCCCTCCGGCACCGAGCCGACCCGGTCGCCCGGCCCGACTTCGTCCCCGGCCGCGGCCAGCGGCGTGAAGTGCCACTGGCGCTCGCGGTCCAGGGCGCGCAGATAGACGCCGCGCTTGAGGAAAAATCCCTCCTGTTCAGCCAGCAGATTCAGCGGATTCTGAAGCCCGTCGTAGACCTGCGAAAGCAGTCCGGGACCAAGTTCGACGCTGAGCAGCTCACCGGTGAACTCCACCGCGTCACCGACCTTGAGGCCGTTGGTGCTTTCAAAAACCTGCAGATCGGCACGGTTGCCGCGCACCCGGATGACTTCGCTCTTGAGCCGGGCATCCCCGACATGCGCGAACGCCACCTCGTTCTGCATCACCTGATCGGTGAATTCGATGGTGATCATATTGCCGTTGACGCCGACCACCTTTTCGAGAGTTTTGTTTTGTTCCGCCATTTTAACAACCAATCCGAAAAATTATTGATTTGTCACATTTCCGCAGATCCGCTCGGCGGCGGCGGCAAAATTCCGCCGGCCGTCCTCCCTGTCGCGTCCCCGATATTTGTTGACTATCGTCAGACGGAGACGGTATATGCACAGCGCATCAAAATCGAAATCATGCATCAGCGCCAGATCGTCAAGGAATTCCCAGCGCATCCGGTCGAGCACCTGCTCACGGGCCGCGGGATCCGGCGCCGCCAGCGCCGCAGTCATGCCGTAGTCGACCGCGCCGAAATATTCCGCCGGATCAGGCAATTCCACCGCGCCGCGCCGCCGGGCAATCTGGGTGCGCAGGTACTGTTCGAACCGCGCCATCCGTCCGTAAACTCCGGCCGCGAACTCCTCCGGATCGCCGGGCCGGGGGATTCCGTTGAAAGCGGTCAGAGCGGCATACTGCTCCTCCGGCAGCTCTCCGGCCGCCAGTTCATCAAAGCCGACAACCGTAAGCGGAGCCGGAGCATTCAGCTCCAGAACCGGCAGCGATGCGCAGAAAAAATAGTACATGAGAAACCGCTCTCGGTCATTGTTGGTCCCGGATTAAACCGGCGATCATGGATCCGGCGTAAGCGGCCACCAGTTCGGTGACAGCCTCCAGCGTAAAGTCAAAATACAGTTCGCCGTCCTTGAAACTTACTTCCATGCCGCCCGCAATCCCAGGTTCGGCGAGCACGCGCGGCGCGGTCTTGAAGCTGTCGGCCAGAGCGCTGCGCAGGGCGGATTCCAGGGCGGCGGCGTCTTTGACCGCCGCCAGCACCGTCAGTTCGGAATCGGGTGAAGCCGCAAATTTCGCCGCCAGCTCGCGAATCAGACCGGCCATGAAATCGACCGTGAGCGCCGCTCCGGCCGCGCCGGACACCGCCCGGACAATACGGTCCTTGAGTTCATTTTCAAGCTTGAGCAAAATGTCCCGGGAGGCCTGCCGGATCGCGCTTTCCGCCCGCAGCCGGAGCGCGGCGGACTCATCGGCGGCCAGTTTGCGTTCGGCTTCCGCCTCGGCCCGGGCCGCGCTCACAATTCTTTCCGCCTCCTGTTTGGCGGCGGCAATGATGGCATCGCGCTCGGCTTGGGCTTTTTTGACGCCTTCGACATTGATCTTTTCCAAAAGACTTTGCAGTTCTTCGGCCATTTTTCTCTCCTCCGACGGCAAGCGGATTTTTGAATCGTACTTAATCTAATCTATATAAAATAGACCGGAAAGCCTTTTTTTTCAAGTTGGATGCCGGATTTTCCCGCCACGCAGACCGGCGAAGTCCCGGACAGGATGCTGTTTTTTCTGTGAATTTCATGCCTTCAGGCTTGACACCGGGAGGTTTCGGAGATATTTTATAATTAGACGAGACTAATTAATGTCCTGAACCCTCGCTCTGCCGGCTTTCATTGCTGAATATATTCAGGCGAGACGAAGTTCAGCAGTTAATTAGAGAAGACTAATTTAAAAAAGGAGGTGCCCATTTAAATTTCAAACCGGTTCCGTTCAAGGGCCGCCGGAGTTCCTCCCGGACCGGCGGGTCAGCCCAGCATCCCGGGAATCAAGATTCGTAAAAAAAAGAGGTTATTATGTTGAAAAGCAGTATCATCGCCGCCGCCATGTTCGGCAGTCTGATCACCTTCGGAGCAGCGCCTGCCGGTCCGGCGGCCGCGCCATCGGCTCCTTCCGCCCCCATGTCCTGCCAGAGCAAGGCCGGCAAATGCGCACAAAAGGGCGAAACCCCGTCCTGTGACGGCAAGGCCGGAAAATGCGCCAAAAAGGCCGCCGCGTCCTCCTGTGACGGCAAGGCCGGAAAATGCGCCAAAAAGGCTGCGGTCTCCTCCTGTGACGGCAAGGCCGGAAAATGCGCCAAAAAAGCTGCGGTCTCCTCCTGTGACGGCAAGGCCGGAAAATGCGCCAAAAAAGCCGCTCCCGCGAACCAGGGCGGCACGTCCGGGACCGGAACTTCCATACCGGTCAAAAAGTAACTGAAATCCGGCGTGTCCGCCGCGGGCGGACACGCTGCTCAACCTGATTTACAACTTTTAATTATGCCGAAAACCTGTTTCAAACTCCACCGGCCGGCGACAGCGAAATCCGGACTTCGGTCTGCATTCACGCTGATTGAACTGCTGGTGGTGATCGCGATCATCTCCATTCTCGCCGGCATGCTGATGCCGGCCCTCAACAAGGCCCGGGCCGCTTCAATGAAAAGCGCCTGCATCAACAATCTCAAGCAGCTTGGCAACGCGGCGGCACTCTACAGCGCCGATCACTCCGGCTGGATGTCCGGAACCACCGGCGGCTGGTGCTGCAGCGCCGGAACCTGGGTGGGGAAGAATGTCAATCAGCGCCGGGTCGATCTGCGCACGTCCGGAACTATCGCCTCCTATACCGGCGCGGCCGCCCGGGTCAAATGCTGTCCGGCAGTGGCCGACCTCGCGTTCGCCCAGCTCGGAGAAGCCGCCGGCAACGCCGCCACCTCCACCTCGGTCGGAACCTGCCGGGGCGGAGGCTACGGCATGAATGTCATGTTCGGGTTCCGCAATCGGGGCTCCTACGCCAGAGTCAAAATGTCGGCCGTCATCAACCCCGCCCGGGCTGTCATGTTCAGCGACACCGCGCTCGACTGGAGCAGCGACCTGATTGTCTACCCCTATTATCTCATGCCGCGAACCATGGTTGAGAGCGTCGGCGGCGGCAACTGGGGGGCCACCCAGCAGTTCCGGCACGGCGGCACGGCCGGGGTGGCCTGGTGCGACGGGCACGTCAGTTCTGAGGTCCCCGGCGAATTCGACACGGGCGATTTCGCGCTGAACGAAAACGTCGGCTGGCTGGGCACAAACGACTCCTGGTACTGCCTGCTCAAAAGCGATTTTGAGGAATTGGGCATCCCCCGGAGCAAATGGTACAAATAGGAATCCCGCCGCCATGCGCTACTCCAAACGTTCAATCTGTTACGGAGCGATTCTGATTGCGGCCGCCGGGCTGGCCGTCTGGCTGAATTACGAACCGCCCTACCTGGCCGAACTCAAGCGGATGGAACCGGTAAACGACAACCTGGAGCCGCCGCTGGCTGTGGTCGGCGAGGCGCTGAAAGCGATCGGGGAGCGGGACCGGAACCGGCTGTTCAAACTGATGCTGTCCCGGGACAGCACCGAATTTCAGCGTTACACCGCCGACCTTCTCGCCGGCGCCGACTTTCTGCCGGCGGAACCGGTCCGCTGCGCCCGGCTGGTGCACTGCTACCGGGCCGACAACCTGTCGGTGTTCGTCCGGAGTCATCCGCGAAACCGGGACTATCAGTTCGTGCTGCTGAAGGACGCCGCGGGCAATTATAAAATCCGCAGCATATCGCTCACGCGCCCGGACTGAAAACAGAACCCTGAAGTCTGCATCATGAAAATACTGCTGCCGCTTCTGATTGCCGCCGCCGTCGCAACCGGCTGGCTGCTGTGGCCGGTCCGGGAGGACCAGCCGCTGAAACAGCTGGAGTCCGTTCCGGTGACGCCGGAAATCCAGACGTTCATGACCGGCGCCCTGGACGCCGTTCGGACAAAGGACGCCCGGCGGCTGTTCCGGCTGCTGAGCTCCCGGGACGAAGTCCGCTTTGAAGAATACCGGAAAATGCTTTTCGCCGCTCCCGATTTCGGGCCGGCCGATCTCATAGGGGCACGTCGCCTGAAGGCAAGTGCCGGGAAAGCCGTTTCCGTGCTGGTGAAAAGCCGGCCGCGGGACAAGGTTTACCAGTTCAATCTGATTCCGGTGCGGAAAAGCTTTGCCATCGTATCGATCACCGCCGTCCGCTGATCCGCATCGCCGACGGAACGCCGGAACCGGAATCTGCCATCCGACAAACATCAACCGATCAGGAATTTTTTCATGCCTCCGTTACGCAAACTATCGTCTGCCGTGCTGACGGCCGCCGGAATCGCGGCGGCTGCCGCCTCCGAACTCCCGGAAGCCTTCCACACCGAACTCAAGACCCTGTTCCCGGAATACGGCAGTGTGACCCGGACCGGGCGCGGCGTCTGCAGCATCCGGTCCGCCGACGGCCGGGAGCTGGGACGCCTCTACCTCGAACTGGCCCCCGAAAGCGAAAAAACCACCGGCTACAACGGCCCCATTGAAGTGGCGCTCGCCGTCCGGGGAGACCGTACGGTCGGGGTGCTGATCGGCAAAAATCGGGAGACGCCGGGCTTTATGCGCCACGTGGTCCGACGCGGTCTGCTCAAACAGTGGAACGGCGCCACCCTTTCCGAAGTCGGCGACCGTCCGGTCGACGCCGTCACCGGAGCCACCATGAGTTCAAACGCCATCATCACCGATGTCCGCCGGCTGGCCGCCGATCATCAGAAGTCCGCTTCCGGAACAGTCCCGGAGCCTCGCTGACCGGCCCTCCGGAACGTCCGGACAGCAGAAAGTCCGGCAGCCGCAGCTTTTGTTGCAAGTTCATGAACGGCGGTCGCTTAAATTTGACAAACTATTTTCAAAGCACTATATTATAAGAAGGAAGGAGTGAGAATTGCCGCCGACTCATCACCGGCTTCGTTCCTCCTGCCGTCCGGCATGAAAGTCCGGGGCACGACGCGGTTGACCGCGGACCCGTCCCAGGCTCTCCGGAGAGCGGCACGCCGCCCGGAGCGGTGCCGGCCGGAAAAAAAAGAAATAGTTTGCAGAAACTGAACAACGTCTGATTCACGGCGTCTTTCGTGACGGGAGAATTGTCCGTCTCTTTCGCGCTGCGGGATCCGGTTCAAAAAGGGAGAAGGTCATCATGAAAAAAGCTGCAAAAACTGATCGCCCGGCGCGGCGCTCAATTACGTTGGTCTACGAGGACGCCCCGGGCAAGAACGTCATGGTCGCCGGCTGTTTCAACAACTGGCAGCCGACCAAGGCCCTCATCGACAAGGACGGCTGCGGCGTCTACAGCTGCCGCCTGCTGCTCGAACCCGGCGAATACCAGTACAAATTCGTGATTGACGGCGAATGGCGCCTCGACAACGCCAATCCCAATTTCGTCCCCAATGAATTCGGTTCGCTCAACAGCGTGCTGGTGGTCGACGCAAAAAAGTAACCGGCCCCGGCCGGAACCGGCTGAACGACGGCGGCATACCCGGACAGCGCGGCGCCGTAATCAGCCCTCCGCCGGGATCTCTTCGCTTCCGGTGCCGCTCCGGTGACTCCGGAAGCGTTTCCGCAGCCCGGACTCAACTTCCCGCGCTCTCAGTCACAACCATGTCTATCAAACTTTACAACGTCGCGCCGAGGATCCCGGCCGAACTGAAATTCCTCGAAACCCTCGCCAACAACATCTGGTGGTGCTGGCACCCGATGGCCATCGAGCTTTTCATGCGCATCAACCCCGGACTCTGGGGAGAAGTCGACGGCAGCGCCAAAACTTTTCTGCGCCGCATTCCCCAGCACCGGCTCGAAGAGCTCGCGGCCGATCCGGTCTATCTGCGCCAGCTCGAGGCGGTTGAAACCGAATTCCATCGTCAGGTTCCCGAAAACACCTCCGTGACCGGGCGGCCGCTGGCATATTTTTCCCTGGAGTTCGGAATTCATGAGAGCATCCGGATTTTCTCCGGCGGACTCGGAGTGCTTGCCGGCGACCACCTCAAAGCCGCCAGCGACATGAAACTGCCCATGATCGCGGTGGGACTGCTCTACCGTCAGGGCTATTTCCGTCAGGTGCTCGACCGCAACGGCTGGCAGATCGAACACTATCCGGTGGCGGAAATCCAGGACCTGCCGGTCGTCCGCGCCCGCGATCCCCAGGGCCGGGAAGTCACGATCTCCATGCGTCTGGGCGACCGCGACATCTACGCCGCCGCCTGGATTCTCTGGGTCGGCAATGTTCCGCTGGTGCTGCTCGACGCTGAACTGCCTCAGAATCCGCCCGATTTGCGCGAAGTCACCTGGCGGCTCTACGGCGGTGACAAGCGCATGCGCCTGCATCAGGAGCTTCTGCTGGGCATCGGCGGCGTCAAGGCTCTCGCCGCCATGGGCTGTTTCCCGGCGGCCTGCCACATGAATGAAGGACACGCCGGCTTCCTGTCGCTGGCCCGCATCTCCCATCTGGTCAATCAGATGGGTTACGATCCCGATGTCGCACTCGAAATCGTCTGGCGCTCCAACATTTTCACCACTCACACTCCGGTGCCGGCCGGCAACGAGGTCTTCGACATCAATCTGCTGCGGCCCTACCTCAAACCCTTCGCCGACGAGGCGCGGGTTGACCTGGAACGGGTGATCCGCTGGGGCATTCCGATCAATGAACGCGACCACGCCACCGAAATGTCCATGACCGTGTTCGGACTGCGTCTGGCCGCCAACTACTGCAACGGCGTCAGCAAGCTTCACGGCGAAGTCGCCCGCGACATGTGGCGGCATCTCTGGCCCCGGCGTTCAGTCCGGGAAATCCCGATCCGTCACATCACCAACGGTGTGCACATCAATTCATGGGTGTCCACCCGGATCGCGGTGCTTTTTGAGCGCTATCTGCCGGCCAGATGGCCGTTCAATCCCTCTTACGACCAGCTGACCGACGGTCTGGCCGCGCTGCCGGACGATGAGCTGTGGATGACCCATGAACTCTGCCGCCAGTCCCTGATCCGCAAGGTCAGGCGGATGGCCCAGAACAATTTCCGCTACCTCAACGACAACGTGGATGTTTCCGTCAAGCACGGCATGCTCCAGTCCGAGGTGCTGACCATCGGCTTCGCCCGCCGCTTCGCCACCTACAAACGCGGCACGCTGCTGCTGCGCGACGAGCAGCGGCTGCTCCGGCTGCTCCGCGACACCAACCGTCCGATTCAGTTCATTTTCGCCGGCAAGGCCCATCCCGCCGATGACGGCGGCAAGCAGCTGATCAAGGATCTGATCCAGTTCGCCCAGCGCGAGAACGTGCAGGACAAGCTGGTCTTCCTCGAAAACTACGACATCGGCATGGCCCGGGCGCTGGTCCAGGGGGTCGACGTCTGGCTCAACACGCCGCGCCGTCCCCAGGAGGCCAGCGGCACCAGCGGCATGAAAGCCGCAATCAACGGTGTCATCAACTGCAGCATTCTCGACGGCTGGTGGGCCGAGGCCTACAACGGCGAAAACGGCTGGGCCATCGACAGTAACAATTATTACACCGAGGATGAGGACCGCGACAACTACGAATCCCAGCAGCTGTTCAATCTGCTGGAAAACGAGATCATCCCCTGTTTCTACGAACGGATGCACAACGACCTGCCCGTGCGCTGGATCAGGCGCATGAAGGAGTCGATCGCCACCGGACTGGGTCATTTCTCCAGCACCCGGATGGTCGAGGATTACGACATCACCTTCTACCAGCCGGCAATCAAGTCCTATGAGAAACTCACCGCCGACGATGCCGCGCTGGCCAGGAGGCTGGTTGAGGAAAAAACCGTCCTGGTCAAGTACTTCGACGGACGGCTGATCTCGCTGTCGCAGCCGGAGGTGGAGGGCGATCTCTCGGACATCCACGTCGGCGACACGTTCAAAGTGAACGTCGAGGTCAACCTTGCCGATCTTGATCCGGCGATGGTGGAAGTGGACGCCTACTTCGGCACGGTCGACGCGCACAACGAAATCATCAAAAGCTATTCGCGCCCGATGAAAATCATCGAGAATCATGGCAACGGCTGTTACCGCTACGGCTGCGAGGTGGCCTGCGGCATGTCTGGCCGCTTCGGATTGACCGCCCGGATCAAGGCGGCCGGAAAACAATGGGACAACAGCGTCCCCGGATTCATGTGCTGGCCGGATTGACCGCCCCGGAGCATTCCGGGAAGTACGGCTCACCGACTGCCGAAACTGATTTGCTTGGAGGATTTTGACAATGCGCAGTTCCAGACGCGCCAAACCGCGGATTCTGATCGTCACGCCGGAAATCACCTATCTGCCGGACGGCATGGGCAACATGGCCAACCAGTTGCACGCCAAGGCCGGCGGCCTGGCGGACGTGTCCGCTTCGCTGGTCGGCGCGCTGTTCCATCACGGCGCCGACGTACACGTCGCCCTGCCGCATTACCGCAAAATGTTTCACGTCGACGTCGGCAAACTCATCAGCGACGAACTGCGCGTCTACATGAACCACCTCAGCAACAGCCGGATTCATCTGGCCGAGGACCGTATTTTCTATTACCGCGATTCGGTTTACAGCAATTATTCCGAGGACAGTTTCCGGCAGGCCATGGCGTTCCAGCGCGAGGTCATCAACAATATCATTCCATCGGTCAAGCCCGATCTGATCCACTGCAACGACTGGATGACCGGACTGATCCCGGCGGCGGCCCGCCGCATGGGTATTCCCTGTTTGTTCACGGTTCATAACATCCACACTCAGAAAGCCACGCTGGAAGCGATCGAGGACCGCGGAATCGACGCCGCCCCCTTCTGGCAGAACCTCTATTTTGAACGTCCGCCGATCAACTACGAAGAGACCCGCTCCACCAATCCGGTCGACATGCTGGCCAGCGGCATTTTCGCAGCGCATTTCATCAACACGGTAAGCCCGACTTTTCTCCGGGAAATCGTCGAGGGCAGACACAGCTTCATTCCCGACAACATCCACCGCGAAATTGCGGCCAAATACTACGCCGGCTGTGCCCGCGGCATTCTGAACTCCCCCGATGAGGAGTGCACACCGGAGCGGGATCCGGCGCTGGCCGTCAATTACGACGCCGCCACCCACGCCACCGCCAAGAAGGTGAACAAGATCGCCTTCCAGAGCCGCACCGGACTGCGGGTGGATCAGAATGCGCCGCTCTTCTTCTGGCCCAACCGGCTCGATCCGGTGCAGAAAGGCTGCCAGCTGCTGGCGGAAAAAACCTATGACATCATCCACAAATACTACCAGCAGGGGCTGCAGATTGCGATTGTCGCCAACGGCAGTTACCAGGAGGTGTTCCGCAATATCGTGCGGTTCCACGATTTCTACGACCGCATGCTGGTCTGCGACTTCGACGAGAATCTTTCGCACCTGGCCTTCGCGGCCTCCGACTTTGTGATGGTGCCGTCGCTGTTCGAACCCTGCGGACTGCCGCAGATGACCAGTCAGTATTACGGCAGCCTGCCGGTGGTTCACGATACCGGCGGACTTCACGACACTGTCGAGAACATTTCCGAGGATGGCTCAACCGGCAGCGGTTTCTGTTTCCGCGACTACGACGCCAATGCGTTCATGTGGGGCATTGACCAGGCGATGAAATTCTACAACCGTCCGGAAGAGTTCCGCGACCGGGTGGTGGCCCGGGTCATGACCGAGGCCAAACAGCGTTTCAATCACGATGTGACGGCCCAGGCCTACATTGACATTTACGAATCGATGCTGGAGCGTCCGCTGGTCAATCCGGTCTGCCACAACCTTTGAACGGATCCGGAGCCTGACGGAAATGAGCGCAGTCCTCTACACCCGACGACCCAACCTGCCCGAACCGCTGGGGGGTGATCCCTGGCTGGCGCCTTATCTTGCGGAACTGGCGGCCCGCCAGCGGCGGGTCGAGGCGATGGAAAGCCGGTTGACGTCCGGGCCGGCCCGGACTTTGGCCGACTTTGCATCGGCGCATGAATTTTTCGGACTGCACCGCACCGCCGACGGCTGGGTGTTCCGGGAATGGGCGCCGGCCGCCACCGGGATCGTCCTGATCGGGGATTTTTCCGACTGGAAACCGGAACGCCGTTTCCGGCTCCGGAAGATCGGCAACGGGGCCTGGGAGCTCCGCCTGGCGCCGGAAGTGCTCCGTCCTGGCATGCATTATCTGATCCAGGTGAGCTGGCCGGGCGGCGGCGGCAACCGGGTGCCGGTTTACGCCCGGATCGTCGATCAGGATGAGCGAACGAAACTCTTCAGCGCAGTGGTGCCTCCGGAGGGGGGATACCGTTTCATTCATCCGAGTCCGGCGCGTCCGGAGGCGCCGCTGATCTACGAGGCCCACATCGGCATGGCGCAGGAGGAGCCGAAGGTCGGAACCTTCAACGAATTCCGAGCACGGATTCTGCCGCGGATCGCTGCGTCCGGCTATAATACTCTGCAGTTGATGGCGATCATGGGGCATCCCTATTACGGCAGTTTCGGCTATCACGTCGCCAATTTTTTCGCGGTGTCCTCACGCTTCGGGACTCCGGACGAATTCAAGGAGCTGGTGGATGAGGCGCACCGGCTCGGCCTGCGGGTCATCATTGACCTGATTCATTCGCACGCAGTCAAAAACGAGGTGGAGGGTCCGGCCCGGATCGACGGCACCCGTTACGCCTATTTCCATGACGGGGAACGCGGTCTGCACTCCGGCTGGGATTCGCTCTGCTTTGATTACGGCAAGATCGAAGTGCTGCATTTTCTGCTTTCCAACTGCCGTTACTGGCTGGACGAGTTTCATCTGGACGGCTTCCGGTTTGACGGCGTGACCAGCATGCTTTATCTGCATCACGGCCTCAACCGGGTATTTTCCGGTTACGATGACTATTTCAGCGAAGCGGTGGATAACGACGCCGTCACCTATCTGAGTCTGGCCAATCGCCTGATCCACACCCTGCGGCCCGACGCGGTCACGATCGCCGAGGACGTCAGCGGCATGCCGGGGCTGGCCGCCGCCGACGGCATCGGATTTGACTACCGGCTGGCGATGGGGGTGTCGGACATGTGGTTCAAGCTGTTCGACCTGCCGGACGAAAGCTGGAACATGTTCTATCTGTACGGGGAATTGATCAACCGCCGCCGGGACGAGCGTTCCATAAGCTATGTTGAGTGCCACGATCAGGCCATCGTCGGCGGCAAGACCGCCATGTTCACCCTGGCTGACGCGGCGATGTACGACGCCATGGATATATACTCCGGCAATCCGGCAATCGACCGGGCAATGGCGCTGCACAAGATGATCCGGCTGGCGACGGCGGCGACGGCCGGGAACGGTTACCTGAACTTCATGGGCAACGAGTTCGGACATCCGGAATGGATCGACTTTCCGCGGGAAGGCAACCACTGGTCGCTGTGGCACGCCCGACGGCAGTGGTCGCTGGCTGAGGCGCCCGGACTGCGTTACCGCTTCCTGAATCAGTTCGACCGGGCCATGATCGAATTGGCGGGCCGGCCGGGTTTCTACCTGGCCGTGCCGCAGACCGTGCGGGTGGACAACGAGAAAAAGGTGTTGATTTTTGAACGTGCCGGCTATTGGTTCTGCTTTAATTTTCATCCCACCGTCAGCTGCGTGGACTACGAGTTTGAAGTTCCCGAGGGCAGCTTTGAAACGGTGTTGGACAGCGATTCCCCCGATTTCGGCGGCTTTTCACTGCGCCGTCCCGACCAGCATTATTTCTCACGGCGCCTGAAATCCGGCAGCGTCATCAGCTGTTACCTGCCCTGCCGCACCGCGCTGGTGCTTCGCAAGACGGACTGACCGGTACACCGCCGGCCCCGGGGATTGAGATCCGGCGGCGTCCGGTCCGGGCGACCGTCAAAGCGACGAGCCGGGTCCGGGGTTCAAATCCTCTCACCCCGACCATTTTTTGCGTAAATCCCCCTCAAAACTCTAATCTTGAGGAGTTCTTTTTCGCCTTTGCTGTATGTAATGCTGTATGCAATCGGAAATGCATACTACGTTCAAACGACTCCGGGTCTAACTCAATCAGATCATCGATAAAATGCCGCTTGTACGCCTCAAGCTCCGCCACCGGCTCAGTCCGCCAGCCAAAGCCGCCGGTAGCGCATCGCCAGCAGCACCAGCGCCATAACCAGAATCAGGAGGGACAGAATCAGCAGCACGGTGTATTGCCGCCGGATGAACAATCCGATCCGGCGCAGGAACGAAGCGTGTTCCGCCTCGGGAGCAAATCCGGCCTGGAAAGCCTTGATGTCGGCGCGCAGTTCATCGACGCTGCGGTACCGTTCAACCGGATTGAACGCCATCGCCTTGAGACAGATCGCCTCCAGTGCCGGCGGCACCTTGCGCCATTCGGGAGCCACCCGGGAGGGCGGCGGCAGGTCGCCCTGGGCGGAACGGGCCAGCACCGCCTTGACCGGCTGCCCGGCGAAGGGGGACTCCAGCGCCAGCATGGCGTAGAGCAATGCGCCCATTGAATAAATGTCACTGGTTACACCGGGCGGCAGATCGGGATCGCGCCGGATCAGCTCGGGCGCCATGTAGCCCGGAGTTCCCTTCAGCACACCGACGCCGGCTCCCCGGGCCACTCCGTTGCGGTCGGTTTCACAGGCCAACCCCCAGTCCAGCACCAGCACTTCTCCGAAGCTGCCGAGATTGACGTTGTCAGGCTTGAGATCAAGATGGCAGATATGCTGGGAATGAGCAAAGCGTATGGCATTGCAGATGCGCAGATAAATCTGCAGCAGCCGCTCCAGCGGATAAGCCTCCACCGCCTCGGCGTCCATGCGGCGGATTCGTTTGAGCAGCACCGAAAGCGGAGCTCCGCGCAGGTACTTCATAGTGAAATACGGCGATCCCGAACTGTCCTTGCCGATGTCGTGCACCGGAACGATGTTGGGGTGTTCCAGCCGGGCGGTGATCCTGGCCTCGCGGACAAAGCGCTCCAGGTCGGCCCGCGGCCGCTCCCGGAAATCCGGCATGATGGCCATGGCGATGTCACGGCCGGTGTCCTGGTCGCGAACCAGCAGCACCCCCTTCATGCCTCCGAACCCGATACTGCGGATAAACTTGTAACGGGTCTGAGGTTTGACCGGCAGCGAATCAAAACCCGCCGAATTCTCCGGTTCCCCGGTGCCGGAATCAACGGAAATGATCCGGGTTTTATCCCCGACCGCGGCGGCGGCATTCACTCTGTTCATTTGAGTTCGGCTTTGGCTTTCCCGAGCACCACGTCAGCGGTGATTACACACCGGCTGCCCCGGCGGGAAGGAGCTTCGAACATCACATCAAGCATCAGATTTTCCAAAATCGCCCGCAAACCGCGCGCTCCGGTGCCCCGGGCGGCGGCGCGATCGGCGATCGCCTCCAACGCCTCGCGAGTGAATTCCAGCTTGACGCCTTCCATGGCCAGCAGCGCCTGATACTGCTTGATCTGAGCATTGCGGGGCTCACTCATGACCCGGATCAGGTCGTCCCGCTCCAGCGGCCGCAAAGCGGTCAGCACCGGCAGCCGGCCGACCAGCTCCGGAATCAATCCGAAATGAATGAGATCCTCGGGTTCGCAATACTCGAAGGGATTTTTCGCCAGCGACTCGGACTCACGATCCGAGAGTTCTCCGGAGCCATCCACCAGCCGCTTGAAGCCCAGCACCTGCCGGCCGCACCGCCGCTGGATGATTTTATCCAGTCCGACGAAGGCGCCGCCGCAGATGAAGAGGATATTTGAAGTGTCGATGTGCAGAAATTCCTGCTGAGGGTGCTTGCGACCGCCCTGAGGAGGCACATTGGCCACAGTTCCTTCCAGGATCTTCAGCAGCGCCTGCTGCACCCCTTCGCCGGAAACATCCCGGGTGATCGAGACATTTTCACTTTTGCGGGCGATCTTGTCGATTTCGTCGATGTAGATGATGCCGATCTGGGCGCGTTCCAAATTGCCGTCGGCGGCCTGATAAAGCCGGAGCAGAATGTTTTCGACATCCTCGCCGACGTAGCCGGCCTCGGTCAGCGTGGTGGCGTCGGAAATCGCCAGCGGAACATCGAGCAGTTTGGCCAGAGTCCGGGCGAGCAGGGTCTTGCCGCTGCCGGTGGGACCGATGAGCAGTACGTTGCTTTTATCCAGCTCCACAGCCTCACCGTCCGACTCCTTGCCCCCGCCGAGGGTCTGAATCCGGCGATAGTGATTATGCACCGCCACCGCCAGGACTTTTTTGGCCTGCTCCTGACCGATCACATAGCGGTCGAGTTCACTTTTGATGGCCGCCGGATCCGGGACTTTCAACCGGGCGACCGCATCAGCTTTGGAATCTGATTTTTCACGGGCTGCGGCCTCCCGAACCACTTCGCCGGCCTTCTCCAGACAGCCCGAACAAATGCCGACGCCCTCAAACATGCTCGGCAGAAACAATTCACCGGAAGCCTCTTCCGGAGTTCTTCCGCAGAATCCGCAGGTAATTTTATTGCGTTTGTTAGCCATTTTCCCTGACCAGTGCGCGGGGAGCCTCAACTCCGGACCGCGTTTTTGCTGACCACCTGATCGACGAGGTGGTATTTAACCGCCTCTTCGGCGCTCATGAAGAAGTCGCGCTCAGTGTCTTTTTCGATTTTCCGGATCGACTGCCGACAGTGCCGGGCCAGGATACCGTTGAGCATTGCCTTGAGCCGGAGAATCTCCCGCACCTGGATGTCCATATCGGCGGCGGTGCCTTCGCTGCCGCCCCAGGGCTGGTGAATCATAATCCGGCTGTTGGGCAGCGCAAACCGCTTGCCCTCGGCTCCGGCGGCGAGCAGCACCGCCCCCATGGAAGCACACTGACCGACGCAATAGGTTTTGACGTCGCACGACAGCACCTGCATGGTGTCATAAATGGCCAGCCCGGCGGTAACCGATCCGCCTGGACTGTTGATGTAAAGATCAATATCCTTTTTGGGATCCTCGGACTGCAGGAAGAGCAGCTGGGCGACAATCAGAGAGGCGACGCTGTCGTCAATCGGTGTACTGAGCATGATGATGCGCTCTTTGAGCAGCCGGCTGAAAATGTCGAACGAACGCTCGCCCTGACCGGTTTGTTCTATCACCATCGGAACCAGATAAGAATTGCTCTTCATAACGCTTTCTTCCCCTATATTCTCCTCAAACCCGACGCCGGGACACCGCCGCCGGGCGCTCCGGCACTCCGCCGCGGCTTACCTCAGCGCCTTACGTCCGGGCCGGGCAATCCGGCGGAGCACTCGAAGGCTCACGCCGGAACCATCCTCCGACCGGAACCATCCTCCGACCGAACCATCGTCCGACCGGTCCCCGTCGTCCGACCGGAACCCGGCCCCCCGGATTACGCTTCAAGCGCGGCAGCCACCAGCTTGTCAATGACCTTGGCGTTGGCCATATCAAGCTTAAGCTCTTCCATGGCTCCGTTCTTTTCCATGATTTCGCGCAGCTGCTTGGTCGTGCAGCCGTAATGCCGGCTCATGCTGTTCATCTGAGCCTCGAGCTCGCCGGATTCGACGGCGATCTTCTCCAGCCGGGCGATCTTGCGCAGCACCAGGGTGCGGCGCAGTTTGGCCGCCGCGGCGGTCTCGGCGGTCTTGCGGTGCTCATCCAGCCCGGCCTTGAACTTCTCGGCATCCTCCTCGCTCTTGACCGTTTCGCGGGCCATGCGCTGCAGCTCGGACTGGATCTCAGACTCCAGCAGCGGCTTGGGCAGTTCGAAATCCCCGGCGGTCTCCAGCAGGCGCTTGCAGACCGCCTCGCCGGCGGCCTCGCGCCGGCGCGCCGCATGTTCCATCTCGCAGGACTGACGGATGGTCTGCCTGAAAGCCTCGATGGACTCGGCGCCTGACTTCGCAACCAGTTCCTCATCCGAGAGTTTGGCCCGCCGCTGGATCGCCGCCACCTTGACTGTGTAGTTGACGGTCTTGCCGGCCAGCGCGGCCTCGCGGTAGTCGGCGGGATAAGCTGCGGCGAAATGATATTCTCCGCCCTTTTCAGCGCCGGTGAGCGCGGCGATCACGCCGGGGATCATTTCCGGCTCGCTCAGCCAGATGAAGGTATCCTCGGCGGTGACCTGACGGCGCAGCACGGCCGAAGCGCCTTCCGGAAGCTCAAAGTCGCTGGTATAGCTGACCTTGAGCATATCGTCGGCCTGGGCGGGACCGTCGACTTCGGCATAGCCGCCGTACATCGAGCGGAACATGTCGAGCCGTTTTTCGATTTCCTCGTCAGTCACGGCGTCGAGCGGAACATCCACCTTGATGTGATTGTAGTCGCCAACTTCGATTTCGGGGGCGACGGTAAGCTCAAAGGTGAATTTGAACTCCTCGCCGGTTTTGAATTCCGGCAGTTCCTTGAAATTGGCATTGAGCAGATCGATGGACTCATCCCGGCTGATTTTGTCGAAAGCGGCCGCAAAGAAGCGGTTGCGCAGTTCCTCGTCGATTTCGGCGGCATACTTGGAGCGGATCAGCGCCGCCGGAGCCCGTCCGGGCCGGAAGCCGGGCAGCTGGGCGACTCCGCCGATATAATTGAGAACTCTGGCGGTCTCAGCCTTCACCGTCTCCTGGGGGACAGTGAAAGCAACTTCAAGACTGCAGGGCTGGGCATTCTGCTTTTCCATCACAATGGACTCTGTCAGATTTTTGGCCATCGGGACACCGAATCCTTTCTAAACTTCAGATTGTTACAGCTTCCGATCCGGTGAACGGAAGCGATTTTTGCCATAAACTTGTGAATTGAATTACAAGTTTACTAATATAGCACGAAACCGCTGAAAATACAATGCGACGGGACAGTTATTCCGCCCCGGGCGGCAAAAAAAACGCCGGAGCGGTCCAAAGCGGACCGCTCCGGCAGCGGCGCGCTTCTCAGCTGCCGGAACCGGCGGCCCCATGCTCATCCGCCGGTCCCCGGCGGCAGCCCCGCCGCAACTCCCGGATCACCCCGACGGCCCGCTCCTGCGCGGCGGCATTGTCATCCTGATCCAGAAACGGTGCCAGCACCGCCGATCCCGCCACCACGCCATCCGCGACGGCAGCGACACTTTGAGCGGCGGCGCGGTCGCCGATCCCGAAACCGACCGCCACCGGCACCGGCGAAATGCTCCGCAGACCGGCCAGCCGTTCGCCCAGATCCGGCGGCAGACCGCGGCGCCGGCCGGTGACGCCGCGCACGCTCACACAGTAGACAAAGCCGGTGGCGTCGGCGACGATGGCGCGGGCGCGCTCCGGCGGAGTTTCCGGCGACACCAGCGGAATCAGGCTCAGACCGGTCCGATGGCAGTCGCCAAGCAGTTCACCGCGCTCCTCGAACGGCAGATCGACCGCGAGAATTCCGGAAACACCGGATGCGGCCAGTTCATCACACAGCCGCGCGACACCGAAATTGAGCATGACGTTGAAATATCCGAAAAGCACAAACGCGGTGTCCGGATGGCGATGCGCCGCATTCCGGGCCAGGTCCAGAACCTTGGACAGGGTGACTCCCTGCCGGAGCGCGACCTGAGAAGCCAGCTGGATGACCCGTCCGTCCGCAATGGGATCCGAGAATGGCATACCCAGCTCGACAATGTCGGCGCCGGCCGCCACGGCGGCATCGATCAGCGCCTCGGAATCCGCGAGCGAAGGAAAACCGCAGCTCACGAAAATGACCAGCGCAGCACGGTTTTCCCGACGGCAGCGCTCGAAAACGGTGGAAAGGTTGTTCATGGTTTACTTCTCCTGAAAACTGCGGCCGGCGGCGTCATCAGGCGCGGAATCGGCCAGATACTGTTTGAGGTTGTCCATATCCTTGTCGCCCCGGCCGGATAAACAGACAATGATGCTGTCCTCCGGACGGAGCCGCGGCGCGGCTTTAATCGCCTGGGCGACGGCATGGGCGCTCTCCAGGGCCGGAATGATACCTTCGAGCCGGGCGAGCAGCCGAAAGGCCGCCACCGCCTCGTCATCGTCAACGGCGGTGTAGGAGGCGACGCCGGAGTCCGCAAAATAACTGTGCTCGGGACCGACACCGGGATAGTCCAGACCGGCCGACACCGAATAAGCCTCTCTGACCTGACCGTCAGGCGTCTGGAGCACATAGGTTTTGCAGCCGTGCAGCACTCCGACCCGTCCGCCGCAGATGCTGGCCGCGTGCAGCTGGCTGCCCAGTCCGCGGCCGCCGGCTTCGACGCCGACCAGCCGGACGCCGGGATCCTTCAGAAAACCCGAAAAAATGCCCATCGCGTTGCTGCCGCCGCCGACGCAGGCGATGACCTCCGCCGGGAGTTTCCCGGTCTTGTCCAGAATCTGGCGGCGCGCCTCGACGCCGATGACCGATTGAAAGTCGCGCACCATGGCCGGATAGGGATGCGGACCGGCCACCGTGCCGATCACATAAAAGGTGTCGCGGGGCCGGGCGGTCCAGTCGCGGATCGCCTCGTTCATGGCGTCCTTGAGCGTGGCGGAGCCATCGCTCACCGGGTGGACGGCGGCTCCCAGCGCCAGCATACGTTCGACGTTGGGAGCCTGGCGCCGGACATCAAGCTCGCCCATGAACACCTCGCACTCCAGACCGAAGCGGGCGGCCACTGTGGCCGTGGCGACACCGTGCATGCCGGCCCCGGTTTCGGCAATCAGCCGGGTTTTGCCCATCCGGCGGGCCAGCAGAGCCTGTCCGATCGTGTTGTTGATCTTGTGAGCGCCGGTGTGGTTGAGGTCCTCGCGTTTGAGATAGATCCGGGCTCCCTTGCAGTGGGCGGTGAGGCGTTCGGCAAAATAAAGCGGTGATTCGCGACCGACGTAATCGGCCAGCAGGCCGGCGAGTTCGGCGTTGAATTCCGGATCGTTCCGGGCCGCGAGATAAGCGTTTTCGAGTTCGTGCAGGGCGAACATCAGAGTCTCGGCCACATACTGGCCGCCGTAAATACCGTAATGCGAATTCATAGGACAACTCCTTCGAGGTTGTTGAACAATTTCTGAACAAGTCCGGGGTCTTTACACCCGGGAGCACTTTCCAGCGAACTGGAGAGATCCACGCCCCGCGCCGCGGTCTCCGCCAGGGCCCGGACCGCGTTATCCGGCGAAATGCCGCCGGCGATCAGGACAGGATGCCGGAGCGCGAACTGCCGGGCCAGCCGCCAGTCGCACGTCCGGCCCGATCCGCCCCGGGCCGCATCAATCACAAACCGGACCGCCGGATAACCGTCAAAACGGTCGAGGTCGGCGGCTTCCGCGAGGTGAACGGCTTTCCATACCGCCGCGAAATCGATGGCGGCGGCGAACTCCGACGGTTCCGTTCCATGCAGCTGAACGGCATCCAGTTTTCCCGCCGCCACGGCCGCCAGCAGAAAATCCCGGCTCTGCCCGGCGAAAACGCCGACCCGGAGCACTCCGGCCGGCACCAGGGCGGCCAGATCGCGGAGCTGAGCGATGGTCACGCGGCGCGACGACGACTCCGCCAGCACAAAGCCGACGGCATCGGCCCCGGCGGCGACGACGGCCCGGATGTCGCCTGGCCGGGTCAGTCCGCAGATTTTGATGAATGGCTTCATGACAAAAGCTCCCGGAGCCGGAGACCGGGATCGGCGGCCCGCATCAGCGTTTCGCCGATCAGAAAGCCACGGGCGCCGGACTCCGCCAGTCGCTCAAGATCGGCACGGTCCCGGATGGCGCTCTCGGCCACGGCAATCCGGTCGGCCGGCACAGCGGCCAGCAGCCGGGACATCCGGTCGCGGTCGATGCTGAAATCGCGCAGGTTGCGGGCGTTCACTCCGATCAGAGCGATGCTGTCAATCGCGGCCAGCCGGCTGATTTCCGCCTCGTCATGCGCCTCACCCAGCACGTCAAGACCGAATCCGGCGGCGACCGCGGCCAGTTCGCGCAGACGCCCGTCCGGAAGCAGGGCGGCGATCAGCAGCACCGCCGACGCCCCGTCCCGCCGGGCCTCGGCAATCTGATAGGGGTCAAAAATGAAATCCTTGCGCAGCAGCGGCAGCTTCACGGTCGCAGCCGTCAGCCGCAGATATTCCGGGCTGCCGTGAAAATAATGGGGTTCGGTCAGCACCGAGAGTGCGGCCGCTCCATTGGCCTCCAACCCGGCGGCAAGCCGGTCCGGATGAAAATCAGCCCGGATGACTCCCCGCGATGGCGAGGCCGCTTTCAATTCAGCGATGATATGCCGCCCCGGTCTGCGGAAAACCGCCGCAAAAGACATCCGGCGCGGGGATCGGCGCGCCGCCACCGCCAGGTCGGCGAATGGGAGCCGGGAACGCGCCGCCTCCAGATCCGGCTTCAGCCGGTCGACAATGGCATGCAGGATCGAAGCACTCATGGCCGGCTCTCCCGGATCAGCGCCTCCAGGCGTCCCAACGCCCGGCCGGAGTCGATCGAGCGCGCCGCCAGCGGCAGCGCCGTTTCGATGGATTCGGCCAATCCGGCGACCTGAATCGCCGCCGCCGCGTTGAGCAGTACCGCAGCTCGCGGCGTGCCGCGCTCCGAACCATCCAGCACCGCCCGCAACTTGCCGGCATTGCAGCGGGCGTCGCCACCGCGCAGCCCGGCCGGATCGCAGACTCCGATGCCCGGCAGACCGTCCGGCGAAAACAACCGCGCCGTGATGACGCCGTCGCGCAGTTCAGCCATCCGGGTGGGAGCACAGCAGCTCAACTCATCCAGACCGTCGCACCCGCAGACGACCAGCGCCCGTTCCACGCCGAGTTCGCGCAGCACGGCGGCAAAGGGTTCCACCAGTTCTTCCGAACAGACCCCTACGACCAGCCGCCGGACTCCGGCCGGATTGCAGAGCGGTCCGAGCAAATTGAATATGCTCCTGACCCCGAGCTCGCGGCGCAGTCCGGCCACCCGTCCCAGCACCGGATGCAGCCGGGGCGCAAACAGAAAGCCGATGCCATGCCGGACCAGGGTTCCGGTCATGACCTCAGGAGCGACGTCGAGGTTGAATCCAAGCTCGGCCAGCACGTCGGCGGCTCCGCACCGACCGGAAACCGCCCGGTTGCCGTGCTTGGCCACCACCGCGCCGGCCCCGGCGGCCACCAGCGCCGCCGCCGTCGAAATGTTGAAGGAGCGCCCGCCGTCCCCGCCGGTTCCGACCACGTCGACCGCCCCCGGATGCGGACACCTGACCGCGACGGCATGGCGGCGCAGCATCCGGGCCGCGCCCACCAGTTCGGAAACACTTTCGCCCTTGCCCCGGAGCGCCGCCAGCACGGCTCCGGCCTGCACCGGAGAGGTGGTCGGGGCCACCAGCTCCTCCATCAGCGCGGCCGCCTCGGAACTGGTGAGATCCCGATGGTTCAGCAGTTTTTCCAGACAGGCGGTCAGCATCGGACCACCTCCCCGGCGGAACACCGGATCACGGCCATGAAATTTGCAAGCTGCCGCTGGCCGCAGGCCGACAGAATCGATTCCGGATGGTACTGGACCCCCTCGATCGGCAGCGTCCGGTGGCGGATGCCCATGATTTCGCCGTCGTCGGAACGGGCTGAAATTTCGAGCTCCTCCGGCAAAGTGGCCTCGTCAACCGCCAGAGAATGGTACCGCACCGCAGGGAATTCCGGATCCAGACCGGCAAAACTTCCCCGGCCGTCGTGCCGGATCCGGGAGGTCTTGCCGTGCACCAGCCGCCGGGCCCGGATGATTCCGGCTCCGAAGCTCTGCGCGATGGCCTGATGACCAAGGCAGACGCCGAACAGCGGAATCGTCGTCCGGACCGCCCGGATCAGTTCCGGCATCACCCCGGCCTCCTCCGGACGTCCGGGTCCCGGCGAAAGCACGATGAGTTCGGGCCGCATCGCCAGCACTTCCGGAACGGTGATTTCCCGGTTGCGCCTCACCACGAGCTTTGGAGTGATCCGGTAAAGCAGGTGGGCCAGATTGTAGGTGAAGGAATCGTAGTTGTCAAGCAGTAAAATCATCTTTCCCTCCGATTGTTCGTTCATTCGGCCTGAAAATCCAGACCGCGTGCGGCCAGTTCGACGCCCTGGAACAGCGCGGCGGCCTTGTTCAACGTTTCCTCGTACTCCCGGTCAGGATCGGAATCGCTGACAATTCCGGCTCCCGCCTGAACCGTCAGCCGGCCGCCGGCAATTTCCACCGTGCGGATGGTGATCGCAAAGTCCAGGTCCCCGCCGTAGGCAACATAACCGACTGCGCCTCCGTAGGCGCCGCGGGCCCCGGGTTCCAGCTCGTTGATCAGCTCCATCGCCCGGATCTTGGGAGCTCCCGACAGCGTTCCGGCCGGAAAGACCGCCTTCAGCAGATCCAGTCCATCGCGTCCGGCAGCCAGTTCCGCCGTGACGTCGCTGACCAGATGCATGACGTGCGAGTATTTTTCGACATGCATGAAATTATCGACCCTGACACTGCCCGGCTCCGCCACCCGCCCGAGATCATTACGCCCGAGATCGACCAGCATCAGGTGTTCGGCCCGCTCCTTGACGTCGTCAAGCAGTTCGGCAGCCAGCACCCGGTCGGATTCCGGAGTGCCGCCCCGCCGCCGGGTGCCTGCGATCGGCCGCACCAGCGCCCGGCGGCCGCTGAGCCGGACCAGCGTTTCCGGCGAGGAACCGGCCAGCACTGTGCCGCCGAGTTTGAGAAAGAAATTATAGGGCGAGGGATTCACCACCCGGAGCGCCCGGTAGATGTCCAGCGGCGCCGCCGGAACCGGAGCCGCAAACCGCTGCGACAGCACAATCTGAATCACGTCCCCCGCCTCGATGTGCTGTTTGGCCCGGAGCACCAGGGCGGTGAATTGCTCCCGGGTCAGATTGCTGCTGAATGAAAAAGCCCGGGGGGCCGCCGGAACGGCCGGCCGGCGGGAAGGCAGCCGGAGCCGTTCCTCGATTTCGGCGGTACGCCGGAGCGCGGCGGCGTAGGCCCGTTCGGGGGATGGAAACCGCTCCGGATGGCTGGTCACCACGATTTTAAGCGTGTGCCGGACGTTGTCGAAGACAATCATGGCATCGGTGAGCATCATGGCGCACTGAGGTGTCGCCGCGGCGGTTTTCGGCGGCGGCAGCTCTTCAAAGAGGTTTACCGCCTCATATCCGAGAAAACCGATGGCGCCGCCGAAGAGCGGCGGCAGTTCCGGCGTCGGCGCCACCCGGGGGGTTCCGACCAGTTCCCGCAACGCCTCGAACGGAGAAACCTCAAACGGCAGTTCACGCCGGACCCGGCCGGATTCGGTGAAATACGGTCGGCCGTTTTCAATGGTGAAAATGCCCTCCGGATCAATGCCGATGAAACTGTAACGGCCCACAGTCTCACCGCCCTCGACGCTCTCCAGCAGAAAGACGTCGGGGTCGTCGGCGAAACGGCTCAGCACGGAAACCGGCGTTTCAAAGTCGGCGGCCAGTTCAGTCACCACCGGCACCAGATCGGCGGCGGCGGCCAGACAGCGGAACTCTTCCAGTGATAGTTTTGTCATAGTTGTTCTCCTTTATATTGTTTGTGGTTTAAACAGGTTTGAATCCAGTGGCGGCAGGGGGACGGACCGGCGAAAAAAACAAACCGCGCCGGAGTTCACACTCCGACGCGGCCTGAAAAACCGGTTTCCCGGCTGCAGAAAAAAAGCGGATTGAATTAAAAACTCAATCCGCCGACTGCTGATTCAAAAACAAAAACGTTCCGGAGTGCTGACGGATTAACGCCAGCACCACCAAACCAGACAATTGTGAAACGTTTTTTGCATAATGCTGTAATATACCACATCCCGGGCCGTTCGTCAAGGGGGATGGGGTCAGAAAAACTGTTTTTTACGGTCTCCGGCGGCTCAATCCAGCCGCCGGCAGGCGGAAGGCGTCACAATCAGGTGGTCGTAAAGGGGGATCGCCAGGCTGGCCAATCCCTGGCGGACGGCCCGAGTCAGAGCAATGTCCTCCGGCGAAGGTTCGCAGACACCGCTGGGATGGTTGTGAGCAAGAATCACCCCGCTGGCCCCCCGCAGCAACGCCCGTTCGACCACTTCGCGCGTGAAAATCGCCGCCCGGTCCACCGTTCCGGGATAGCAGTCAAAAGCAATCAGCTGATGCCGGGAATCCAGATAGATCACCATCAGCGTTTCCTTGCGACCGCCGCCCAGCTTCATCCGGATGAAATCCGTCACCCGCGCCGGTGAGTCAAGCAGATCTACCCCGCGGGCCCGCTGTTCAAGATACTTGGCGCACAGGGATTTTATCAGCAGAATCAACACCCCGGACGCCGCACCGACGCCCTCCACCTCAGCCAGTTCGGCTCCGGAGGCGTCCAGCAGTTTTTCCACTGATCCGAAGCGGTCCAGCAGCGTTTTGGCCAGCGGTTTGACATCCCGCCGGGCAATGGCATAGGTCAGCAGCAGTTCGATCGCCTCGTGATCGGCGAGCGCATCGAGACCGCCGCGCAGAAAACGCTCCCGCAGCCGCCGGCGGTGTCCGGCTCCGGATACCGCAGCCGGACGGCCGGTGCGGCTGCCGCCTGAACTGGAACTCATATTTCTGACCTGCTGTTCACCAACGCTCCCCCCTGCGACAACCCGCCGCCGGCCGGAAGTGACCGCTTTTCCTTTAAATATAAATAATATATCTTGCCCGGCCGCCCAAATCAACCCCCCGACCGCCGCCTGGGTCAGCGCACCGCCGAAGGGGACCGGCCGAAACGTTTCCGAAACACCCGCGCAAAATAGCCGGGATCGGCAAATCCGCACCGCGCCGCAATCTCTGAAATGTTGAAATCGCTGTCTTCGAGCATCCGGTGAGCGTATCGGAGTTTGAGTCCGGTCACATAGTTTTTGACAGTCTCCCCGTGTTCACGGTGAAATACCATCGACAGGTGGTTGGGCGAACACCCCAACCGGGCCGCGATTTCCGGCAGTCCGGGAAAATGCTCTGGCGCTGCGGCGTCGATCAGCTGCCGCGCCCGGCGGGCCAGCGGACTGCCTGACGCCGTCACCGGCTGAAAAGAACGTCTTTCAGTGGCCGCTTCGACATCCTGCCGCAGCTTGAGCAGCAGAGTCCGCAGCAAAAGACTTCTGATCTCGTTTTCCGTCCGTGACAAATGGGCCGGCCAATGGGACAGCGCACCGGCCAGCGCCAGATAAAATCCGGGATCGCCAAGTTTCACTCCGTCAAATATTTCCGGCTTCCGGGAGTGCCCGCGGCTCACTCCAAGGTGCACCGCCGCCACGCTCTCGCCGGCGCTGAGCACCAGATTGGCAAACGGTCGTCCCCGGAAGTTATTGCTCAGCTCCCGGTGCGGCATGCCGTTGGGGATCAGCAGAATATCACCCGGATGCAATTCGATGTTCTGAGTCGGCAGTGCAAAACCGCAGCCGCCCTGAAGCTGAAAAAACATTTCCGTAAGAAACGGATGCACACTGCCGTAATGATATTCCCAGCGCCCCTCCGGCATCGGCAGAATCAGCCGGGGCGCGGCGGATTCATTCAATGCCTTCAGGAAGCACTCCACTGCCTCCGCCAGCACCGTTTTGATATCCAGAGCACCCAATTCGGTAAGATCAACCGCGGAATCGGCCTCAAACATCATATCCAACCTCACAAGCAATTCCATGGCGTATATTTTTACCATAAAATCATAAAATAATCCCATAAAAAGAAATTGCAAACCGTTGGTCTGATTTTATATTAAATGACAGGAGCAAAGCTTCCGCACCGGAATTTCCGGCCGGAGCACGGTTTAAAATCCAGCCAGTCAAAGGAGAATTTCATTATGGAGAAAATCCGCGTCACCATATGGAATGAATTTGTCCACGAAAAAACCAATCCCGGGGTCGCCGCCATCTACCCGGACGGCCTGCACCGGACCATCGGCCGGGGCATCGCCGCCGACGACCTGGAAATCCGTTACGCCTCACTGGAAGAACCGGAAAACGGTCTGTCCCGTGAAGTCGTCGAAACCACCGACGTGCTGATCTGGTGGGGGCACTGCGCCCACGACAAGGTCGACGACGACGTGGTGAAACGGGTTCACGCCCGGGTGCTGGAAGGCATGGGACTGATCGTGCTGCACTCCGGACACTTTTCCAAAATCTTCAAGGCGGTGACCGGCACCACCTGCTCGCTCAAATGGCGCGAGGCCGGCGAAAAGGAGAGGCTGTGGACGGTTGATCCCACCCACCCGATCGCGCAGGGCATCGGGGAATATTTCGAGCTGCCCCATGAGGAAATGTACGGCGAACGGTTTGATATTCCGCCCGACGCCAAAACCGTTTTCATCGGCTGGTTCGAGGGCGGCAACGTCTTCCGCAGCGGCGTGACTCTGGAACGCGGCTACGGCAAGGTTTTCTATTTCCAGCCCGGCCATGAAAGCTATCCGAACTTCCGGAATCCCGACGTGCTGCGGGTCATCGGCAATGCGGTCCGCTGGGCCCGCCCGGTGTTCTTCCGCAGTCTCTCCGCCATCAAGTATCCGGCGCTGGAGGAGATCCGCTCGGCTGATCCCAACGCGGCCTCCACCGGCATTGAGCAGAACCTCGACGGCTCGGCCCGCTGAACCGGAGCGGCAGCGGCCGCCGACTCCGACAGCCGCTGCGCTTGCGCCGCCGTCAAGAAATAATAGTTTAAGTCAATTGCAATTACCGGCTGCCGGCTTAATTTAAAGTCGGATTTCCGGAACCAGTCACCCCAACCGAAAGGATTTGCACCATGGCAGACGTCTCCACCAAAATGGCCGGCAAGGCCAAGAAATTCCGCGGCAAAAAATTCCGGGTCGCCATTATCGGCTGCGGCGGCATCGCCCAAACCCACCTCAAGGCCTACCAGAGCATTCCCGAAGTCGAAATCGTCGCCGGCGTCGACATCCTGCCGGAGCGGCTCGATGTCATGCACGACACCTGGGGTGTGCCCCGCGAAGCGCTCTTCACCGACTGGAAAGAGATGCTCGCCAGGATCAAACCCGACGCCGTCGACGTCTGCACCCCCAACGGTGTTCACTGCGCCCCGGTGGTTGACGCCTGCAACGCCGGCTGCCACGCCATGGTCGAAAAGCCGATGGCGATGAATCCGGCCGAATGTGAAAAGATGATCGAGGCCGCCAAACGCAATAACGTGAAGCTCGCGGTCGGTTTCCAGCACCGCTACCGGCCGCAGACCCAACTGCTCGTCGAAGCCCGCGACGACGGACGGTTCGGCAAAATCATGTTCATAAAATGTCAGGCGCTGCGCCGCCGCGGCATTCCCAACTGGGGAGTGTTCGGTCAGAAAGCGCTGCAGGGCGGCGGTCCCATGATCGACATCGGCGTGCACGTGCTGGAAGCCGCCTATTATTTTCTCGGCTCGCCCCGTCCGGTGGCGGCCAGCGGCAACACCTGGACCTACATCGGCAACGACCGCAAGAAACTCAACGTCCGCAGCCAGTGGCCGAACTGGGATTACAAGACCTACACCGTCGAAGACCTCGCCATCGGACAGATCCGGTTCGACAATGGCGCGATACTGCAGATCGAGGCCAGTTTTGCCGCGCATATCAAGGAAAACAGCATCTTGAACTTCTCGGCGATGGGCGAGAAAGCGGGCTGTGCTTGGACCGAAGCGGAAATTTATACCGATGAAAACAACACCATGTTCAATCTGACTCCGGCCTACATTCCGCCGGACGAATGGGAAAAATGGTTCATCGCCAAACTTCAGAACTGGGTGGACGGCTGCCGGAAAGGCACTCTGCTGGCCGCTCCGGGCGAAGCCGGACTGGCGGTACAGAAAATGCTCGACGGCATCTACCGTTCGGCCGAAGCCGGACGCGAGGTCGTCATCGACTGATTCTGCTGCGGGGAGGCCGTCGGCGTTGCCGGCGGCTTTTCCCTGCTCCGATCTGACACCAACCCGGTCCCGAGTCAACCATGAAAAAAATAGCCATCACCGGATGTGCCCACATCCACACTCCGAATTTCGTCAAACTCATTCTGACCCATCCCGGCATTTCCGCTGCGGGAGTATGGGATCCGGATCCCGAGCGGGCGGCCGGAACCGCGGCGGCGCTCGGCTGCCCGGTCGTACCTGCCGCAGAGCAGATCTGGAACGATCCGGCCATTGACGCAGTGGTGGTCTGTTCTGAGACCTGCCGCCACGCCGAGCTGATCCGGGCGGCGGCCGCCGCCGGCAAACATATTTTCGCGGAAAAACCGCTGGGCTTCGACACGGCATCGGCCTACGCGACCGCACGGGAGGTCACGGCCGCCGGAGTGATTTTTCAGACCGGCTACTTCAACCGGGGACGGGCGGTGCACCGCTGGATCAAAGCCCAGGTGGAAGCCGGAACTTTCGGCCGGATTACCCGGGTCCGCCATTCCAACTGCCACAGCGGTTCCCTGGGAGGATGGTTCGACACCCAATGGCGCTGGCTGACCGATCCAGCGCAGGCCGGCTGCGGCGCTTTCGGCGACATGGGCACGCATTCGCTGGATATTCTGATGTGGATTTTCGGGCGGCCGGACCGGGTTTCGGCGGAAATCACTCCGGTAACCGGCCGTTACGGCGAATGTGACGAAACCGGCGAGGCGCTGCTGCGCTTTCCCGGCGGCGTGATCGGTTCACTGGCCGCCGGCTGGGTGGATGTCGCCAATCCGCAGAGCATGATGGTCAGCGGAACCGAAGGCTGCGCCTGGATCAACGCCGGGGAACTGTTCGTGAAGTCGGAAAAACTCGGCTCCGACGGCCGGACCCCGTGGCGCGATCTTCCCGAAGATCTGCCTCACGCCTTCGTCCTCTTTCTGGACGCGCTGTGCGGCCGTGCCGTGCCGCTGGTGTCGCCGGGCGAAGCCGCCGACCGCAATGCGGTCATGGAAGCGGCCTACCGTTCAGCGCGGTCGGGACGGCGGGAAACCCCGCTCTACTGCGACTGACCGCCCCGGAGGCGCCGCTTCCGGCCGGAAACGGCGGAACAGGACGCCCGGACGGCAGCAAACGGCGCGTCACGCCAGACAGGGCGCGGCGGCAGTGGTGCAGACCGTCAGGCGCAGCGGCAGCACGGCCTGGGCCATCAGACTGCCGCTGTCGGAGACCATTTCGATCTGCAGGGCGCCAGCCGGGGCCAGGGTGGTGAACACAACCGGGGTGCTCAGACCGCAACCGGATACCGTTGTCCAGTGGCTGAGCGGCAGCTCTCCGGCCAGCCGGGACACCGCCGCGGTCAGACGGTCGCGGTCGCCGCGGCCGATAAAGCTGGCGGTGAAGCGGCGCCGGTCGGCGCCGGATTCCGGAAGTTCCCCGGTCAGCACCACCCCGCAGGCCGGTTCAGGACCGCCCGGCAATCCGCCCCGGAAGATTTCGGAGTCCGCCGCAAGTCCGGCCAGCTCCCCGCACAGCCGGGTGAGCGCGCGTTCGACGTCAAGCAGAAGCAGAGCGGTGCGATTCCGCCGGCGGGCGGCGGAGTCCGCCGGATCCGGCCCCGGATACCCCTGAACCACGCCGTCGGCTCCGGCGGCGGCCGTCATAATATCACTGGTCATTTCCGAATTCACCTCCCTTTTCGGTTTCACTGCTGCGGCAAAACGTCAACAAAACAGTCGGAACCGACTGGAAAAGCAACCGGTACGGTATATATTATATAAGATGACAGGTTTCAGAAACATCATAATCCAGATACGCCAGAACTCCGGAGAAACCGGATATCATGATTTTTAATGGTCCGCTGCCGCCGGAGCGGATGCGTTCATCGCAGCGCAGCTATTACGCATTCAGTCTGCTCAACGGACTTTCCTACATGTGCGTAGGCGAAGGCATGATCGTGCTGCTCGCCGTCAAGGTGAATTTTCCGGACTGGGTGGTCTCCGTGCTCGGCGCCATGACCTATGTCGGCTACACGATGCTGCCGCTGGGGCGCCGGGTCTGCGCCCGCCTCGGAGCCGCCTCCAGTCAGGCGTTTTTCTGGGTGGCCCGCAACGTCTCGGCGATCATGGTGGCGCTGGCCGGACTTGCAGCCTACAGCGGCGCCCGCACGTTGGGACTGATCATGCTGATCGGCGGAGCCTTTCTCTTTTACGGATTCCGGGCAGCCGGACTGGTGATGTCCCAGCCGCTGATCGGCAGCATCACCGACGACCGGAGCCGCGGGCGGGTGCTCGGCTTCAGCACCGGAATCTTCTGCGCCGCCAGCACCATGTCGCTTAGTCTGCTGAGTCTGCTGCTGCGGCTGGATTCCTCCATCTGGATGCTGACCGGGATCATGGCGGCCGGCTCCTGTACCGGAATCGGCTCCTCCCGTTTCCTGCGCCGGATCGACGAAAACGCCATTCTGCACCGCTCGGCCCGGCGACCGATCCTGGGCGAGCTGCGCACCGCACTCCAATCCTCCACTCTGCGCAAGCAGGTGCTGGCGGTGTTCTCGGTAAACACCGCCATCATCATGACAGTCTCCATCTCCCTTCTGACCGTCAAGCGCGGCTACGGTGTCAGCGATACCGGGGCGCTGCTGTTCACCCTGATTCAGACCGTTTCATCCATTCCGGTTTCCTTTGGCTCCGGCTGGATCAGCACCACGATCGGCCCCCGTAAAACCCTGCTGATCGGCTACGCGATGCTGCTGGGCGTTTCCCTGCTCTGGCTGACTGCCGGAGCGACGTTCAATCCGGTGCTGGTGACGACCATCTTCATTCTGCAGGGGGCCAGCAGCACCATTATGCTCAACGCCAACGCGCATTACTTTCTGCAGAGTTTCAGTCCCGATCAGCAGGTCAGCTATTCAATTCTGCTGCAGGTGGCCGCCTCGGTCGGCGCCGGACTCTTCGGTATGAGCTGTTCCGCGCTGCTGATCAATTACTGCTCGGCATCCGCCGGCGCCGAGATCATCTCCGGTTTTCAACACTACTTCATGCTGACTCTGATCCTGCTGGCTCCCGGCTACCGGCTGATCTCCCGCCTGGTGCCGCTGCCGATCGACAAGCGCCATCTGAATACGCCGCTCTGGAAGGTCGTCAACCACATTGTCTGAGCGTCACGTCCGGTGTGCGCCGGCACAATCTGGCGCAGTGACCGGGTCAGAATGGCACACTCCACCCCCAAAAAAACGCCGCCGCCCCGGTCGAGACCGCTTGGCACGCCTCCTGCTGAGGAAAGGGCGTAACGATTTAAAAATTTTTCAAGGAGGATTCAATCATGAGCAAAATTCTGGGTATCGACCTCGGGACCACCAACAGCTGCATGGCTGTGATGGACAACGGCGAGTATAAAATCATTCCCAATGCGGAAGGCAACCGGACGACTCCTTCGATCGTCGCCTTCACCAAATCCGGTGAACGGCTGGTCGGTCAGACGGCCAAACGTCAGGCGGTCACCAATCCCAAGAACACCATTTTTTCAGTCAAGCGGCTGATGGGGCGCAAGTACTCTGAAGTCGGTCGGGAACGTGAAATGGTGCCTTACCAGATTGTTGAAGCCGCCAACGGCGACGCGCACGTCAAGGTCGGGGACCATGTCTATTCCCCGCCGGAAATTTCCGCGATGATCCTGCAGAAACTCAAAACCGACGCCGAAGCGTATCTCGGCGAGAAGATCACGCAGGCGGTCATCACCGTGCCCGCGTACTTCAACGACAGCCAGCGCCAGGCGACCAAGGATGCCGGCAAAATCGCCGGACTGGAAGTGCTCCGGATCATCAACGAGCCGACGGCGGCGGCCCTGGCCTACGGACTGGACAAGAAGAATGACGAAACCGTGGCCGTGTATGACCTCGGCGGCGGCACGTTCGATATCTCCGCGCTGGACATCGGCGACGGTGTGTTCGAAGTGAAGGCCACCAACGGCGACACCCACCTCGGCGGCGACGACTTCGATCAGGCGGTCATCAACTACCTGGCAGACGAATTCCAGAAGGAGAACTCGGTGGATCTGCGCAAGGATCCGCAGGCGCTGCAGCGGCTCAAGGAAGCGGCGGAAAAAGCCAAGTGTGAGCTGTCTTCGAGCATGTCGACCGACATCAACCTGCCCTTCATTACGATGAATCAGGATGGTCCGGTGCATCTCAACATCACGCTGACCCGCGCTCAGCTGGAGCGGCTCTGCGATCCGCTGCTGGAGCGGACCAAGCAGCCCTGCCGCAACTGTCTGAACGACGCCGGAGTCACGGCGGACCAGATCAAGGAAGTCATTCTGGTCGGCGGTATGACCCGGATGCCGAAGGTGCAGGAGACCGCGAAGGAGATCTTCAACAAGGAGCCGCATAAGGGCGTCAATCCGGATGAAGTGGTTGCAGCGGGCGCCGCGATCCAGGGCGGTGTGCTGGGCGGCCAGGTCAACGATGTGCTGCTGCTGGACGTGACTCCGCTGTCGCTGGGAATCGAGACCATGGGCGGCGTGATGACCAAACTGATCGACCGCAACACCACGATTCCGACCAAGAAGAGTGAAATCTTCAGCACGGCGGCCGACAATCAGCCGGCGGTGGATGTGCGGGTGCTGCAGGGCGAGCGCGAACTGGCGCGCGACAACAAGTCGCTCGGCCTCTTCAAGCTTGACGGAATTGCTCCGGCTCCGCGCGGCGTACCGCAGATCGAAGTAACCTTTGACATCGACGCCAACGGCATTCTGCACGTGACGGCCAAGGATCTGGGCACCGGCAAGGAGCAGCAGATCACGATCACGGCCTCGAGCGGACTTTCCGAAAGCGAAATCGAGCGCATGGTCAATGAAGCCAAGGCGCATGCTGAAGACGACAAGCTGGCCAAAGACAAGATCGAAACCAGGAACCATGCTGATTCCATGGTCTATCAGGTTGAAAAGCAGCTTAAAGAGCATGGCGACAAGATTCCGGCCGACACCAGGTCGGTGATCGAATCCAAGATCGCCCGGCTCAAGGACGAGATCAAGGCGGACAACACCGAAGGCATGAAATCCGCCATGAAAGAGCTCGAAGAGCTGGCGATGAAGCTCGGCGAGGCGGTCTACGCTCAGCAGCAGCAGCAACAGCAACAGCAGACCCCGCCGCCCCCGGCTGCCGATGCCGCCGGCGGCAACGGCAAAAAGTCCGATGACGGCGTGGTGGACGCGGAGATTGTGGAGTAAGCCGGACAGACCGTGAACCGGGACATCCCGGTTCGCAGCGGAGTAATTGTGAAGAGCCCCGTCCGGGGGATTGAGCCTCCGGGCGGGGATTTATAACTGGGGCAAACCTTAATAATAACAGGCACATCGGTGCTGAATAAAACCAAAAAAGGAGTTGGTAAAAAATGGCAAACGTCAACATCAAACCGCTTGGTGACCGCGTTCTGCTGGAGATCTGCGAAAACGCCGAGGAAATGAAGGGCGGCATTCTCATTCCGGACACCGCCAAGGAGAAACCGCAGGAGTTCAAGGTTATCGCGCTGGGCACCGGCAAGACCGATGACAACGGCAAAAAGGTTCCGTTCGACGTCAAGGTCGGCGACATCGTGCTCACCAGCCGTTACGGCGGCACCGAGGTCAAAGTTGACGGCAAGGAATACAAAGTCGTCAACCAGGACGACATCCTCGCGATTGTCGGCTGAGCCGCGACCCAGCAATTAACGCTAAATCCCAACATCATTAAGGAATTTTTTTATTATGGCTAAACAGCTTGTTTTTTCCGAAGAAGCCCGGCGCGGCATTCTTGAGGGCGTCACCCTGTTGTCCAAGGCGGTCAAGGCCACTCTGGGTCCCCGGGGCCGCAACGTGGTCATCGACAAGAAATTCGGTTCTCCGCAGATCACCAAGGACGGCGTCACCGTCGCCAAGGAGATCGAACTGAAGTGCCCCTACGCCAATATGGGCGCCCAGATGGTCAAGGAAGTCGCCAGCAAGACCAATGACGTCGCCGGCGACGGCACCACCACCGCCACGGTTCTGGCCGAGGCGATCTACCGCGAAGGCCTCAAGAACGTCACCGCCGGCAGCAATCCGATGGAGCTCAAGCGCGGCATTGAGAAGGCGGTTGAATCCGTTGTGGCCGAACTGGCCAAGCAGAGCGTCAGCGTGAGTGACAAAATTGCCCAGGTGGCCACGATTTCCGCCAACGGCGACACCACCATCGGCAACATCATCGCCGAAGCGATGGACAAGGTCGGACAGGACGGCACCATCACCGTCGAAGAGGCCAAAACCCTGGAAACCACGCTGGACGTGGTCGAGGGCATGCAGTTTGACAAGGGCTATCTCTCGCCCTACTTCGTTTCCAACGCCGAGGCGATGGAGGCGGTGCTGGAGGACTGCTATATTCTGATTCATGAGAAAAAGATCAGCAACCTCAACGACATGCTCCCGCTGCTCCAGGCGGTCGCCAAGGAAGGCAAACCCTTCCTGATCATCGCCGAGGACGTCGAGGGCGAGGCGCTGGCCACGCTGGTCATCAACAAGATGCGCGGCATCCTGAACGTCTGCGCGGTCAAGGCTCCCGGCTTCGGCGACCGCCGCAAGGCCATGCTGCAGGATATCGCGATCCTGACCGGCGGCACCTGCATTTCCGAAGATCTCGGCATCAAGCTGGAGAACGTCACCACGGCGCAGCTCGGCCGGGCCAAACGCATCACCGTCACCAAGGAAAACACCACGATCGTCGAAGGCTGCGGCAGCAAAGAGGCGATCATGGGCCGGATCGCCCAGATCCGTCGCGAGATTGAGGAGACCACCAGCGAGTACGATCGCGAGAAACTCCAGGAACGCCTGGCCAAGCTGGCAGGCGGCGTGGCCGTCATCAATGTCGGCGCCGCGACCGAAACCGAGATGAAAGAGAAGAAAGATCGGGTGGACGACGCTCTGCATGCCACCCGGGCCGCGGTTGAGGAAGGCATTGTCGCCGGCGGCGGCGTGGCGATCATCCGGGCGGCGGCCAAGATCAAGAGCCTCAAGCTTGAGGGCGATGAGGCAATCGGTGCGGCCATCGTCGAGCGCGCCGTGGAAGAGCCGCTGCGTCAGCTGGCCGCCAATGGCGGTTATGAGGGCAGCGTGGTGGTTGAGCGCATCAAGGCTGAAAAGGGCAACATCGGCTTCAACGTTGCCACCGGCGAATACGTTGATATGATCAAAGCCGGCGTGCTGGATCCGGCCAAAGTGACCCGTTCCGCGCTGCAGAACGCGGCTTCGATCGCCGGACTGCTGCTGACGACCGAGTGCCTGATTACCGAGGTCAAGGAAGAGAAGGAACCGGCGGCTCCGGCCGGCGGCATGGGCGGCATGGGCGGCATGGGCGGCATGATGTAATCCGTACCGCAAAGGCTGCAAAGCTGTGACTGGAACTCTCCGGAGGAAGTTTCCTCCGGGGAGTTTTTTTATTCCGCCGTCGCGTCCCGGGACGGGCAATGGGTTCCGGGGGCGGCGGCGCCTTGCGTAAAAGCGGTAACCGTGCTATATTATGAATTTAATAAACAGCACGGAAAAACTCAATCGCAAATGCGCTACAATCCCCGAAAACATCATCTGCCGCCCTGCAACGCCTCCGGCATTCTGCTGGTGGACAAGCCCCGAGATTGGACCAGTTTCGACGTGGTCAATTTTGTCCGGAGCCGGTTCAACGTGCCGAAAGTAGGACACTGCGGCACCCTGGATCCGGCCGCGACCGGTCTGCTGGTGCTGGTGCTGGGCAAATTCACCTCGTACAGCGGCCGGCTCAGCGGTGAAGACAAATGCTACGAGGCACGACTTCAAATCGGCTTGGAGACCGACTCCGGCGACCTGGAGGGGGCGACCGTAGCCACCGGCGACTGGTCGGGGATTTCCGCCGATCGGCTGCGGGAGACGGTTCAGAGCTTTGTCGGCGAGCAGTGGCAGACCCCGCCGATGGTTTCGGCGGCAAAGGTCGGGGGCCGGAAGCTGTACGAACTGGCCCGCAAGGGGGTGGAAATCGAGCGGGAGCCGCGGCGGATTACGATTTCGCGCATTGACATCACCGAATGTGCGCCGCCATTCTGTGATTTCACGCTGGAGTGCTCCAAGGGCACCTACGTGCGGACGCTCTGCTCGGACATCGGCCGCAAACTCGGCTGCGGCGGAGTGCTGGCGGCGCTGCGCCGGATCCGGAGCGGCCGGTTCAGACTGGAGGATGCCGTTACCGTCGATCAGCTCAAGGCCATGGATCAGGAGGAACTGGTCCGCCACCTGACCGGACGGACCGCGGCGCTGCTGGAGGAGGCGGCCAGATGAAAATCAGAACCGATATCAATTCAGGTGATTTGGACCGGACCCTTGCCGGCATGCCGGCACAATTCACGCTGGAACAGTTTCTCCGCCGGCTCGGGGGCGGAACTTCCGCTGCGATGCGCCAGCGGGCCGAACGCTGGCTGGAAAGCGAGGAGGAATGGTTCCGGGATGCGGCCGGAGTCTACCGCCGCCGGACGGATTTTTTCACCGGCCGGGAGTTTGCGGTGACTCCGGACGACTGGGAAATCGCCTCCGGAGTGCTGCTGCCGGGACACCGCTTTGCTCCGTTCGTCAGTCCGGAAATCTTTCCCTCCGAAGTGGAGCTGTTTCAGAAATCCGGCGCCGCGGCACCGCGGCGTGAACTCACCGCTCCGCTGGGGCAGGTGTTCCGCTATCATACGCTGCTGGGATCCGAACAGGTGTTCGATTACCTCATCGCCGAATCTCCCGCCAATGCCGGTCTGCGGAATTCAGTGCGTTCCGGAGATCCGGTCACGCTCACGGTGTTCGATCTGGCGGGTTTCTATGCCGAACACGATTTCAAGGTCGGTGATGCGCTGATCTGCCGGGTCGCCGACTACCGGACGGGCCGGGTGGAGTTTGAGTTCCGGGGCGGGGACCGGAGGAGCACCGCCGCGCTTCGGGAATATGTCGGGGCGCTGGACGACGCGGTGGAACGGGTTTGCGCCGCCGGCGGAGATTATCTTGAAATTCCCGAACAGCTGGTCCGGGCCTTTCTCACCGGCGGCGACCGGCTGTTTCAGCCGGATGCCTCGCTGGATGAGTACATTGCGACCACGCTGCGCGTTGAAATCCGGACCGACGGCGATCATGCCGTGCTGGCGCCGCGCGGAACGGAAACCGCCGGAGATTCCGCCGCCGCACTGCCGGAAGAAGTACGGATTTCCGGCGGCACCACTGATGACATCGGCGTGCTGCTCCGGGAAATCGGCTCGGTCCTGACTCCGACCGAGGTGGAAAGCTACATCCTTGACCAGTGCTATGCCCGGGATCCGGACTTCGATTCCTTTTTCAACCGGGCGTTTTCCCGCGGCGAGCTTCATTACACCGATGCCGCGCAGCAGGCGGTTTTTCAGAATTACCTGGAGGAACGCTTCGAGGAGCTGAGCGCCAACTACAACCGGGCCGACGACGAGCCCAAAGCTCCGCTGCGGGCGCAGATTCTGGAATTGCTCGGTGACCGGCTCGACTGGTTCGACCAGCTGGCCGGACGCGCCGCGCCGCCGGGTGAGGACGAGCGGCATCTGATTCATCATCTGGCGCAGATCGCCATGCAGCTCAATGAAATCCTGCGGATTCTGAACGATCCGGGCTTCACGCCCGGACCCGATGAATTGAACCGCCTCGCCGATCAGGTCGACCGCCGCGCCGGAGAGCAGGATGGTTATATCGATCAACTTCAGGAAATCTGGGAAGGGAAACCGTAAATCATGGAGAAGAAAATTCTGGTCAGCGGCAACGAAGCCATCGCAATGGCCGCGATAGACTGCGCCGTCGATCTCGGCTGCGGCTATCCCGGCACGCCGTCGTCGGAAATACTCGAAGAGTTCAGCCGCCTGGGCGGAGCCGCCGAGTGGGATCCCAACGAAAAATGCGCACTGGAAACCGGCATCGGCGTCGCCATGGCCAACGGACGGGCGCTGGTGACCATGAAGCACGTCGGACTCAATGTGGCGGCCGACCCGCTGTTCACCATTGCCTACAGCGGCACTCCCGGCGGACTGGTGGTGGTCAGCGCCGACGATCCCGGCATGGCGTCCAGCCAGAATGAACAGGACAACCGCCGTTACGCCGCGGCGGCCGGCGTACCGATGTTTGAACCATCCGACAGCCAGGAATGCTATGACCTGACGGTTGCGGCATTCCGGCTGGCCGACCGCTTCCGGGCGCCGGTGCTGCTGAGGGTGACGACCCGGGTCTGCCACTCCAAATGCGTGATGGTCAGGCGCGGAGCGGCACTGGAACCGCGTCCGGCTCATTTTGACAAAAATCCTCAACTGCAGGTGATGGTTCCGGCCTTCGCCCGACAGGCGCACGTACGCATGAGGGCCGACCTCGCCGCCATGCAGCAGTTCAACGAAGAGGGAGCTTACACCACGGTGCTCAAAAAATCTCCGAAGCTCGGCATCATCGCCAACGGCATCGCGTTCCAGCATGTGCTGGACGCCGCTCCCGACGCCTCGGTGTTCCATCCCGGCATGACCTGGCCGCTGCCGCTGGCGGCGATCCGGGAATTCGCCGCCGGAGTCGAGCGGTGCCTTGTGGTCGAAGAGGGCGACGATTTCATGGGTGAGGCCATCCGGGCGGCGGGAATACCGGTCGAGAGCAAGGCGGAAGTTTTCCGTTTCGGCGAACTGAACGTGGGCCGGGTCCGCAGACTGATCGCCGGCGACGCGGCGCCGGAACCGGCCGCCGCGCCGGGCAAACCGCCGCAGCTCTGTGTGGGGTGTCCGCACCGCAAGTCGTTTGAAGTGCTGCGCGATCTGGGGTGCATTGTTTCCGGAGACATCGGCTGTTACACGCTCGGTGTCATGCCGCCCTTTGGCGCGCTTCACTGCTGTGTCTGCATGGGGGCCAGCGTCACCGTCGGACTCGGACTGCGCAGGAAACTGCCCGAATCCGAAGCCCGAAAAGTGGTCAGCGTCATCGGCGACAGCACGTTCCTGCACACCGGCATCAACGGGATCGTTGAAATGGTCTACAACCGGCCGGCGACCGGCCACGTGGTGGTGATTCTGGACAATTCAACCACGGCCATGACCGGGCTTCAGGAGCATCCCGGCACCGGACGCCGCCTGGATCATTCGCCGGCGTTCGCGGTTTCGCTGGAAAAAATCGTCACCGGCATCGGCGTCGATCATGTCGACGTGATCGACACCACCGCCGAACCGGAACGTTTCAAAGCGCTGCTTCAGGAGCGTCTCGCCTCCAACGACTGCAGTGTAATCATTGCCCGGCGGCCCTGTATTCTGGCGCTGGCCAAGGCCAAAACCTATGCGGAGAAACACTAAAATGGCTGTCACCAACATCATTGTCGCCGGACTCGGCGGCCAGGGCGTGCTCAAAGTCACCGACATTCTGGCCGAAGCGCTGTTTGAGTCCGGATTTGACGTCAAAAAAAGCGAAGTGCACGGCATGAGCCAGCGCGGCGGTTCCGTTTCCAGCGAGGTGCGGTTCGGCGCCCGGGTCGCCAGTCCGATGGTTCCGGCCGGAGAATGCGACCTGCTCGCCGTGCTGGATTCCACCCAGATCGAAGTGGTGCTCAACCAGCTCAGAACCGGCGGGGTGCTGATCACCCCGGACGACGTTCCCAAAGACCGGCTGGCCCACCCCAAAGCGCTCAACACCATGATTCTCGGCGCACTTTCGCGGCACCTGCCGGTTGCCGATGAAGTCTGGAACCGGGTGCTCACCGCGGCGTTCCCGGAAAAGCTGCGCGATCTCAACCTCGCGATGTTCGCACTGGGCCGCGGCTCCGGCAACTGACGCCGCCGGACCGGCACGGCAACTTGACTACACCCGGCGGGCGGTGAAATTTCATCGCCCGCCGTTTTTTCCCGGACAGGAGGCGATGCCGCAGCCGGCCGAAACCGCCAATGACACCGGAGTCAGGCGGCAGCCTCCCCGCCGCCGCGGCAATTTTCCGGATTCCGGAATCCATCCTGTATCCAACCGCGTTTCGAAAAAGAAAAAACCGCGGCGAAGCTTACTTCGCCGCGGCTGGTCTCTCCCGCTGAGCGTGATTCAATCCGGACTTCAGATGCCCAGATCGATCATCGCATCGGCCACCTTGCGGAAACCGGCAATGTTGGCGCCCATCACATAGTTGTCCGGCTCGCCGAATTCAGCGGCGGCGCTGCGGGCGGCGTTGTGAATGTTGACCATAATGCCGTGCAGCTTGGCGTCGACTTCCTCGGCGCTCCAGCTCAGACGCATCGCATTCTGACTCATTTCCAGACCGCTGGTGGCAACTCCGCCGGCGTTGGAGGCCTTGCCGGGAGCAAAGAGCAGGTTGTGCCCCTGGATGTACTCGGTGGCTTCCAGCGTGGTCGGCATGTTGGCACCTTCGCAGACCGCAACGCAGCCGTTGGCAACCAGAGCCTTGGCATCGTCAAGATCCAGCTCGTTCTGAGTCGCGCAGGGCAGCGCGATGTCGGCGGCGGCAAGCTGCCACGGCCGTTTGCCGGCATGATAGGAGGCGCCGGGGAACTGCTTGGCGTATTCGCTGATGCGGCCGCGCCGGACGTTCTTGAGTTCAAACACATAAGCCAGCTTCTCGGCGTCGATGCCGTCCGGATCGATCACCGTGCCGCCGGAGTCGGAAAGCGAAAGCACTTTGCCTCCCAGCTGGGTCACCTTCTGCACCGCGAACTGGGCGACGTTGCCGGAACCGGAGACCAGCACCCGGCGGCCGGAGAAATCCATGCCGCGGGTCTTGAGCATTTCAGCGGCAAAATAGACGCAGCCGTAACCGGTGGCTTCCGGACGCACCAAACTGCCGCCCCAGTTGAGGCCCTTGCCGGTCAGTACGCTGTCGTAGCTGTTGACGATCTTCTTGTACTGTCCGAAGAGGAAACCGATCTCCCGGCCGCCGACGCCGATGTCGCCGGCGGGCACGTCGGTAGAGGGTCCGATGTGGCGGTAGAGTTCCCGCATGAAGCTCTGGCAGAACGCCATGACTTCGCGGTCGGATTTGCCCTTGGGGTCGAAGTTGGAACCGCCTTTGCCGCCGCCCATCGGCAGCGTGGTCAGGCTGTTCTTGAAAATCTGTTCAAAGCCGAGGAACTTCAGAATGCTGAGGTTGACCGACGGATGAAAACGCAGTCCGCCCTTGTAGGGACCGATTGCGCTGTTGAACTGCACACGATAACCGGTGTTGATCTGAATCTCTCCCTTGTCGTCCAGCCACGGCACCTGGAAAATGATGACGCGCTCGGGAATGACGATGCGTTCAAGAATCTTGTTTTTCTCGTACTTGGGCTGGGACTCCAGCAGCTTGGCCAGCGAGGACAACACCTCGGTGGCACTCTGGATGAACTCCTTCTCCTGCCCGTTGGACACCTGGAGATCGGCGAGCACGCGTTGAACGTAATTGCTCATGAGTTGACTCCCTTCTGTCATGATAGAATGGATGTTAAATTCTTTTAATATAGTACAAAAAAGGTGGATTTTCCACTTTTACCACGGGATTTTTCAAAAAAAAGCAATCGGAAACCACCGTTTCAGAAGAAGAAAATGCCCGGATCAGGGGCTGCCGGAACCGTCGCCGGCCGGAACCAGGCCGCACTCCGGCCGGCGGAAAACCGCCGTCAGCGCCGGCCGGACGCCGGCGGCTTCACCCGATAGAAACGCAGTCCGTCCCGCCCGTACCAGAAGCTAAGCGTGGGGTTGCGGTCGAGAAAAGCTCCGGCGGCTTCCGGGACCGCCAGAACATCGACCGGCAGTTGCGAAAAATCGTAGGCCGCCCCGTTGAAGCGCAGCACAATCCGGTCAAGAAAAGGAATTTCCGCCGTAAACAGCGGCGACTCCGGCGGAGTGATCTCCGCATCAAGGTGATTCATCCGCCAGAAGCTGCCAGCGTCGGGCCGACCGGCAAAGAAGAGATCGAACAATTTCCGGTCCTGATACATGAAGTAGCCGTTGAGAGCGCGTCCGCCGGAGAGCAGATGGGCAACCGCGAGAAAATCGTTTCCGGTGGCGAACAGCACCCGGCCCTGATCATGCAGATTTTCCGCCGCCGCGAGCCGGCGTGAAAGGTCGTTCTCGATCCGTTCGGGGGCAATGCAGACCGGATTGAACACCGCTCCCAGCATAATATTGAATGCCGAAAACAGCACGATGAACCAGCCGGTCTTACAGAAAAGCAGAATGACACACGCCCCGTAGACCGCCGCTGTCACGACGCCGCCAATGATGATGACCGCCGGTGGAAACCAGACCCGCAGCCCCTGCCACAATTCCGCCGGAGCCGTCAGAAACAGCAGCGCCGGAACCGCCAGCGACCACAGCAGGATCGCCGCCAGCGCCCCTGCTCCCGGACGCCGCCAGTTTTCACGCAGCGAATAAATCAGCCCAATCATGAGAAACTGGGCCAGAGTCAGCGCCACGCCGCAGCGCGGCGGATTGCAGCGGTCGAAGAGCGTGATTGCCGCCAGCCAGTCCGGAAAGCCGATGTGCTGATACCAGAGTATGAAGCCGCACACCCCGGCCAGCGCCCAGAACAGCGCCTGCCTTTTCAGAATCCGGAAGCCGGCGGCAATGAAGACCGCCAAGGGAAACAGGAGCGAAAGCGCCGCCTGCATCTCGCTCTGGTTGCGGAAATCGATTTTGCAGATGGTGAACGGCGCCAGCCATCCGATCATGAGCTCCCACCATGACATGACGCCGCCGGAAATCCGGCGCTGTCCGGGATAGACCAACCGGCTGACGGCCTCCACGGCCTCGGCCGCCGCGCTGTACCAGCCGCCGACGATCACCAGAAAAAGCACCCCCCCAAGTCCGGCCGCCAGCCAACACCGGGGATTTGTCAGCAGGTACCGCTGCGACCGGACGGAACTCCGGGCAATCACGACCGCTCCAAGCAGCACGGCGGCCGGCCAGAGGCGCGGAAAATAAATGGTGAGCGCACTCACAGCTCCGCCCCAGCCGGCGAACAATCCCCAGCCGCACTGCCGGAGCCGACTTCCGGCGGCGGGCAGGCGCAGCAGTGCGGCGGCGGCGGCGCAGAGTCCGCCGATGTTGTTGACCGGCCAGAACGACCACGCGGCGCAATAGGGTGAAAAAACCACGGCCGTGGCCAGCAGAAAATTGACCCGGCGCTGTTCCGGAAACAGTGTATTGAAGAGAAAAATCACGCTCCACCAGCCGAAAAAAAGCGGAAACAGCCAGTACCAGGCCAGCGCCTGCCGCAGGCTGAACAGAAAAAATCCCCAGGTGGCCGGCCGGGCGATCATGCTGAAATGCCGGACCGGCGCTCCGGTGTCGTGCAGCACCAGATCATTGCGTCCGGCCAGCCCGGCCCGGAGATTCAGCCGCGGGAACGGCGGATCGTGAAAAAACTGACGCAAGGCATTGGGAGTGCCATGAGCAATGAACTCATCGCCGCGGATGCCCCGGTAAACTCCGAAAAGCTTGCGTTCTCCGACCAGTTCGATCACCGCCGGACTGCCGGGCAGCTGGCGGTACCAGCCCAGCGACGAGCCGGTGAATCCGGCCGCCACCGCCAGCAGAAAAACGCCCCAGAACCAGACGTTCCAGTTGAAGCTCCGGACGGCTCGCGCCGCTGGCGCCGCAAACGCGCCGATCACCTTCATTACTTCACCCGATCCGATAATCATGATGGATTGGAATATAGCACAGAAGAGTTTTTTTTCAAACCCGGCGACACTGTTGATTTTACCGGATTGCGGTGGTATATTATCCGGACCGCCGGGGAGCGCCGGCTCCCGGACGGATCCGGCGGCGGCGATTCCGGAGTTTGCGCTTCAGGGAGCGTCGCGCGGGCCGGAGCGCCGCTTTGTCGTTCGGAACCGCAAACCGTTTCATTCGAGGCCGACCATGCCGAAGTTCAGTCATAACGGAATGCCCCGCCGCCTGCTGCTGATCGGCGGCGGCATCGCCGTTGCCGTCGTTCTGCTGGCGGGATTCCGGGTGCTGCGCTTCTGTCTGGACCGGATCGCGGGCGACTTTTTCTACCCCTATCTTGAACTGGCGCGCCGCGGCACCGACCGGCTTTCGGATCTGACGCTGCTGGGTTACAGCCGGCGTGAACTGGCCGCCAAAGTCGAAGAACTTCAGCAGTCCAGCCGGCAGCTGGCGCTGCAATCCGCCAACGCGGCCGAACTGCTCAGGGAGAATCAGCAGCTGCGCCGGCTGGTCCGGCTGGAGCCGCCGGAAGGCTGGAATCAGGTGGTCGGGGAAATCATTCTGCGCGATCCGCTGCTGTGGGGTCAGCGTTTCACCGTCAACCGGGGCACCGAACACGGGGTGCAGCCCGGTTCGGCGGTGCTGGATGTGTCACCTGACGGCCGACCGCTGCTGGTGGGGATTGTCGACGAGGCCGGACGCCATTCCAGCCGGGTGATCACCCTGTTCGATCCCGAGCTGCGCATTTCAGGACGCCTGACCACCGCCGGAACGGTCGGAATCATCAATTTCAGCGAACGCCGTCCGACCTCCGGACGCATCACCATCGGACTGCTGCCGGCCCACCTGCACTACCTGCCGGGCGAAGCTGTTGTCTCGACCGGATTTGAGCGCAACCTGCCCCCCGGGATTCTGATCGGCACGCTGAATCAGGCCGACGTGCCCGGTTCGATTTATTCCAACGTGCTTCAGGTGTCGGGAACTCTGACGCCGGCAGCCGATCCGTCCCGACTCCGTTTTCCCGTCATTCTGACCGCCACCCGGGACACGCCATGATTTACGGCTTCGAAGCAGTGGTGCTGGGAGTGTCGCTGATGCTGGAGCTGTGGATCGGCAACAGCGGGCTGGCGGTATTCTGCACCGGTTATGCGCTGGCCTACTTCGCGGTCACCATTTCGCCTTTGCACGCACTCGCGGCGGCGCTGTTCTGCGGCGGCGTACTGGACGTCGTCTACGGCCGCCCGGGAGTGTTCGCACTGGCGGTGCTGCCGGCCATGCTCGGAGTCCGGCAGCTGCTTTTCGGGCTGACCCGGCGCGACGCGGTCTGGAGTTCGGCCCTGATCGGCGGCGGACTCGGCCTGACCGCCGCGCTGTCCGTTCTGGCGGCGACCGCGTTCCGGAATCCGGCGGTCCTCTCCGCAATGCCGGCCGCAGCGCTGCTGGTGTGTTACCTGACGGCGGGAGCGCTGTGGTTTCCCATCCAGCTGCTGATGCTGGACTTCTTCGCCGACCAGATCGGAGTCGGGTGCTACCGTGAGCGCCCGCACTCCCGCCTGAGCGCCAGTCGGCCGGCCGGCCGGAACCGCCGGCTCAAACGGCGTGCAACCGCCGGCGGGAGGCGGGAATGAATCGGAGGAACTTCGCCGCCGCCTCTCCGGCGATTCTGGGTCTGCCCCGGCTGCGGGTGATCGTACTTTTCGGCGTGATGCTGGTCGCGTTCGGCGTCATTGCGGTCACCCTGTTCATGGAACAGATTCAAACCGGCGAAACCCATCGGTCCAAAATTCTCCGTCAGTCAGTCCGCCGCATCCGGATTCCGGCCCGGCGCGGCAGCATCTTCACCCGGGACCAGCAGCTGCTGGCCGGCAACCGGCCGGTTTACAACCTGTTGTTCTACCCCGAGGAAATGCGGCAGCGGCGGCTGCGGCTAACCATCGACTACATCATGTCCGCCGCCGACCGGATCGCCGCCGCAACCGGCCGCCGGCACGACCTCGACCGGGATCAGGTGCTGCGCCATCTCAACACCCGGCCCGGATTGCCGCTGGAGGCATTCACCGACCTCACGCCTGCGGAAATCGCCAAGGCGCTGGAATGCATGCGGGAATTGCGGGGCACCGGAATTCAGGTGGACAGCGTGCGCAGTTATCCCGGCGGCCCCCTGGCGGCTCATCTGATCGGCTACACCCGGCTGGACAGTCCCCGAGAAGCCGAGGACCGGGCCGATTTCTTCTATTACGTGCCGGACCAGACCGGCTGCTCCGGAGTTGAAAAGGCTTTCGACACCCTGCCGGAAAGCCTCGGACTGCCCGAAACTCTGCCCGGACTGCGAGGTCGCCCCGGCTATTCCCTGGCCCAGGTCGACCATCTCGGATTCATCCACCGCCATCTGATTGAAAAAATCGAACCGATTCACGGCAACAATGTCATTCTGACTATCGACAGCCAGGCTCAGCGCACCGCCGAGGCGCTGCTCGCCGGACGCCGGGGAGCGCTGGTCGCTCTGGATGCCGACACCGGCGACATTCTGGCGGCAGCGTCAACGCCCGGTTTCGATCTGAGCCGTTTTTCACCCCGGATTCCGGCCTCCTACTACAAGGAACTGCTCGCCAATCCCGGCCGGCCGCTGGTCAACCGGGCTTTTTCCGGAGTGTACACGCCCGGATCGATTTTCAAAGTGCTGAGCGCAATGGCCTTTTACGATGCCGGAGTGGACCCCGCCGCCACCGTGCGCTGTGACGGCTCCGTGACCGTCGGCAATGCCGCGATCCGCTGCGCCGCCTACCGGCGGGGAGGTCACGGCGAAGTGAATTTTGTCAACGCACTGGCCTGGTCCTGCAATTCCTACATGATTGAGAACGCGCTGAAAACCGGTCCGGACCCCATCCGACAGGCGGCGGAATCGGCCGGAATCGGACGCAAAACCGGGGTGGAACTCTCCGAATCCGCCGGAGTGTTTCCGTCCGACGCCGCCAAGCGCCGGCGTTTCGGCACCCGGTGGAACCGTTACGACACCGCGCTGCTCTCAATGGGCCAGGGCATCATCGCGCTGACGCCGCTTCAGGCGGCGCTTTACTGCGCCGCCATTGCCAACGGCGGAACCATGTACCGGCCGCACCTGGTCGACAGCGTGGTGGATGGCTTCGGCACGACGCTCTACCGGCGCGTTCCGGTTGAAACCGGCCGGCTGGCAGTATCCGAAGCGGCACTGGAACAGGTGCGCCGCGGCATGTCGGACGTGGTCAATACGCCCGAAGGTTCCGGCCGCCGGGCCGCAGTCGAAGGACTGACCGTCTACGGCAAAACCGGTTCAGCTGAAGTGGGTTCGCGGGAAAACCGCCGACTTACCACCTGGTTCATTGCCTTTGCCGCCCACCGCGGACGCACCGTGGCGCTGGCGGTGGCGATCGAGGGTGGAGCCAGCGGCGGAGCCGACTGCGCCCCGATCGCGGGTGATTTTCTGCGGAGTTATCTGCTGAACGGGCGATGACGCTCGACGAAGCTTTCAATAATCCGGCGGGCAATGCTGCCGGGCGGCGGAATCTCGGGCAGGGCGTCGGCCCGGAACCAGCCGAGCGTTTCAAGTTCCGTACCGTCGGGTCGGGCCTCGCCTTCGAGATAGTCGGCGCTGAATCCCAGCATCAGCGAATTGGGGAACGGCCAGCTCTGGCTGTCCAGATAACGGAAATTGCCGACTGTGATGCCGGTTTCCTCCCGGATCTCCCGGACAATCGCCTGTTCGACGCTTTCACCGGCTTCGACAAAACCGGCGATCAGTCCGTAAATGCCGGGCAGGAAATTGCGGTTGTGAGCCAGCAGAATCTCGTTTCCGCGCAGCACCGCCACAATCACCGCCGGGGCAATCTGGGGATAGAACCGGGTCCGGCAGCGCGGACATACCAGCGCACTGTCGTTTTCCGATTCGGTCAGCGCTTCGCCGCAGGCGCCGCAGAACCGGTGCTGCCGTCGCCAGACCGCCAGTTCGCGGGCGCGGCAGATGGCCCCGGAGGAACCGGCCGGCAGATTGGCCAGGGCAAGGCGGGTTTCCACGACTGAAAATCCCTCGGGCAGGTCGGCGAATCCGGCGGCTTCCACCCCGAAGCAGCAGATTCCGTTGAGCTGGCCGACCGCAATCGCCTCACCGGGCAGATCAATCGCATCCAGCACGTCAGCGACGGACGGCAGCCGACCGTCGGGACCGAGCAGCACCTCCCGCCCGTGGAAAGCAACCAGCACGGCCGGCTCCCGCAGCTGTTTCCAGTCAGTGTAACGGCGCGGAGCGGCAGCCGGAACGAAGATCGGCATGATCGGCCGCCGGAATTATTTCGCCAGCCGGGCCGCCGCCAGCTCCGCCACCCGTTTTCCGGAAAGCATCATGCCGCCGAAAATCGGCCCCATACGATAACCTCCGGCAGTGTTGTTGGCACTCATGCCGCAGGCAAAAAGTCCGGGGAAGTATTCCCGGGTGTTCTCCACCGTCGAAGCCTCGCCGGAATCCACCCACATCGGCTTCTCGCCCAGCACACCGCCGGTCGGGGTGTCGAGCTTGATGCCCGCCTTGGCGGCGGCTAAATTGATGATTTCACTCGGATGACCGGTGCCGTCGATCACCGCCCGGGCCAGCACAGTCAGCGGATCGACGTGCATGCCGAGCCGCTCCACCGGAGTCCAGTTGATGACCAGCCCGCCGATCTGACCGGACTTGAACACGATATCCTCGACGCTGACGGCGTTGAAGATCCGGGCTCCGGACTTCATGCAGCCGAAAATCAACCCGGACGCCATCTCCACCGAATCCAGCGTGTAGTATCCCGGGTGGTCGGGAATCGGAACGTAATTGATATTGAAGTCGTCCAGAATGGGGCGGGCGGCCTCCTGCACCACCACCTCGTTGAAAAGCATGCCGCCGCCCCAGGTGCCGCCGCCGGGAGCGAGTTTGCGTTCGAAGATCGCGGCTTTGTAACCGGCCTCGGCCAGGTACCGGGCGGCCACCAGCGCCGACGGACCGGCCCCGACCAGGGCGACGTCGAGGTCGAGGTTTTCCTGCAGCTTGGCGGCGAAGCGCGACACGATCGCGCTGGAAATCACGTGTTCAATAACGGCCATTTTCCACTCCTTAAACCAGTTGAACCGGCTTGAAAATCGTTCGGCGGCACGCCGGCCCGGGGAGAGGATGCCCGGAATCGCGGCGGAAAGCAGGCAGACCGTCGCCGCCACGCGTTCCCTCCGCCGGCATGATCCGGATCAGGTTCCCCGGGTATGATCTCAGTCCGGAACCGTTCCGGACACCCCGCGCCGCAATCCGGTTAATATACCACACCGCGGCCATTATTGCAACCCGCCGGCAAGTTTTCCGCGCCGGTCAGCGAATGCCAGAAGAAGTGGGACGGGGCAGCAGAACAAAGCTGCTCAGGGTGATGGCCCAGGCATCGTCGGGCCGCATGGTCTTGGCCTCGTGCCCGGGACCCCAGGAGTCGGTGTAGACGATCTCGCCGGTCTTGTCATTGTAGCCGTTGATAACGCGCAGATGGAATCCGATTTTATCGCCGGCGGCTTTTTCCAGTTCCGGGAACGTCATCACGCCCCAGCACACCGGCACTCCCCGGCTGACGTTGGCCCGGATTCCGTTGATGAAACGGGTCCGCCCCCGGGTGTCGCGGGCCCGCAGCGCCTTGAAAAGTTCGTAGTCGAACTGGGGAAATCCGGAGATGCGCCCGATCTTCATCTCGGCCTTCCCGGCGCGGCGGGCCAGCCGGTTGTAGTCCCGCAGCGTGCCCGCGCCCTTGCGTCCCTCAAAACCGTCGTACTTGTACAATTCGTCATAACGGTACCCGAGGCGGGGTCCGCTGCGCCGGAATATTTCGTCCACTTTGTCGGACGCGGTTCCCCCGGCGGCCCTGGTATCCATGATCTGGGCCACCACATGCTGGTCGATGTCGGATCCGTAATACCCCAGCACCCGGGCCGCCACCGCCGGCACACAGTAGCCCTTGCTGCCCTGATCCACCATCGGGAGCAGGAAAAAGCGGGCGCCGTCCTCCCGGGTCCGGACCCGTTTGGCGAGCTCCGCGACATCGGCAATCCCGGTGCGCATCTGCTGACGGATCCGGCCGCCACCGCCCGGCGGATCGAAATCGACGGTGATGTATTCCGGACTGTTCCGGTCATTGCTGTAGCGCATGGACAGCACCACCTGGTCATTCTGCCAGGAATTCTGCCGGATTACCGAACGGTTCAGGCTCGAACTTTCCCGCCGCGGCGGCCGGCCGTCAAAGCGCTCGGAAAAGCGGGCGGTCAGATCGCGGACCGCGTCGTTGAATTCGCGCATGTTCCATTTGCCGTGATCGCCCCGGCTGTAGATCGACACGGAGACGTTCTCGAGCCGGCCTTCTTCGGAACACTCAATGCTGATCTCCTGAACCGGATAACCCAGCCAGACCAGCTTGGATTTGGAGCCTGGCGAGTACACAATCCGGCGTTTGGTGGAATCAAGAAAGCGGAAGGTTTTCGGATAATTCCGGGCGAGATCGGCGACGGTGGTTTTCCAGAGCCCGCCCTCCGCCGCCGAGTCGAGCCACTCGGCCAGATCGGCGGCACCGGCGGCACCGGACAGAACCAGTACGGCAAGCAGCAGGTGAAAAAGTCGGGTCAGCTTCATAACAGAACACTCCGGTTTCGTTTTGAGTTTTGCAACCGCAATCGCACGGCCGGCGGACCGCCGGATTGGCTTCCGGGGGGCCGGGACGGCTAAATATATCACCGCCGCGTGCGCCTTTCAACCCAATGGAGTGGAAATATCCGAACGGCCGTGCTATCTTATTAGCAGTCCCGCACCAGACCCGGGCGGAACAAAATCCGGACCTTACAAAGCCAAACCACAGGATTACTTATTTATGCCGGAACCTATCAAGCTCCAAACCGCCGGCGGTCAGCCCCGCCAGCGGGTGGCCGTGCTGGGGGCCAGCGGCTCCATCGGGCGGAGTGCGGCCGCCGAACTGGCGGCTCACCGCGACCGTTTTGAAGTCGTCACCCTGGCCGGCAATCACAATCTGACCGAACTGGTTTCCCAGGCCCGCCGGCTCGGCGCCCGACGGCTGGTCACCGCCGATCCGGACCGGCTGGACGAACTGCGCCGCACTGCACCGCCGGGAGTCTCCTGCGCGGCCGGGGAAAACGCGCTCATTGAGGCGGCCGCCGCGCCCGACGTCGACATCGTGCTGTGCGCCATTGTCGGCATTGCCGGAGTCAATCCGGTGCTGGCCGCCCTGCGGGCCGGCAAGCGGGTGGCGCTGGCCAGCAAGGAGGTGCTGGTGATGGCCGGCGACCTGGTGATGGCCGAGGCCGGAGCCGGCGGCATTCTGCCGGTGGACAGCGAGCACTCCGGCGTTTTTCAATGCCTGGCCGGACGCGCTCCGGAGGAAATCAACCGGATCTGCCTGACCGCTTCCGGAGGACCTTTCCTGCACTGGCCGGCGGACCGGATCGCCCGGGCGACCATCAGCGACGCGCTGGCCCACCCGACCTGGAACATGGGCAACAAAGTCACCATCGATTCGGCTTCAATGATGAACAAGGCGCTCGAACTGATCGAAGCGCACCACCTTTTCGGAGTTCCCGGCGACCGGCTGGGCGTGGTCATCAATCCTCAGTCGGTCATGCATGCCTTCATTGAACTGACCGACGGAACCGTGATTGCCCAGCTGGCGGTGCCGGACATGCGCCTGGCCATCCGCTATGCGCTGAGTTATCCGGAGCGGCTGCCCGGAACAGTGCCCGGACTGGACTGGGGAGCGCTTGCCCGTCTGGAGTTTTTTGAACCCGACCGCACCCGTTTCCCGGCGTTGGACTTCGCTTATGCGGCGCTGGAGGCCGGCGGCACCGCCGGCACAGTCATGAACGCGGCCAACGACGTTGCGGTGGAACGTTTCAAACGCGGCGAAATCACCTTCCCCCGCATCTGGGAAATTATCGGAGCAGCGATGGAGGCCGTGCCGGTCGAGCCGCAGCAATCCATCGGCCAGCTTCATGAAATCGACCGCCGGGCCCGGGAATTGGCCCGCAGACTATGATTCCGGCTGCGGCCGGGAAAAATCCGGCGGCCTTTGAGCTGAGGTTCTGGCTGCTGCTGCTGTTTGCGGCGCTGATCCGGGTCATGCTGCTGAGCTCCGATTTCGCCTATGACGAAATCTGGACTCTGGAGCAGTACGCTCCCCTGCCGGCCGCGGAAATTCTCACTGATTTATCCCTGCCCAACAATCACCCGCTCAACACTCTGCTGGTCAAGACGGCCGCGGCCGTCTCCGACGCGATCGCAGTGCTGCGGCTGCACTCCTGTCTGGCGGGGGTTGCCGCCGTGGCCCTGCTCGGACTGGCGGTGGCCCCGCTGGCCGGAAACGGTGCGGCGCTCTGGAGCATGCTGCTGCTGGCTTTGTCGGCGCCGGCGGCGGTCTACGCCCAGCAGGCGCGCGGATACAGCTTGCAGCTCATGTTTCTGGCGCTGTTCTGCTGCGGACTCGTCCGGCAGTCCCGTCCGGAAAAGCCGGACGGCTTCCGATACTGGCCGGAAGCCGCCGTGGCTGCTGGCGGCATCGGAGCCATGCTCACGCTCAGCAGTTCCGCCCTCTTTCTGCTGCTGCTGGCCGCGGCGGGCTGGGCCATCCGGCGGCGGCCGCCGGAGCGGACCATGGCGTTCACACTGGCGGCCGGGATCGCAGCCGGAGCTGTTTATGTCTGGTGGTTCCGCGATGCTCTGGCGGGCACCGCCCGCTGGGGAACGCCGCTGCCGGACGCCGCCGCCTGGCTGACCTTTTTCGGTGAACGGCTCGGTGATTTTCTGACTCCGGCGCTGGCCGTGCTCGTGCTGGCCGGCGCGGCAACGGCGTTCCGGGTGACCGGTCCGCTGCTCGGAGCTGCGGTGCTGTCGCTGGTCTCGGCGTTCTGGACCTGCGGCGGCGGCGCCCGGGTCTATCTGCCGCTGGCCGGAATTTTCGCCGCAGTCGCCGGCATCGGCGCCGACCGGCTGCTCCGGCGTCTGGATTCCCGGCCGCAACTGCGCGGAACAGCCATGCTGCTGATCATTGCCGCGGCCGGCTCCGGATACTTCATTCAGCTCAAAAGCTGGCGGCTGCCGGAGTGGAGCACGGTGTTCGACGCGGCGGCGGTCAATCCGCCCGAAGTGCTCATCGTCTATCCGGCCACCGCCGGCTTTCCGCTGGCGTGGAATACCGGGAGCCAGGCGACCGTGGATCATGCCGTCCGATTGAACGCGGTGAAATCGGACGCCCTGCTCGTCTTCGACACTCCGGGCCGGATCAACGGCATGGATTTCTCCGGCAATGAAACCGCATTCCAGGTCGCCGCCGCCGGCCGGCCGGTGACCGCCGGAGCCGCGACAGGACGGCTCTACCGACTGACGCCGCTCACCGCGGCGCCGGCTCCGGACGACGGCGTGGTCGCGGTGGTTCCGCCGGTGGTCTCCCGCGAACAGCTGAACGCGCTGGAAAACATGCTCCGGAACACCGGAATGGACTGGCTCCGGCTTAATCCCTGGCTGCGTCCGGAATTCCGGACCGTCGCCGGCATCCGCTGCGGCAGCTTCTGGGGCGGACGGGTGCCGGACTCCGGCGCCGCCGGGCTGACGGAACTTATGGCCGGCCGGCTGCCGGTGAAATTCTACCGCATCAGCGATTAAATCCCGCCGGCCGGGATTGCTTTTAGCCGCACCGCCGGTTATATTAGATGGAATACACAGAACAACGGAATTTCATCATGTTCACAGAACTGTTTCTGGCCGGGAAATATCTCAAGCCGCGCCGCAGCGCGGTCTCCTTCATCACTCTGATCAGCATCATCGGCGTCATGCTCGGCGTTGCGGTGCTCATGGTCGTGCTGGCGGTGATGACCGGCTTCACCGATCTCATGAAGTCCAAGCTCATCGAAACCCAGGCGCATTTCCAGGTGCGCAACCCCCGTTACGTCATCAGCGCGCCGGGTCCGGTGGTCGAAGCGGTCCGCAAAGCCGGCGGCGAGGCGGCGCCGGTAATCCAGAATCCGGCGCTGGTGCAGCTGGATCGCCGCCGGCTCGATACCCAGACCATGGTTTTCGCCGCGCCGCCGGAAGAACTGGCCCGCAAGCTCGACCTGCCCGGCAAACTCAAAGCCGGCCGGTTCGAACTGGAAAACCGCCGAATCCTCATCAGCTCCGTCATGGCCGGACTCTGGGGTCTCCGGGTCGGAGACAAACTGCTTCTGCATTCCTCGAAACGCCTGGCCTCGCTGGTGCGTTTCAAGCCGGAGGGCGGCGTGGAGCTGAATCCCGAAAGTTCGGCCTATCTGCCCACCGAATACACGGTGGCCGGCATCTATTCGCTCGGCAAATATGACTTTGACCGCAGTGTGCTCTTCATGGGGCTCGATGACGCGGCGGAGCTTTTCGACCTGCCCTGGGGCGCGGCCACCTCGGTCTTCTGCTGGGGACCGGATCCCTTCGACCAGAACCGACTGGTCAGCCGGGTCCGGGAGGCGCTGCCTTATCTCGCCGTATCCACCTGGGAGGACAACAACCGCCAGATCCTTGACGTGCTCGCCGTCGAAAAACGGATGATGTTCTTTCTGCTGATCTTCATCGTGCTGGTGGCGGCGTTCAGCATTGCCAATACGCTGATAACTTCCATTTACCAGAAAACCCGTGAAATCGGTCTGCTCAAGGCGCTCGGCGCCACCGACGGGGCGGTGACCAGGGTCTTCGTGCTGCAGGGTTTTCTGATCGGCGTCATCGGCAGTCTGCTGGGAACCGGGCTGGGATATCTGATCATCCGGTTCCGGAATCACATTCTGGAACTGGCTTCAAGCTGGTTCAACATGCAGCTGTTCCCGAAGGAGTTTTACTTTTTCAATTCGCTGCCGGCCCATATTGTGCCGGGCGACGTCGGATTCATTATCGGCAGCAGCATTCTGCTCTGCACTTTCGGAGCTCTGCTGCCGGCGTTGCGCGCGGCCCGGCTGGATCCGGCCCAGGCGCTGAGGTACGAATAAAATGGCGGGGGAAAACATTATCGATCTGACGGCGGTGCGCCGGAGTTACCGCTCAGGGAATACGCATCTGGAAGTGCTCCGGGGCGTGACCTATTCCCTGCGCCGGGGGCAGTGGTGCTGCATCTACGGAGCTTCCGGCAGCGGAAAAACCACGCTGCTCAACCTGATTGGCGCGCTGGAGCGGCCCGACTCCGGAACCATCCGCATCGGCGGAGTCGACGTGAGTTCCTTCGGGCGGCGGGCGGCGGCCAGGTTCCGGGCGGAGCGTATCGGTTTTGTGTTCCAGGCCTACCACCTGCTGCCGGAACTCACCGTGCTCGAAAACGTCGCACTGCCCGCCCGGCTGATCGGAGTGCCGGCCCGGACGGCCCGGCTCCGGGCGGCCGAATGGCTGGAAAAAGTCGGACTTGAGGAGCGCATGCACCACCGGCCCAATGAACTTTCCGGCGGCGAGCAGCAGCGCGGCGCCATTGCCCGGGCGCTCATAAACCAGCCCGAACTGCTGCTGGCGGATGAACCCACCGGCAACCTGGACGCCGCAACCGGAACCGGGGTGCTGGATTTGTTCGAATCCCTGCGCGCCGCTGATCCCGGCCGGTCGATCATTATGATTACTCACAACCGCGACATCGCCGGCCGGGCCACCGTCGTCGCCGAATTGTCAGATGGACTGCTCAGGGAGTGCGAATCATGATTGTCAAAAAGCATTATGTTTTCGGACCGATTGCGTCACGCCGGCTGGGGATTTCACTCGGAATCGATCTCGTGCCCCCCAAGACCTGTCCGCAGAACTGCGTATACTGCGAGGCCGGGGCGACCACCAATCTCACCCTGGAGCGCCGGGAATACGTGCCGGTCGACACCGTAATCGCGGAACTGGATGAAGTGCTGGCCGCCGCTCCGAAACTCGACTTCATCACCTTTTCCGGTTCCGGCGAACCGACGCTCAACAGCGGTATCGGCCGGGTGATCCGCCATCTCAAGCGTCATTATCCGCAGTACCGGGTGTGCCTGCTCACCAACGCCATGCTGCTGGATGATCCCGCGCTGTGCCGCGATCTCGCGGAACTGGATCTGGTGGTGCCGTCGCTCGACGCCTCCTGCGCCGCTGAATTTGAAGCGGTTAACCGGCCGGTTCCGGGAGCGGATTTTGACCGCTTCGTCGCAGCGCTGACCCGGTTCACCCACCAGACGCCGGTGCGGGTGGAACTGGAAATTTTCATCGTTCCGGGAGTCAATGACTCCGACGCCTCAATCGCGCGGTTCGTCGAACTGACCCGGGGCATGCGGCTGGACGCCATCCAGCTCAACACCCTGGACCGGCCCGGAGCCGTTGCCGGACTCCATCCCTCCGCTCCGGACAACACCCGCCGCTTCATCCGGGCGTTGTCGCCCTATTTTGAGGTGGAGGCGGTCGGACCGTTCCGCTACCGGACCGCCCGTCCGGACGCCTGTCCGGTCAGCGATCCGGAACGGCGCATCATCGATCTGATCACGCGGCGGCCGGCAACGGTGCCGGATCTGGCCCTGGCTCTGGGCCGCGGCGACGACGAGGTTCGCCGCCATTTGGACGACCTTTTCAAGCGGGGACTGGTCGCGGTCGAACGCCGGGAACGCGGTGATTTCTACCTGCCGGCGGGACCGGAGCGGACAGCGGAAAGCCGAGGTGACGGCGAAAACCGCCGGCAAGGCTGATTTATCAACAAATAATTCTGGTGAATATATGAAAACATCGTATCTGCGTCCGGAAATCGGGGCGCTGACCGGTTATACCCCGGGTGAACAGCCCCGAATTCCCGGTCTCATCAAGCTCAATACCAATGAAAACCCTTATCCGCCCTCGCCGCGGGTGGCGGAGGCGCTGAAAGCGTTCAATCCAGCCGATCTGCGCCGTTATCCGGCGCCGGCCTCGGACGAACTGCGCAGTGCCATCGCCGCCTTTCACGGAGTAGGCACCGACCGGGTAATCATCGGCAACGGATCCGATGATCTGCTGACCATGATCTTCCGTGCCTTCACCGATCCGCAGCGTCCGGCGGCGGCTCCGGAGCCGTCTTATTCGCTCTATCCGGTGCTGGCGGCGATGCAGGGAGCGCCGTTCATCCGGATTCCTCTTCAAGGGGAGCGTTTCGAACTGCCGAGTGACTTCAGCGCCCGGGCCGCGGCGGCCAATCTGCTGCTCATTGTCCGGCCCAATGCGCCCACCGGCAACAGTTTTCCGCTGAATACCATCCGGGAAATCTGCCGTGAATTCGACGGTATGGTGGTGATCGACGAGGCCTACGCCGATTTCGCCGACGACAACGCCATGGCGCTGGCGGCTGAACTGGACAACGTGGTGGTGACCCGCACTTTTTCAAAAAGCTATTCCCTGGCCGGACTGCGGCTCGGATATGCAGTCAGCTCGCCGGCAGCCATTGAGGCCATGATGAAGCTCAAAGACTCCTACAATGTCGACCGGCTCACCCAAACGCTCGGGCTGGCCGCTTTCCGCGACCGCGACCATCTCCGCCAGACCTGCGCCGCGATCCGGACCCAGCGCGACCGGCTGCGGTCCGAATTGCTGAAGCTGGGTTTTCAGGCGCCGGAGTCGCAGAGCAATTTTGTTTTCGCCGCGCCGCCGGACGGCGACGGTGAACGCTATTTCCGCGGACTGCGTTCCGAAGCGGTGCTGGTGAGGTACTTCCCGGGACCGGTCACCGGTCGCTACGTCCGCATCACGGTCGGGACGCCGGACGAAATGGACCGGCTGCTGGAGATTACCCGGAGGATGTTTCAATGATCGGGTTCCGCCGTCTCGCCGCCGGCCTGCTGGCCGTGCTCTGCGCCGGCGGAGCCGCCGGCGCCGATCTGCGGATTCTTGACGCCACCGGTTCCGGACTGACTCCGCTGCGCGAGGGGGCGCTTCAGTACTCCCTCGGCGGCGGCGGCAGTGTTACCGTCAACCGGCTCACGCCGGACTGGGCCATCGAAAAGCTGCTGGCCGGCGATGCCGATCTGGCGGTGCTGGAGGAAAAGGCGATTCCGGCGGATTTCAACGGCCTCCGCCGCCGCTTCGCGGTGGAGGCGCTGGCGGTTTACGTCAACTCCGCCAATTCCCTGCGAAAAATTTCAGCCGCCGACCTCCGGCAGGTGCTGGCGGAGGATCAGCCGACCTGGCGCCGGCTCAACGACGATCCGGCCCAGATTCATCGTTACAGTGTAAAACCTGAGGGATCCGGCTCCCGGCTCGCCGCTGAAATCTTCGGCAGGGCACTGTCGCCGGCGGTGTTCAAAGTGGGATCCGCCCGGGAGGCGGTGTTGCTGACCGCCTCGGATCCGGCCGGACTGGCCGCGGTGCGGTTTCTGCCCGAACCGCCCGCCGGTGCGGTGGCGCTCGCGGTGGACGGGGTGCTGCCGCTGATCAAGACGATCAAAGACGGCAGTTATCCGCTCCGGCAGATCTACTGGGTGATCGTCCGGCCCGGCGCCGGTCCGGCGGCGGCCTCCTTTCTGCGTTACATGGCCGGCAACGGATTCTACGACCTGCTGCTGGACGACGGACTGTTCCCGGTTTTCGACTGAGAAAATCAGGGGCTCCGAACGCCGGTCCGGGTTTTGCATCGCGCCGGACCGGTGATATATTAGTTTGCGGGTGCTTTTTTGGAACAACACAATCGCGGGGTTGAAATGAACAAATCCATGCCTCCGGTGATGATTCTCTGCGGCGGCCGGGGCACCCGGCTGCGCGAAGTCACCGAACTGCTGCCCAAACCGATGGTTCCGGTGGGCGAACAGCCCATCATCTGGCATATCATGAAAACCTATGCGGCGTTCGGAGTCCGGCGGTTTATTCTGTGCCTGGGCTACAAGCGCGAGGCTTTCGTCGACTATTTCATGAACTACCATCTGCGGACCAGCGACGCCACCATCACCCTCGGTCACGAACCCCGGCTGCGTTTCCACGGCGACCACGCCGAATCCGACTGGGAAGTGACGCTGGCCGGAACCGGTCTCGACACCATGACCGGCGGCCGGGTCGCCATGGCGGCCAAATACCTTGCTCCCGGCGACGACCACTTTTTCCTCTCCTACGGCGATGGCGTCACCGACCTCGACATCGCCGCCATGCTGGAGCGCCACCGCGGCTCCGGCAAGGCGCTGACCGTCTGCGCGGTGCATCCGGCGGCCCGGTTCGGAGAACTGCTGCTCACCGGAGACACAGTTCGCGGATTCGCCGAAAAACCGGCCCAGATCCGGGGATACATCAACGGCGGCTACATGGTGCTGTCGCGCCGGTTCGTCAGCGACTACCTCGCGCCGCGGCCGGACCTGGTGCTGGAGCGCGAACCCATGAGCCGCGCCGCCGACGCCGGTGACATGGGGGTGTTCCGGCACGATGGCTTCTGGCAGTGCATGGACAATCCCCGCGAATATCAGCTGCTCAACGACCTGTGGTCCGCCGGCCGGGCGCCCTGGACCCGATACTGGAAATAAATTCATGTTCAACGGCGTCTATCAACACCGCCGGGTGCTGGTCACCGGCTTCTCCGGATTCAAAGGTTCCTGGCTCACCGGATGGCTCAACCGGCTCGGAGCCGAGGTCGCCGGAGTGGCACTGCCGATGCCCGATCCGAGTCATTTCGCCCTGACCGCCCCGAAAATCGCCGCCGGCTGGTTCGATCTGCGGAACGACCGGAAACTTCAGGAGCTTTTTGCCGCGTTTAAACCGGAAATTGTCTTCCATCTGGCGGCGCAGCCGCTGGTGCGCGCCTCCTATGCCGATCCCGTCGCCACCATCGACATCAATGTCACCGGCACAGCCCGGGTGCTGGAATCCTGCCGCCGGACACCATCGGTGCGGGCGGCGGTGGTGGTCACGTCCGACAAGTGCTACGAGAACCGCGAAACCGGCGTGCCCTGCGTTGAAACCGATCCCATGGGAGGCGCCGATCCCTACAGCGCCTCCAAGGGATGCGCCGAATTGGTGACTGCCGCGTTCCGGAGTTCGTTTTTCTCCGGTTCCGACAGTGCCAGAGTGGCCAGCGTCCGGGCCGGCAACGTGGTCGGCGGCGGCGACTGGGCGGCCGACCGGCTGGTGCCCGACCTCATGCGGTCGGCCGCCGCTGGAAAAGTGGAACTGCTGCGCCGTCCTGAAGCGGTGCGTCCCTGGCAGCATGTGCTGGAACCGCTGGCAGGATATCTGTGGCTGGGGACTCGGCTGCTGTCCGGCGATTCCGGAGCGGCGTCCGGCTGGAATTTCGGTCCCGATGAGACCGAACCCCCGCTGAACGTGGCCGCCGCCGCCGCCGAACTGGCCCGTCACTGGCCGGAAATACGCTTTGCGGCGGCGGAGCAGCCGGAGGCGGCGCTTCCCGAGGCCGGCGTACTGAGGCTGAGTTCGGAAAAGGCGCGCCGCGAACTGGGCTGGCATGCGGTCTGGAGCACGGCCGAGGCCTTGAAATACACCGCGCTATGGTACCGGGACTACTACCGTTCCGGAGTTGTCAACACCGCCGCCGACTTCGACCGCTATCTCGGCCGGGCGCTGGAACTGGAGCTGCCATGGACAAAATAAAGCGTCTGCATGATGAAATTCTGGCCAAAGTCAGGGAATACTATCAGCTGGCTCACGCCCCGGAACAGCATCGCGAACTGATTCCCGGCGAAACCGCGATTCATTACGCCGGCCGGGTATATGACGCCGGAGAAATGGTCAATCTGGTCGATGCCGCGCTGGAATTCTGGCTCACTCCCGGCCGTTATGCCCGCGAGTTCGAACGCAGACTGGCCGCCATGCTGGGAGTACGCTTCGCGCTGCTGGTCAATTCGGGCAGCTCAGCCAATCTGCTGGCGTTCACGGCGCTGACTTCGCCGCTGCTGGGCGACCGGGCAATCCGGCGGGGTGACGAAGTCATCACCGTGGCCTGCGGATTCCCGACCACGGTGGCGCCGATCATTCAGTTCGGCGCGGTCCCGGTTTTCATCGACATCGAGCCCGGCACCGCCAACCTCGACCCGGATCAGCTGGAAACCGCCCGTTCATCCCGCACTCGGGCGGTGATGTGTGCGCATTCGCTGGGCAATCCCTTCCATCTCAAGGCGGTGAAGGCCTTCTGCGACCGCCACGGGCTCTGGCTCATCGAAGACAACTGCGACGCGCTCGGCGCCCGTTACGCCGGCCGGCTCACCGGCACCTGGGGCGATATCGGCACTTCAAGTTTTTATCCGCCCCACCATCTGACCACCGGCGAGGGCGGCGCGGTCTACACCGACAATCCGCTGCTGGAAAAGATCCTGCAGTCGCTGCGCGACTGGGGACGCGACTGCCGCTGCGCTCCCGGCGTGGACAACTCCTGCGGACACCGCTTCAGCGGCCGGTACGGCACCCTGCCCGAGGGCTACGACCACAAATATGTCTACAGCCACTTCGGTTTCAATCTCAAGGCGACCGACCTGCAGGCCGCCGTCGGCTGCGCCCAGCTGGACAAACTTCCGGAGTTTGTCGCCCGGCGCCGGGCCAACTTCGACCGCCTTTACGCGGAGTTGCAGGGGATCGACGCCCTGCAGCTGCCGGAGTGGTATCCGGAAAGCGAACCCTCCTGGTTCGGCTTCCTGCTGACGCTGACCGACGCGGCGCCGTTCACTCGCAACGATCTGGCCCGGCACATGGAATCCCGCCGGATTCAAACCCGGAACCTCTTCGCCGGCAATCTGACCCGCCACCCCTGCTGCACCGCGTTGACCGCCGGCCGGGACTACCGGATCGCCGCGCCGCTGGTTCACACCGATAAAATTATGAACGACGCCCTCTGGATCGGAGTCTACCCGGGCATGGACCCCGCCCGGCTGGATTACATGGCCGGTGTCATCCGCGACTTTGCCGCCGCCGGAGGCCGTCCATGAGAGTGGCCGACTACATTTTCAAAACGTTGGCCGACCGGGGGATCCGGCAGGTTTTCGTAGTCACCGGCGGCGGCGCCATGCACCTCAACGACGCCCTCGGACGCGAACGGCGGATTCAATACGTCTGCCCCCTGCACGAGCAGGCCGGGGCTTTCGCGGCGGAGGGCTGGGCCCGGATTTCCGGGCTGCCGGGAGTGCTGAGCGTAACTTCCGGCCCCGGCGGGACCAATGCCCTGACCGGCGTCGCGGGAGCCTGGCTGGACTCCATCCCCATGATCGTAATTTCCGGGCAGGTCAAGCTTGCAATGACCACCTCGGTCTGTCCGGAACTCGGCCTGCGCCAGCTCGGCGACCAGGAGCTCAATATTGTGGACGTGGTGCGTCCGATTACCAAATACGCGGTCATGCTGCGGAGCGCCGCCGACATCCGGCGGGAACTGGACAAAGCCTGGACCCTCTGCAGAAGCGGCCGGCCGGGACCGGTCTGGCTGGATGTGCCTCTGGATATTCAGGCTGCGGAAATCGATCCGGACAAGCTTCAGCCCTGGACGCCGGAACCGGAACTGCCGCCCCCCGATCCGGTGGTGCTGCGATGCGTGGCGGACCGGATGGCCGCCGCCCGCCGGCCGGTGATCATGGCCGGACTCGGCGTCCGGCACGGCCACGGCGTAGAAATGTTGAAAACTTTGGCGGGACAGCTCAATATTCCGTTGCTGACCGCAATTTCCGGCATCGATCTCATCGACTCCGGACACCGCCTTTTCTGCGGGCGGCCGGGAATCCTCGGCGAGCGGGCGGCCAATTTCATCTTGCAGAATGCGGATCTGCTGCTGGTCATCGGCACCCGGATGGGGATCCGGACCATCGGCTACTCCGGCACCGGGACCGCCCGCGCCGCTTACAAAATCATGGTGGACGCCGATCCGGCGGAATTGCGGAAACCGACGTTCCGGCCGGATCTGGCAGTCAACGCCGATGCCGGAGAATTTCTGCGCGCCCTGGTCAAACGGCTGCCAGCGGCGCCGGAGAACAATCCGGAGTGGCTGGCCTACTGCCGCCGACTTCGGGAGCAGTATCCAATCATCACCGCGGCACACCGCAATCGCACCGATTATGTCTCAAGTTATGTGCTGCCGGAACTGCTGAGCCGGTTCTGTCCTGACGACGCCATTGTCGTCACCGGCAACGGCACCGCCTACACCAGCACATTTCAGGCGATTCCACTGAAAACCGGCATGCGGATGTTCGCCAACGCCGCCTGCGCCTCCATGGGTTACGGACTGCCCGCCGCCATCGGCGCGGCGCTGGCGGGCGGCGGCCGCGAAGTGCTCTGTCTGACCGGCGACGGCAGTTTGCAGATGAACCTTCAGGAACTTCAGACGCTGCGCCGGCTGAATCTTCCGCTCAAGCTTTTCGTCTACAACAACGCGGGCTACCTCTCAATCAAACTGACCCAACGGTCGTTTTTCAACGGCCATTTTGTGGGTTCGGAATCCGGTTCCGGGGTGACGCTGCCCGACCTCGAACGCCTCGCCGGAGCATATGGCCTGCCGTTCCGACGGCTGCACTGCAACCGCGAAGCGGAAGAGCTGCTCCCCGAAATTCTGGCGGAGTCCGGTCCTGTGGTCATCGAAGTCATGACCGATCCCTTTGAAGTGCTCGGCCCCAAGGCGGCCACCCGACAGCTTCCCGGCGGCAAACTGGTTTCGGCTCCGTTGGAGGACCTCGCCCCCTTCCTCCCCCGGGAGGAATTCCGGCACAACATGCTCATCGATCCGGTAAAGGAGGATTTCTGAATCATGCCGACCAAAACCATCAGCATCGCCACGAGCTGTTACAATGAAATCGGAAATATCCGCGCCTTTTACGACCGTTGCCGCGCCGCGATAGCCGCCGTTCCCGGCGATTATGACTACGAGTTTGTGGTGGCCGACAACCTCTCCACCGACGGCACCCGCGAGGAACTGCGCCGGATCGCCGCCGAAGATCCCAAATTCAAAGTGATTCTCAACGCCAACAATTTCGGACACATCCGCTCACCGTTCAATGCGCTGCTCAACACCTCGGGCGATCTGGTGTTCTATCTGTGCAGCGATTTGCAGGAGCCGCCGGAGCTGCTGGGCGAATTTCTGAAAAAGTACGATGAAGGCTGTCTGGTGGTGTGCGGCGTGCGTTCCGGCACCCGGGCCGGATTCCTGATGGAGCAGCTGCGCCGGCTCTACTACAACGTGCTGGGCAAACTGGCGCCGGGAGAAACCGTTATTCCCCGCTTCACCGGTTTCGGGCTCTACGACCGCCGGTTCATTGCCGCACTCCGCCAATACCGCGATCCTTATCCGTATTTCCGCGGCCTGGTTTCCGAAATCGGTTTCCGCCGCGGCGAAGTCGAATTCATCCAGGACAAGCGCCGCCACGGCGTCACCAAAAACAACTTTTTCACCCTCTACGACATGGCCATGACCGGACTGGTCAATCACACCCGGCTGCCGTTGCGGCTGGCGACGTTCACCGGGGCCCTGGTCGCGCTGGGCTGTCTGATTGTGGCGCTGGTGTACCTGGTGCTCAAGCTGATCCGCTGGGAGACCTTTTCGCTCGGGCTGGCTCCGCTGGTCATCGGAATGTTCTTCCTCGGCGCGGTGCAGCTGCTTTTCATCGGTGTGATCGGCGAATATCTCGGCGCCGTCTGGCTGCAGGTAAAAAACCGTCCGCTGGTGATTGAAGAGGAGAGGATAAATTTTCATGATGACGTCCGCTCCGACCGCAATTCCTGATTCCGCTTCCGCTCCGGAATGGGCGGGACTCCGGATCTTCATGACCGGAGGCACCGGATTTTTCGGCCGCAGCCTGCTGTCGGCGCTCGCCCGCGGCTGGTTTCCCGGCGCCCGGTTCACCCTGCTGGCCCGCCGTGCGGAGGAACTGGCCGCGGAACGACCGGACTGGGCCAGACTGCCCGGAGTGGAATTTCTGAACGGCGACGTCCGCGACTTCGCCTTTCCGGATCAGCCCTGCGATGCCATAATCCACGCCGCGACGCCGGCCCTCACCACGGTGCCAGACGCTGAAATGACGTCAATCATTGTTGACGGCACCCGCCATGTGCTGGAATTGGCCCGCCGGCATGGTGTCAGAAAAGTGCTGATGATCAGTTCCGGCGCAGTCTACGGACCCCAGCCACCCGGACTCGACCGGATTCCGGAAAGTCATCCTCCCCGGCCGGTCACCGCCTACGGCCGCGGCAAACTCGCGGCGGAACGATTGCTGCTCGATTCCGGAGTGCCGGTCACCGTCGCCCGCGGCTTCGCCTTCACCGGGCCGCATCTCAATCGCGACATTCACTTCGCCATCGGCAATTTCATCCGGGACGCGCTCGCCGGACGCCCGGTGCTGATCCGCGGCGACGGCACACCGGTGCGCAGTTATCTTTACGCCGACGACCTGATTGAACAGCTGGGCGTCATGCTGCTCCGGGGAGCTCCCGGCGCCGTCTACAATCTGGGATCACCCGAAGCGGTGTCGATCCGGGAACTGGCGGAACTCTGCAACGCGGTGCTGGGCAACCGCGCCGGACTCCGGATTGCGGGTACACCGCACCCGGAATCACCGGTTCAGCGCTATGTGCCTGATGTCGAACTGGCCCGGCGCGAACTCGGACTGGTCCCCCGCGTTCCACTGCCCCGGGCCATCGAACTCAGCGCTCGTGCCGACTGATCCCGCCGGACGCCGGACTCCAGTTCAGCAAACGGCCGTAGTCCGCTCCGGCGGCGGAAAACGGATTACTCCACGACCACGTCAAGGATTTCCACCGTTTCAGTCGGCACATCGCGATGCGGATAGCGTGTGGCGGTCGGCACCGCGGCGATTTTATCCACCACCTCCATGCCCTCGGTCACCCGGCCGAAGACACAGTAGCCGTAGTGCTGGGGCGTCGGCGCCTTGAAATCCAGGAAGTCATTGTCCACCAGATTCACAAAAAACTGGCTGGTGGCGGAATCCACCACGTTGGTCCGGGCCATCGCCAGCGTGCCGCGCCGGTTGCTCAGGCCGTTGGCGGCTTCATTTCGCACCGGAGGATTGCCGGCCTTCTGATTCAGGTTTTTATCGAGGCCGCCGCCCTGGATCATGAAGCCGGGAATCACCCGGTGGAAAATCGTGCCGCGGTAGAATCCGGATTTGACGTAATCCAGAAAGTTCCTGACCGTGGCCGGAGCCTCTTTTTCAAACAGCTCGACTTTGAAATCACCCAGACTGGTTTTGACCGTAACCATAAACTGCTCCCTGAAATTTACCATGTTCTGATTCCGGCTGATACTCATAACATACGCCGCCGCGGCCCGGTTGTCAACCCCGCCGGCCCGGGAGTTCAGCCGGAACCGGTCGGAATACCGGATCCCGGGGCAGCGGATTCTGACGATGACACTCCTCAATGATCCGGACCTGCCGCCGCACCTGCTCCAGCGTAACTTCCAGCGGAGCACCAGCGGTCAGGTGGCAGTACAGGTTGATGTAAAAGTCGCACCCCCAGGAATCTACCGATTCGGCCATGGGCGGGACCTCCCATTTGCGTTCATGAAAATGAAGCTTTTCCACGCAATATACCGGCAGTCGACCGGGCCCCTCCAGCGGAGTGGCAATCAGCCGCTGCTCCGGCGCCTCGTCAGGAATGAAATATTTCCAGACCATTTCGGCGGCGTCAGCCCGGAGTCCGCCGCAGGTGCCGCGGATCTCATAGATGGCACCGGGGAAGGCGCAGCACCGGGAAACCTCCAGATCAATGGTCGGATGCCCGGCCCCGGCCAGCAGCAGCTTCACCTGATCCTCGGCGTTGCCGAAGGAATTGGCGCGGTCCATCCGGCAGAATACGGTTTCAGGATCAGCGTCGCCAAAAAACTGCAACGCCTGGTCCAGCGGATGCGGACCAGTGTTCATCAACTCTCCGCCGCCGAACTCCTGCAGCGTCTGCCAGTCCCAGCGGCGGCTGAATCCGTTGTAAGCGATCCGCACCAGCACCGGGCGACCGAGAATTCCTGACCGCATCACCTCCAGCGCCTTGCGGAATATCGGCCGAAACCGCGATTGCTGAAACACCGCAAGCCGCCGGCCGGCGCGACGCGCCACCCCCATGATGGCGTCCACTTCGGCCACCGTTCCGGCCAGCGGTTTTTCGCAAAGCACGTCATGACCGGATTCCAGCGCCTCAATGCCAACCGGCACATGGTCGCGACTCAACGTGGCGTTGACGATCAATTCAATGGCCGGATCCGCCAGCAGCCGGCGGTAATCGGAATAACTCCGGAAGCCATCGGCCGGAGTCACGTCCTCCAGATTGCAACGCTCCGGAATGTAATCCGCCACCGCTACGACCTCGTAGCGTTCCCGGAGCGGTTCGAGAGTCTCCAGCAAATGCCGGTGGATGTTCCGGCCGCTCCGGCCCTGACCGATAATGCCGACTTTTATGCGACGCATGATGGTTGATTCCTCATAAATTTTGATTATAAACGGCAAACTCCGTCGTGGTCGTGCCGTCTCACGCCTTAAAGACCGGTTCGAAACTGCCGGTTGCCGCCGAACGCTCCGTCGCCGCCAGCATGGCCATGATCTCAAACGATTCGGTCTCCGGCACTCCGGCACCTTTGCCCCGGAAAAACGCCGCCACTTCCCGGAGCAGCATCACATAAAACGGAGTGCCGCCGCCAACCTGAAACATGACCTCCCGTTCCCGGTCGTCCCGGATCACTCCGCCATAACGCAAGGAACCGGCAGTCAGCTCCACCGTGCCGCGCCGGCCGTCACCGTACACCACATGACAGACCCCGCCCTTGCGATCGCCGGAAAAGCGGACCGCGACCGCGCCGGGCCCCATGATCCGTTCCAGCATTTCAAAAGAATGCACGCCGTACCAGATGACTGATGATCCGGCCGGAGCGCTACCCAGCGGCCCCCAGACCACCGCCGACTCCGGCGTCACCCCGGACTCCAGCGCGGCGGTGAGTGCGACATCCCAGCGCAGCGGCGAAGCCGTAAACCAGCGCAGTCCGCATTTGCGGGCGGTCTCGCGCATCGCCGCCGCCTGTTCAAGGGTGTCGGCCCAGGGCTTGTCGAGAAAAACCGGTTTGCCCAGTTCCGCACAACGCTCAAAGTATTCCCGATGAAGCGACGGATCGTTGATTTCAATCATGATCGCGTCGCAGTCGGCAACTGCGGTATCGAAGTCTTCCGTGACCAGCATGCCCAGCGACTCCAATTCCCGCCGGCGCGCCGCCAGTCCGTCCCGGCCCTGAAACGGCGTTTCAAAACTCAGGCAGCGGGTGGCACGCATTCCCAGCCGGCCGGCGACCGCCGCCCGGGCGGGATCCTGCATGAAGCGGGGAAACTCCACCGCGTGACTGGTATCGAGTCCGATGAGTGCAACTTTAATGTCGTCTGAAACCATGGCAACCTCCCTGTTTCACCAGACGCCGGCCGGGACACAACCGTCCGGTTTCACCGTTAATATACGGCAAGACGACGCATTTGAAATGGCTTTTATGATGAAGCGATGTCGTTTTTGATCATGATCCGGCAGACAAATTCCCAACGGATTCTCCGTCCAGCGTTCCTTGGAAGGCTTATTCCGACTGGCCGTAAAGTTCCCGCAAACGGATCGGCGCCACGATGCGATGCTTGTGGAAAATCCGGGAGAAGTGGTAGGGATCCCGAAAACCGCAGGCCCAGGCAATCTCGCTCACCCTCAGCCGGGAACCGGTCAGCAGCTTTTCCGCCCGGCGCAACCGGCATTCCAGCAGATACTGTCCAGGCGACCAGCCGGTGATTTCCCGGAACCTCCGGCGGAAATGAACGTAGGAAAATCCCAGTGCGGCGGCTTCCGCCTCAAAATTCCAGTCGCGGCCGGGATCGGAGGCGATGGCCTCACACAACCGGTCGAAACCAGCAACCTGGGGCAGCATGCCGCGACCGCCGGCCGGCTGTTCCCGGAGCTGAAGCAGCAAATCCTCCAGTTTCAGCACTGCGCGAGCCTGCCGGGAAAAGTCGGGACGCTGCAGCAGCCCGACCACTTCGCGCACCGCGCTCAGAAAAGGAACATTGAACACAATAGGCGTAAACAAATTCCGCTCCCGCACCTCCAGCAGGCCGGACTCCAGATAACGCCTCACCCGACCGCCCCGGAAACAGATGTGGGCCTGTCGCCGCAGCTTTCCGCCGGGCGATCCGTAGGAAAAACAGACCCCGGGCCACGTCACAAACACCACCGGCGCCACGCCGTACTCAACCGGATGACCATTAACGCGGACGTAAATTTCTCCCTCGAACACATACTGAATGCCGTAGTAACCTTCAAACCGACGTTCACAGACGGCAGTCGCGGTCGGACCGCTGATGCCGACCGTGACAAAATCCAGATCAGCAAAATAACCGGGATTCACCTGATGTTCAATTTCGGCCGGGACCTCCCGGCCGACCTCCTTTCCAGCTGTTCAATATACCATCGCAAACGGCGGTGTCAACACCTGAACCTTCCGGAAGCCCCGGAAAAAACCGCCGCGAAAGCCGGAGTCTCTTGCAAACCGTCATCGTCCGGTGTATATTAGCACAAAATTGAGGCGGCGAAGTCCGGATTCCCAAGTCCGGCGCCGTCCAACCCCGGAGTGGATTTTTAATGGGCAACAAGCGCATACTGGTCACCGGCGGAGGAGGTTTCCTCGGCAGCCGCCTCTGCGAAAAACTGCTGGAACTGGGCCACGAAGTCATCTGCGTGGACAACTTCTACACCGGAGCAAAACGCAACATCTACCACCTGCTGGACGATCCGCGATTCGAACTGATCCGGCACGATGTGACTTTTCCGCTGTATGTCGAGTGCGACGAAATCTACAATCTCGCCTGTCCGGCGTCGCCGATTCACTACCAGCGCGACCCGGTGCAGACCGTCAAGACCTGCGTCCACGGCGCAATCAACATGCTCGGACTGGCCAAGCGCCTGAACGCCAGAATTCTGCAGGCTTCAACCAGCGAGGTTTACGGCGATCCCCGGATTCATCCCCAGGTCGAGGAATACTGGGGGAACGTCAATCCAATCGGCCCGCGCTCCTGCTACGACGAAGGCAAGCGGTGTGCTGAAACCCTGTTCGCCTGCTACCGGATGCAATGCAAACTGCAGGTCAAAGTGGTCAGGATCTTCAACACCTACGGTCCGCGGATGCATCCCCACGACGGCCGGGTGGTCAGCAATTTCATTCTTCAGGCCCTGCGCAATGCCGACCTCACCATCTACGGCGACGGCTCCCAGACCCGGAGCTTCTGTTACCGGGACGATCTCATCGACGGCCTGATCCGGATGATGGCGACGCCCGACGGGGTCACGGGCCCGCTCAACCTCGGCAATCCGGAGGAGTTCACCATTCTGCAGCTGGCCGAAACCATCATCGAACTCACCGGATCCGGTTCGAAAATCGTCCGGAAACCGCTGCCGGCGGATGATCCCCGCCAGCGCCGTCCGGATATTTCCAGGGCGGAGCGGCTGCTGGACTGGCATCCGACCACTCCGCTCCGGCAGGGACTGGAGGCCACCATTGCCTATTTCCGTCAACTGCTCAGAGAAGATCCCGGTTTCTGCCTTCAGGAGGAGTAACGGATTTTCTCTTCCGGCCCGGCTCCGCCGCACGCATCCGGCGGCCCGGCGCGGCCGGATTAATGCTCCAGCGACGCCGAAACCGTTCCGACGGAGTGATCCGGGTTTTCGAGGTACTGCTGAATGGGACGGCGGTTTGCGGCCATCCGGCCGCTGAAGTCGGTCTCCTCAACGTAAAACCATCCGGTGGACGGCAGATGAACGAAGACGTGGAGAAATTCCCGGCCGTCCCGCGACGTGAACACCTTGCCCGAGCGGATGAGTTTCATCCTCTGCAGCAGTGCCGGATCCGGAAATGACGGAAACTCCATTGCAGAACCGGCAGTCCGGCCGGCCGCCGGCGTGACCACCTTGAATCCGGACGGCGTCCCCCTCACTTCAATCAGAATCCGCCCGTCGGAGTTGATCAGCCGCCGCGAGATGGTGGCGGGCGCCTCCGCAGCCTTGTATTCACGCATCAGATTAACCAGCACCGCCAGCGGCACATCCAATGCGGCCACTCCGTAAAAACGGTGATCGGAGCCGATAATCGCCATGGAACAGGTCAGTATCGCTTCGCCTCCGGCTCCCGAATCGGCGTAAGGCATACCCCAGATCGCCCGGTCCGGTTTCCGTCCGGCCTCCAGATACCACGGACGCAGCCGCCCATCATAGGCCGGTGGATAGTCGGTGTTGCCGGGGAAATCCAGATGCAGGCCGTCGGTCAGGGTGAAGTAGGCAAAGCGCACCGGCAGACGCTGTTCGGCATAGGCCCGGCGGCCGGCGGCGGCATCAAGGTAGCGTTCGTTGCGGAGACTGCGGAATACGGTCAGCCGCAGACGGTTGTACAGCGGGACCAGCCTGCGGAGTTCGCCAAGCTGTTCCGGAGTGACCCGGCCGTCGGGAGTCAAATAAGCAATGCGGTCCAGGTTGAGTTCAGCCTCGGCGAAGGGCATTTTGACACCGCCGTCACGGGCGGTCACGGCGGCCAGACGGTCCAGCGGAACAAAACGGGACAAATCCCCATCCGACTCCAGCCGGTTGGCGAGCAGCAACGCGATATCGGAGTTGAGCACCGCCAGCTGAGTGGAGAGATAGGAAAACTGCCGGTCAATTTCACTGCTCAGCGCAAAAGCCTGACCGTAGACCGCGGCGACCACCGCATCCCGTTGGCGTTCCAGCACCGCCCGCCGGGCGACGTCAACGAAAAATCCGATGGCGACCAGGCTGACCGCCAGCACAACGCTGAGCAGCGCAGCGGTCAGCACAATCCGCCGGTGGCGGCGGCACCAGCGCCGGATCCGGGTGAAAAAATTGTCAGGATTGGCCGTAACTTCGCTGCCGCGCATGAAACTGCGAATGTCGTCAGCCAGAGCCTTGACAGTCTGATAACGGCCGGCGGGATCATTCGCGGTCGCCTTGGCAATGATCGCGGCCAGGTCGCGGGGAATCCGCAGTCCGAAGCGGTGGACCAGCGGCTCCATCTGGTGCTGCCGGACTTTCCGGACCACTTCCGTCACGGACTGGCCGGTGAATGCCTGACGCAGCGCAACCAGTTCAAACAAAATCAGGCCGAGCGTGTATATGTCGGAACGGGCGTCGCATTTCAACCCAAGCAGGTTTTCCGGAGAAGTGAACCGGGGAGTGCCCATGACTTTTTTTCGCGGCTCTCCGCTCTGCTCATCCATCCGCCGGGCGATGCCCCAATCCATGACGTAGACCTCGCGGAACTCCCCGACCATGATGTTTTCGGGTTTGAGATCGCAGTGCACCACTCCCCTGGAGTGTACATAGTCCATCGCGTCGCACACCCGCAGGAAAATATCCAGCCGGTAGAACAGCGACTCCTCCTCATCGAACGCGGCAGCCCCTGCGCTCTGGTAACGGGCGCAGACCTTGTCCAGATATTCCTTGAGCGACCGGCCGCGCAGCAGTTTCATCGCCAGATGCAGGCCGTTCCGGTCATCGGTATTGAGGCTGTAGATCGGAATGACCGCCGGATGTTCAAGCGAAGCGGTCACCAGCGCTTCCGACACGAAATTCTCCCGGGCCGCCGGATTGTCATTGAGTTCCGGACGCAGAGATTTGAGCGCCACCTTGCGTTTAAGAGCAGTATCCACCGCCAGGGAAATCACGCCCTGTCCGCCCTCGGCAAAGACGTTCCGGATCTCGTAACCGGCATGAACGTCGCTCAGCCGGCCGGCGCCGGACGCCGCCGGCCCGTCGGCCTTGCTGTCGTGAACGGTTTCCTCGGCCTCAATTTCCCGGTCGAGATTACGCCGTTTCCGACCGAACAGGCTGGAAATCAGCCAGGTCGAAGACCAGCCCAGCGCCGGATCAACGCCGGCGCCGCGGTTGGCCGCGGCCCCCCCGGAGCCGGATGTACCCGGCTCCGGCGGCGGCAGCTTGACCGTGACATCCCAATCACCGTCAGCGCTGCATTCCCCCGACTCCGGCAGCGGAACGGCCGGATCTTCCGGCGGCTGATCCCCCCGACGGGCCATCACACCCGGGCGGGAAAACCGCAGTTGGTTTTGAGAAACTCAGCGGCCAGATCCGCCCAGACCACCGTCTCCGGGCAAGTGTCGCGCAAACCCAGACCATGCGGCCCCCGGGGGAACACATGCAGCGCGGCAGTCAGGCCAAGACCCCACATCGCCCGGGCAAACGCGATGGAGTTTTCCACCGGAACCCCCTCATCCGTGGCGGTGTGCCACAGATAAGCCGGCGGCGTTCCGGAGTGAACCCGGGTGTCGAGCCGGAACTCAGCCAGCACATCGGGATCAGCGGACCGTTCTCCCAGCAGCTTGTCGCCGCTGCCGGCATGGCCGAAGGTGTCGAAACGGATCACCGGATAACAGAGAATCATGGCGTCAGGACGACTGCTTTCGCGGTCAATCTCATCCCCGGCGTCGGCATTGATCTGACCGGCGATGGTTCCGCAGCAGGCCGCCAGATGGCCGCCCGCCGAAAACCCGAGAATCGCAATTTTATCCGGAGCCACACCCCATTCGGCGGCCCGGCGCCGCACTATGCGGATCGCCCGCAGCGCATCCCGCTGCGGCTCGGGGTAACGGAACGGCGCCACCCGGTAATGCAACACCACCGCGTGAAAACCCAGCGCATTGAATTTTTCGGCAATCGGATCGGCCTCATGCGGCGCCCGGTTGCAGTAACCGCCGCCGGGCAGTACCATCACCAGACCGAGCGTACCGACACCCGCAGGCAGCAAAAAGGTTTTGAGGTAAGGAACAAAATCTGCAGCGGGCGCCCCGGGATCCGCGACCGTTCCAGGCCAAAGGGCGATGAGTTCAGACATGGCTTAAAACTCCTTAGATTATTCCAAAATGCTTCTCGCAATTCCGGGGATTCCCGACCCCGGTCAGCGCTTGCGCATTATTTTCAGGGCGCGCTCCATGCGGACCAGCGCCTCAGCCAGTTCCTCCCGGCTGGCGGCGTAGCAGCAGCGCACGAACCCCTCGCCGCCCGGACCGAAAGCAACACCGGGAACCACCGCGACATGCTCGAGCTGGAGGAGCTGCGACGCAAATTCCGTGCAGTCCAGTCCGGTGGAGCGGATCGACGGAAACGCGTAGAACGCTCCCTGCGGCATCCGGCATTCCAGACCGATACGGTTGAGTCCGGCGACGAAGAAATCCCGCCGCTCCCGGTAACTTTCACGCATCTCACCCATCGCGCTTTCACCGTTGTCAAGCGCTTCGATCGCGGCTTCCTGAGCGACCGTCGGCGCACACATGATCGCATACTGGTGAATTTTCATCATCGCATCAATCAGCGGAGCCGGTCCGCAGGCGTAGCCCACCCGCCAGCCGGTCATGGCGAACGCCTTGGAAAAACCGTGCAGAAATATCGTGCGCTCCTTCATGCCCGGCAGCGACGCGATGGACACATGTTCACCCTCGTAGGTGAGTTCAGAGTAAATTTCATCGGTCAGCACCAGCAGATTGTGTCGTTGTGCGATTTCCGCGAGCCGCTCCAGCCGGTCGCGCGGCATTACCGCCCCGGTTGGATTGCAGGGAAAATTGAAAAGCACCGCCTTGGTCCGGGGAGTGATCGCCGCCTCCACCGCTTCGGGCGACAAGGCGAAATCCTCCTCGACCCGGGTGGTGATCGGCACCGGAACGCCGTGGGCCATGCGGATTTCCGCCGGATATGAGACGTAACAGGGTTCGGAATAGATCACCTCGTCTCCCGGATTGATGATCGCCCGCAGCGCAATATCCACCGCCTCGCTGACGCCAACCGTCACAATGCACTCGGTGGCGGGATTGTAGCGGGCATGGTAGTTTCGCTCCACATAAGCCGCGATCCGCCGCCGCAGCGCCGGCGTACCGAGATTGGAGGTGTAGGCGGTATGGCCGCGCTCAATCGAATAAATGCCGCTCTCGCGAATCGTCCACGGCGTGGTGAAGTCCGGTTCCCCGACGCCGAGGGAAATCACGTCGTCCATGGTATTGACCAGGTCGAAGAACGCCCGGATTCCGCTTTTGGGCAGCGTCGCAATATGATCGGCGACAAAAGTTTCAGAAACAGACTTTGAGCCGCTCATAATCCTCGTCATCCTGCATGATTTTGCCGGATTCCTTGTACTTGCGCAGCATGAATCCGGTTGAAGTGGAAAGAACTCCGTCGATGGTGGCCAGCTTGGCCGCCACAAAATTGGCGACCTCCTGCAGCGAACGGCCGGTCACAGTGAGCAGCAGGTCAAAACTGCCGGAAACCAGAATGAGATCCGTGACTTCAGGAAACTTGGCGATCCGGCGGGCCGCCGAATCAAATCCGCCCTCGCGGCGCGGAGTGATCTTGACTTCAATCAGTGCCTTGACCGCGGCATCGGGCAGCATCGCCTCATTCAAAACCACGGTATAACCGCAGATCACCCCCTCTTTTTCCAGCTCATCCATGGCGGCGGCGACGGCAACCGGTTCGGCGTTGAGCCGGGAGGCAATCTCCTCCAGCGGCATCCGGGCGTTTTCACGCAGAATTTTAATCAATTCATTCTTCATTTGAACACCTGTGATTCCAATATCAGAATATCAACAACAGAAAATAGGTCAGAATGCCATTGTAAATCAAACTGTCCGCCACGTCGAACGCCCCGCCCATCCCGGGAATCCACGCCCCGGAATCCTTGATCCCGGCAGCCCGCTTGAGCGCCGACTCGGTCAGGTCGCCAAAGAAACTGCCGATTCCCAGCACCACTCCGAAAACCGCCGCCTGCCACCAGGACGCCGGCTGGCACAGCTGACACAGCAGCAAAGCAACTCCGACGGCCAGCAGCAGTCCTCCGAAAAAGCCCTCCCAGGATTTTTTGGGACTGATGGAAGGGGCGATCTTGTGATTGCCGCCCGGCAGCAATCGTGCCGAAAGCATGCCGGCGATATAGCCGCCGGTATCCATCGATTTGGAGACCGCGATCACAAAAAACAGCAGGGAAACCCTGCCGCCCCCATATTGGTACGGATAAAGCGAAGCCAGAGGCAGGAAACTTGCCGACAGCAGAAACACCACGCCGGCCGACACCAGAATCCCGGCAAAGAGCCCCGGACGCCGCAGCAATACCAGCAGCCAGGCCAGCAGAACCAGTGCCGGAAGCAGCGCAATCACAGCCACCCGGATCGCAAAGTACAGCTCATTCCACCCTTTCTCACCCCAGAACAAATGGGGAGTGCCCGCCAGCCAGACCACCGCAGTCACCCCGGCGGTGAGCAGGGGCGCCGTCGGCACCCGGAGCGTCTGAAGCATACGGCACAGCTCCAGCGTCAGCAGCACCCCGATGACCGGCACCAGCGCAACAAAGAGCCATTGCCCGTACGGCGGCCAGAAAAACAACACCGCCAGCAGCGCGAGACACAACGGAAAACTGATCAGCCGCAGTTTAAACATCGAACAACTCCGCCTCCACCGCCAGACAGATGGCGTGATAAACCGGCAGATGCAGCTCCTGCACTCGGTAGGTTTCGCTTTCGGGCACAGCGATGACGATGTCGGCGTACCTTTCGCAGATGCCGTGCCGGCTGCCGGTCAGCAGAATGCTTCTGACCCCCCGCACCCGCGCCGCAATCAGTGCGGTCCGGATGTTGGCGGCATTGCCGCCGGTGGTAATGCCGATGAACACGTCTCCGGACCGCCCCTGCGCCCACAGCTGCTGAGCGAACATCAAGTCGGCGTCGACGTCGTTGGCGAACGCCGTGCAGAACCCCGGGTGGGACAGCAGTGAAATTGCCCGCAGACCGCCCTGCAGTTCCGAGGCCACCGTCACGCCCTCCTCTCCGAATTCGGCGGCGAATTTTGCCATCTCATCCGCAGGAAGCGTCCGACGCGACTTGAATCCCTTGAGCAGCTCGCCGCAGATATGGTCGGCGTCGGCCGCGCTGCCGCCGTTGCCGGCCACCAGCAGCGTTCCGCCGGACCGGTAGGCGGCGACAATGGCGTCAATCGCCTCTTTCAACGGGGCAGCCACAGCGGCCAGCACGGGATAACGGCCGGTCAGTTCGCTGATTCTGGTCTCGGTTGCGGCACTCATGATGCTGGTCTCCGGAATTGTTGACAAATTTGCATATTCATTAAAATACCCGGCCGGGACCTTTTTTTCAAGAAAATACCGAAAAAAAGCGGCGGTCCGCCGCCGGCCGGCGGTCGCCGGCGGCATGTGGCAATTTCCGGTTCGCCGTGCTATATTATGTGGAATGTATTGACAAGCGACAGGTGACTCCGATTTATGGCAAAACTTGAACATATCCGCAACTTCTGCATCATCGCCCATATCGACCACGGCAAATCGACGCTGGCCGACCGGATGCTCGAACTTACCGGCACCGTCGCCGCCCGCGACCTCACCGACCAGCTGCTCGACGGCATGGACCTCGAACGCGAACGCGGCATCACCATCAAATCTCATCCGGTGCGCATGAACTACGATCCCGGCGACGGGATCACTTACGAACTCAATCTCATCGACACCCCCGGACACGTCGACTTCACCTACGAAGTCAGCCGGAGCCTCAGCGCCTGCGAAGGCGCCATTCTGCTGATCGACGCCACCCAGGGGGTGCAGGCGCAGACGGTGGCCAACGTCAATCTGGCCTTTAACCAGAACCTCAAGGTGATTCCGGTCATCAACAAGATCGACCTGCCCGCCGCCAATCTGCCGCTCTGCTACGAGCAGATGGAGGAAATCCTGGCTCTGCCGCGCGAAGAGGCGCTTGCGGTTTCCGGGAAAACCGGCGAGGGCGTCGCCGAGTTGCTGCGGGCGGTGATCGGGCGGATTCCCCCGCCGGTGCTGCCGGCGGAAACCGGAGCCTCGGCGCTGATTTTCGACTCTCAGTACGATGCTTACCGGGGAGTGGTGAATTTTCTCCGGGTGCACCGGGGAATTTTCCGGCGCGGCACGAAGATCCGGCTCTTCAGCAACGGCATCGAGAGCGAAATCAAGGAAGTCGGTTTTTTCAGTCCGACCATGCGTCCGTGCGACGAACTTGCCGCCGGCAGCGTCGGCTATGTGATTCCGAACCTCAAGAGTCCCTCCGACACCCGGATCGGCGACACCATGACCGACCTGGCCGACCGCTGCCGCCAGCCGCTGCCGGGATTCCGCGAGGTGCGGCCGATGGTGTTCAGCGGAATTTATCCCATCGACACCGCCGACTACGACCAGCTCAAGGCGAGCATGGCCAAACTCCAGCTCAACGACGCGGCGTTTGTATATCAGGCTGAAAGCAGCGCGGCGCTGGGATTCGGCTTCAGGTGCGGTTTCCTCGGACTGCTTCACATGGAAATCATCCAGGAGCGGCTCCGGCGCGAATACAACATGGACATCATCACCACCTATCCCTCGGTGATCTACCACGTCTACATGAAGTCAGGCGAAAAACTCGACATCGACAATCCGGTCTATCTGCCCGATCCCTCCGGAATCGACCGCATTGAGGAGCCGATCATCACCTGCCGGATCATGACTCCGACCACCTACATCGGAGACATCATGAACCTGGTCATGAGCAAACGCGGCGTCTGCACCGACACCGCCGGTGTCGACGCCGCCCATGTGATAATTTCCGCTGAACTGCCGATGCACGAAATTCTGATCGACTTCCACGACAAGCTCAAGTCCCTGACCCGGGGTTACGGCAGCATGGACTACGAACCGGCCGGATACCGTCCGGGCAAACTGGTCAAACTTGACATGCTTGTCAACGGCGAACCGGTGGATGCGTTCAGTTCGATTGTCCACGTGGACATGGCCTACGAACGCGGCCGTCAGATTGCCGAGCGGCTCAAGGAGGCGATTCCGCCGCAGATGTTCCAGATTGCGATTCAGGCGGCGATCGGCGGCAAGGTTATTGCCCGCGAGACCATCCGCCAGCTGCGCAAGAACGTGCTGGCCAAGTGTTACGGGGGCGACATCACGCGCAAACGCAAGCTGCTGGAAAAACAGAAGGAGGGCAAGAAGCGCATGAAGCTGATCGGCCAGGTCAATATTCCGCAGGAGGCGTTTGTGGCGGTGCTCAAAGCCCAGGAGTTCAACAAATGATCAAATTTTCACTGGCCAGACTCGACCGGGAGCCGATCGAACTGGAGGGGGTGGAACCCCCGGAATTTCTCGGTCTGGAGCCGGATGACCCGCTGACCAGCTGCGGACCGGTTTCCTATCGCCTCGGCGTGGACAAGGTTTCCGGCGGAGCCCTGATCCGGGGTGAATGCCGAGGAGAGGTGTCCGGGATCTGCGGCCGCTGCCTGGAGCCGGTGGTCCGGAAAGTGGAGGCGCCGGACATCGAACTCTTTCTCGAACTCGACGGCTCCGGCGACGAAGTCGACATCTCTGAGGACATCCGCGAGGAACTGGCCGCCGAGCTGCCGATGAATCTGCTTTGTTCCGATGACTGCCGGGGGCTGTGCCCGGTCTGCGGCGCCAACCGCAACCGGCAGAGTTGCAACTGTTCCGCGCCGGAGTCCGGTTCCGGTGCCTGGAGCGCCCTGGACAATCTGAAACTGTAGCCGGTTCCGGGACGGAGCGGTTTCCGTTGCCGCGCCGTCCGGCGGATCCGGCAGCTCACCTGGGGGAGACGGCGCCACTTATGAAAACTCCGACGCAACACGGCAAACCGTGGTATCTCGACTTTCTGTTTGTGCTGGCGGTGCTGGTAATCTTCGCCCTCACCGAGGCGCGGCTGGCCGTCGGCGGAGAAAACCATTTCGAGCATACAAAATTTTTCACCTTGAAGTCGCTGGCTTTCATGCTGTTCGCCGCCGCTCCGCTGCTGATGCTGCCGGAAGGCTGGAGCCGGCGGTACAGCTGCACGGTGATTCCGCTGGTGCTGGCGGCGACCGCGGCGCAGATCATTCTGCTGCTCTTCTACATTCTGCCGGTGGAAAAGAGCCTGATCGCCATTCTGACGCTTTCTCCGGGTGGAGAATACCTTGAGTTCATCCGTTCAGTCCTGCCGAGCCGGGTGGGCGGCGCCGTGCTGCTGGCGGTGGTGCTGATCATCGCCACCGCCGTGCTGTCCTGCCGGCTCAAAACCGCGCCGGACCGGGCGGGACGCTGGCTGGGAGCGGCCGCCATGCTGCCTTTTCTGGCCGGAGCGGGAATATATGCCGGACGCGGTGAAATCCGGGAGGCTTTCAACTTCACCACGCTCACCCGGCTGGGCGTGGCGGCGGTCGACTACCGGAATTCGCTGCGGGACTACGTTGAAATGGCCGCCGCCCCAGAGGTCCCGCCCGGACTGCGGCGACTGGATGACTCCAATCTGCTCGGAGTGATCGTGATCGGGGAATCCGCGGGCCGCCGCCATCACTCGCTCTTCGGATACCGCAGAGAAACCACGCCTCAACTGGAGTATTTCCGGAAGTTCGGTTCGCTGGCGGCCTTCGGCAATGTCTGGTCGCCCTCGGTGCACACGGCCACTTCGCTGCCGTATTCGTTCAGTTTCGCCACGCTCGATGAACCGCGGCGCAAACCGGGCATTTCGCTGTGCGACCTGTACCGGCGGGCGGGATTCCGGACGGTGCTGATTTCCAACCAGCTCCGCCACGGCCAGTTCGACACGCCGGCGAGTCTGATGTTCCGCAACGCCGACCGCGCCGTCTACGTGCGGGAACTGGAACCCGGTCCGCCGGACGACGCCAAACTGCTGGAATACCTCGAAACCGAACTTGTCGCCGAGCCGGTTCCGACCATCGTCTTTCTGCACCTGATGGGCAGTCACACCCCGTTCGAGCAGCGCTGTCCGCCCGGGGAAAAGCGGTTCACCGCAGCCGACGATCCCCCGGAAAGCTACACCTCGGAACGGTTCCGGAACATGGCCAATGCCTACGACAACTCCATTGCCTACACCGATCAGCTGCTGGGACGGCTGATCCGTCGCCTCGACCGGGGAAACCGCCCGGCCTTCATGGTCTACTTTTCGGACCACGGCGAGGCGGTCTATCCGGAAATGACCGAGTGGATCGCCCGTGACGCCTCCCGCGTGGAGTGCTATGAAGTTCCGCTGGCGGTCTGGCTTTCCAACTCGTACATCGGCTCCCGGCGCGGTTTCATCGACACCCTGCGCCGCAATGCGTTCCAGCCTTTTCAGACCGACCGGCTGATCTACGCACTGCTGGATTTGGCCCGGATCACCTACGAAGGATTCCCCTCCACGGAAAATCTCTTTTCCGTCACTTACCGGCCGCGCCCCCGCTTTCTGCGCAACGGCACTCAACCCGAACGTGCGCTGCCGCCGCCGGATGGACTCTGATCCGGAGAGCCGTCAGATTTTTGCCCGGAGACTGGTATCCTTCACCAGCGGCAACGGCGTCACCCGGGCCGGCAGCCGGTCACTGCCGGCGGCCAGCTCCAGCAAAGTTCCGGGCGCCGGGTCCGGACCGGATTCGAGATTGCAGAGTGCGCAGGCCGCACCCAGTGACGGGCCGAACGCGCCCGAGGTCACCACTCCGATTTCCCGTCCCGCGGCATCGAACACCGCCGCACCGGCCCGGGCGGCCCGACGGCCATCCAGCCGGACCGCCACCGCCCGGCGCGGGGATTTCTGCGCAATCAGGGCGGAACGTCCGATGAAATCGCGGTCGCCTTCGAGCCGGATCAGCCCCTGCAGCGAACAATCCAGCGGCGTCCACTCCCGGCGCAGTTCATGCCCGTAGAGAGCGTACCCCATTTCCAGCCGCAGGGTGTCCCGGGCTCCCAGTCCGGCGGGACGGACCGGATCGGTCTCCAGCAGCAAAGTCCAGAGTTCATCGGCGTATTCAGCATCGAAGTAAAGCTCAAAGCCCAGCTCGCCGGTGTATCCGGTGCGGCTGACAATACAGCGGATGCCGTCCAGCTCCTGGAAGTTCCAATGATAATAGCGCGGGAGTCCGGCGGCCTCCAGGCCGAGCCGCCCCAGCACCTCCGCCGAACGCGGCCCCTGCAGGTCGAGTTTGGCCAGACGCTCCGAAAGGTCGCTGAAATCCACCTGCTCCGGCAGCCGTTCGCGGAAAACGGCGGCGTCGGAATCAATGTTGCCGGCATTGACCACAATGAAAAAATCCTCCGGCTCCATCCGGTAGACGATGAGATCGTCAAGCACTCCCCCGGTCGCCTCCAGCAGCAGGTTGTAGCGGCAGGATCCGACGGCGAGGTCGGAAACCGGCCGGGCCAGCGCCAGATCCAGCGCCGCCGCGCAACCGGGACCGCTGATCCGGAACTCTCCCATGTGGCAGATGTCGAACACGGAACAGGCGGTGCGGGTGTGGCGGTGTTCGGCCAGAATGCCGCCGGGATACTGCACCGGCATGTTCCAGCCCGAGAACGGCACCATCTTGGCGCCGAGTTCAAGATGAAAGTCGCGAAGCGGAGTGTTTTTCAATGCGCTCATGGTCAGAAATCTCCCGCCGGATGACCGGACGCCGCCGCGGCGGCCGGTCATCCGGGATTAATAAATGTCGGAAATAATATACGCCCCGCAACCGCTGAAAGCAACCCCCCGCCGCGCGGACCGGCCGGATATTTCAGCAAATTGTCCGGAAACAGTTTGCAAAAAAAACAGAGCAAGGATATGTTATCACCGGCAGAAAAACCCACTGGGAGCAACGGAAAAATGCATGGAAAATCCGCAAGTCCGGTAGTCCGGTTCCGCATCGCCGTCCTGGCGCTGATGCTGCTCCTGCCGGCCGGCTGCGGTCCGGCTCCGGAAAGTGAGCTGGCGGCGGAAGGCGGCCCCGCCGGCGAAACCCTGCGCCGGCTGGCGGTCAAGGCGCTGCGCGAAACCGGCGTGGAGAGCCGCAAGCCGCTGGTGACCGTCGACCGCCGGCTCGGGCCGGGCGACTATCTGGTGACGGTGATCACCGACAGCGGCCGCTCCTGCGGCGGACGGCTGTTCCGGGATCGTGCCCGCTTCCGGCTGACGCTGGATCCGGCATCGGTGCACCGCCGTGAACTCACGGTCAAAATCAGGCAATAGCTTCAGCATGGGAAAACATAAAGGAAAACGATCATGACGGGATTGAACTGGTTCCGGTGGCTGGCGGCGCTGCTGGCGGCGGCCGGCGTACAGGCCGCGGACATCCGCGTAGCGGTGTTTGATTTCACCACAATCGACATTCAGGGTCAGAAGTTCTATGAATTCCGGGACCGGGGACCGGATGAAAAAAATCATGACTCGCTCTCCGACGCCGACCGGGCGGTCATCGATGACCGGATGCTCGGAATGGTGAAAATGATCGACGCCGATCTGGCAGCCTACAAGATCGTCCACGACATCAACCGCAACGACCAGGAAAACGACCGCGATCGCGCACGGCGGGATGAACTGGCCGACCGGATTCTCCGGACTCAGCAGCGCTCAGTGGTGATCGGAGCGGAATACATGATCGCGGCGCTGAATCAGTCCCCGGCGCTCAAGGTCATCGACCGCGGCAGTCTCGCCCGGGGGCTGCGGGCAATTGAGACCGGACGCCCCGGAGTGGAGTGGGAAAAGGCCGTCTCCGAATTCGGCAGAGTCAGCGGCGCCACCCACATTCTCTACGGTACCGTGGCGGACTTCCAAACCAAAAGCAACCGGTTCTCCGGTTACGGCGTTCTCACTGAGCAGGTGGTGTATTCGCTCGATCTGGTCATAAAGCTGGTTGACACCTCAAACGGTGAGGTGATCTTTTCCGGTGTGTTCACCGGCCGCGACCGCGATCTGAAAACCCAGTTCGCCCAGCGGATTGATTCGGGTCGGTTTGAGCGGATGATGAAAAGCGCGGTCAGTCAGGCCGCCGAAGCCATCAATCAACAGTTGGCCGTCCCGGCGGCCGGGGAGAAACAGCCATGATCGGATTATTGCAACGGACTCTGGGGCTGGCGGCCGCCGCCGTTATCGTGACCGCCGCGACGGCAGCTGAACGGATCGCGGTGGCCGAACCGCGGGCCGGCCATGGAATTACGGAAGCGGAAATAGCCGGCATTTCCGACTACATTGAAAGCAAGCTCGGCGGTGAATACGAAATCTACTCGCGCAGTGCGCTCAATGCCATAATCCGGGAGTGGGAACTCACCAACTCCGGACTGATGCTCGACGATGCCGGACGGCAGGAACTCAACCAGCGCGCAGTCAGCCGACTGCTGGTCTACACCGTGTCAAAACCGGGGTCGCGCTACATTCTGACCCTCATGGTGGTTAATCCCGAAACCGGGAAAATTGATTCCGACCACCGCGCCAGCGTCGAAGCTCCCACCTTTGACCAGCTTATCGGACGGATCGACCACGCGCTGGCCCGGGCCGGCCTGCTGGCCGGAGCCGAGGCCCGGAAAATCAAACGTCTGGCCCTGCTGCCGACCGAGATGGCGGCCGGAACCGAGCCGCAGATCGGCGGCAAGTTCAACCGTCTGCTCGGTTCCTGGCTGCTGAAGGCCGGCAGCTTTGAACTTCTCAGCCGCGAGGATCTCGCCAAAATCGCGGCGGAAACCGGTCTGGTCGAGAGCGTCTGGGCTGATTCCGGACAGCGCGCCGCAGTCGGCCGTCTCCAGCTCGGGGACTACATCATCGTGTCAAAGATCACCCGTTTCCAGAGGCGGGCCGCCACCACGGCGACGGCGATTGCCGGAACCTCCGCGGCCCGGATTTTGATTGACCTGGAGCTTCAGGTGAAAATACTGGAGGTCGCCACAGGACAGATCATCGCCAGCGAGGATCTCACATTTTCGCTCAACAGCCGCGACATTCCGGCCACGTCCCGCCGGGACTGGACCGTTGCCGACTACGATGACGACATTCTGAAAACCGCCGCCGCGCATACCGGCGCCACGTTGCTGGAGCGGCTTGATCCGCTCCGGATTGCCGCCGTCGACGGCAAAACCGTCTATCTCTCCCGCGGGGCGGGAGCCGGAGTTGAAGCGGGGGCCGTTTATCAGGTGTTCGCGCCCGGCAAAGCCTTCAAGCATCCGGTAACCGGTAAAGTGATCGGAACCACAGAAACCGAGGTCGCGACTATCCGGGTCAATCGGATCATGCCCGGAACCGCCGCCGCCGAAATCGTCAAATCCAGCGGAGAAATTCCAGTCGGCGCCGTCTGTCGCGCTGCCACGCCGGCTGCAGCTCCGGAGGCCGAAACGGCAGCACCGCCGCCAGCGTATCCGGCGGCCACCTGAAGCACCGGCAGGGAGTCCGCATTCTCATGAGCATTGCTTCCGCGTTCAGGCCGCCGCCGCGGTGCCGCTGGCTCCGCTTTGCGCTGCTGCTGGTGCCGCTGTTCGCCGGCTGCCGGACCGAATACGGAGCGGACGACCAGCGGAAACTGGCGGAACTCTATTACTCCGGCCGCCTCGATGAGGCGGCGGAACTGGCTACAGCCATCAGCGAGAACGAAGCCGACTCCACCGGAAGCGACGCTCTGCTCTGGCACCTGGAATCCGGCAACGTCAACCTTGACGCCGGCCGCAGCGAAGAATCGATGCGCAGTTTGGACCGGGCGGAAAAGCTGCTTTACGGCTACGACTCCGAGGGGCGCCTGCGACTGCATGAAATCGGAGCCTCCGACTATACCGGCACTCTCGCCGACCGGCTGACCCTGCATCTGCTCAAGGGTTTCAATTACCTCAACTCCGGGAGAGTGGAGGATTTTCTGGTTGAGATCCGGCGCATGCGCCACTCCCAGTTCCGCTATCTGCTCCGGGATTCCGATGCTGAAATGCGCCGTTACGACATCGACAACCACGGCCGCGCCGACGCGCCGACGCTCGCGGTAAGCCGGGCGCTCGCCGACGGTGAGCGGGCAACGGTATTCAAGGCGGCCTCCGGAAGCGACTATCAGGAATACAGTCAGCGCCGGCGGCCGGCGCTGAGCATACTTTTCAATCCGCTGGCATTTTACCTGTCGGCGGTGGGCTATTATCTGAACAACGAGTGGGATGAGGCTCTGATTGATCTCAACTATCTCAACCGGATTGATCCCGAAAACGCCCTGTTCCGGCGCGATCTCAAGACGCTGAGCGTCATGCTCGGCGATCCGGTGCCGGCCGGACTGGAAGCCGTTGATCCCGATACCGGCTCTCCGGGCGACCAGGTGGTTTACATCATCTACGCTCAGGGCAGGCCCTGCGGCTGGAAAGACCGTCAGGCCGCTTTCCACCTGCCCGGCCAGGTGCCGGCCAGCTGGAAGTTCAGTCTGCCCGATTACCGCCGGTTCGATGGGGGACGGCTGACTGCGAGGTCCGGCGGCCGGAGCGGTGCCGGAGTGCCGCTGGCCGACATGGGGGAAATCATGCGGGAAGAGTTCTGGCAGCGTGACATCTCGGGGCTGATCGACCGGGCAGTGGCGGTCACCCGCTCCACCACCATCGCACATGAAGCCGCCAAAGTCCAGCTGGCCGCCGCGCTGGCCATGGCGGATTCGGATTTCAAACCGCTGGCGGTGGCGCTCGCCCGGGCGCAGGTCGCCGCCACCAGCCGGGCAATAATCCGACAGACGGACTGGCGGCGCTGGCTCACCGTGCCGCGCCACTACCAGCTGCTCCGGCTGCCGTTGGGGGAACCGGGACAGCGCAGCATTGAGCTGCAGGTGCTCAACCGCGACGGCAGGGTGATCGAACGCCGGGAATTCACCCCCTCCGACGATGCCAACCGCGTGTTCATCTACGTCCGGGAACTCGACGGCTCCCGGCGATTCAAATTCTGGGAGAGTCTGGAATGATGCAGCTCCGCAAACATGCAATACCGATTTTGATTCAATCGACAGGAATGGTTATGAGGCCGCTTTTTTTCCTGCTGCTGTCCGCCGGACTGGCTGCCGGACCGGCCGGCTGCGGCAGTGCCGCCCGGAGAATTGATCCGGGATCATCCGAATCGCTGGTCACCTTGAGCGGAATCGATCCGTCCGAATGGCGGCAGGCCGCGGCGGACTCCGCCGATTCGCTGTTGGCCTCCGGCGCGCTCCGCCGCAAAGACGGTCAGGCGCCGGTGGTAATGATCGGCCGCATTCGCAACCAGACGCTGATGCATCTTGAAACCGGACTGCTGACCGACAAGCTGCGTCAGGCAATCGGAGCTTCAGGACAGGCGGCGGTAACTTCGGCGGTCGGAGCCGGAAGCAATATCGATCTGGCAGTCCGCCGCATCCGGTCCAAGGAACTGGACGATCTTTTCCATCAGGGCACCGTTCCCCGGCGCGGCACGGTGATCGCACCCAATTTCAGTTTGTCCGGCGCCATCATCCAGCAGATGTCGGAATCCGGCCGGACCGAGGAAAGTTACTTTCTGTTTCATCTGGTTCTGACCGACCTCGCCACCGGTGTGGCGGTCTGGGAGCACAACACCGAGTTCGCCAAACAGGCAACCCGGCCGCTAATGTAAACCAGCAGAGCTGTCAACCGCGGGCAACCGCCGCCGAACCGGCGGTCGGTCCCCCAGCAAAGGAGAAAAGAATAAATGACCAGATTTTCGCTGATTCCGGCCGCGCTGGCGGCCGCCGCCGTGCTGCTGGCCGGTTCCGGCTGCCAGGACACGGTCAACACCGCCGAAAACACGGCCAAAAGCATGCGGCTGGATCCGGTGGAGGCCAGGTGCTTCGTCACTGACAACTTCTGCCGCGACCGGCTGCGTCCCCTGGGAGTCAACCGCACCGTCACTCCGGAAGGATTCATGCGTGTTCAGATCGCCATTCGCAGCGAGCGTTACGGCTTCTGGCCGGAGTTGTGGAGCTGGTTCATGGGCGACAACCCCTATCATGTGAGTTACCGGTTCGAATGGCTGGACGCCAACGGCATGCTGGTGCGCACTGCCGCCGGAGCGTGGCGAAACGAAATTTTCCTGCCCGGAGAAGTCAGATATCTGCAAAGCACGGCGCCCAACGCCAACTGCCGTGATTTCGTTTTCAGTGTCAAAGAGAATTCAGCATCCAATTAAACCGAATCAGCGGAGAAAGGACCTTTTCATGAATCTGTTTGTAAAACGCTCAGCGGTTATGCTGACGGCCGCCGTGCTGGCCGCGGGAGCCGCCGGCTGCGGAAGTTCGGCCCGCCGGATCGATCCCGCCACCCAGGGCATCACCACTGTGCGGGATGTCAACACCAGCGACTGGCAGGACGTCGCCGCCCGCAGCATCGATTCGCTGCTGGCCTCCGGCGCGCTGACCCGTCCGGACGGCCGCAAATCGATTGTCATGATCAACACCGTGGCCGACCGCACCGGCCGCCGGGCCAACACCCGGATTCTGACCAATAAAATGCGTCAGGCCATGCTGGCCTCCGGCAAAGCGGTGGTCACCACTGCAGTCGGGGCGCAGGGAGCCGAGGATTCCGCCACCCGCCAGGTGCGGGAGCTGGAAAACGACGATCTGTTCAATCCGGCGACCGTGCAGAAGCGCGGCACGGTGCTCGCCCCGGATATCAGTATCTCAGGAGAAATCATCCGGGAGGAGACCCGGTCCGGACGCACCGTCGAAAGCCTTTTCATGTTCCACGTCGTAGCCACCGACCTCGCCACCGGACTGGCGGTCTGGGAGGATACTTTCGACATCTCCAAACAGGAGACCGAAAATATTTTCGGCTTCTGACTTCCGATAAAAAAACGCCGCCGCTCCGGAAGCCCGGTGCGGCGCTGTTTTTTCGGCCGGTGCCAGCCGGGAAAGTCCGGCCTGTCTCCGGAAGCCCGGTCAGCCGGAAACTTCCCGTTTTATTCGCGTCCGGTGTCGGTGCGACCCTCGGTCTGAAACACCCCGTCGGCGGTGTTGAAGATAATACGGTCGGCGTACTGCCGGATGTTGGAGGCACTCAGCCAGGGCCGGTTGGGCGGAATGGCGGTGATCACCACCTCGCGGGTGGCGGCCCGGTACTCCGCCCGGTCGCCGCCGGCCTTCTGAAATTCACCATCCTCCTCCCGGCGGGTCATGAGCACATCGTATTCGGCCAACGCCCGGTCCATGGCCAGCCCTTCGCCGATTACAAGCCGGCTGGGCAGAGAACTCTCGCTGCTCAGGGCAAAGGGATCGGCGTCGATGTCCTGGTCCGCCTCCGCCGCCGGACGCTCCGGAACGGCAAACAGATAGAGGTCGCGGCAATCCAGCCGGCTCTGCTCATCATACAGACTGACCCTGCCGTGAAACTCCGACGCATTGGACTTCAGGTTGACAATACCCTGGTCCGCCTTGAGGGTGCGGCTGCCCCTGGAGCTGCCGACCAGATCATGCAGAGAAGCAGTCCGGTCTCGGCCGGACGCCGTGTCCGGACCGGCACCGCTCCGGGGCGCAGTCAGATTGACCGCGGTCAGATTGCCGTCGCACAGAGCTCGGACTAACCGGGTGCCGCCGGACTGGAAGACTCCGGGCGCCGGCGCCGCTCCCTCCGGGAGCGCCTCGAAATACATGGTCATCCGGTCGGTGGAGAGTTCGGCATCAGGATCGCGCATTTTGACCCGGCCGATCGCCACCGCCCGGTCCAGGCGTTTTCCTTCCGACGAGGAGCCGCCCAGCAGCGGATTGAAGTCGGACGACGTCCGGGCCGGCCCTGCCGGTGCCGGACGGTCGGCCAGATAGAGTTCCAACCGGTCGGTGGTCAGAACCGTGCGGGCATCACTGATCCTGACGTCGGGATAGAAATCCAGCCGGTTGCCGGTGTAATTGAAATCGGCGAATCCGGCGGTGAGGGTCGTGGGACCGCGCTCCGGATCATCGGCCTTTTTGCTTACGATTTGCAGATGGTCGTAAGCCCTGACCCGGTCCAGCTCACGCCTGCCGCCGCCGGGACCGTCTTTCGCACCGGACCCGGACAAAAAGAATTCCATGCGGTCGCAGCTGAGTGTCATCTGGGGATCATCACCCTGCACCTTGCCGACCAGCTCTCCCCGGTTGGCGGCCAGGTCAAAGAAACCGTTGTCCCCGGAGAGCGTCCGCACCGCCCCCTCCGCGTCGGGAGCCTCTATCCGGCAGCCGCCATCGGCGTACATTTTCTGCTCCGGACGCAAAAGCCGGAAACGGTCGGCAGTCATCTTTTCGCCGCCGGCGCTCTCCAGCCGGGGCCGGATTTCGTCGCCGGTCACCGTCAAAAGTCCCGTGGACATCTCGTACTCAAGGTGATCGGCAAACAACCGGTTGACGCCTCCGCCAGGCGCGGCCGGCGCGTCCGAGACCTGCACATTGCCATCGGCGAGAATCCGGGAAATGCCGCTGGCGGCTTTCATCGTCGCGGGCAGCATGTCGCTGCTGACAGCGTCGGAATCACCGGATTTGCGTTCGATGAAAAGCGTGAGCCGGTCACACTCCAGGCGGCCACGCTCCTCCAGCAGGACCACGCTGCCGATCAGCATGATCTGGTTGCGTTCGAGGTCGATCAGCAGCGAGTCCCCGGTAGCGGTCACATACTCATTTTTGATCGGGAGCTGCCCCCCGATGAACCGGCGGGGGTCGCAGTTCTCCTGCCGCAGCACAATCTTGACATCGCTGGTCACCAGAACCGTGCGCCGCTCAAAATCAACCCGATAACCGATGCCGTCCAGATCAAGCTGGGGCGACCGGAAATAGACATTGTCGTTGCCCGAGGCCATCCGGCGCTCAATGTCAATTTCGCAGGCAGGGGAAAAAATCACTCCGTCGCTGTAGGCGTTGCGCTGCCAGGACCAGAAATCCGCCACCTCGCGCAACGGTGCTTCCAGCGGATAGGGCGGCGACTTGCGCCAGTTGTCCATGATCGTGTCGACGTCGGAGCCGCGCCGGATCACATCCAGCACCACGTTCTCGCCTTGCAGCAGACGGCCGCGACGACTCGCCCGGTCAATGAACACCATGATCTGGAGCAGCCGGTCGCCACCCTCGGCATCCGGCTTGTTGTAAACCGGGATCTTGGCGTTCTCCAGCCGGAGATCCCGCAAATCGTCGATGTTGTCGGCGCCCCGGACCGGTGTCGCCGTTCCTGCAGCCAGCCCGAGCACCGCCGCCCCGAGCACCGCCGTCAGCCGGCGTTTCATCGGCGGTACCTCGCCATCAGCGTTTCGAGACGGCCCTGCTCCTCCAGCAGCCGGTGCAACGCTTCGCAGACGGCGCCGTGTCCGCCCGGAGCCCGGGTGCGCCAGCCGGCGACCTCGTCGAGTTCCGGCATGGCGTCGGCGACCGCCACGGCGACGCCGACCCGGCGCATGACCGGCATATCCACGACATCGTCGCCGATGTACATGCATTCGGCCGGAGTCACCCCCAGTTCCGGACACAGTTTTTCAAAAGCGGTCAACTTATCCAAAGCGCCTTCAACGTAGAAATCCAGCCCGAGATCCTGAGCCCGGCGGCGGGAAGCGGCGTCGGAGCGCCCGGTAAGCACTCCGACCCGCAGTCCGGAGCGCATGGCGAGTTTGATCCAGTGACCGTCGCGGACATGGAAGAATTTCATCAGTTCCGAACCGCCGTATCCCAACTTGCCGTCGGTCAGAACGCCATCCACATCCAGAATGATCACCTTGACGTTCCGGAACTGCTCACTGGAGATCATGGAGCTCCCTCACTTTCGCCAGCACTTCGCGGATGGTCTGGAAATCCAGGGAATTGGGACCGTCCGACCAGGCCTGATCCGGACGCGGATGAACTTCGGCAAACAGCGCGTCGATTCCAACCGCCGCCGCCGCCCGGGCCAGCGGAAACACAAATTCCCGCCGGCCGCCGGAAGCATTGCCCAGCCCGCCGGGCAGCTGCACCGAATGGGTCGCATCGAACACCACCGGAACGCCGAAGCCACGCATGGTCACCAGCGAGCGCATATCCACCACCAGATTGTGATAACCGAAGCTGGAGCCGCGCTCAGTAAGCATCACCTGGCGGTTGCCGGTGGAACGGACTTTTTCGACTGCCCCCAGCATGTCTTCCGGAGCCATGAACTGCCCCTTTTTGATATTGACCGGCCGGCCGCTCGCCCCGGCGGCAACCAGCAGATCAGTCTGCCGGCACAGAAAAGCCGGAATCTGCAGCACATCAACCGCCGCCGCCACCGCCGCCACATCGCCGCTCTCATGCACGTCGGTAATCACCGGCACACCGAATTCACGACGTACGGCCCCGAGCATCTCAAGACCGGCGGCCAGTCCGGGTCCCCGGCGCGACGCGCCGCTGGAACGGTTGGCCTTGTCGTATGAGGCCTTGAACACATATTGCACGTCAAGCTCCCGACACAGCTCCTTGAGATAGCCAGCCGTTTCCAGGCAAAGCTCCAGGGATTCAGCCATGCAGGGACCGCCGAACAGAGTCAGCCGGCCGCCGCCGACCACGATGTTTTCATTGATTTTAACGGTTTCCATAAGTTTCAACCATTGGCTTGCGCCTCTTCCGCCAGGCGGCGCTCCGCCGCGGCGAGATCGGCGGGCGTATCAACGCCGATGCTTGTCAGATCAGAAGTGTGCACGTGGATTTTCATACCGTTTTCCAGCGCCCGCAGCTGTTCGAGTTTTTCGCAGCACTCCAGCCGCCCCGGCGGCAGAGCCACAAAGCGCTCCAGCGCGGCCCGCCGGTAAGAGTAGATGCCCCAGTGGAGCCAGACGCCGCCGTCAGCGCCGCCCTGACGCAGAAACGGAATCATCGAACGGCTGAAATAAAGCGCGGAACCATCGGCGCCGAATACCACCTTGACATTGTTTTCCGTCATGGTTTCCCGGTTGCCGGGCACCGCCACGGTGCCCATTTCCAGCTCCGGACGGGCTTTCATGATCCCGATCAGCTCGTCGATCACCGAAGTCGGAATCAGCGGTTCATCGCCCTGAACGTTGATGACGATATCCACCGGCAGTCCGGTCAGCCGGACCGCCTCGGCGATCCGGTCGGTTCCCGACGGATGATCGGACCGGGTCATCACCGCCCGGCCGCCGAACGCCTCCACTGCCGCGCGAATCCGCTCATCGTCAGTCGCCACCAACACCACGTCGGCGCCGGAGGCCGCCGCTTTCTCATAAACATGCTGAATCATCGGCCGTCCGGCCAGTTTCGCCAGCGGCTTGCCGGGAAACCGGCTGCTGCTGTAGCGCGCCGGAATCACCACTGCGACCATGTCACTCATCATTAGCCTCCGCCTCACCGGAAGATTGATTGATAAAATCCCTGACCGCCGCCGCCAGCTCATCAAAACCGATGGGCGCGGTCCCCATTTTGCCGACCACCACGCCGGCGGCCAGATTGGCGATTTCAGCGGCGTTCTTCGGCTTGGCACCCGAGATCAACGCCAGCGTGTAGGTGGCGGTAACCGTATCCCCCGCGCCGGAGACGTCGAACACCTCCCGGGCGCGGGTCGGAATCACCCGCACCTTGTTGCTCTTCCGGCAGTAGAGAGCCATGCCCTGGGCCGCCAGTGAAATCAACAACTGGTCCGGCTCCCACAATTCGAAGAGCCGGGCGGCGGCAGCGGCCAGCCCGCTGTCATGCTCCGGATCGGCCACGCCGCCGGAATCCGGCACACCCGAAAGCGAAAACGCCTCGCTCCGGTTGGGCTTGATCACCGTCAGCCCTTTGACCGGAGTCACTCCGCCCGGTTTCGGATCCAGCGCCGTAACCACCCCGTGACGGCGGGCTTCGCCGATGATTTCCTCCAGCATCCACGCCGCGAGCACCCCTTTGGCATAATCCTCAAAAATCACCGCGTCCAGTTCACCCGCCCGGATGGCGTCCACCACCCGGTTGACCATGAGGCGCCGCAGCTGGTCATCCAAATCCATCCGGTCTTCAAAATCCTCGCGGAGCAGCTGCTGCGAACCGGCCACCACCCGGCGCTTTTCCGTAGTGCGCCGCGTCCGGTCAGTGACAATTCCGGCGGTATCGATGGTTTTTTCCCGGAGCAGCACGGCGATCTCCCGACCGGCGGGATCGTCACCGGCCGCACCGAAAGCGCTGGCCCGAGCCCCCAGCCGGGCCAGGTTGAGCATCACGTTGGCGGCTCCGCCGGGACAGCAGGTCCGTTCCCGGATGTTGACCACCGGCACCGGCGCCTCGGGAGAAATCCGTGTGACCTGCCCCCACAGGTAGACGTCCAGCATGATGTCTCCGATCACGGCAATCCGGCCCCGCCGGAACCGTTCAAGGATGGCTTCACTGTTTTTTTTCAGCATTGTTCTTCTCCAGCTCCCGCTCCCTGAGCAGCAGCGAATTGATGTACCCGGAAGTGTCGAGCCGGCTTTCGGCGGAAAACACATATCCCCTCCGGATCCGGGCCAGCACTTCCGCCATGCTGTTCACCGATTTCTGCAACGCGGTCAGCTCCTCGTGGGAGAGTCCGGCGGCGTTGCTCCGCAGATAGGGCGCCAGCTGATCAAGGTTCCAGGCCACCAGCCTGACTTCCAGATAGGCGGTTGCGTCAACCGAAGTCGGATTGATGTTGTGCGCCAGATTCCGGGTGCCGTCAAAGGAGGAGAGCAGGTTGAGCCGCCGCACCTGGAGAGCCATCGCCTTTTCCCGGTTCAGATAAAGCGGAATGCTGATCGCCAGAGTAAGTTCGGCAATCAGAATCAGAATAAATATAATCACCGCCGACGCCGCAACGTAATCCCGTTTGAACCGGGCCGACTGTACGGGTAATTTGGCCACTTGCACACCTCTGTCGAAAGCGCTGAAAATCCGCGCTTCTCAATATACATTGCCACGGTGGATTTTTCAATCCGCCGGGGCGTTCCAATCCAAAATCGGCCAGCCGCGAAGTTCAGCTTCACGCCGCAGTCCCGCCGCCGGATTGACCGCGTGGGGAAAACCGACGTGCCTCAACAGCGGCAAATCGTTGACGCTGTCGCCATAGGCCGCCATCGCCTCGAACGGCACGCCGAACTCCCTTGATATCGCGGCGGCCGCCGTCACTTTGCCGGAACCGACGTAACTGCCGGCGGCCAGGCGTCCGGTAAACCGTCCGCTTTCGAGTTCGAGCGGCGTGCCCCACAACCGGTCCACGCCGAAGAACTCCGCAACCGGACGGGCAATCTCGGCATTGGTCGAAGTCAGAATCACCGTCGGCAGACCGGCCGCCCGGCAGGCCCGGACGTAAGCCAGCGCCCGGCTCCGCACCCGGGGCCGCACGACTTCCTCAAAGTGCCGCCGGGACCACTGCGCCACCTCCTCCGGAGTCCGGCCGATGACATCCCGCAGCTGGAACCGCATGAACCGGCCCTCGTCCAGCTCTCCCCGTTCGTAATCGGCCATAAAGCGCGCGGCGGCAGCGAGATCCGCGGCGGGTGCGATTCCGGAAGCAACCAGAAACTCTTTCCAGGAAACATCGCAATCGAGGTCGATCAGCGTATAATCCATGTCAAAAATCTGGAGCCGGCCCGGACAATCCGGTGCCACCCCGCCGGTCTGATCTGTCATTCTGTTCCTTTGAGTCTGCATTTCCGGTTCTCCGGGAACCGCCGTCAGTGTGACAGCGGCTCAAATCAGTTGAAAACCGAGCGCACCCAGCAGCCGCCGGGCCTCGGCAGAACCGCCCCGAACCCGGTAAGCGAAAAACTCCCGGCGCAGCGGATAACCTCCGCGCAGCGCTTCAAAGCTGCCGGGATCATTCCGCAGCCGCTCCGTGTCCAAACGGAGGTCGTAGGAGGCGTTGACCGCCGTCCGGATCTGCTCGTCCGTGTCCGCTGCGGCATCCAGTTCAATCAGCGAAACTTCCGGCTCCGGCAATTCCGGCACTTTCCAGTCGATCAGCTCGGACAGGCCGAGCGCCGCGGCAACCGCCCGCACCGCCATGCCGGTGCCGTTGGCTTTGCCGTCCGTCGAATAACCGGCGACGTGCGGCGTGGCAAAAGTCGCCAGTCGCAGAATTTCCCGGTCAATGTCCGGCTCGTTTTCCCAGACGTCAAGTGCCGCCGCGCCAATTCTGCCCGTTCTGAGAGCGGCAAGCAACGCGGCGGAATCCACCGCTTCGCCCCGGGCGGCGTTGATGAACACCACATCGTCGCGCATCGCGGCCAACCGTTCCACCTCGATCAGATGAAAGGTCGGATGCCGGCCGCCCCGCTCCAGCGGAACATGCACGGTGATGAAATCCGATTCACCGCAGATCTCGTCGAGCGACACAAATCCGCCCGAGCCTTCCCGTTCCTCCCGCGGCGGATCGTTGAGCAGAACTTTCATATCCAGCGCCGCCGCCGCCGCCGCCACCAGCCGGCCGACATTGCCGACACCGATCACGCCGACCGTGCGGCCCCGGAACGGCCGGCCGCTGTTGACCACCGCGCTGACAAAATACTGCGCCACCGAAGCCGCGTTGCAGCCGGGTGCGCTGCTCCAGCCAATGCCGAGCCGGTCCAGCTCCCCGCCGGCGATGTGGTCGTAGCCGATGGTGGCGGTGGCGACAAACTTGACCGCGGAGCCGGCCAGCAGCCGGGCGTCGCACCGGGTCCGGGTGCGCACAATCAGCGCATCGGCGTCGGCAACGTCGGCCGGAGCAATGTCCCTGCCCGGCAGCAGAACCTCCCTGGCAAAGGGGGCGAACACTCCGGACAGAAACGGAATTTTGTTGTCGGCAACGATTTTCATGACGCACCTCAGTCGGCTGACTTGCGTCCGACGATCCGCTCAATGAAGAAACGGGGACGGGCCCGGACGTCAGTGTAGATGCGCCCGATGTATTCGCCGATCACTCCGATGCCGATCATCTGCACTCCGGTGAAGACAAACAGCACGGCGAAAAGCGTGAACACCCCGCCGTTGGCCCAGGCGTCGCCGGAGGGCAGCAGCCGCCGGACCACAATGTACAAACTGAGCAGGAAGCCGCAGAAACCGGTCAGCAGTCCGAAATAGGTCAGCATGCGCAGCGGAATGGTGGTCATGCAGGTGAGCAGATTGAACTGCAGATTGATAAGTTTCCAGAGCGAATACTTCGACTCCCCCACCGCCCGTTCGGCATGGGCGACCGGTATCTCGCAGGTGTTGCGGGCGAAGCTGTTGCCCAGCACCGGAATAAACGTGCTGCGCTCATTGCACTGCAGCATCGCCTCCACCACCCGGCGCCGGTAGGCCCGGAGCATGCAGCCGTAGTCGGACATCTTCACTCCGGTGGCCAGCCGGGCAAAATAATTGACCACCTTGGACGAGGTCCGCCGGAACAGCGTATCGCGCCGGTGCTGCCGCACCGTACCGACCACATCGTTGCCGAGGTCGGCCGCCTCAATCAGCCGGGGAATCTCCTCGGGCGGATTCTGCAGGTCGGCGTCGATGGTAATGATCAGCTCGCCGCGGCAGAACGAAAACCCGGCCATGATCGCCGCGTGCTGCCCGTAATTGCGGTTGAGAATGCAGCCGATCACCTGATCCGGATGCCGGTCGGCGGCAGCGGTGATGATTTCCGCCGAACGGTCGCGGCTGCCGTCGTCCACCATGATGAACTCATAACGGATGCCGGTGCTTTCCAGCGTCCTGACCGTCCGGTCGATAAGTTCCTGAAGGCAGCCCTCCTCGTTGTAGACCGGAACCACCACTGAAACAAACTGAATTTTTCCCGAATCGCTCATTATCGTATCTCCCCATTGAGTGTCATGGCTTCTGCGGCTCGTCGCCGGTCCCCGACTCGGACGGAGCCGCCGGCAGCGCCGGAATTTCCACCAGCCACATCCGCCATTCCTTGGCGGGCTTGCGTCCGGTAAGCGAAATTTTCCGTTCCCGGCGGAGCGGCCGGTCAAGATCAAGCTCAACTCCCAGTTCGTTCATGGTATTGGCCAGCGCCGTGAGCATGGCTTCGCGGTTGCGGGTCAGCAGGGCCAGCCGGCGGCCGGGAGTCTCGTCCGCCCAGGCTCTCAGCACTTCAGCGGGCTGATCCTCGGCAAACTCCGGCTGGAGAACCCGGGCCGGGCGCTGAAGATCAAGGTAATAAACTCCGCTGGCATAGGGTTCAATCGCAAAAAACACCAGCTGTTCCGGCTCAATGCCGTTTTGTTCCATAAAGTCCCGGAGTTCCAGGAAAAACGGCTTCTCGGAGCGGTAAACCGTAAATGACGGCAGCACGCAGCTGAACATCGCCACCACCAGGATCGCCGTCCCGACCACCATCGACGCCACCCGGGGCGGCAGTCCGATCCATCGGGATACCGAGCAATTTTCCGGCGGCTGATCGAGCAGCATCACACCCAGTACCAGCAATCCGGACAGCGGCAGCGTCACCATGGTGATCAACGGAAGCGGCGTCCCCGGAAACATCAGATTCCAGACCGGCAGCGCCACCAGCGACGCCAGCGCCAGCGCACCGGCGGTCAGCGCAATATAACGCATAATCTCCACCGCCGGCCGAGTCCAGCGTAGTTCCGCCGCGGGCGACAGAATGCCCGCCGCCCCGAACATCGCGCAGAACGGCGCCAGCGGCAGAAGATAATACCAGCGCCGCGACTGGGATAGACAAAAGAGTACAAACATCAGCACCGCGCCCAGCGCCAGCATGCCGGCTTCGCGCGACAGCCGCTTCCGGTTGCGGATCAAGCCGGCCACGGCGACGATGATCAGCGGACTCCACGGCAGCATCAGCCTCGGCAGCTCATAAATGTAGGTGTAAACCGGATCGCGGTGGTCGAACGCATTGAACACCCGGACAATGTTTTCCCGCCAGACCAGCTCCCATCCCGACAGGTCGTGGTCCGGAGGCGGAGCCAGCGGAGCCGCCGGTTCAAGCCAGGCCGCCAGTCCGAATGGCAGGGCGTAGATCGCTGCCGCCAGCAGAAACGCGACCAGATTGGACCATTTGAGATGCGCCTTGAACCGGCCGTGATCCAACGCATAGGGCGCCACCACCACAAATGGCATTACCAGCGCCGGCAGTCCCTTGGCCAGAGCACCGACAAACGCGATCAGATAAAAGCCGAAATATCCCCGGAATCCGGGCTGCTTCTCCACCTGGAAAAACCACGCCACCGCCAGCACAATCGCCGCCAGATTGGCCATATCGGCGGCGGCGCAGCGCGCCCAGAACAGAAAACCGTAGCTGGAGAGCAGCAGCCAGCCGGTCAGCAGCGCAATCCGACGGTCGAAAAAGCGCCGGGCCAGCGCCATGGCGCCATACAATCCGGCGAGTCCGGCCAGGGCGCTCGGGATCCGGGACGCCAGCTCCCCGCCGTCCAGCAGCCACGCGAACGGCAGAATGAACCAGTAGGTGAGCTGCGGCTTGTCAAAATAAATCCGCCAGTTGATTGCCGGATGCAGGACATCCCCGGTCAACAGCATTTCCCGGCTGATTTCCGCCCAGCGGTTCTCCGAACCCCACAGCGCATTGTGACCGAGAAAAATCCCCATCGCCAACACGGCGAAAATCCAGAACAACGCTTCGCTGCGCCTGGATGTTGTCGCGTCGCCGCCGATGTCGTAGCCTTTTAATTCAGTCATGATGGTTTTCCGTTGCCTCAGCGTGCCAGCAGTTCGCGGATCGCCGCCACCACGTCCCCGACGTCGCCGTCAGTCATGTCAGGGAAGAGCGGCAGCGACAGAATATGATCGCTGTTGTACTCGGTATCAGGCAGGAAGCCGGGCTGATAACCGTAGGTTTCCCGGTAGTATTTCTGCAGGTGGACGCAGCGGAAGTGCAGACCGCTGCCGATGTTGAGCGCCTTGAGTTCGGCCATGAACTCATCGCGGGTGTACTTGGGAGTATCCACCCTCACCACGAACAGGTGCCAGGCCGACTTGAAATCGTAGCCGGACGGATCACCCAGCGGACGGATTTCCGGCATATCGGCGAAAGCCGCCCGGTACTGCATGGCCAGCTCGGTGCGCCGGGCATTGATGGCGTCAATCCGCCGGAGCTGGCTGAGTCCAAGCGCCGCCGACATGTCGGTGAGATTGTACTTGTAACCCGGCTCCACCACCTCGGCCTGGGGAGAGCGGCCGCGGTTCTGCCGGTCAAAAGCATCCATGACGATGCCGTGGAACTTCCAGCGCCGGATCGCCGCCGCCATCGCCTCGTCGGAAGTCACGAACATGCCGCCTTCGCCGCAGGTCACGTTCTTGATGGCGTGGAAACTGTAAATCGCGTGCTCCGCGCCGATATGGCGTCCCTTGTAACAGGTGCCGAGCGCGTGGGCGGCATCCTCCACCACCGGGATGCCGCCGGCCACCGCCCGGATCGCGTCAATATCCACCGGAACCCCGGCGAAGTGGACGGGAACAATCAGCTTCGTCCGGGGCGTAATCGCCGCCGCAACGGCATCAGGACGCACCAGCAGCGTCTCGCGGTCCACCTCAACCAGCACCGGCCGGGCGCCGACCAGTTCAATCATGTTGGCGATCGACACCCAGGTCATCGAAGGCGTAATCACCTCGTCACCCGGACCGATGTTCAGAACCTTGAGCAGCAGATGCATGGCGGCAGTGGCGCTCGACAGCGCCACGCCGTAACGGTTGCCGGTGAGACGGCAGACCTCCTGTTCAAAAGCGGCGTTGGCCGGTCCGTTGGTGATCCAGCCGGACTTCAGCACGTCAGTGACCGCCTCAATGTCGGCGGCCGTGATCGCCGGACGGGTAAAGGGCAGAAAATCCTTGCGCATAATTTCATACCTTATATTGGGCCGGAGCAGAAACGGAAGATTGCCAATCTGACATCCGCCGCCCCGGGGTTTGGTTGTCCATACTGCGGAACCTGATTCGTCAAGTTCATTTCACCGGCGAGGGGAGGTCCGCCGGGCCATTCTGCCGCTCCCGGCGTTTCGCCTCCCGCCACAACTCCTCCAACCGCTCCGGCGATGCGGTCTGCGGTGCCTCGCCGGCGGCTTTCAACGTCTGCTCCACATAACGGAACCGGGATTCAAATTTGCGGTTGGCACTCCGGAGCAACGCTTCGGCCTCCTCCCCTTTCCGGAACCGGGTCAGGTTGACCGCGGCAAACAGCAGATCACCCAGTTCTTCGTCAACCGCCGCCGGATCCCGGGAATCAAAGGCCTGCCGCAGCTCGCCGCACTCCTCCTCGATCTTGGTCATGACCCCGGAGGCTTCCGGCCAGTCAAATCCGACTTCCGAAGCAGCCCGCTGCAGCGCCGCCGCCCGGTCCAGCGCCGAGAGGCTGCGCGGCACCCGGTCCAGGACCGACTCCGGCCCGGCGCCGCCGTGCTCGCGCGCCTTGATCTGCTGCCACAGGCCGGCGACCTCTTCCGGAGTTTCAGCGCGGGCCGATCCGAACACGTGTTCGTGGCGGCGGATCATTTTGGCGATGATGCCGCGCCAGACGTCTTCCATACTGAACTCGCCGCGCTCCCCGGCCACCACCACCTGGAACAGCAGGTTCATCAGCACATCGCCCAGCTCCTCGCAGATGTCGGCGGGGCAGCCGCGGTCGAGCGCGTCCAGCAGTTCTGCCACCTCTCCGACCAGATGGCGCTTAAGGCTGTCCCGGGTCTGGCGCCGGTCCCAGGGACAGCCATCGGGAGCCCGCAGCCGCCTCAGAATCGCCAGCAGCGAGTCAGCGGTGGGGGGATATTCCGGAGTATTGTCCATCAGAACGTAAATCCGACGTTGAAGTGAATCCGGAACTTGCTGGAGTTGTCCGTGTTGTTCAGAATCGGATAAGCCAGGTCCAGCTTGACCGGGGCGTTGATCACCGGCAGCCGGATGCGCAATCCGTAACCGGCGCCGATGTTGATCTGATTAAACGCCAGAGTGTAGCTGTTGCGCCAGGCGTTGCCGACGTCGATGAATGCCGCGCCCCGGATCGGTCCCCAGATCGGATGCGACACTTCGGCAGTCATCAGCAGCATGGTCTGGCCGCCGATGTTCTCATCATTGTAGGTCGGGGAAACTGTCCGGTATTCGAAGCCGCGCAGCGAATCACTTCCGCCGAGGAAGTAACGTTCAAAAATCGGCACCGCTCCTCCGCGGGAAAACGTCGCCACCGTGCCGATCTTGCCGCCGACCATGGCGATGATGGCCTTGTCGAAGAAACTCATGTAATAGCTGCCCTTGCCCTCGAGGCGGTAGAAGTTTTCGGTGGAGCCGAAAATCTTGGGTGACACCGCCGCGAAGAAATTGAGATTGTATCCTTCCGTCGGCTCAATGAGGCTGTCCCGGGTGTCCCGGCTGAGCATCAATGAAACCTGACTGACGTTCTGAGTGCCGTCGAGATTGTTTTCACGCATGTACTTTTTCAGAGCTCCGCCGACGTTGTTGACCCGGACCACTTCAAACTTGTAACCGGCGGCAATGGAGGTGAAGTCATCAAAAATCTTGCGCTGCAGCGAGGTGCGTCCGCCGACCCGGGTTTCATCCCATTCGTCGTATTCGACGATATTCATGTAGCCGGCCAGCTCAAACCGCAGCGGCAGGTCAAAGAGCCACGGTTCGACGAAATCGACGTTGAATCCGGCATTTTCAATACCGTAAATTCCCTGAATGCGCAGCCGCTGGCCGCCGCCGTAAAACCAGTTGGAGGGGTTGAACAGATCGAAGTTGCTGCTGGAAATCTCAGCCATGCCGAACACACTGTTGACGTCGGAGGCGCCGGCGCCGATCCGGAAATTGTACCGTGACCCTTTTTCCTCAACCCGGACCTTGACGTCCTTTTCGTCCATGGCGTCGGCATTGACCGCGTCGATCTCCACCTTGTTGAAATACCCCATGCCCATCAGCCGCTGGCGGCTGACCTCAATCCGGTTGCGGTCGAGCGGATCACCGGGCTGAATGGCCAGTTCGCGCCGGATCACCTTGTCCCGGGTGTCGGTGTTTCCGGAGATGTCCACCCCGCGGACATAGTATTTGCGCCCCTCGGTGATCTCAAACGTCACAGCCACCGTATGATCCGCGAAATTTTCCACCCGGTTGACCCGGCACTGCACATCGGCGTAGCCGAGCGTCTCGTAAAGACTGACAATCCGGCGGGCGGCGGCCTCGGCGGCAGCCCGGCTGAACACCGAGCCGGCGACAAAAGGCAGCAGCGGAGCCAGTTCCTCCCCGGAATACACGGTATTGCCCTTTACGGCAACTGAAGCCACTTTATACGGTTCGCCTTCGACAATCCGGAAGTTGAGGTTGACGTATTCCGGATCCTCGGGATCAGGCGCAATGGCGACTTCCTCGACTTTGAAATCGAGGTAACCGGCATCGTGGTATTTGTCCCGGAGCCGGGCTTTGTCCAACTCCAGTTCGGCACGGTCGAACAAGCCCTGATTCAGATAGTCGTTGATGAACGGCAGCCAGTTGAGATAACTGTAACGGTTGGCAATCGAATGGCGCAGATCGCGCTGCGAGAATACTTCGGCCCCTTCAAACGTCACATCATCAACTTTCAGACGCAGATTTTCCTCAATCCGGATGTCGACAATCACCTGGCCTTCGCCGTCCGGAACCACCACCGGAGTCACTTTGGCATCACGGTAGCCTTTTTCCAGATACTCCTTGCGAATGGCGTCCAGCGTCTTGCGCAGCTCAATATCGTTGAGCAGTCCGCCCTCGGCCACGGTGACCAGCTTGCGCAGATCGTTGGTCGTCAGCTTGGCGTTGCCGGTCACCCGGAGCGTGGAAATCCGGGGCTTGAGCCGGACCCGGAACCTGACTGCAACCTTGTCGCCGGGCAGCTCCGTAACTTCCGAGACCACGTCCGCAAAATTGCCGGTGTTGTAAAGCCGCTTGGTATCGGCGTCAAGGATGTCGCGGGTGAATTCCAGTCCCGGACGCAGCTGGATGTTGGCCGTGAGCAGATCCTCGGAAAGCCTCTGCACACCGGACTGTTCAAATTCGACCCGGGCCACCTCGGTCGCCGCCGCCGTCAACGCCGCAGTCAGCAACAACCCGCCGCCCAGCGTCAGTTGTAAAATCCGGAACATATATCCCCGTTCTCCTGTATTTTCCACGCGGCCGCAGCTCCGTGAACCGCCTGTTCTCCATCCCGCCGGCTCCGTGCGCCGGCGTCCCTGTCTTCCAGGTGCCGGACGTCAGCCGGCGACACCGGAACCGGGAGCGAACTCGTCACTGCACGGAGCCGCCGGAACGAATTCCATGCGCGACGGATAAAACAACAATTTCAGATTGCCGGTGCGTCCGTTACGATTTTTCTCAATGATCCATTCGGCTTCGACGCCGGCGCCGTCGGCGACGGTTTTGGACTCCTCGCGGTCGCGGTGCAGAAAAGTGACGATATCCGCATCCTGTTCGATCGTCCCCGATTCCCGCAGATGAGCAAGCTTGGGACGCAACGGCTTGTTGCCGGCGTTTTTGTCGACCTCGCGGTTGAGCTGAGCCAGAACCAGCACCGGAATTTTGAGGTCCTTGGCCAGCTTTTTGATGCCTCCGGAGATTTCGGCCACCTCGTTCTGGCGACTCTCGGCCCGCCCGTCGGAGTGCATCAGCTGAAGATAATCTATGACAATCAGTTCAATGTTGTGCTGAACCTTGAGCCGCCGCGCCTTGGCCCGGAGTTCGGCAATGGTGAGTCCGCCGGTGGGATCGATGAAGATTTTCGCCTTCTGCAAAGCGGAAACCGCACCGGTCAGCTTGGTGAGATCACGCATGTTAAAGGAATGATTCCAGAACACGTTTTCCGAAATCTGAGCCTGGGTGCAGAGCAGCCGGCGGGCGATCTGCTCACTAGTCATTTCCAAACTGAAGAAGGCCACGCAGCGCGGCCGGGTGGCGTGCAGTGCGACGTTGCGAATCACATTGAGCGCCAGACTGGTCTTGCCGATGGAGGGCCGGGCGGCCAGCACGAACATTTCGCCGGGTTTGAGTCCGCCGGTAAACTCGTCGAGCTTGGCGAAACCGGTTGGAATGCCGACTTCAACCCTGCCTTCCTGAATATCCTCGAGCGCCTTGAATTCGGCGGCTATAATATCGCGCACCGCCACGATGGTCTGTTTCTCATCGGCATGGCGCACGGCGTAAACGTCGTTTTCGATTTCGTCAATCAGCCGGGAGGCGTCAACGTCAGCATCGTAACATTTGAGCAGCGCGTTGGAACACACCCCGATCATCCGGCGAAGCATCGCGTATTTCTGTAAAATGCGGCACCAGGATTCGAAATTGACGGTAGTGGGAGCCGCCAGCTCCAGCTCGGCCAGGAAAAGTTCGCCGCCGATGGTGTCGAGCCGGTTCTTTTCCTTGAGGCGCTGGGCGACAGAAACCAGGTCGGGCTTGACCTTGCCGTCGCCGTTGAGCTCCAGCAGCGTCGCATAAATTTCGCGATGGGACGGCGTATAGAAAACCGCCGGCGAGGTTCCGAGCACTTCAACCGCCAGATCGATGCAGCTCTCGGGCTCGCGCAGCATGGCCGACAGAACCGAGCGTTCGACCCGGTCGGCATGCGGCTGCAGCCGGTCGGGGACACCCCCGGCCGGCAGCGACGGCGCTTTTCCTCCGCGTTCCTCCATGACGGTCGTCAGCCCCGGACCACCCAGACCTTGACCTTGCCTTCCACCTCGGAGTGGAGTTTGACTTCGACCTCAAAGCCGCCGAGCGACTTGATCGGGGGATCAACTTTGATGCGCGAATGATCAATGTCAAAGCCCTGCGCCTTGAGTTCGTCGGCAATCATGCGGGCGGTCACCGAACCGAAGAGCTGATCGTCCTCAGTGGCCTGCATCGCAATTGAGATTTCCAGTCCGGCGAGCTTTTCGGCAAGCGCCTGAGCGTCGGCCAGTTCCTGAGCGCGGCGCTGGGCGATCATCGCCTTGCGTGATTCGACCAGCCGGAGGGTTCCGGGAGTGGCCTTGGCAGCGAGACCGCGGGGCAGCAGATAGTTGCGGGCATAGCCGGGAGCGACATGAACCTCGTCGCCGGCCAGACCGAGCTTTTCAATATCGTCGAGGAGAATCAATTTTACCTGAGCCATGGTGTTACTCCTTATACATCAGTAGACCAGGGCGATGATCCGGGCGCGCTTGACCGCGATCGAAAGCATCTTCTGGTGGTCGAGGCAGTTGCCGGTAATCCGGCGCGGCATGATTTTACCCTTCTCGGTCTGAAACTTCATCAGCGTTTCGGCATCCTTGAAATCGATGTAGTTGACCTTCGCCTCGCAGAAGCGGCAAATTTTCGGCTTCGCCGCGGCACGGCGGCGACCTTGTCTTTTCTGACCCTGCATAAGAATCCTTTCTTACTGCTGTGAGCTTGCTTTTATTTTATGGTTTGGTTGTCTCTTTGATGAAATTACGCGCTAAAACGGAATATCGTCCACCATGGCGTCGTCGCCGGCGCCGGCCTCCGGCATCGGCGGAGCTTCCGGCGGAGCTTCACGCCGGGCGGGACGTCCGCCGTAGGCCCCCTCGGAGCGGGGTCCGTACTGGGGACGTGGCGGCTGATAGTCACCCTCGGAGCGGGGCGCATAATACTGACCGGCTCCGGCTTCGGGAGCGGATCCGGACTGGCCGCCGTCGGAGTTGCGCCGGTTCATGAACTGAACCTGTTCCGCCACCACCCGGAGGCGGGAACGCTGGCCGCCGCCATTGCGGTCCTCCCACTGATCCAGCTGCAGACGTCCTTCGACCAGCACCTGGGATCCCTTGGCCAGGAACTGCTTGCAGTTGTTGGCGCTGCGTCCCCAGACCACGACGTCGACAAAGCAGGTGTCCTCGGACTCCTGACCGCCGGCGGTGACAAAGCGGCGACTGACCGCCAGCCTCAGTTCGCAGACGCTCTGCCCGCTGGGCAGGCCGCGCAAATCGGGATCACGGGTCAGGTTTCCCAGCAGAAAAACTTTATTCAGGGATGCCATAGTGACTCCTCCGCGTATCTTCCGTATTAAAAACCATTCTCACCGCGACCGCCGCCGAAGCGGAACGGCCCGGAGACGATCGCCTGGACCTGGAACTTATTCCTCGCCGAGCTTGACCGGTTCGGCCGGAACGTTGGCCGGACGGTCGTAAACCACGGTAAGGCTGCGCAGCACCCGGGCGTCGAGCTTGTACTTCTCCTTGATGTCGGCCAGTTTGGAGGGGGCGACTTCAAAAATGAAGTTGAAATAGAGCCCGGCCCGGCGCTTGTCGATCTCATAGGTGAACTGACGCCGGCCCATCGGCACGACGGACTCCATTTTGCCGCCGAGCGAACCGATCAATTCCTCAAATTCCCGGCAGAACGCCGCGCCCTCATCATCCGCACGGCGGATGTCCAGAATGTATACCGCTTCGTATTTTTTCAAAATAAACCTCACTGAACTACTTGATGGTTATCATTTCCAACTTTGTTCAAATCCTCATCCGCCGGCCGGGCATTGACCGAATTCATTGCCCGGGACAGCCCGACACTCAGCACCAGTTTGACTGCCGCTGCCGCCCGGTCCACTGCGGCGGAAAACTGTTCAGCCTCCACACCGGTGAAACCGGAAAGCACATAATCGACAACTCCCCGGGCTCCGGGCCGGCCGATGCCGACCCGCAGCCGCCGGAAATTTTCGCTGCCGAGTTCGGCGGCAATCGACTTAAGTCCGTTGTGACCGCCGTCGGAACCGCCGGCCCGCAGCCGCAGACGTCCCAGCGGCAAATCGAGATCATCGACCACCACCAGCACCTCTTCCGGCGCGATCCGGAGCCGGCCGCACAATCCGGCAACCGCGAGTCCGCTCAGATTCATATAGGTCTGGGGCAGCTGGAACACCAGCGGGCGTCCCCGAAACCTTCCGGAAAAAATCCGGCTCTGAGCGACATGACCCGGTTCGAACCGTCCGGCGGGGAAATCCGCCAGGATCCGTTCGACCACCATGAATCCCGCGTTGTGGCGGCTGTTCCGGTATTCGTCACCGGGATTCCCCAGCCCGACCACCAGTTTGACCGCAATGTCGGCTGCGCCGGAAATGGCCATAACGGATTACTTCTTCTCTTTGTTCTCTTTCTCGGCGGCGCGTGCCTCGGCCTTGGTTTCGTTGATGGCTTCAGGAGCCGCGGGCGTCTCTTCAGAGGAGGCCTCGGATTCCTCACGCGGCCGGACCACATGGAACACCACGGTTTCCGGATCGATATTGGCCTTGACTCCGGCGGGCAGCTCCAGCTGGGCCACCGTCAGGGCGTCGCCGATCTGAAGGGCGGTGACGTCGCCGCGGATCAGTTCCGGCAGATCGGCGGGACGGCAGATCACCGGCAGTTCGTGCAGTTCCTGTTCGAGGATGCCGCCGTGGGAGGCGCCGTAGGATTCGCCAAACGGATGAATGGCCACCGTGGAGTGGATTTCGGCATTGAGATCAACCGCCTGGAAATCAATGTGGACCACGTAGTTCTTGAGGTGGTTGTACTGCACCTCGCGAACCAGGGCCGGAGTCTGACGCTCTTTTTCGACCAGGGTGACCATGTGGGAGTGGAGCGCTGAAAAAACCTTCCAATGGTCGGCGTTGACCGCGACGGCGCGCGGTTCGACACCCTTGCCGTAGATGATCGCCGGAATCATTCCGGCGTGACGCAGACGACGCGACGCGTTGTTGCCGAACTCAGCGCGCGCCTCCACTTCGATCTGGTGATTTTCCTTGCTCATGGAGATCCTTTCTCTAATTGGTTTTGAGCTTGAAATCCGAAAATTACTTTTTGATGTAAAACAGCGACGAAATCGATTTTCCGTCGTGAATGCGGCTGATGGCCTCGCCGAGCAGCGGAGCGAGGCTGATGACCTTGATCTTGCCGTTGAGCGTATCGGTAATCGGCACGGCGTCGGTGGTGATCAGCTGTTCAATTTCCGGGGTGGCGAGCAGTTTTTCCTTGCCGGTCTCATTGAGGAGGCAGTGTGAAACCGCGGCGTAAACCCTGGTGGCGCCGTTGGCGCGCAGAATTTTAGCGGCAGCGCAGAGAGTTCCGGCGGTACTGGTGAGGTCGTCGGTAATGACGCAGATGCGGTCTTTGACATCGCCGACCAGATGGCTGGAGGCGACGGTATTGGCATCAATGCGGCGTTTGGTGACGACGGCAAAACCGGCCTGGAGCATATCGCCATAATACATGGCCATCTTGGTGCTGCCGGAATCGGGAGCGACAACTACGCCATGGTCGCCGATCAGGGATTTGATGTAGGGCACCAGCACCGGACGGGCGTAGAGATGGTCGACGGGAATGTCAAAAAAGCCCTGGATCTGCTGAGCGTGGAGATCGACGGTCAGGATGCGATCGGCTCCGGCGACGGTGAGCAGATTGGCAACGAGTTTGGCAGTGATGGGGACGCGGGGTTTGTCCTTGCGATCCTGCCGGGCGTATCCGAAGTAGGGAAGCACGGCGGTGATGCGGGCGGCGCTGGCGCGCCGGGCGGCATCGATCATGATGAGGAGCTCCATCAGGTTGTCGTTGGGCGGATTGCAGGTCGGCTGGATCAGAAAAGCGTCGGCCCGACGAACATTCTCCTCGAACTGCACGAAAATTTCGCCGTCGGGGAAATGGGTGATGTGCACTTTGCCGAGATTAACGCCGAGGTAATTGGCGATCTTCTGTGACAGCTCCGGATGAGCGCATCCGGAGTACACACAAATGTGCTTGGCATCTTCCATGGTCTTGATTCCCGTTTTAAATTAATGCATTACAGGACGACAACCATGAAAGACGGGCAACAGTGGAAATCTGGCTCGGGCCGACCATAAGCGCCGCCGGCGCACACTCCGGTTTCACCCGGAACCCAAACGTCCGCGCCCCCCGGTCTCACCCGGAACCCAAACGTCCGCCCCCGGTTTCACCCGGAACCCAAACGTCTGCCCCCCGGCTTCACCCGGAACCCAAACGTCTGCCCCCCGGATTCACCCGGAACCCAAACGTCCGCCCCCGGTCTCACCCGGAACCCAAACGTTCACGCCCCCAAGTCTCACCCGGAACCCAAACGTCCGCGCCAACCCGCCGATTTCACACCTGCCCGGGCCTCACGGTGCGGCACCCACCCTCAGGCAGTCGCCTTCCGACCCTGAAAACAGGGTCAAGGTCCCGGAATACAAGTTGCTGTGAAACATAATATAGCATGAGAAACGGAAAAAGTCAATCCACTGCGACTCCAGCAGCGGAAACCGCCAGAGAACGGAAAAAATCCAGACAGACACAAGGCGCTTCATGACCGAAAGGGAAACCGGCCAGAACCGGACAGTGCAAATACTCCGAAGCAAAACGGCGCACCACCGCCGCCGCACCGTCACACCGCGTGAAATGCCCGAAAATCACCGCCGCCGGATTCTGAAAAAAACCGGCCAGCCGCAGCTGAGTCAGAGCACGGTCGACGCGGTAAGCCGGTTCGCCGACCTCTTCCAGCACGATCACCCGGCCGGTGGAATCCGGCAGAAAACCGGTACCGGCCAGCGAAGCGGCAACCGTGAGATTGCCGACCAGCGGCCGACCGGCCGCCGATCCGGTACGCCAGCAGTCAAGTCCGTTGAAACGGCGGGGCCGGGAATGCAGCGCTGCCGCCAGCTCCGCCGCGCTCCCGGGATCAGGATCGGCGAACCAGCCGAGCATCGGTCCGGCCAGGGGCTGCCCGATGCCAAGTCGATCCATGGCCCAGTGAAGGGCGGTGACATCGCTGTATCCGAGCACGGGGAGGCAGCGCTGGCGCAGTTTGTTCCAGTTGATCCGGTCGAGCAACTGGGAACAGCCGAAACCTCCGCGGACGCAGAGAATCATATCCACGCCGGGATCAAGCCAGGCCTCCTCGAAATCGCGGACCCGGTCCGGAACCGGAGCGGCCAGGTAACCGCCGGAACCGTCACCGGCGGCGAATCCGCCAATCCGGACTGTCACGCCGCAGCCGCGCAGCGCCGCCAGACCGGCCTCAAACCGGTCCCGGTCAAGCGGACCGGCGGGAGCGACCAGGGCAATCCGGCGGATCCGGTCTGGAAACGGGGAGTTCAAAGCAAATGCCCCATGCGTTCCTTTTTAGTCTGAAGATAGAAGGCGTTTTCCTTGCCGGGGTCGATGACAATCGGCACACGCTCGGTGATTTCGACGCCGTATCCGGAGAGTCCGACCAGCTTTTTGGGGTTGTTGGTCAGCAGACGGACCGAATTGACACCGAGGTCGAGCAGGATCTGCACGCCGATACCGTATTCGCGCAGGTCGTCCGGGAAGCCGAGCTTTTCATTGGCTTCAACCGTGTCGCAGCCCTCGTCCTGAAGTTTGTAAGCATGAATTTTATTGAAAATACCGATGCCGCGACCCTCCTGCCGGAGATAGACCAGCACGCCGGAGCCGTTGGCGGCGATCTGGCGCATGGCGGCGTGAAGCTGGTCCCCGCAGTCACAGCGGGCGGAGCCGAACACATCACCGGTCAGGCATTCGCTGTGAACCCGGACCAGCACATCCTTTTTGCCGCGGACATCGCCGTAGACCAGGGCCAGATGCTCAAAATCATCGACCCTGGTCCGATAGGCGGTCACCTTGAATTCGCCGAACCGGGTCGGCAAGCGGGCGCTTTCACCGCGAATGATGAGCATTTCATGGTGGCGGCGATAGGCGATGAGGTCGGCGACGGTGCCCCACTTGAGCTGATGGCGGCGGCGGAATTCATCGAGCTGGGGCAGCCGGGCCATGGTGCCGTCGGGATTCATGATTTCACAGATCACTCCGGCCGGGATCAGGCCGGCGAGCCGGGCGAGGTCGACGGCGCTTTCGGTGTGTCCGGCCCGGCGCAGCACGCCGCCCGGTCGGGCAATGAGCGGGAAGAGGTGTCCGGGCGAAACAAAATCCGCCGCGGTGGCGCCCGGCCTGATCAGAGTTTTGACGGTGGTCAGGCGATCATAAGCACTGATGCCGGTGGTAGTGCCGCTGCGGGCGTCAACGCTCTGGGTGAATGCCGTGCCGAACGGGTCAGTGAGCGAAGCCGGGGTGGAGAGGTTGAGTTCCGCCGCGCGTTCGGCGGTCAGCGGAGCACAGATCAGCCCGCAGGCGTGAGTTGCCATGAAGGCGATGTGTTCCGGAGTGGCGGTTTCGGCGGCGACAATGAGATCGCCTTCGTTTTCGCGGTTTTCGTCATCGGTGATGATGATCATCCGTCCGGCCTTGAGGTCGGCGATCAATTCTTCGACGGTGTTGAATTTGAAATTTTCCATGATATTGCGGTCTCCGGAGCGATAGGCTTCATCCGATATTGATTTTACGGGAAAAAGGGGTAATGGCGGTGGCGCGTCCGGTAGCGGAGTCGCAGGCGACCACACAGCCATCCAGACGGAAAACGCCGGTTTCCACCACCGGCAGACGCACCGGCATGCCGGAAGTGAACTTGCGGATCACCGCGGCGACATCGCGGCCGAGGACGCTGTTGTCCGCACCGACCATGCCGACGTCGGAAATGGCGGCGGTGCCGGGCGGAATAATCCTGGCATCAGCAGTCTGAACGTGAGTATGGGTGCCGATGACGGCGGTGACGCGGCCGGCCAGCCAGTTGGCCATGGCGATTTTTTCGCTGGTGGCCTCGGCGTGCAGGTCAACGATCCTCACCTTGACCGAAGCGGGCAGCGAGTCCAGGATTTCCTGAACTTTTTCGAACGGACAGCAGGCCGATTCGCGCATGAACACCTTGCCGAGCAGAGAAATCACCGCGACCCCGCCGCCGGCCGGATTCCGGAACACCCCCCAACCCCGTCCGGGCTGGGATTTGGAAAAATTGGCCGGACGGATCACACGGTCCAGACGATCGATTTCAAGTTCGAATCCCTTCTGATCCCAGGTGTGATCGCCGCCGGTGACCACGTCAGCCGCCGCCAGCAACTCCCGAACACATCCGGCGGTAAGACCGGCGCCGGCGGCGGAGTTTTCGCCGTTGACGATGGCGAACTGGGCATTGAATTCGCGTCGCAGATCCGGGAGCATGGTTTTCACGGTCTCCCGGCCGCCGCGCCCGACGACATCACCGATAAAGAGAATATTCATTGACGATTTCCTTGCAAACTTCAACCGCCGCGGCCCCCGCTACCCCGGCGGCAAACAACTAAAAAAGTTCCCGGCGACGACGGCGGACCTCGTCGATCGCCAGCCGGAGCAGCCGGAGCAGTTCCTCGGAGCGCCCGTCCTCATCCAGGGCGAGAAAAGCGCCCATCAATTGGTTTTCCATGACCGACAGACTCTTGAACTCGGTAGCATTGGCGTATTTTCCGCTGCGGGCGATCACATCGGCGATGACCCGACGCTGAACCGCTTCGGGCAGAACGGCAAATCCGTCAAGCAGCACCTTCTGGTCGCTGGTCATGCCGACCAGTTCGGCGTGACGGCGATAAGGGGGGCCGATGCGGGCCGGAGGAAGCGACTCCGGTTCGGGGCCGGTGATGTAGGGCTTGAGCGTCGGATAGATTTTGTCCCAGGTGTCGGAACGCACCCGCCGGGTCCGCTCGTTGACAAAGCGGCGCAGCAGTTCGAGGCGGACGCCGGTGACGCGGGCAAATTCGTTAAGCGAAAGCACTTCGGCACAGCTGTCCAGCGCCTTGGCGATTTCGCCGGTGAGTTTTTTTTCCGAATCCTTCTGCGTTTCTTTCATGTCAGTCATCCTTGGATTTCAGACTGCGGTCGGCCTCGCCCGCCAGCCGGACGAGACGGTTGAAATCAGCGCCGCTGTAACCGAACTGCGATTGCAGCGCTCCCACCGCCCGCTTGACATTGTTGAGCCGTTCGACGGCGATCCGGTGAACCCGGCCGTCGACGCTGAGCATGTTGAAATAGCCCGGATGGTTTCCGGGCAGGTCGATCAGCAGAGGCAGATCAGGATTGCTGTCGAGCCGCCAGCCGGGAAAATAGAGATAGCGATGAGTTCCGCCGGTAACACAGGTTTCCGGGAAAGCGCCGGATCCCGCCCGGGCCGTTTCCGCCAGGCCGCGGTAAAGACGGAGCAGTTCATTCCGGCAACTCTCCGGGGCGGAATCATCTTCCGCGGCGGCCGGTCCTGCCGGGGCGGCCGCTTCTCCGGTCTGCGCCGGCGCCGACGCCTGCCCGGGAGAATCCGGGACCTGTCCGGAAAGCAGCGCCTGAGGAGCAATTATGAAAGCCGCCGCCAGCTCCTCCTCCACGCTCATTCCGGAAATCGTGGCGGTTGCAATTCCATCCGGACGGAGCGTCAGAAGCGAAAGCCGGGCGCAGGACATGAATTCCGACCAGACCACATCCTGCCCGAAAAACCGGGAGTCTCCGAAATCACCCATCCGGGGACTGATGAAAAACACGGCCTGTCCGGTTGATTCCGGCAGCCGGTCCGCCAGGTCACGGAAGTCGGGATTGCCGCCCAGCCGGGAGGCCGGGGCGGAAAACCATTCGCCGGCCCGCCGCGGAAAGCTCAGAACAACGGAATCAGCGGTGAATTCGATATGCAGCGCTCCGCCCACACCGGGCAACGCCGCCCGGTTGTTTTTCACCCGGCCGGCCAGAAAACGTTCCTTCATCATACCGGAAATCCGCCGGCCGCGGTCAGGGAACTCCAGCATAACCAGAAAGCCGTCGGTTTCAGGACCTTCATCCGGACCGGCCGCCACCGCCATCCGCCAGCGGCCATCCAGCCCTCTTAAAAGCTCCTCCGGGGAGGCCCCGAGTTTCCGGCGGCAGAAATCCGTCACGACGCCGTACATGCGGGGAGCCAGCCGCATCCGGGTCAAAACCGCCGATGGCCTGATCCGGGCGACGCCGGCCAGAATCGCACTCCCAGGAAAATCAGCCAGGTCCTCCGCCGTCACCGCCGCCGGGCCGTCGAAAAAAAGCCACATGGGGTGCTCCCGGGGCGACCGGAGCAGAAGAAACGTCCGGTTCAGAAACAGCGGAGCGCCGGCGGAATCCCGTCCGCAGACAAGGGAGCTGGAGCCATGCCCGGCCACCGCCTCCAGCCCGGCCACATGTCCGGCGAGGCGAATTGCCGCCAGCCCAGCCGAAAACCGGTCGGCGCTGTCGAAACCGGGGGAATCCGGATGGCAAACCGCCGCGTTCATAGCCGCAGCCAGCCGGTTCAGCAATGCCCCGACGCGCCCTCCGGTAACGACTTTGAAACTGTCTCCACCGAAGTCGAGTTCATCCGCAATCAGGGCAAAGTCGGAGGACTCCGGTTCCGGATGCGCACACCCGGCGCCGAACAACGTCAGCACAATCAGCAGCAGCCACCGTTTTTTCATGACTATCACCCAATACCCGAAGCGCGGAATCCGTCTGAACCCGGATTTCACGTCGACCCCGCTCCGGCCAAGTCCGGCCCCGGCGCATCTGATCAGTCAGGGCAAATCCCGGACGTCCGGCCCCCGCTTCCGCCGAGGCCAGGTCCCAATCCGGACCGGCAGCCGCGAACCGGGAGCCGAACGCAGCTCAGAGCAGTTCGGCGATCTGAACGGCGTTGAGCGCCGCCCCCTTGAGCAGCTGGTCCCCGGAGACAAAGATATCCAGTCCGCGCCGGTCCAGCCGGGAGACATCCTGCCGGATGCGTCCCACCAGCACGTCGTACTTGCCGGCCGCGTCAACCGGCATCGGATAAACTCCGGCGGCGGGATCATCCGCCACCTGCACTCCCGGCGAGCCCGCCAGAATGGCGCGCGCCTCGTCGGGAGTGATTTCCTGTTCAAATTCGAGATTCAGCGCCTCTGAATGCGCCCGGAGCGCCGGAACCCGCACGCAGGTGCAGCTGACCATCAGCTCCGGCAGATGCAGCATTTTACGCGATTCGTTGAGCATTTTCAACTCTTCCTTGGTGTAGCCGTTGTCGCAGAAGGAGTCGATGTGCGGAATCAGATTGAACGCGATCCGGTGCAGGAAAGCCCGGGGTTCGATCGGCTGACCGTCGAGCACCTGGCGGGTCTG
>CASFVA010000067.1 GCA_949298075.1 uncultured Lentisphaeria bacterium
TGAATCCGGTTATCTCCCGCCGATTCCGCAAGGCCGCCACCCCCACCGGCGGCATGGAAATATCACGCACCGGCATGCCCGGATGGCGGCTGAAACGCCGCACCTCCACTCCGGGGCAGCAATAAATCTCCACTTCAGGCAAACTCGCCAGTCCACCGGTATGATCATAATGTCCATGCGACAGGATCACCCGCCCGATCCGTCGCGGTTCGATGCCGAGCCGACACAGGTTGGGCGCCAGGGCGCCGCCGGCACCGGTATCGAAAAGAAATCCTCCGCCGCCGTACTCCAGAAACAGCGACAGACCATGCTCGCCCACCAGTGGCGGAACTGCGGCGTTATCCACAACCACCGTCAAACGCATATACTTATTTCACTTCCATCAATACATAAATCTTCAATGTCCCGCCGGGAGGAGCCGGAACCCGATCCAGCACCCGGATCAGGCGCTGAATCGAATCATCCATGAAAACATTTCCGCTGCGCTCCACCACCCTTGCGTTCAGCACCCGCCCATCGGCGGCGATATTGAGTTCGATCGTCGATTTTGGACGCGCCTCTCCGAGTTGAACCCGGGACGGTTCGGACCACTTGAAGTCCAGATGTTTCTTCAATCGCGCATAATAAGCTTCCTCCGCCTCGGTAAGCCCCCCCTGCGGCGTCCGGTTGTCTGCGGCACCCCTCGCCTGTCCGGCGTCACGGGAACCAAGCGGAACGTTGCGGTTGAAATTAGCGCCCCCGGAATCGGCCGGGCGGTATACCTGCGCCTGGGCCTCTGCCATTGACGTCGGCCGCCGAATGCGCTCCGGCGACGGCCGGGGTTTGCGTGAGACGGAATTCCGGCTCGGCCGGGACTTCGCCGGAGTTTCAGCTTTGGGGCGCGCCTTCGGACGCGGTCTGGGACGTGGCCGAGGTTTGACAACCGGCTTTACCGCCGGTTCCACCGGACGTTTTTGGGGGACGGCGGGTACCGTTGGCTCCGCAGGGCGGGGCCGCTCCGGCGCCCGGGATCCCGAAGACGGACGAAGCCGCTCCGGCGGCCCCACTACAGGCGCATGGGATGGCTCAGCCCCCCCCAGCTTGACCTTGAAGGCATTTTCCCGGGGTGGGAAAAGCTTGCCGCTCAGCCACAGCCAGAGCAACGGGCCGCCAATGATCACCACGTGAACCAGCAAAATGTGGCAGAAGATCCGCCATCTTCTTTCAGGGGAACTCAAAGGAGGAGGTGCACTCCGGCCAATCCCGGAATAGTTCATTTTCGTTCCGCCTGTGTTACCAGGGTGACATCACCGAATCCGCTGCGACGTATCTCCGCCATCAATTCAATGACCTCCTTGTAGCTGCGCCCGCCGTCGGCCCGCAGCAGCAGTTCCACTTTACGTCCGGAGTTCTTCAGTGCCTGAAGCCGGGAAACCAGCTCGTCCCGGGTTACCACCTCCTTGCCCAGCAGAATTGTCCCGCTTCCGGTTAGAGTAACGCTTTCAAAATTTTCGGACGGCAGCTCGGAACTGTTCATCTCCGGAGCATTAATGCTGGTACCATACTCCATGAGCGGCATGGTGATCATGAACGCGATCAGCAACAGAAACGTGAGATCCAGCAGCGGAGTCACGTTAATCTGGTCTATCGCCGCCATCTGTGAACGGGCGCGCCTGCGGTGCCGCATGGTCTTACACTCCACGATCCCGGCGGTCGAATTCCAGCTGTTCCAGCTTGATCCGCACCATGAATTCTTCCGTAAAGTTATCCATCTGAACCGTCAATGAACGGATGGCCGCGGTCAGCATGTTATACCCCACCAGCGACGGAATCGC
>CASFVA010000068.1 GCA_949298075.1 uncultured Lentisphaeria bacterium
CCGGTCTACGATGTTTACCGGATCAACGACCAGTTGAAGCAGGTCTTTCAGCGGGAAGTGAAGTTGCCTGGCGGTGGAGCAATCTGCATCGATGAAACCGAGGCGTTGGTTGCCATTGACGTCAATTCCGGCCATGGGCGCAAAAGCGCCGAACAGCCGGAGTTTATCCTGCAAACCAATCTGGAGGCTGCGGCGGAGATTGCGCGTCAGCTGCGCCTGCGCGATATCGGCGGACTGGTGGTGCTGGATTTCATCGACATGCGTTCGGCGCGCGACCGTGAGGAGGTCTTCCGCTGCATGAAAAGGCTGGTCAAGGATGACCGCGCCAAAACCAAGGTGCTGCCGCTGAGCAAACTGGGATTGATGGAGATGACCCGGCAGCGCGAGCATGAGAGTATTCAGGATCAGGTCTACAATCCATGTCCGTATTGCAACGGCACCGGGCTGGTGAAATCGGCGTTGACGATGAGTGCGGAGATCCAGCGCAGTCTGGCGTCGGTAATGCGCGACCGCCGTTACCGTGATGTGGCGGTGCGGGTGTTCATGCACCCGGAGGTGCTGGCGCGTCTGCGCAACGAAGATGCCGAACTCCTGCGCGAAATGGAGGAAAAATATCGTCATGATTTGAGCTTCCGTGCTGATCCGGATCTGCATTATGAAGAATTCCGGATCGTGGACAGCGCCACCGGAAGCGAATTGCGGTAACGGCGGTCCATGCCAGTCGGAGCGGCAGGGAGATGCGGGTAGAGGACTATCATCCGTCGGAGATTCCGGACAAGCCGGGAGTCTATGTTTTCCGCGACCGTTTCGGTGAGGTGATTTACGTCGGCAAGGCGCGTCGTCTTCGTCGCCGTCTGGCCAATTACTTCCAGCCGTCCCGCCGCCGCACCGCCGATCCCAAGACCAGGTCGCTTATAAACTCCATTGCCGAATGGAATTACGAGGTGGTGCGCAGTGATGACGAGGCGCTGATTCTTGAATCGCGGCTGATAAAGGATTATGCTCCGCGCTACAACATCCTGATGCGTGACGACAAACGCTATCTGCTGCTGGCGCTGGATCCCGGGGAGCGTTTCCCGACATTGAAACTGGCACGGATAAAGCGCCCCGGCAGGATTCGTTATTTCGGTCCGTTTCCCCATGGCTATGCGTTGAAAACCACATTGGAGTACCTGCTGGCGCACTTCGGGTTGCGCGCCTGCCATACCGCGGAGCCGGACGCGGAGACCCGTCGCCGCTGTCTGAAACGGATTGTCCGGGACTGCTGCGGGCCGTGTACCGGCAGGATTACTCCCGGAGAATACCGTGCCCGGCTGGACGCCGCACTGCGGGTGCTGGAGGGAGATATCACGGAGTTGAAAGCTGAGATTTCCGCCGAAATATCCGAATGTGTCGCCGCTGAGAGGTTTGAAAAGGCCGCCCGCCTGCGCGATGTCATGGACAACCTTTCCGCGGTATTCGGGCGGCGCAACCGCTCATTTGATCGTCCGGAGTTGCCGGGAGTGGCCTCCGGACCGGATGCCGCCGAGGCGCTGCGCCGGCGGCTGGGATTGTCCCGGCCGCTGAAACGCATCGTCGGATTCGACATCTCCAATACTTTTGGCACTCAGGCGGTGGCAAGCATGGTGGTGTTTTCCGACGGCCGTCCGGACCGGGAGCGTTATCGCCGGTTCAGTATCAAAACGGTGGATCACAGCGATGATTTTGCGATGATGGCCGAAGCGGTGGGGAGATATTTCGGCCGGTTGCTGCGGGAAAACCGGCCGTTGCCCGATCTGCTTATGGTCGATGGTGGTCGCGGGCAGCTTTCCGCTGCGCTGAATCGCTTGGTGGAATTGGGGTGCCCGGCACTTCCGGTGCTCGGCCTGGCCAAACGCATGGAGGAGATAATTCTGCCCGGAGATGCGGCCGTGCTGCGACTGGACCGGCATGATCCGGCGTTGCGGCTGCTTCAGGCTTTGCGCGATGAGGCGCATCGCTTTGCCGTCGGTTACCACCGGGTGCTGCGGGATCGGCGAATGGAACAATCGGCGCTGGATGATATTCCCGGCATCGGTCCGGTGCGC
>CASFVA010000069.1 GCA_949298075.1 uncultured Lentisphaeria bacterium
CGCCGGCCGGCACCGGGGCGGAGGTCGGAACCGACGCCGCTGTGCTCCGGACTCCCGGCGCACAGACTTCCACTTTGAGCCGGCGCCCCCCGGCCGGCAGTTCATAAACCGCCGTATCTCCGGCTCCGGGAGCCTGCCGGAACCGGCGGACCGCCTCGACTGCGGCATTGGCGATTTCCTCATCGGAGGGGGCCGCCGGAGCGGCTTTGCGGATGGGAACCGCCGGTGCCGGTTCAAATTTTCCGGCATAAGGTTTCAGCAGCTTGGCGAGAAGGTTCATAATCAGAACCATGATGATCAAAAACAGATAGACCATGCCCATGCCCAAAACCATGGCTTTGAGTCCATCCATGAATAACTGAGTGCTCATTTTGATATGCTTTCTGTTTCACTGGCGGCCGGTCAGGCCGGCCGGATACCCGGATCCACCGCCGGGCGGCTCCGGAAATGGTGCAAACATGCGTCGCCCGTTCGGCGCAACCGTCGGACAATCGTCACGGTGTCAGGACACAATCATCCGGCGCGGCGCAGAATTTGCACAAAAAACACCGAAAAGGCTCAGGCCGCGTCCGGACCGGCCCGGACCGGCAGCGACGTTCTCAGAAACGCCTGGAAACAGAAGGGTATGACGCCGCATTCCGAAAGCGGCGCCGGAGCGGCGGCCTCCACCGCCGCCGGAGGAATTCCGATCCGGAGCACTGCGGCGTCGCATTTGCGCCAGAAGGAGCGCACAGACTTGCCTGACGCGGAGAAGCTGTGCACCGGACGCAACGTATTCGGACGCACCGCCGCCGGCACTTCATCCGAATTGCAGCAAAACTGCCAGCCGGGATCTCCGGATTCGCCGGGCGCGGCAATCACCGCCGCCTCCGGCCGGGAACCGGACGCCGCCGGGCCCGGCCCGGCAGCACATGACGACATCAGAACCAGCACTCCGGCCAGCAGCGCCAGCAACGCCGCACTCCGGCGCCAGCCGGAAAGCACTGTAAAAATCGTTGCCGCTGCTCGTTGCCAGTACATCAGTCAGAAGGATTATCCATACAGAATTATTTTTTTTACTATAACACCTGACAACGGCGTTTTCAAGTTGAAACGACCGGAATTTCTCGAAATGGCTGAATTTCATTTTTTGTTATAATCGGACTTCCCCGGCTCCGACCTGCCGCCTGACCGCACTATCGCCGCTATCCGGACAGCGGCATGAAAAAGAACGTTTTTTTCTGAAACAGCTTGAATCCGGCCGCACCGCTTTCTATATTTTAGTCAGAGCTGACAAACTCAAACTGACCGCGAAATTTCGCTCCGGCTGCGTTTTCGACACCGGAGCCCCAATCAGGGAGGAGCATTTTCATGTTATTGGCCGGTTACGCCCAGGAAATCATCACGCCGCCGGTCGGAGTCGGACTGGCCGGTTATTTCAACCGCCGTCCCAACACCGGAATGTATGACGATCTCATGGTCAAGGTTGTGGTCATGGAGCTCGACGGACGCCGATTCGGTTTCATGCTCTTCGATCTCTGTTATGTCTTTTCAGCGCTTTACGAAGCGATCCGTCCCCGCATCGAGGCCGAATTCGGTCCGGAACTGTACGCCGGACTGATCATCTCGGCCACCCATACCCACACCGGTCCCGATTTCAAAAAGCCGCCGTTCGACGAGCGCACCGGCTACGCTCTGAATCAGACGGCGGACGCCGCGATCCGGGCGCTGCGCCGCGCTGTCATGAATCTTCAGCCGGCCGAGCTGGCCGCCGGCGAGGTGTTCAACAATCCTTACGGGTTTGTCCGCCGCTACCGGATGAAAGACGGCAGCATCGTCACCAATCCGGGCTGGCGCAATCCCGACATTGATGGTCCGGAAAGCAATTTTGACCGCACCGTCAGCGTCGCCGCCCTCCGCCAGGGCGGCCGGATCGCCGCGTTGATGTGCAATATCGCCAATCACGGCGACACCATCGGCGGCGATCTGGTCTCGGCCGACTGGCACGGCCAGATGGCGCTCGCCATTCAGCACGCGCTGGGCGAACGCATTCCGGTGCTGGTGTTTGACGACGCCTCCGGCAACATCAACCATTTCGACTTTAATCAGCAGATCAATCAGACGTCAATCCGGGAAGCCCGGAGAATCGGCCGCGGCTATGCCGCGATCGTGCTCGACCTGCTTGACCGCCTCGAACCGGTTTCCGCCAGTCAGGTGTTCATCAACAACACCGAAGTCGACCTGCCGCACCGCAAAATTACTCCGGAAGAGCTGGCCGAAGCCCGCCGCCGGCTCGCAACTTTGCCCGATTCCGGCCGCGACGGCGATTTCGAAAGCCAGGCCCTCGCCCGCGGCGAACCGGCGGCGCTGCGTTATTTTGCCCAGCGTACCGTCGACTGCCACGACCAAAGCCGTCCGTCACACCGCTGTCGCCTGACGGCCATTGAACTGGGCACGGATTTGGTGTTCGCCACGCTGCCGGGAGAGCCTTTCAACGGGATCGGCGCCGCCGTCCGCGCCGCCAGTCCGGGCCGGCACACCTTCATCATCGAACTCGCCCAAAGCGTCTCCGGATACATTCCGATGCCGGAGTGCTTCCGAAACGGCGGCTACGAGGTTCAGCCGGCGGTGGACAGCGCCGCACCCGAAACGGCTGATCTGCTCATCGCCGCCGCCATTGCCAATCTCGGCCGCCGGGGATAACTGCCGGACTCTGTCCTGAAACTCTCCAGCGGCGTTGGCGCCCGGACCGGCCGGCGGCGGGCACTGGAAAAAAAACCTTTGCGGGTGTAATTTATGTAATGAGCAATTTTGTTTGCCGTTATAAACCAACAACCCCGCAAAGGAAATCATGCTTTTCACCAGTACCCGCGGCCGGCAGAGCGTGGCGCCGGCCGAAACCATCACCAGGGGACTTGCCGACGACGGCGGCCTCTTCGTTCCGGTGGAAATTCCCCGGTTCGCCGATCCGCTGTCGGAACGGATGTGTTCGCTGTCTTACAACGAGCTGGCCAGGGAGATCCTCGCCCACTACCTGACCGATTTCAGCGCCGCCGAGCTTGAACGCTGCGTGAATCTGGCCTATGCCGGCAATTTCGACAGCGACAATCCGGCGCCGTTGACCGAAGTCGCACCGGGCATGAATCTGCTCGAACTCTGGCACGGCCCCACCTGCGCCTTCAAGGACATGGCGCTTCAGCTGCTGCCGCACCTGCTGACCGCCGCCGCCGCCAAAACCGCTCCGGACCGAACCATGGTGATCCTGGTCGCCACGTCCGGCGACACCGGCAAAGCGGCGCTCGATGGATTCGCCGACGTTCCCGGCACCCGGATTATCGTATTCTACCCGGAACACGGCGTCAGCCCCATGCAGAAACTTCAGATGACCACCCAGACCGGCGGCAACGTCGCGGTGTGCGCCATCAAAGGCAACTTCGACGACGCCCAGACCGGAGTCAAGCAGATTTTCTCCGATCCCGGGATGCAGGCGTTTCTGGAGGCCCGCAACCAGGAATTCTCGTCGGCCAATTCCATTAATTTCGGCCGGCTGGCTCCTCAGATCGTTTACTACGCCGCAGCCGGATGCCAGCTGAAAAAATCCGGACGTCTCGCCCCCGGCGCCACTTTCAACGTCGTGGTGCCGACCGGCAATTTCGGCAACATTCTGGCCGCCGTCTATGCCAAGCGCATGGGGATTCCGATCGGACGGCTGATCTGCGCCTCCAACCGCAACCACATTCTTACTGACTTCATCGCCACCGGGGTCTACGACCGGAACCGGGAATTCCACGCCACATCCAGTCCTTCTATGGACATACTCATTTCCTCCAACCTCGAACGTCTGCTCTACCATCTCTACGGCGACGATCCCGAGGCCACCGCCGACCTGATGACGCAGCTGCGAACCACGGGACGCTATTCCGTCTCTCCGGCGGTTCACCAGCGCATCCGCGATGAATTTTTCGGCGGGTTCTGCGACGACTGCGCTACCGCCGCCGCCATCGCGCACCTCTATCGCGAACACGGTTATCTCTGCGATACCCACACCGCGGTCGCCGTTGACGTCTACCGCCAATATCTTGACAGTACCGGAGACCGGAGACCGGTCGTGATTGCCTCCACCGCCTCGCCCTTCAAGTTTCCGGAAGCGGTGCTCGGCGCGCTTGCTCCGTCCGAGGTCGCCGGGGATGAATTCGCCATGGCCGACCGCCTCGCCGCGTTGACCGGAGTGCCGATTCCCGAACGCCTTGCGCATCTGCGCGAGCTGCCGGTGCGCCACCGGACCAGTGTGGAAAAGTCGGGAATGGCGGATTTCATCCGCAGTTTCCTCAGCTGAAGCTTTTCCGGCGGGGATTTCCGTTGCCCGCTCCCCTTGCCGGGGAGCGGGCTTTTCCGTACCGGGTACATTGTACGGTAAAAAATTACCGCGCCCCATGGCGGAAACGGATCCTCCTTTCCGCAGCTGAATCACGCGCCTTTGCACCGCCCCGGCCGGAACGGAATTTTTGGACTGACGCCACCGGACCATGAAAAAAACGGACGCGGCGAATCAACCGCCGCGTCCGGAAAAAACACCGTCAATCGGTTTATTATTCAGGCATTTCACCATCCTCAAGGCCCAGCGGCAGCGGCGCCGGACGCTCGCAGGTGGTTTCCAGCATGACTTTGCCGCCCTGCCGGCTCGACTTGTCAAAGGCCAGCATCACCTCCAGCACGTGGTTGGCCTGACGGCCCGATGCCCGATGCGGCCGCCCCGACTTCAGGGCATTGGCCATATCCACCGCGCCGATGCTGCGCGAGTTGTCGGTGTAGCCGTGCGACAGCGGACAATCCATCCACTCGGTGTAACCGCGGCGGAACAGCCGCACCGGGCCGCCGAACGTATTGGGATCCGGGACCTGAATCGAACCCTCGGTACCGTAGATTTCGATCGGATTGTGCCCGTGCTTGTAGACGTCGAAACTCGCAATCACCGTAATCACCGCCCCGCACTGGAACTCCACCACTCCGGTCAGATGGGTGGTGACGTTGACCGGATAACGGTCATAAGGACGGTAGCGGTCCTGATACTGCTCCGCCACTTCGGCCCCGAAGGTCCGGTAATCGAATCCCTTGGTGGTCACCGCAGTCACGCTTTTGGCGGGTCCCAGCATATTCACCAGCGCCGTAATGTAATAAGGTCCAAGATCCAGCATCGGGCCGGCGCCGTAATCATAGAAGAAAGGAGCCTGACCCCACTTCTCCGGACCGCGCCCCATGACAATCGCCGTTCCGCAGAGCGGCTTGCCGATCCAGCCGTCGTCGATCAGCTTGCGGGCGGTCTGCTGGCCGCCGCCCAGAAAAGTATCGGGAGCGCATCCCACCCGGAGCCCTTTTTCCCCGGCCAGTTTCATGACCTTGGCCGCATCGGCGGCGTCGACCCCGAAAGGCTTTTCCGAATAAGCGTGCTTGCCGGCGTTCAACGTGTCAATCGCAATGGTCGAGTGAACTTGCGGCGGCGTCAGGTTGAGCACGATTTTGATGTCGTCCCGGGCCAGCAGTTCGGCGTTGGTCATGGCCTTGACGCCGTAGAGTTCCTCCTTGGCCCTGGAACGCGAGGGAATGATGTCCGAACACGCCACCACCTCAATTGACGGGAAACGCTGGGAGGCTTTGAAGTAGGTGTCAGAAATCATGCCGCAGCCGATGATGCCGAGTTTTGTTTTTTCCATTTTTTATTCTTTATAAAATTGAAGGTTGGGTTGAAAATTTGTTTACTATGATATACTTTAATGTCCGCGACCTGGTTTTACAATTTACCAAAGCTATTATTATTTAGCCAAATGTCTGACTTGAATCCCAAAGGCGGAGCCAACGGCCGGAACGCCCTGAACCGGCAGCGCGGCTTCCGGCTGACTCCCGGCGGCACCAACACAGTGCGTTTGATCCATTTCGGGCACTTCAACGCCTCCGGGCACCGCAACATCAGCCCCCGGATAACTCCTCCCGGGCATGAGGTGATCGAAATCATGACCGGCGGCGCGGTCTTCTTCGGCAAACCGCTCCGACCGGAAACAATTTATCGCCGGGGCGCGATTTTCTGGCATGTCGCCGGAGAATACACCATCAGCCGTTTTCCGGATGGCGAACCCTACCAGTGTCTTTCAATCCATTTTGATGTGCCGGGCCGCGGCCGGGACGTGTCCCGGGTATCCCAATGGCCGGACAGCTTCGACTTTGACGAATTCGTCTCCGAAGCCATGCGCCGTTCCCACGACGAGACCATCGATCCCGGCGTCTGGAGCGAGTATCTCTACCAGCGCATCCGCTGGGCCGCCTACCTCGGAACCCGGCAGCTCCGCCGCGAGACCTATCCACTGGCCCTGACCCGCGCACTCGCGGCCCTGCCCGGCGCGACCTCTCCTGGCTTTTCCGTCAAAGACCTGGCGGCCTGCGCCCGGGTCAGCGAAGCCCACCTCTACGCATTGTTCCGCAAACATCTGGGCACCAGTCCCCACCGCCATCTGCTCAACTACCGCCTGCGGCTGGCCCGAACCCGGCTGGCCGGATCCGACGACAGCATCAAACTGATCGCCGAGGAGACCGGATTTGAAAACATCGAAAGTTTTTACCGGGCCTTTCATCGCGTCACCGGCATGCCGCCCGGAGAATACCGCGACAGCCAGCAGAACCATTCGTCCCTCCAGCCCTGACAAAAGCGTGGCGCCGGCCCCGCAGCAACCGGAATGCCGGCGCCATGGCTGCAGATTGAAATGCTGACGACACCCGCCGCGCCGGATCCGTGGGCCGGAACCGGCCGGTCATAGCCCAAAAAAAAGCGGCGGACCGGTTTTCCCGGACCGCCGCCGACGGAATCTTCAGATAATGTAGGAAACGGAGCTGACTCCCCGGTAATTGCGGAAACATTCAAACGGAGCCGACGCCGGCAACCTGGCTTCCAGCTCCTCGATGCAATCGATTTCGCCGTCCAGAAACTCCTGAATGCGCCGCGCCAGCTCCTCCAGCCGGGCCGCCAGTCCGGCATTGCGGGCCTGAATGCGTTCCAGACCGAAGGGCTTGGCGCATGCCAGCCACTGCCGCCGGAACGACTCGTCAAACTTCCGCAGCGCCGCCACCGCCGCCGGAACCATCGCCGCCGCAATTTCCCGCAGCGCGATCCGGTCCCCGGCATCGTAAGCCGCCTCCAGCGCCCCGCGCAGTTCCAGCTTGCGGATCAGCAGCCGGAGCATATTCACCGCATGGTCGACGTCACCGGCCAAACCGTTTTCCGACTCCGGCATGATCCGGCAGAGCAGTTCCTCGTAGTGGTCGAGCGTCTTGAGGTCGAATTCCGGATCCAGCCGCTTGTAACTGTCAAACACAATCCCCTGCAGCGGATCATCCCATAACAATGCCGACGCAATAACCTGGCGTTCCGGGTACACTCCGGCACGGTCCGGACTTGCGGGGCCATCCAGGCAGAAGTCCAATTCCCCTGCCGCAATGTGCACTGCGAAATCCCCTCCGCAGACCGCCTCAAACCGTTCGGCAGTGCGGTTCAGATCCTCCGTTCCGAACGCCAGATCGGCAGTGTACGCGATTCCGGCCAGCGCTGAATCGTAATTACAGTACGCGCCGTCGTCCCCCCACATAGTGAAAAACAGTTCCGTCACCCCTTCCGCCCGGCAGGCCGCAATGCAGGGAGCCGCGGTCGAATGCGTCCGGTTGTGATCGTACCACAGTTTGGTCCAGGTCCAGATGCCCGACCCCATGACCGGAACAAATCCCAGCTCCTTGTGAGCCCGGATCATCGCGGCGTACACTTCGCTCCGCTCATGATAATAATCCCAGTAGACCAGCTGGACGCCGGCGGGAATTTTCCGGCGGACATCGTCCGGAATCGGGTTGTCCAAATTGTAATACTCCTGATTCGGATTCGAGAGCCGGAAATACATGTCCGACCAGATCATCGGCGCCAGCCCCCGTTCGGCGCACATCGCGTTGACCTTGCCCAGGTGGCGATTGAAAAGGTCGAAAGCCCGCTCGTAGCCGAAATGATCCAGAAAGCGGCCGCGGCCAAGATCGTGGGTTTCATCCATGCCAATGTGAATCCGCCGGCTGGTGAGCGCCGCCTTCCAGAAGTCCAGCATGGAGCCAATCAGCCGGTAGGTCTCCGGAGCATCGACCATCAGCACCGATGCGGTGTCCCGGACCGGAGAAAATTCCGACCACTGCAGAATCTGCTCCAAATGACCGAGCGTCTGAATACAGCCGATCATTTCAATGCCGAGCCGGGCGGCGTAGGCGTCAAGTTCCTGAATCTCTTCAATGGTGTAGGCTCCGCGCATCCAGCCGAAATGCGCATACTCTTCCAGCTCGTAGACATCCTCGGTGTAGAGCATGACCATGTTGTGGCCGGCCAGCGCCAGCCGCCGCAGCCAGCTCTTGAGATGATCGACCCGCATGACCATGTTGCGCGACACATCCAGCATGATGCCGAGGGTTTTAAAAGGGGTAATCTCTTCTCCGGTCAGTCCGGCCAGGGCACCGCCCACCCCGCGGGCGGCGCCCTGAAGGGAGTTGTATTCGACCAGAAACTCGCCGGTGCTCCGGGAAACCCGGCTGTAAACGTCCGGGCGGTCGACCCGGCGGAATTTGAGCTTGAGACCACGTCCGCGGGAAGCGAGCGGATACTCACACTCCAGCGTCTCCAACATGGTCCGAAGCGCCGGTTCCACGCTGTCACAGTTCCAAATCAGTTTAGAATTGCCTGACATAACCCACTCCTGTAGTTAGTAGTTACCAAGCCGAACCGGATGGCCGCGCCCACTGCGCGGCAGCCGGAGACCGGCTGCCAATGAAATTACTATATCCCGGTAAAACCCGGCTGTCAACACCGCAAATGCGGCCAGTCGGAATTTTTTAAGCCTGAAATGATACGGTTGCGTAGTGTTTGCAAAACCGGTCTCCTCCTCCGGGCAGCTCCGCACCGGTCAGGGGACCGGCCCGGTGCGTAATCCGGCCTTGGAATTTTGTCATTTTTTCTTTCGAACCGGTTGAAATATAAAAAAAAAGAGGTATTTTAGGGATAGAAAGGTATAAAAAGGTTCACTTAGGAATGAAAAACGGCGAAAACAACGCCTTTCAGGGGCTGTTTCTGAATGAATTCGACCGTCAGTTGGATTCACAATGCCGCATTTCCTTCCCGAGTGAATGGCGCGACAACAGCGGCGGCGGCGATCTGGTGATGATTCCGGCCCGCGACCGGGCGCTGGTCATGCTGCCGCTGGCCACGTTTCTGGAATTTGTCGGCAAGGCCAAGCAGTTCGCCATTGCCAATCCGACGCTGCAGCTGGCGTTTGCCTATCTCGGTGCCAACTCGCGGCAGTGCTCCTGCGACAAGCAGGGCCGGATCGCGCTGGACCGCAAAATGCTTGATAAAATCGGCGTGGAAAACACCGTTAAACTGATTGGCGCACTGACCCATGTCCGGATCTGCGCTCCCGGAAGCTGGCAGACACCGGACAGCGACGACATGAACCGCTGCCTGGATGAAATTCAGAAAATCAGCGATGACTCCGGCAATCTCGCCGCTCTGCTCGGCGGCATTATGGGGAAATAGACGGCAAATGGCGGAATTCGCCCATATTCCGGTGCTGAAAACCGAAGTGCTGCAGGTGCTGACTTTTCCTGATGACCGGCCGGCCCGGCTGGTGGACGGCACACTGGGCGGCGGCGGTCATAGCGCCGCACTGCTGGAACGTTATCCCGGACTGGAGCTGCTGGGCATCGACCGGGACGAAGCGGCGTTGGAAGCGGCAGCGAAACGGCTGGCATTCGCCCGGGACCGGGTCACGCTGGTACGCGGCAATTACTCGGAACTGGACTCTCTGGCCCGTCGCCGGGGCTGGGATGAGGTGGACGGCGTGCTGCTCGATATCGGGGTATCTTCGCCGCAGCTGGATCAGACTGATCGGGGTTTTTCGTGGCGGTTCGACGGACCGCTGGATATGCGCATGGATCGGCGCGGCAGCCTTACGGCGGCCCGGCTTCTGAACCAGGCTTCCGAAGCGCAGCTTGCGGAAATTTTCCGGGAATACGGCGAGCTGAAGTCAGCCCGCAGGCTGGCGGCGGCAATTGCGGCGCGGCGCAACGAACGGCCGTTTGCCGTGACCGGGGACCTGGTCGTCCTTTGTGACGAGGTGCTGGGACGAAGCCGGCCGGGCAGACTGCCGCTGCCGACACTGGTCTTTCAGGCGTTGCGCATTGCCGTCAACGACGAACTGAACGAGCTGGACCGCGGTCTGCGGGCCGCACTGGAACTGCTTGCCCCCGGCGGCGTACTGGCGGTAATCAGCTTTCATTCGCTGGAAGACCGGCGGGTCAAGGAATTTATCCGCGCTGAAGGCCGCGGATGCATTTGTCCGCCGGAGCTGCCGGTCTGCCGCTGCGGACACCGCGCCCGGCTCGAACCGCTGACGCGCAGGGCATTGACCGCCGGAGAAGCGGAACTGAATGTCAACCGGCGGGCGGCCTCCGCCAAACTGCGGGCGGCCCGGAAGCTGATTTGAAAACTGAAAATCCGAATCGGAAACGCATTGCAACGCGCTCCGGTCCGAGACAGAATATAAACGACAACCATTAATATAAGAGGCGGAATATCTCAGCATGGGAGATAAAAGAATGAATATCCAATCCGGACGACGGGGAGTGCCGGCCCGGGGCGCCCAGCGTCGCACCTCCGGCGGTCCGTCGCTGGCGCGACGGCTGCCGATCCTGGCGAAAGCGGTGCTGTTTTTCGCGATTGCGGCCGGGTTGTTCAATTCCTACATCTACCTCAATCAGCGCATATCCGACTCCGATCGCGCCATCCGGAAAGCCAAACGGGAAATCACCAAGGTCGAAAACGAAATCGCCCAGGCCCGTATCCGCGGCGAGGAGCTGCGCGCCTGGCCTTACATCAGCAGTCAGATCCGCCGCTTCAACCTGCAGCTGCGTCCGGCCGCCCCCGGCCAGATCCGCCGCATGACGATGATGTCGCCGCCTCAGGCGGCGCAGGTCCGGATCGACTTCAACTTCACCGCGCCGGGCAACACGCTGGGCAGCCGCCAGGTGCGATAACCGAAACCGGCGGCAATGCTGACGACCAACGAAGCCATTCGTTTCCGCATGAAGCTTCTGGCGCTGTTCGCCATTCCGGCGGCGGCGCTGCTGTTGTGGCGCTTCTACGTGGTCCAGGTCCGGAAGCACGACTATTACTTCAGCGAGGCCAAAGCCCGCTATACCGCCACCACCCGGACCAGCGGCAAGCGCGGTGAAATTTTCGACGTGCACGGACACCTGCTCGTCGGCAATGCTCCCTGCGTTGAAATCACCTGCGCCCCCTGCAACCTCAAAAACGACGTTCAGCGCCGCAAGCTGGCTTTTCTGATGCAGAAATATTTCGGCGGCGACGTTGACAATTACTACCGCCGTCTGGCCCCGGAGGTGCCGCGGCGCGACTCCAAAGGGAAGGTCATCACCGGTCCGGACGGCCGTCCGGTGCTCCGGCCCAACCAGTACATGATGGTCGCCCGCAACGCCCCGCTCGACGTTGCGGCCGCCTTCCGCGAACAGACCCGCAGCAAGTCCAACAACCTCGGCGCCGCCCTCTATTACAGCGACACCACCATGCGCACCTATCCCAAGGGGCGGCTGCTGGCCAACGTGCTCGGGTACATCAATGTCGTCAACGACTCGGACATTCCCCAGGGCGGACTGGAAAAACAGTTAAACCGTCAGATTACCCCCGGGGAAGGCCAGATCGTTTACGAACGCACCCGGGACGGAGCTCCGCTGCTCTATGGCTTCCGGGAATTCCGCGAAAGCCACGACGGCAAAAATGTCTACCTCACCATCAGCGAACCGATTCAGGCCATTCTGGAAGAAGAACTCGACGCCGCTTACGCCGAATGGCAGCCCGAAACGCTGTATGCCGCCATCGCCGATCCGCGCACCGGCAACATTCTCGCCATGGCCCAGCGTCCCAACTTCGACCCCAACGACCGCTCGACTTTCGCCGGAGCCGCCATCGGCACCCGGATCGCCGCCGACGCCTTCGAGCCTGGCTCGATCGCCAAGCCGTTCACCATCGGCAAGGCGCTGGACTGGAATTTCGTCACGCCGGGTCAGACCATCAGCTGCGACCGCGGCCTGTGGTATTACGCCGGCAAGGCCATGCGCGACAGCCATCCCTACGACGCCCTGACCGTAGCCGGAATCATCCAGAAGTCCAGCAACATCGGCACCGCGAAAATCGCCCTGATGCTGGGGGATAAACTGGTTTATCAGGCCCTGAACCAATTCGGGTTCGGAAGCAAAACCGGACTGCCGCTGGCCGGAGAACATCCGGGACTGCTGCGTTCTCCAGAGCGCTGGGACAAGCTCACCGCCACCCGGGTGGCCATCGGCTACAGCATGCTGGTTTCACCGCTGCAGCTGCTGCGGGCCTACTGCGCCCTGGCCAACGGCGGCAGGCTGCCGCAGCTGCGGCTGGTCGACCGCATTGAGGACCCTGAAACCGGAGAAGTGGTTCCCGAGCCCATCCATCAGCCGGTTCAGATGTTCCGCAATCCGGAGGCCCATCGCCAGCTCGTTGAAATGATGACACTGGTCACCCAGCCGGGCGGCACCGCAACCCGGGCGGCCATTCCGGGGTACCTGGTGGCGGGGAAAACCGGAACCAGCCGCAAACACATCGCCCACCAAGGTTATTCCACCAAGCAGTACTATGCCAGTTTTGTCGGATTCGTACCGGCACAGCGTCCGGAGCTGGTGATGCTGGTCACGTTTGACAGTCCCAGGAACGCCACCTATGGCGGAGTGGTGGCAGCGCCGGTGTTCCGCAAAACTGCGGAACGGGTGTTGAAATATCTGAACGTGCAGCCCGATCCAGTTTCCGCAGATGCTGCGCAGGGAGCCGCAACTCCGCAGCCGGCAATGCCAATCCGGCCGGAGGTTTCCGGTCCGGGGGGAAGCTCCACCGGGTCGCAGCCCGACCGGGATGTGTCCGCCCCAGCCTCCCGCCGAACGCCGGCGGCCCCGGTTCAACCCCAGCCCGTCCGGAATGTGTCCGCGCCGGCCGAGCACCGGGAGCCGGTCCGAACCCGGAACTCCAACCGAACGGTTCCGAACCAGGTTCCAGCCGTTTACCGTCCGCCCCGAGCGGCCACGCCACGCCCCGTTTCGGACAACGGCGTATACCAGCCGATGGCGCCCATCACCTCGCCACCGCGCTCCGGTACCCGGGAAACCCCGCCGGCCTATCAGCCCATGGTATTCAAACCGTCCCGCTGAAATCAGAGCCGGAAGACGTTGCCGCAACCGCTGCGAGCAGCTGCCGGGCAATAACCGTTTTGGGAGCCGGTCCCAGTTCCAGCCGGGAGCCGTCGCGGCCGATCAGAATCACCCGGTTGTCGTCGGAACCGAAGCCGTCGGCCACCAGGTTGGCGACAATGAAATCAAGATTTTTCCGTTCCAGTTTGCCGGCGGCGTTGGCCAGCAGATTCTCGGTTTCAGCGGCAAAACCGACCAGGCACTGTCCGGCGGGTTTGGCCCGGCCCAGCGCGGCCAGAATATCCTCGGTGCGCTCCAGCCGCAACAGGAGTTCGCCGGGCTGTTTTTTCAGCTTGCGGTCCGCCGTCTCCGCCGGACGGTAATCCGCCACCGCCGCCGCCATGATTACCAGTTCGCAGGCGGCGGCCCGTGCCTTGACGGCCGCCGCCATCTCCGCCGCCGATTCCACCGGCACCAGTTCGGCCAGACCAGCCGGCGGAGCCAGATTCACCGGCCCGGAAACCAGCACCGTTTCGTGTCCGGCCGCAACTGCGGCCGCGGCCAGGGCATACCCCATTTTACCGCTGGAGCGATTGGAAATAAAACGCACCGGGTCGATCCGCTCCCGGGTCGGCCCGGCGCTCACCAGTACGCGCATGCTTCAGAAAATTCCGAAAACTGTCCGCTCAACGCCGGTTGCCGAAGAGCCGCAGCAGCATCAGGAACAAATTGATGAAGTCGAGATAGAGGGTCAGTGCGCCGAGAATCGCAAATTTGCGTCCGGCCTCGGCTTCAATTTCACCATCCTCGACCGCAATGGCCATCTGCTTGATTTTCTGGACATCGTAGGCGGTCAGACCGACAAAGATCAACACTCCGAGAATGCTGATGACCAGACTCACCGTGCTGTTGAACCAGAACATATTCACGACCGAGGCAATAATCACGCCGATCAAACCCATGAAACACAATCCTCCCAGTCCGGAAAGATCGCGCCGGGTGATCCAGCCGATCAAACCCATGGCTCCGAATGTGCCGCTGGTGGCAAAAAATGTCGCGGCGATCGATTGCGGCTCATACGCGAGAAAGATCCACGACAGCGTGGCGCCGTTGAGCACCGCGAAAAAGAGGAAGCCGGCCGTAGCCGCCGCCGCTGAAATCCGGTTGATGGCCGCGGAAAGCCCGATGACCACCACAAATTCCAGAATCACAAACAGCAGAAACATCTGCTGAGTCCGCACCAGCATGTCCCGATTGGAGGCCACCAGGGCGGCCACCACTCCGGTGACCGCCAGTCCGACGGTCATCCAGCCGAACACCCGGTTGATGAAACCGGCCTGAACCGATGCGGCGGGCCTCCCCGCCTCAAACGCCGCCGGCGCCCGATCATAATCATTGTATCCCATACGACAGTCCTCCCTTTTTAATGCCCCGAAGGGCCTTGCTGTTATATTAATATAGACGTTTTTCCGATCAAATCAACTTTTTCCGTTCCGGGTCTCCGGCAAGCCGGCTCAGCAGATTTTTGATCTCGCCGGTACGCTCCGCCGGGCAGATCAGAGTGGCGTCCGGCGTGTGAACCATCACCAGGTTGTTCACGCCGATGGCGCACAGAGTGTGTCCGGGCTGCGGATTGAACACCACGCAGTCACCACATTCAAGCAGCTCACAGGAGCCGACCAGAACGTTCCCGTTGGAGTCGGCCGGAAAATGTCCGCGCAGACTGGTCCAGTTGCCGACGTCGTCCCAGTCAAATCCGGCCCGCAGCACCACAATGTCGGAACCGTGCTCCAGCACCGCATAATCAATCGAAATCCGGGGACATGCCGGAAAATTCCGCTCCAGAAAATCCTCCCATCCCGGAGTCGCCCAATGCCGCTCGGCCGCCGCCGCAAACCGCGCCAGCGCCGGAGCATGGCGCTCCAGCTCGGCCATAATGGTGTCCACCCGCCAGAAAAACATGCCGCAATTCCACAGAAAACCGCCGGCGGCCACAAATGCCGCTGCGGCAGCGGCATCCGGTTTCTCTCTGAAACGGCGCACCTGAAAAGTCCGGTTCCCGGCATCCAGCGCCGCGCCGCACTCGATGTAACCGTAAGCCGTACTGGGAAACTCCGGCTCGACCCCGATCGTCACCATCCGGCCGGGACGTTCCGCGGCCAGCCGGCAGCCCGTCCGGACATCCCCCGCAAACGCCTCATCGTCACGGATCAGCGGATCCGCCGGGACCACCAGCATCACCGCACCGCGCCCCGCCCGGGATCCCACAATTCCCGCCGCCAGCGCCACGCAGGGGGCCGTGTCGCGCCCTTCCGGCTCACCGACCACATTTTCCGGCGGCAGTTCCGGAAACAACGCCCGGACCGGAGCCACATAATTCCGGTTGGTTATCACCAGAATGCGCTCGGGAGACACCAGCGGACGCAGCCGGGCCAACGCCGCTTCGAGCAGCGTGGAGGTTCCGAAAATTTTCAACAACTGTTTGGGACGGGTTCCGCGGCTGGCCGGCCAGAAACGTTCGCCCCGGCCTCCCGCCATCACCACGGCAAAGAATTCATTCATCACACAATACCTGTTTAATTTACCACGTTATCCGAACCGGAACTGCGGCGGCCCGACCGGAATTACGCAGTTCAAACCGGGGTTAATTTATCCTGTTTGGCGGACCAAGTCAAATCAATGTCCGCTTTTTTGTGGAAAAAACTCCACCGGAATGGTATATTATTAAAACGACAACATCGCGGGATTCCGCCGCAAGAAGCGGAAAACCGCTTGCAACCCCTGAACCGCGTTATGAAAAAACTGACCATCATCGGCCTTGGTCTGCTCGGAACTTCACTGGCCATGGCACTGAAACAACACGGGGGCTACCGGATCACAGGCTGGACCCGCCGCGCCGACGTGCGCCGCCGTCTCGCCGCCGCCGGACAGATTGATGTCGCAGCGGACTCCTTCGAGGAGGCCATAGCCGCCGCCGATCTCACCGTGCTGGCCCTGCCGATTCCCCAGATCATTGATTACCTTGCGGCCGGCGCCAGTGTATGGCGTCCGGGGACGGTGGTCACCGATCTCGGCAGCGTCAAAGGCGTCATCATGGCCGCCGCGGCCCGCGACCTGACTCCCCGGAATGTGATATTCATTGGTTCGCATCCGATGGCCGGCACGGAAAAAAGCGGTGCGGACGCCGCGTTCCCGACCCTTTTCGCCAACGCCGACGTGTTCGTCACGCCTCCGGAATCCGCCCTTCCCGGCCTTCCCGCCGCCCTGACCGGAATCGATGAACTCTGGCGGGACGTCGGAGCGCATCCTCACCGGATCGCCGCTGCCGCCCACGACAACCTGGTCGCCCATACCAGTCACGTTCTGCATGTGGTGGCCTCGGCACTGGCCACCGCCATTCTGGATGCGCCCGATCCGGAAACCCGGCTCAACCGGTTCCGCGGCTGCGCCACCGGCTTCAGAGACACCAGCCGGATCGCGTCGAGCAACCCGGTCATGTGGAGGGAGATCATCGAACACAACCAGGCGGCCGTGCTGTCGGCGCTGCGCTCCTTCGAGACGCGCTGTTCACGGCTGAGCCGCCTGATCGAACAAGGCGACTTCGCCGCCTTTCAAACTGAATTCGCCCGCGGCAAGGAACTGCGGGACGAATGGCTGCAATACAAGGTATTCTGATGTAAAACACGGTCAATGCTATCGAAGTCAAAAACGCCCGGGTCTACCTGGGCGGACGGGAAATCATTCATGACCTGAGCTGGACGGTGCGCCGGGGGGAGCGCTGCTTCATTCTCGGGGCCAACGGCGCGGGCAAAACCACGCTCGTCAAAATGCTGATGGGCTATGCCTGGCCGGTCTACGGCGCGGAAGTCAATGTGCTGGGATGCCGCTTCGGTTCGACCAACCTGGTCGAGCTGCGCAAACGCATCGCCTGGGTCAGCCCCTGCATGCAGCAGTTCACCAGCACGGAGTGGAGCGGACTGGAAATGGTGCTTTCCGGCATTGACGGCACCCTTGGACTTTTCCGCAAACCGCTTGAGACTGAAATAACCGCCGCCCGCGAACTCATGGCCAGATTCCGTTGCGAGCATCTGGCGGATCAGCAGATTTTCACCATGTCCAGCGGTGAACAGGTCAAAATCCTGATCGCCCGCGCCCTCATGACCAAACCGGAGCTGGTGATTCTGGACGAGCCCAGCGTTTACCTCGATCTCGCCGGCCGGGAGTTCCTGCTGAACGAAATCGCCGCCATCGCGGCCAAGCTGCCCGACGTCACCATCATTTTCATCACCCAGCGCATTGAGGACATCATGCCGGCCTTCAACCGGGGAATGATCATCGCCGACGGCCGGATCCTCTATTGCGGCGACCGCGAACAGGTATTGACCGAGGAGAATTTGCGCACCGCATTCGGTCTGCCGGTCCGACTGGTCCGGAACCGGGCCGGCCGGCTCTGGGCCTGGCTGGAGTGAATCCATCCGAGACCGGCGGACCGGCTCCGGGACCGGCTGAAATTGGCGGGCCGGCAGCGGAACCGGATTTATTTAGAAGAATAAAACTATTTTGCTCCGGGTATTTGCAATCCGTCGTTCAAGGTGCTATAGTATATGAATATAGTTAAGATGAAAATCCGCTTTTCGGATCGTCGCATTCACCCAAAGGAAATATCAGCAATCATGAATAAGCACAATGTCCTGAAGTCCGCCCTGAGCGGACTGTTGCTCGCCGCTGTAGCGGGGTGCTACGATTATCCCAGACCGCCCGCCGCCACGCTTGGAGACACCTATTCGATGCGGGAACGGGACAAGGCTGAAGACCTGTTCAAAGGCATGAAGAGCCTGACCCTCGCCGATGCCCAGCGCATTGCCATTCTGAACAATCCCACCTACATCGCGGCCTATCACGCCGTCAATGCCGCGCGGATGCGTTATTATCAGGCCTGGGGAGCTTATTCGCCCACGCTCTCCGCCGGCTTCTCGCTTCAGAACGGCGACAGCTGGGTGCGCAGCAACGCGGTCAACGGCACCCGGGACGGCCATCAGCTCCGGACCGGCACGTTTGCGACCAGCACCACGGTAACCGCCAACCTGCTGGTGTTTGACGGTCTGGCCCGCACGTTCAAAATGCTGGCGGCCAAGCACAACTGGAATTACCAGAAGCGCATGGAAGAAGACGCCTGCCGCACCATGATGTATTCGGTCGCCTATGCCTATAATACCGTGCTGCTGGCCATTGAAAACCGCCGCATCGCCGAAGAGGACCGCAAGTTCCAGCTCTCCTCGCTGAAAGACACCCAGTACAAATTCCAGGCGGGCGCCGTACCGCTCAGCGATGTGCTGAACTTCCAAATTCAGATGAACAACGCGGACGTCAACATGATCAGCGCCGACTATCAGTACGAGACCGCCATCTACGCGCTTGCCGTGCTGATGGGCTATCCGGACGGCACTCTCCCGGCCGACCTCGATTTCCCCTCGGATTTCAAAACCAATTTCGGCGACCTGCCGTCGGTGGAAATCTATCTCGACACAGCGCTGGCCAACCGGCCCGATCTCAAAGCCTACCGGGAACAGCTTGAGGTAGCCCGCTACCAGATGTACCAGACCTACAGCGCGTATTCTCCGACCGTTAATGCATTCGCCGAGTTCAGCTACGGCACCTCAGCCCGCAATTTCGCCGGCTACGGCTACAATTATTCCAACGCCTACAGCGAGACGCCGTCCTTCACCTACGGCGCCTATGCCGACTGGACCATCTTCAACGGTCTGATCCGCTACAATCAGATGCGGGAATACCAGGCGTCACTCGCTGTCGCCGACTACAACGTCGCCGACAGCTGGTTCACGGTGGTCGGGGAAGTCCGCACTGCCTACGCCAACTACATTCAGAGCGTGCGCAAGACCAAACTCTATGAAAAGACCCGCGACCTCTCCGCCCAGCAGCGCGACCTCGTCGATGACGAATACCGCGCCGGCAACACCGAACTGACCCGTCTCAATGAGGCTCAGCGCGACCTCGTCGACGCCGAAACCTCGCTGGCGGCCAGCTATATCAACATTCAGAACGCCAAAGCCCAGCTCGATTCCGCAGTGGGGGTCAACGGTGCTGAATATTACCTCAACCGGGGCAATGACGACAGCACTTCCATCCCGGGACTCGGCAGTCTGCCGCCGACGCTGGAAGCCGTCTCCAGCCGGCAGACCAATCCGGTCAGCGCGCCGGACAGCGCCGAAATTCCGGGCACTCCGGCGGATCCCGGGGTGAATGCTCCGGTCAGCACCACCCAGTCCGTGGTGCCGGTCCAGGTTCAGGAGGCCCAGCCGCTGCCGGATGCTCCGGCCGCTGAACCGGCGGTGAAAAAACCGGTTACGGTTTCCGTCCCGGCGGCGGAAACCGCGGTCCCAGCCGCTGAGCCGAAAGCGGAAAAATCCGCTGCGCCGGCGATTCCAGCCACTCCCACGGCGCCTCCTCAGAGCGCCACGTTGACGGTGCAGGCCAAATAACCGGTCGCCGTCCGGAAAGCGTCTCATGCTGTTCAAATCAGCAAAAACCCACACTGTCCGAACCGCCGGAGATCCGGTGCTGCGTCAGACCGCAGCCCGGGTTGAGGCGGTTACACCTGAAATCCGTAAACTGGCGGCCGACATGATTGCCGCCATGAAAGTCTTTGACGGCATCGGGCTGGCCGCGCCGCAGATCGGCCGCAGCCTCCGGCTGGTGGTCATGGATGTTCCGCCGGGCGACGGAGCCGGCCCGGCGCTCACCAAAGGTGAGAAAGTGCTGCTTCCGCTCATGCCGGTTACGCTGGTGAATCCTCGGATCATCAGTTTCTCCGGTGACACCGGCGAACGCGAGGAGGGATGCCTGTCGGTGCCGGATGTTTTCGCTCCGGTGGTGCGCCCGCTGCGGGTGGTGCTGCAAAGTGAACTGCTGGACGGCTCCACTGTCGAACTGGAATGCGGCGGCCTGCTGGGTCGCTGCATTCAACACGAACTTGACCACCTTGACGGCGTACTGTTCACCGACCGTCTTGCACCGGCCGCCGCCGCCCGGATCGCCGGCGATCTTGAGCGCCTGATCCGCGACGGAGCCGGACGCGATTTCAAAAGGATGCGCCGCCGATGAAACCTGTTGGATTCTGGACTGCTTTATCCGGCACCTGCCGCGGGACCGCGATTTTTGATGAATTGACCGGCAACTCGTGGTGGCGGGTGTTGTTTCACACCATCGTCATGGCCTTTCTGACGGCTCTGGTGATTGCCGGATGCGAACTGTTCCGTTTTTACCCGGCAGTGGAACGGGTGCGTGATGGCTTTTCCGCCGCCTTTGGTCCCACTATAAGCGTAACTCGGGAGGGGATACTGCCGGGGCGCAGCCCGGAGACCGGGCGCCGGCTGGCGCTCCCGGATTTCGGACTGCTCTGTTATGCTGGGCTGGATGGAAAAAGCGCCGGACTGACCCCGGAGGAAGTTGCTTCGCTGCGCTACATTCTGCTCTGGAACAGCCGCCAGCTCGGCTTTGCCATCCGCACCGGCGCCGACGAGTGGACTGTCATGGTTTCCCAAACCGCCGCAGTCTCCATCGGTCAGGCCGTAACCGGGGTGCAGTCCTCCGGGATCGCCACCGGGGAGATGCTCGGCAAACTCAATGCGCTCAGATCGGATGGCAAAGCTGAACTCAGCAACGCCGAAACGGTAAAGGTACGATCGCTGGCTTCCGCGCTCGCTGTCGCATTCGGGGCCGGGCAGTTTTTCTGGCGTTTTCTGGCGCTGACGGCGGGACCATGGCTTTACACCGGATTGTTCTCGCTCATGTTCCGGCTGACGGCCGCCCGCCGGCTCCGGGTGCTGACCCCGGGCGGTTTCTGGAAAATCGGTCTCTACGCCGGTTTTCCGGCCACGCTGGTCGCCGCCTGTTTTCCGGCGTTCGGCCTGCCTTATCTGAGTTTCGGCATGGTCTATGTGATCGGCATGGCGATTTACTGGATGGTGATTGTCGGCCGCATCGAGCGCAGCGGAACGGAACCACCCTCAGCCTGATCTACAAACACCACCGCCCGGAGAAACATCATGGATGCTTTTCTGAAAACTCCGAACTGGTACACTCTCTTTTCCAAATACACTTTTCCAACCTATTTTGTCAAACTCTCCCCCGAGGCGGTGGCCCTGCTGGCCTCGAAACCGGCTCTGGAGGCCAATCGGGAAGGCAGCGCCATCGCCGCCGGAGTGATCGCCGACCTGCGCAAACCTCTGGCCAAAATTCCCGGCAACGCCTTCGTGTCGGTCGACTGCTGCGCACCGACCGACACCGAACGCTTCGCCGGCAAACGGGGTGCGGTGTTCTCGGCCAGGAGCGCCTGGAAATATCTGACCCGGAGCGCCAAAGTTCGCGCCGCCGCCGCCGCCGGGGAAGTTGAATACATCTGTCTGCGGCCTTTCCGGCGGATCAGTCTTCCCCGGGAATTCCGGTTGTTCATCCGCAACGGCGAACTGGCGGCCATGAGTCAGTACAATCTGGTCCGCCACTACTACCGGCTGGACGGTCTGCGCCGGAAGTACTGGAAGATGGCGGACAAATTCGTCACCAGAATTTCCGGACGTCTGGCCGTCTCCACGCTGGTCATGGACATCTACATCACCTCAGGTGATGAAATCCTGGTCATCGACCTGAATCCCTGGGGCGCGCCCACCGATCCGCTGCTGCTGAAAAGCTGGGACCGCGACTGGAGCACTCCGGCCGGACTGGTACTGATGGATCCTCCGGTGAAAATCAGCGGCGACGTCAACGTTTCCTTCTGAAAGCGGTCCGAACGGCTTATTTCCCCGTTCCGGCGCTTGAAAAAATCTTCTCCCCGGTGTATTTTAAGTAGATTTACGATTTCAAATTAAACTCTGTCACAGGCACATTTTTCAACCGCCAACCAAAGGAGAAAAACCATGGCGAAAAAAATGCAGACGATTGACGGCAATTTTGCTGCGTCCTACGTGGCATACGCCTTCAGCGAAGTCGCGGCGATCTATCCGATCACGCCGTCTTCGACGATGGGTGAATACGCCGACGAATGGGCCAGCAAAGGCCAGAAAAACATGTTCGGCCAGAAACTTCAGGTTATCGAAATGCAATCCGAAGCCGGCGCCGCCGGTGCGGTGCACGGCAGTCTCAGCGCCGGTGCGCTCACCACGACCTACACCGCCAGCCAGGGTCTGCTGCTGATGATTCCGAACATGTACAAGATCGCCGGTGAAATGCTGCCGACCGTCTTCCATGTTTCCGCCCGCGCGCTCGCCGCGCAGTCGCTCTCCATTTTCGGTGATCACTCCGACGTGATGAGCTGCCGCGCCACCGGTTTCGCCATGACCAGCGCCGCAAGCATTCAGGAGACTCACGATCTCGCGCTCGTCGCCCATCTCGCCACGCTCGAGAGCGAAATCCCGTTTCTGTCGTTCTTCGACGGTTTCCGCACCAGCCACGAGTTCCAGAAGGTCGAACTGCTCGGCTATGATGACATGAAAGCGCTGGTCGACATGAAGTATGTCGAAAAGTTCCGTTCCCGCGCCCTGCGTCCCGATGCGCCCTACGCGAAGATGGCCGCGCAGAATCCCGATGTCTATTTCCAGGGCCGCGAAACCACCAACAAGCAGTATGCGGCGCTGCCCGGCATTGTTCAGAAGTACATGGACAAAGTGGCTGCCGTCACCGGCCGCTCGCTCCACCTCTTCGACTACGTCGGAGCTCCCGACGCGGACCGGGTCATCATCGCCATGGGTTCCGGTTGCGAAACCATTGAAGAGGCGATCACCCATCTCAATGCCAAAGGCGAAAAGCTCGGTCTGGTCAAGGTCCGGCTCTACCGTCCCTTCTCGGTCGAAGCTCTGATCGCGGCGCTGCCCAAGACGGTCAGGCGCATCGCGGTGCTCGACCGCTGCAAGGAACCCGGAAGCCTCGGCGAGCCGCTCTACCTCGACGTCAAGTCGGCCCTGGCCGACACCGACATCAAAGTCATCGGCGGCCGCTTCGGTTTGGCCAGCAAGGAATTCACTCCGTCGATGGTGCTGGCGGTTTACAAGCACCTCGCTGGCAAGTGCACCCACAACTTCACCGTCGGCATTGACGACGACGTCACTCACCTCTCGCTGCCGATCGACGAAACGATCGTCACCGAACCCGCCGGCACCACCGCCTGCATGTTCTGGGGACTCGGCGGCGACGGCACGGTGGGTTCCAACAAGAACTCGGTCAAAATCATCGGCGACCACACCAACAAATATGTGCAGGCCTACTTCGTCTATGACTCGAAGAAATCCGGCGGCATCACGGTGAGCCACCTGCGGTTCGGCGACAAGCCGATCACCAGTGAATACACCATCACCGCTCCCAACTTCGTGGCCTGCCACAATGCGGCCTACATCGGCGTTTACGACCTGCTCGACGGCATTGTCGACGGCGGCACGTTCCTGCTCAACAGCGAAATTCCGGCCGACCGGGTGTTCGAGTCGCTGACCCGCGACCTGCAGGAGACCATCATCCGCAAGCACGTCAAGTTCTACACCATTGACGCACTCAAGCTCGCGCTGGAAATCGGCAGCCCGAAGTATGTCTCGACCATTATGCAGACCTGCTTCTTCAAGCTGGCGAACATCATTCCGGCTGATGAAGCCATCGGCTACATCAAATCCGGAATCGAAAAGAAATTCGCCAAGAAAGGCGCTGAAGTCGTCAACCAGAACAAGGCCTGCGTCGACCGTGCCCTGGCGATGCTCGAAGCAGTCAAGGTTCCGGCCTCGCTCGACGGTGTCGCCGCCGCTGCTCCGGTGGAACCGATCACCGCCGAAATGGGCGAATTCGCCAACAAACTCATGAAACCGATCCTGCACCAGAAAGGCGACCGGATTCCGGTTTCGGCCATGAGCTACGACGGTTCGATGCCGACCGGCACCGCCTGTTTCGAGAAGCGCGGAATCGCTCCGAGCGTGCCGCGCTGGGATTCGGCCAAGTGCATTCAGTGCAACCAGTGCTCGATGGCGTGTCCGCACGCGGCAATCCGGCCGAAGCTGATCGAACCGGCCGACCTGGCTGGCAAACCCGCGACTTTCAACACCGTCGACGCCAAGCCGCCGGTCAAAAAGGAACTCGGACTGCAGTTCCGGATTCAGGTATTCTGCGACGACTGCACCGGCTGCGGCGTCTGCGTTGAGACCTGCCCGGTCAAAGCGCTTTCGATGGTTCACACTCCGGAAGAGCGGGCCGCCGGCCAGCGTGAAAACGCCGAATTCTTCCTCAGCCTGCCCGACAACGTCATGGGCGGCACCAATCCGGGTTCGGTCAAGGGTTCGCAGTTCCTGACGCCTTACTTCGAGTTCAACGGCGCCTGCGGCGGCTGCGGTGAAACTCCGTACGTCAAACTGGTCAGCCAGCTTTTCGGCAACCGGATGATTGTGGCCAATGCAACCGGCTGCTCCTCGATCTACAGCGGCAGCTTCCCGAGTCTGCCCTACTGCAAGGACAAATCCGGACGCGGTCCGGCCTGGGCGAACAGCCTCTTCGAGGACAACGCCGAGTATGGCTTCGGCATGCGGATCGCGGTTGACACCAACCGCCAGCAGCTGATGAACAACATCAAACGCATCCAGGAGCTCGGAGTCTGCTGCGACGAGATGAAAGCCGCACTCGACTACGCGGTTGCGAACTGGACCAGCACCGACGAGGCGGCGCTGGCCAACCAGGTCAAACTGGGACAGCTGCTGGAGAAGGCGGCGGCCAAGAGCGAGGGTGAAAAGCGTGAAATCTACGCTAAAATGCTCGAACTCAAGGATTACTTCGTGGACAAGTCGGTCTGGATCATCGGAGGCGACGGCTGGGCTTACGACATCGGCTTCAGCGGCCTCGATCACGCGGTCGCCCAGAACCGGAACATCAACATCCTCGTGCTCGACACCGAAGTGTACTCCAACACCGGCGGACAGGCGTCCAAGTCCACCCCGATCGGTGCGGTCGCGCTGTTCGCGGCGTCCGGCAAGCGCATGACCAAGAAGAACCTCGGCTTCATGTGCATGAGCTACGGCAACGTCTACGTCGCCTCCATCGCCATGGGTGCCAACCGTCAGCAGGCGCTGACTGCAATCCGCGAGGCGGAAGCCTACAATGGTCCTTCGATCATCCTGGCCTACGCGCCCTGCATCGCCCACGGCATCAACATGACCAAGAGCCAGGTTGAAGCCAAGCGCGCGGTGGAAGCCGGTTACTGGCCGCTCTACCGTTACAATCCGGGCGCTGAAAAACCCTTCACCTGGGAAACCAAGGAAGCGACTGCCAGCTACCAGGAATTCATCCGCAGCGAGAACCGGTACCGTCAGCTGCTCAAGAATGCTCCGGCCGAGGCCGAGGCGCTCTTCACCCGGGCGGAGGACGATGCCAAGCGCCGGATGGAATTCTACAGGAAAATCGGCGATATCATGAAGTGAAATTCAGATATTGCGGTAAAACAGAATTAACGCCGTATCCGATGATTCGGATACGGCGTTTTTTTCGGCCGTTTTCCGGCGCCGGACCGGCGGGGCTGCCGCCTCTTCGAACGCTCCGGCCTCAGAAGCGCCGAATCAGCAGCGCCGCCACTCCGGCGATACCGGCTTCGCCGGACCGGCAAATCCGTCCGGGAGCAGTGCCGCCGGCTTCGCGCAGTTCGAACCGGCCGCCCTCCCCCGGATAGTAGCTGCGGAAAACGGCTCCCTCCGGAGTCACTGCGGCCACAATGTCGCCGGGACGCGGTTCGGCCTCCGGCGCCACCAGGATCAGATCCCCGGCCCAGATGCCAAGTTCACGCATGGCGTCATCCCGGACCCGGAGCGCAAATCCGACGTCATGAACACCGTCATACATGGTCCGGTTGATGATGAGTTCCCCCTCCCGGCAGCGGGAGCTCTCGGCGACGCTGCCGGTCAGATCCCGGAACACCGGCACCGCAACGGCGCCCCGCACCGACCGGGTACCGGGAAAATGGCGCGAAAGCGCAATACTCCGGGCTTTTGAACTGCGGCTCAGCTGATTTTTGCGCTGAAGCGCCCGCAGATGGGCAAATACGGTTGATGTTTTGATTCCGAAATTTTCCGAAATTTCAGACACGGTGGGCGGCATGCCGTAACGCCGGATGAAACCCTCGATGAAATCCAGAATTTTCCGCTGCTTTTCCGTGAGTTTTTTCATGTTCACCTCCTCCGGTCAGGCCACCGCAGCCGGACCGGAACCGGCGGGCACCGGATCAGAAGAACCGGAATCCCCAGCCGACAATATCCGGACGTCCGTCCAGCCAGCCGACCTGAATCTGGTAGATCAGATCGCGGTGCACCGGTTCGCCTTTGCCCGGGTCCGGAGTTTTGACAAACGATAACTTCCACAGATAGGAATGAATCACGTTCTGGTTGAGTTCACCCATGAACGCGATCTTCTCAAGAGTTCCGAAGCGTGTTGCCAGCTCCTCGCGCAACCGGTCGAACTTCTCTTCGGTAACCTGATCGGCACCGGAGGCCGGAGCCGCGGCGCGCCAGGTTTCAAATTTTCCGGTTCGCAGTGCCTCGCCCACTGCGGTCATGTAACGGCCGGCCAGCGCTTCAGCCGGCTCCCGTCCCTCAGCCGGGATGCCGACCGGAGTCCGATTCGGTTCCGCCTGGCCGGAGGCACACCCCGCCGCCAGCAACACCGCGGCCAGAATAACGGTCCGGCGGCAGATCAGATTGAATTTTTTCATGGTCCGTTTCCTCCCTGGTTTTGTGCAGCCGCCGGCGCGATGCAGACGCGGCCGGTCGGATGATGCGTTCTCCCGGATTCCGCCTGTTCGGCGCAATCCGGACTCATCGCGACTGACATCGGGGACAGTAACAGGAACTGCGTCCGCCCAGCCGGAGACATTCCACCACAGCGCCGCACCGCGGACAGGGGCGTCCCTTACGGCCGTATATCTGCAGTTCCTGCACAAATTTGCCCTCGCTGCCATCCACGTTCTGAAAATCGGAAATCGTCGTGCCGCCCAGCTCAATGGCCCGGGCAAGAATCCGCCGGGCTTCTGAGACCACAACCACGCACTCCGGAAGCGTCAGGTCTCCGGCGGGGCGGGCCGGATGAATCCGCGACGCAAACAGCGTCTCGGTGGCGTAAATGTTGCCGATGCCAACCACCACCGCATTATCCATCAGAAAATTCTTGACACAGCCGCTCCGGCGCCGGGAGCATTTGAAAAGATAATCCGCGGTAAAATCCGGAGTCAGCGGCTCGACTCCAAGTCCGGCCAACTGCACCGGCCAGCGTCCGGGGGAGTTCAAATCGACCACCTCGAACAGGCTGAAACGCCTGGTGCATTCAAACCGGAAAATTCCGCCGTCGGCAAGATGCAGAAACACATGCTCATGCCGGCGGCGCGGTACCCGGGCATCTTCAATCCGGACCACCCCGGACATGCCGAAATGCATGAGCAGACCGCGCCCGTCGTCAAGATCGGCGACCAGATAGCGGCCGCGCCGTCGGACGTCCGTGATGCGCCGCCCCTCGAGTCCGGCCGAAAGCAGCGGCAGCAGACTGGTGCGCATGGCCGGAGTGAATACTTCAACCTTGACAATGGTACGGCCGACGAGTCCGCGTTTCAGCGCCCGTCCGATGTTTTCCGCTTCCGGCAGTTCCGGCATGATCGTTCCTGAAGTTGTCCGGCGCCGGCCGGCGCCGGCGCATTTACCGATGATTTGCTGCAATATAATGGAATCCGGCAAAAAAGCAAGTTTTCAGCGATAAAAAAACATCAGTCCGGCCCCCCCGCCGCCTGAAACGCGAATCTCCGGAGCCGGAGCCGGACAAATCGCGGTCGCGAACACCGACGGCGGAAAAGTTGCCAAAAATCCGGACCGGCGACTTGTAAAAAACACCGGGAACTGGCACATTATATAGTGATTGGGTTTATAATTCTGGAGTTGAAATGTGCGATCCGGATTTTGACAAGGGCGGCGGACTGCTGCCCGCCATCGCCCAGGACTGGCAGAGCGGCGAAGTGCTGATGTTCGCCTATATGTCTCCGGAGTCCTGGCGGGAAACACTGCGCACCGGCTGCGCGGTGTATTATTCACGCAGCCGCCGCAAACTGTGGAAAAAGGGCGAGGAGAGCGGCCATACTCAAATCGTCCGGGAAATACTGCTCGACTGCGACCGGGACACCGTGCTGCTCAAGGTCGAACAAGTCGGCGGCGCCGCCTGTCACACCGGGCACCGCAGCTGCTTCTTCACTCGCGTTGAAGCCGGCGGCACCATCCGGGAAATTGCCGACCGGGTGTTTGATCCGGATCAGATTTACCGCGACCGGGGAGAGCGGTCATGAAAAACCTGCTGCGACGACGCCTGCCCGGTTTGCGTGTACTCACCGAGGTCTCCTACCGCGAACTGACCACCCTGGGAGTCGGCTCCCGGCTGCCGCTGCTGGCTGAACCGGCCAGCGTCGCGGAACTGGCGGAGCTGATCAAACTGCTCAAGCGGGAACACATCGCCTATTTCGTTTTCGGCGGCGGCAGCAATGTCGTCGGCATGGACTCGCCCTACCGGGGGGTGGGAATCCGGCTGGCTGCGGAAAGTTTTTCAGGTTACGTCCGCGAAAGCAACCTCTTCTATTGCGGCGCCCAGGTTAAACTGCCGGTATTCGCCGCCGCCATGGCCAATCTCGGAATGAGCGGAGTCTCCAAACTGATCGGCATTCCCGGCACGCTGGGCGGAGCAGTCCGCATGAACGCCGGAACTGCCGGCACCACCATTGGCGAAGCGGTGCGCTTCGTCGAGGGAATCGACGGCGCCGGCAACCCCTGGAAAGCCGATGCCGCCGAACTCAGCTGGAACTACCGTTCGACCTCGATTCCCGGCGATGTCATCATCACCCGCATCACCCTGGAGCTCGCCCCGGGATCGGTGGAGGCGGAGCGGGCAATCATCGCCGATGAGCTTGCCGCGCGCCGCCGCCGGGAACCGGAGGGGCGTACCGCCGGATGCGCTTTCCGCAACGTTTCTGACCTCGAACCGGCCGGACTGCTCATCGACCGGTGCGGCTTGCGCGGATTCCGGATCGGCGACGTTGAAATCAGCCCCAAACACGCCAACTATCTGCTCAACCACGGTTCCGCCTCCGAGGCCGACTATCTGGAAATGATCAAGCTCATCCGCCGCTGCGTGGCGGAACGGTTCGGCTTTTACCTTGAATTGGAAACCGTACCGGTCAATCCCGAACTCAATGCCGACTTCAGGAACGACTGGCCGGCACCTCGGGTCAACGTGCTGTACGGCGGCAACTCCAGTGAACGGGAGGTGTCGCTCAACAGCGGCGCCGCCATCGCCGCCGCTCTCCGCCGCGGCGGATTCAGGGTGGAGCTAACCGACCTGCGCAAATGCCGGCTGACACCGTCGATGCGCCGGTGCGAAGTGGTCTATCCCGGACTTCACGGCGGATTTGGTGAAAACGGCGAACTTCAGGCCCTGCTGGAAAGGCACCGGATCAATTTCATCGGCTCCGGAGCGACGGCCAGCGCACTGGCCATGGATAAAATCGCCACCAAAAAACTGCTTGACCGCCTGAAGCTGCCGACCGCGAACTGGGCGGTGATCGACCGCAGTCACCGGGAACTGCCCGCCGGATTGCAGCTGCCGGTCATCGTCAAGGTTCCGGACGAGGGATCAACGGTGGGCATTGTCAGAATCAATACCGCCGGGGAGTGGAAGACGGCGGTCGCCGCGGAATTCAAACTGGCCGACCGGCTGCTGGTGGAAGAATACATTGACGGTGTCGAAATCACCGTGCCGATTCTCAACGGCGAAGCCCTGGAGGCGATTGAGATCCGCAGCCCGGGCGGATTCTACGATTACGACGCCAAATATCTGTACAAAAAAGGGCATACCGAGTATTTCTGCCCGCCGGAATCGCTGGACGCGGAGGTGATTGCTGAAGCCAAACGCATTGCGCTGGCTTTTTACCGGGCGTCAGGGTGCCGCGACCTGCTCCGGGTCGACTTCATCGTGGGCAAGGATCGCGTGCCGTATGTGCTTGAGGGCAACACTCTGCCGGGCTGCACCGCCACCAGTCTGGTGCCCAAGGCGGCGCGCGCCGGCGGTATATCTTTTGAGCGGATGACTTCGACATTGGTGTACGCCGCCATGAAACGGGCCGTGGTGGAACACCGCGGACATGAACCGAAACGTCAGCATGAAAAACGCACGGCGCTGCTGCTGCGCCGTTTTCTGTTGTGTCCGGCGGCAGTGCTGCCCGGATTGGGATTCATGTTCACCGGAGTAAAACTCCAGCTGGCCGGATCACTGCCGGCCCTGGCCCTGACCGTGACGGGAGCGTTGCTGGTGCTGGCCGGAGCCGCCGCATTGCTGAACCGGGTGGAAAAATAAGGATTTATTTTCATGAAAATTTCAAAGCTTTTCAAACTGGCCGCCGCGATTCTGGCGGCAACGCTGTATCTGCCACCCCTGCCGGCAGCGGAAATCGGCGGACCAGCCCCCGGTTTCAAACCGTCGGAATGGCTGAACGGCAAACCGGTTACGCCGGAAACCGAGCGCGGCAGAGGCGCCACAGTGCTGATGTTCTGGGTTCCTGCCCCCCGCAGTGAAGTTGCGTTGCGCCAGTTCATGGCGGCCATCGAACGCTGCAAAGGCAAGGCGGTCAGATTCGCCGTGGTCTCCTGCAGCGACCGCGCCCGGACCGAAGCCGCGGTCAAATCCGCGGCGCTGCCCTGCTCCCTGGCGCTGGCGGACCTCGCTGCCGCCCGGGCTTTCATGCGCTCCAATGACCGGCTGCCGCTGGCGGTGGTAATCGGCAGCGACGGCCGGCTGCTCTGGCGCGGCACTCCCGGCGCGGTCGGCAGGATCGCGGAGTCCGTCGCCGACGGCTCCTACAATCTGGACGACACGATCCGCAAGGAGAAATTCTCGCTGGAGTTCGCCGCCGCCCTGCAGAAATCCGACTTCAAAACCGCGCTCAAGCTGATCGATGCCGAACTCGGGCACAACTCGGACAGCGCCGAACTGCTCTCACTCAAGGCCGCCCTGCTCGTCCAGAAACTCGACCGGCCGGATGAAGCCCTGGCGGCCGTTGAAGCCGGAATTGCCGCGAATCCCAAAAATGCGGCCATCTACGATCTCGGCGTAAAAATCATGCATTCCATCGGCCGGGAAGAGCGCCTGGCTCCGCTTTACCGCCGCCTTGCCGCCGAATTTCCCGACCGTCCCGACATGCTGATGAAGTTCGCCGACTTCGAGATGTCCCGCCCGGTGGAGGACATGCGACCGGAATGCATCCAGAATCTGGCGGTCGCCGCCCTCGCTTCGCCGAAATTTGCCGACGACCACGAAAAAGGCATGATTACGTTCGGCTATTCGCGGGCCATGTACCTCTGCGGGCGTCCAGATCTGGCCCTGACGGCCATCAAGCAGGCGCTGCCGCTGCTGAAAGGCTCCAAAGAATACGAGAGTGCCAAAAAATACGCGGCTTTCTACAACCGGGTAGCGGTAATTTCCAGCCAGCTTAAATAAACAAGCAAGTGTCACACGGAGCCTGATTCATGTTCAAACTGCGCCATTGTCAATTTCTGCCGATCCTGCCGGCGGCACTTTTTCTGGTTCTGACCGGCTGTTCAGATTCAACGCCTGAAGCCTCCGGAAAACTCCGGGTGGCCGCCGGAATTCCCCCGGTCGCCGGGCTGGTCGCCGCCATCGGCGGCGACAGCGTCGAAGTCACCACCCTCCTGCCGGAAGGACGCAGTCCTCACGACTATTCGCCGGTACCGGGAACCATCCGTGCGGCGGCGCTTTCAAAGATCTATTTCGACTCCGGACTGCCTTTTGAAGCCAAGGCGGTCAAACCGCTCGGCTCGACGGTCAGGATCATCGATGTGACCGCCGGAGTGCACCGGATCCCCTTCTCGGCCGACTCCTGTTCCGAAGCTGAACCGCACGACCACGACCACGATCACGATCATACCGGGATGGATCCGCACGTCTGGCTGTCGCTTCCCAACCTGGCGGTGATGGCCCGCAACATTGCCGCGGCCCTTTCCGAAGCCGATCCCGGCCACGCCGCCGCCTACCGCGAACGCCTGGATGCAGTCGAGGCCGACATCGCGGCGGCCGCGAAACACGCCGCCGACACACTGATGGCGTACCGGGGACGCAGCTTTTACGTCTATCATCCGGCTTTCGGCTACTACGCCGACATGACCGGACTGCGCCAGATCGCCGTCGAGCTCGGCGGACGGGAACCGCAGCCCGCCCGCCTGGCCGACGTCATCCGGCGGGCCAGGAAGGACAAGGTCCGGGTGATTTTTGTGCAGAAGCAATTCAACCCGGCCAGCGCCACCGCGTTGTCCAAAGCCATCGGCGGCCGGGTGGAGGAACTGGATCCGCTCGCCGGCGACGCCGTCGCCAACATTGAAAAAATCACCACGGCGCTGGCCGCCGAGTTTGCCGGACAGCAGTGATCATGGAAAACATCGTGGAGATCAGCGGACTCGATTTCGGGTACGACAACTCTGAACCGATTCTGGAAAATGTCAATCTCCGCATCGGACGCGGACAATCCGGCTGTATTGTCGGCCCCAACGGCGGCGGCAAAAGCACTCTGCTTAAGCTGCTGCTCGGGCTCCTGGAACCGGACCGCGGCCGCATCGAAGTTTTCGGACGGCCACCGCGTGAGGCCCGCAGCCGGGTCGGCTATATGCCCCAGTACCACCAGCTTGATCCGGCCTTTCCGGCCACCGTCACCGAAGTGGTGCTTATGGGCCGCGCGTCCGGCGGACAATGGGGGCGGTATTCCCGGACCGACCGCGAAGCCGCCGCCGCCGCCCTGGCCGAACTGGGACTGGCAGACCTGGGCCGCCGTTCGTTTGCCGCACTTTCGGGCGGCCAGCGGCAGCGGGTGCTGATCGCCCGGGCGCTTGCCGGAGCCCCTGAGCTGCTGCTGCTCGACGAACCGACCGCCAACATCGACCCCGGGGCCGAGGAGCAGTTTTACGCCACGCTTGATGAACTGCGCCGGCGCATGACGGTGCTGACAGTTTCCCACGACCTGGGTTTTGTCTCGCGCGAAACCGACCTGGTGATTTGCGTCAACCGTCAGGTAAGCGTCCACGAGGCGGCCCGGTTCACCGCCGAAACCGCAAATGCGGTCTACCATCACGAAGTTAATCTCATCAAGCACGACCACGCCTGTTTCTGCCACTGCGCCGGAGGACACCAACCATGACCGGACTTCTGACTGATCTTTTCCGCCCGGAACTGGGTTTTCTGCGTTACGCCCTGCTGGCCGGCGCCCTGGCCGCTCCGGCGGTGGGCGTTGTCGGCACCATGGTGGTGACCAGGCGGATTTCCAGTCTGGCCGGAGCCAGCGCCCATGCGGCCCTGGGCGGGGTCGGCCTGGCCCTCTTCCTGCAGCGGGTACTGCTGTGGAACTGGTGTACTCCCACGCTCGGAGCCGTAGCCGGCGCCCTGGGGGCGGCCCTGCTGGTCGGCATCGTAACCCTGCGGGCCCGGGAACGCGAGGACACCGTGATCGGCGCGGTGTGGGCACTGGGCATGTCGCTGGGACTGCTCTTTCTGAATTACACGCCCGGCTATGTGGACTGGCAGGGGTATTTATTCGGCAATATTCTGCTGCTGTCGGCCTCCGACGTCGGTCTGGTGCTGGCACTCGACGCGGTGGTGCTGATTCCGGCCGTACTGTTTTACAACTCCATACTGGCGATGTCTTTCGACGCCACTTTCGCCGAGCTGCGCGGAATCCGGGTCGAACTGATCTATTTGGCCCTGCTCGCCATCACCGCCTTCACAATCGTCGTGCTGATCAACGTCGTCGGCATCATTCTGGTGATCGCCCTGCTGACGCTGCCTGCCGCCGCCGCCGGCTGCCTTACCCGGCACCTCTGGTCAATGATGACGGTCTCGGCGCTGCTGGCGCTGCTGGCCGTTGCCGGCGGTCTGCTGGCCAGTTACTGTTATCAGCTGCCGTCGGGGCCGGCCATCGTGATTCTGGCGTCGGCGTTTTACGGTATAGCACTGATCCGGCACCGCTGGAAACGAAGCCGGGGTGCCTCGGTATAATCGACTCAGCTAAACATGAGGATGACCACATTATGAAACGCCCCCTGATAATCCTCCCGACTATGGCGGCCCTGCTGTTCGCCGCCGGCTGCGGTGACAGTTCTTCCGCGGAAACAGTCCGCAAAGGCCTTGCCCGGGCCGCCGCCGAAGACTGGAAGGGCGCCTGCCGTCAGGCGGAGCGCGTGTTGGCAGACGAACCCGATCAAACCGATGCGCTGATTCTAAAGGCCGTCGCCGCCGCCAGACTCGGCGACTCTGCGTCCGCCCTCGACGCGGCCCGCCGGGCGGCAACGCTGAATCCGGAAAGCTACGCCGCTCAGTACACCCTGGGACGCCTCTACTCCGCCGCTCCGGAGCGACGCGGCGAAGCCATTCAGGCGCTGTGGCGGGCCTACAAACTGCGTCCGACGGACTCCCGGGCGCTGCTGCTGCTGTGCAACACGGCGGCAGCGGCCAATCATCCGCAGCTGGCGAGCTTTCTCAACCTGCTCCGCAAGTTTCCGGAACAGGTCAACACCTCCGAATGGCACAACCAGATGGGGGTTGCCATGCTCCGCCGGGGCGATTACAACCGGGCCAAACAGGAATTCATCGCCGCCTGCCGCTCCGGGAAACGCCATCCGGTCGCCCTGCTGAACACCGCGATCTTCTTTGACCGCTTCACCACCGGTCGGGGACGGAACACCGCCCGCCAGCTCTACGCGGAATTTATCAGACGAACCGGCGACTCCCCCGAGTTCGCCGCCGACCGCGCCATCGCACGCGACCGCATGACCAGGCTGGACCGGCAGAGGTAATCCGGACAGGCTTCAGATGGCGATCTCCAAGGACACGATTGAGAACATCCGCGCCCGCTGCGACATTGTCGAATTGATCGGCTCGTTTGTCCAACTCCGCCGGGCCGGGACTCACACCTTCAAGGGCCTGTGTCCGTTTCACCAGGAAAAGACCCCCTCTTTCCACGTTGACGGCGCCCGCCAGTGGTACCACTGCTTCGGCTGCGGCAAGGGCGGCGACGTGTTCCGCTTTCTGATGGAAAAGGAAAATCTGAGCTTCATCGATGCGGTGCAGATGCTGGCCTCCCGTACCGGAGTGGTCATTGTCGACGACACCGGCGACCCCGGAGAAAGCCGCCGCCGTACCGGTGAACGGGAAAAACTGATCAGCGTCAATGAGCGGTTCAGCGAATTTTTCCGCCGCCATCTCCGGACGCATCCCGACTCGCCGGCGGCACGTTATCTGGCCGGACGCGGCATTCCGCCGGAAGTGGCCGAACATTTCAAAATCGGTGCCGCGCCCGACGACTGGACGGCCGGACTTGAATACGGCCGCGCCTGCGGCTTCTCCGACGCCGAAATGATCGCTGCCGGAGTGGTCCGCCGCAAGGAGGACACCGGCCGGGTTTTCGATCAGTTCCGGGGCCGCCTGGTGTTCACCATCGACAACGAATACGGCCGCAGCGTCGGTTTCAGCGCCCGCAGTCTCGAGGCCAAGCCGCTGGACGGGCGCAAGTACATCAACACCGGCGAAACACCGGTCTTCCGCAAGGGACACCTGCTGTACGCCCTGCCGCTGGCCCGCGCTGAAATGGGCCGGAAAAACCTCGCCGTGCTCTGCGAGGGACAGCTTGACACCATCGCCTTCCACCGCTCCGGAATCGAATGCGCGGTGGCGCCGCTGGGGACCGCCTTCACTCCCGAACAGGCCAAAATCCTCAAACGCTGCACCAATCGTATTGTACTGGCGTTCGATGCCGACGGCGCCGGCCGCAAGGCCGTGCTGCGTGCGGCGGAAATTCTGCTGCCGCTTTCGGTCGAACTCAAAGTAATGCGTCTGCCGGGCGGCAAAGATCCGGATGAACTGTTCCGCGCCGGCGGAGCCGGAGCACTCCGCCGCGCCCTGGACGAAGCAGTCCCGTGGCTCGATGTACTCATGGAGGCCATGGCGGAGCGCTGCGATCTGACCACTCCGGTCGGGCGCGGCAGCGCCGCCGCCATGGCGGCTGACTATCTCAAACTCGTGTCCAACCGGGTGGAACTGGAGGCTTATGTCGATCTTGTCGCCCGGCGCCTGCAGGTGAGTCCGGAAGCGGTCTATGCCGAATTATCCGGGGTCCGGCAAACCGACCTGCGCCGCAAGAGCTTCGTCCCGGCGGCGGTTCCGGCCCGCCCGGCGGCGGCCGGAACCGACCTCAGCCGCCCGGTGCGGCTGGCGCTGCTGGAACTGGTGCTCAACAGTTACGACGCCGCCCGCGAAGTCGCCGAAGCCCTTCCTCCGGAAGAACTCGGCGGCCGCGACCCGGTGACGGCGGCCATCAATCTGGCGCTGGCTCTCGCCGTCAACGGAGAACATGACCAGCTGCCGCGCCAGCTGGCCGACCTGCTGGCTGAACACCCCGACCCCGATGTCAGCCGCCTGCTGGTAGGCCACGTCGACTATCGCAACCATGAACAGCGCGCCGTCGCCGATCTGATTCGTGAATTCCGCCGGGTGGAGCTGCTGCGACAGCAGCGGGAACTCGCCGCGGCGCTGCGCGATCCCGCGCTGTCCGGCGACCGCCGGCTGGAACTGCTGAGCGAGCTCAGGATTATGACGCAGAAACTCAAGGAGATCATCAAATGAAAACTTCCGCCATCTTGCTCCGAAACCGGGCCGCCGCACTGGCCCTGCTGCTGACGCTGCTGACCGGCTGCGTCAGCGAAGTCGTGGATAAGGACCGCCTCATGCCGGCGCTGCCGCCGCACCGGGAATATCCGGAGCTGACCGGCTACCGGCTCCGGCTCGAACTGACCAGTCCGCGTGAATACATCGCCGGTACCAGGGATTGCCGGGTGGTTTACTCCCTCGAAAACGCCGGAGACGCCATGCTCCGCATCGACGAATGGTATCTCCAGGAAGCCGCCAACCTCAACGTCTACTGCCAGCCGTGGTTTCCCGGCACCGAGCATCCCGACGACGATCTGTGGCTGCCGGTCGGCAGTCCGGTTCCGGCGAACGCCGCCCGCTACCCGGTCGAACTCAATCCGGGAAACCGCATGACCCTGGCCCGGGAACTGCCGTTCATCGAAAAACTCACCGTAACTCCCGGAGCCGAGCGCCGTTACTTCATCAAAGCCGAACTCAACCTCAAATCAGTCAAAGCGGCCAGCCCGGTCAACTACATAGTGGTGCGCCCGCCGGCTCCGGAGAAAAATTCCACCGGACCACTATAAAAAAAACGGTTGCGGCGTTATATTAATCTGCATATGGCGAAAACAGCGGAAAAAAATCGTAAAACTCCGGATCAGGCCGATTACGGACACCGCCGTAAATTGTGGCGGGCGCTGCTGCTCCTGCTGGTGCTGGGGCTGCTGCTGCTTGCGCTGGCGCTGGCCATCTCCGGCGCCAGACGCGGACTTTTCACGTCCAACCCGCGCCTGACTCTGCGCCAGATCCGGATTTCAGTCCAACGCGACGGCTACTGGAACGGCAAAGAAAACAAGCTCTGCGAGCGCATCGGACTGGCTCCGGGCATCAATCTTTTCGCCATTGACTATGCCGCCTTGCGCCGCAAGCTGCTGGCGGTCCCGAACATCGAGGAAGCGGAGATCATTCCGGAACTTCCGGATGCCGTAGAACTGCGGCTGCTCGAACGCGTGCCCCGCGCCATGCTCGGTGTGCCCGGTTCCCCCTGGGTGGTGGACGAACGGGGTGTGGTCATGCCGCGTCTGGAATCCATGGCCGCCGCCTGGCCCCGCATGCCGGTGATTACCGGCCTCTCCACCCTGCCCCTGCGCAACGGAGCGGTAGCCGAAAATGCACTGCCGGCGCTTGAACTGATTATGACCGCGCTGCGCGGCTTCCCGGACATTGACATAAGGTCGGTTTCGGTTGCCGACCCTGATTCTCTCGATTTCTGGATGCGCTACCAGAATCAGAAAAACTGCCGGGTGATCATTCCCCGCCGCAACCGGGGGCTCAGTTTTCTGCTGAGCGCACTTCAGAGCGCCATCATCGACGCCTGGCGGCATCGGGATCCGCGTTCCTGTTTCATACTGTCCTATACCGGGCAGGTGCTGATAAAGGAGCGGCTGCCCTGAGCGCGGAAATTTCTGCGCATCCGGCGCACTCCGGAAAAACGACAACTTGAAAAAAAGGTAAATTCATGAGGATTCTGGTCGTGGGTTCGGGCGGACGTGAGCACGCATTGGTGTGGAAGCTCAAACAAAGTCCGCTGGTTGAAAAAATCTACTGCGCCCCCGGCAACGCCGGCATTGCCGCTGACGCCGAATGCGTGCCCATCGGTGCCGGCAAGCTGGAGGAACTCGCCGATTTTGCCGCTTCCCACGCCATCGATCTCACCGTGGCCGGACCCGAAGCTCCGCTCTGCGCCGGAATCACCGACGTGTTTGCCGCCCGCGGACTGGCGGTGTTCGGTCCTTCCCGCGCCGCTGCCCAGCTTGAGGGCAGCAAGGATTTCGCCAAACGTTTCATGATCAGACACGGCATTCCGACCGCCCGATCGGCCACCTTCGATTCGGCCGACGCCGCCCGCTCCTACATTGAGGCCGAATTCGCGGCCGGAGCCCCCGGGATTGTGGTCAAGGCCGACGGCCTGGCCGCCGGCAAAGGAGTGCTGGTGGCCGCCGACTGCGCCGAAGCAGTCCAGTTTGCGGCGGATTGTTTTGCCGGCAGTTTCGGCTCCGCCGGAGCCCGGGTGGTCGTGGAGGAGCTGCTGACCGGCGAGGAGGCCAGCATTTTCGCCCTCACCGACGGCAAAAGCATTGTGCGGCTGGTTTCGTCTCAGGACCACAAACGGGTGTTTGATGGCGACCGGGGACCGAATACCGGCGGCATGGGAGCGTACTCGCCGGCGCCGGTGGTCACTCCGGAAGTGGAACAGCTCATCGACCGCGACATTCTGCAGCCCTTCCTGCGCGGACTCCGGGAGGAGAAACTCGATTACCGCGGTCTGCTGTTTGTCGGCCTCATGATTGAAAACAATGAACCCAAGGTGCTGGAGTTCAACGTCCGCTTCGGAGATCCCGAGGTCCAGCCCATCATGCGCCGCTTCAGCGGCGACCTCGCCGACGTTCTGGCCAAGACCGCCGCTGGCCGCCTCGCCGAAGCCGAACTGAGCTGGTCTCCGGAGGCGGCGGTTTCAGTCGTCCTGGCCTCGGGAGGTTATCCCGGAGCCTATCAGCGCGGCAAAGTCATTTCCGGACTGGACGCGGCGGCCGCCGCCGGCGCCGTGGTGTTTCACGCCGGAACCGCTTTCGACTCCGCCGGACGGATGGTCAGCGACGGTGGCCGGGTGCTCGGAGTTTCCGCCACCGGGGCCACCGTCGCCGAAGCGATCGCCCGCGCTTACGCCGGCGTTGACTGCATCGCGTTTGACGGCGGCTTCTGCCGCCGGGACATCGGGGCCCGGGCTTTGGCCAGAAAAAAAGGCGCCGAACGTTGAAAAAAATGCAATGGCGCAATATATTACGCCGTAATGTTCAAACCGGCGCCGCGCCGCGGCGCCTTGAAACTGCAACCGTATCAACCATAGGAGTTATTATGAAAAAACGATTTTTTGCCGCGGTCACCGGAGCGGCCATGCTGGCGCTGTCCGGCTGCACTTCGGTCGAATCCACTCAGAAATTCAATGCCATCAATCTCGCCGGTTCCGGCGAAGTGGCAAAATGCCAGTCGCATGTGGAGATTCCGGGGTACTTCTTTCTCGGACTCCCGGTGCTGGTCGGCAGCGCCCACGGCGATGGTCAGTTCACAATGTTCAAGCAGAATCTGACTACTGAAAATGCCATGTATCTCCTCACCAAGGAAGTCAAATCCAAAGGTGCGCACCGGCTCACCAATGTGACGGTATCCTCCAGTTCGACCCCGATGGTGCTGCCGCCGTTTTTCAGTTACCGGGTCATCCAGGCTTCCGGCACCGGTGTGGCCCCCGGCGGCACCGGCGTTCCCCAGGCGGCTTTCTGAGCGGCGCATCATGGCCGGAATCAAGACCTTTGTGCTCGACACCAATGTACTGCTGCATAATTGGCAGAGCATTGAGTGCTTTCACGACAACGACGTCGTCATTCCGATGGCGGTGGTCGAGGAGCTGGACAAATTCAAAAAAAACTCCGACGAGCTCGGCCGTAATGCCCGCCAGGTCATCCGGCGGCTCGACCGGCTGCGCCGGGTCTATGCCGACCAGCCCGGACACCTGAAAACCGGAGTCGAGCTCTCTCACATTTCGTCGACAGCCACCGGCAAACTCTATGTCATCGGCTGCGGAGGCGTTTCCGGCGACAACCTCGCCGCCCGGGTCAAACCGGTGTTCGGCGGGGACCTCAGTTTGGAGTCGCCCGACAACCGCATTCTGCTGGTGGCCTGCGAACTCGACGCCGCCGGGCGACGGGTGGTGTTCATCAGCAAGGACATCAACCTGCGCCTCAAAGCCGATGCGCTCGGACTCCGCGCCATGGACTTCGAGCAGCGCGGCTCGGAACGCGATGAAACGGCTTATACCGGATTCACCACCAAAACCGTCGCCGCGGCCAAAATCGACCGCCTCTATCGCGAAAAGGAAATGCCGGGGGCCGGATTCAGTTTGCTGCCCAATGAATTCATGGTCCTGACCGCCGACGACAATCCCAAGCACACCGCGCTGGTGCGCTGCGGCGCCGACGGCAAACTCCGGCTGCTCGACCGCAACGACAATGTCTGGAACGTCATGCCCCGCAACAAGGAACAGCGCATGGCCCTGGATCTGCTGCTTGATCCGGACATCCGTCTCGTGACTCTCGTCGGCGGCGCCGGCACCGGCAAGACCCTGCTGGCGCTGGCGGCGGCGCTGCAAACGGTGATTTCGGAAAACCGTTATGAACGGATTCTGGTATCGCGTCCGATCATCCCGCTGGGCAACGACATCGGCTACCTGCCCGGAAACAAGGACAGCAAACTGGCCAGCTGGATGCAGCCGATTTTCGACAATCTGTCATTTCTGCTCGGCGGCGAAAGCGAACGCAAGGCCAAAAGCAGTTCACGGTACACCCCGGAATCCCTGCTCAACTCCGGGAAAGTTGAACTGGAAGCCCTCACCTACATCCGCGGGCGCAGTATCGCCCGGCAATTTGTCATCGTCGATGAGGCCCAGAACCTCACTCCCCATGAGATCAAAACCATAGTCAGCCGCTGCGGCGACGGCACCAAAATGGTGCTGACCGGCGACCCCCACCAGATCGACAACCCCTATCTTGACGCCACCGGGAACGGACTCAGTTACACGGTGGAGCGCCTCAAGGGGCAGTCCCTGTTCGGACACGTCACCCTGGCCCGCAGCGAACGCAGCGAACTGGCCGCGCTGGCCGCGAGTCTGCTGTAAGCAGGGAAACGACTCCGGCTCCGGTCCCCCCTCCGTGCAGGGGCGGCCGGAGCCGAAATATTTTAGACTTTTTTAAGATAAACAGCATTGATCCCCGGCAAAATGGTGTTATATTCTATTAACAGCGTTTTGCGCTTTTGATATATGGCGGCCGTTTTCAGCGGGAGTTCCCCTCCGGAGCCGGCAGCCGAAACCGGATTCCGGCGATAGCCGGAACGGTGAAGTTGGGGAAGTGGAATGTTTTTGCGATATGCGTGATCCGGCAACGGTGGAAATGCGATCCGCCGCCGATCTGCATATTTCATACCTCTGCAGACTTCAGGAAGTCCGGCGGAACGGGTTGGAATTGAATTTCCGCCCCGCGGCCGCAGGCTCCGGGAGTCGCTGGCGTCAAAGGTGACCTTCGAGTTCCCGGACTTGCCGTTTCAGGCGCTCTTCCGAAATCCATCCCGGTGGGGGAAGTGGGCATGGATGCTGAAAAATCTCAGTTGCGCCAGGATTACAACGAACGCCGGAAGGCGCTCGGAGCAGATCTGCGCAGCCGATATGATGAAGCCATCCGCAACCGCCTCGCCATGCTGCCGGAGTTCCGCTCGTGCACCTGTGTCGCCGCTTTCGTGCGATGGGGGGCCGAACCGGATCTTCTGCCGGTCTGCCGGGGCAAACGACTGTTCCTGCCGCGTTATGCGACTGGTGAATCGGAATACGAGTTGGTTGAGATCTCCGACCTCCGCAACGACTTGCGTCCCGGAAAGTATGGAATACCGGAACCCCGGCCGGAACTGCCGGCGGCGGACCGGGACTTCGTGGAACACGAATTGTTTTTCCTCGTTCCGGCGGTGGCCTGCGACCTGAATGGAACTCGACTCGGACGGGGCGGCGGCTTTTACGATCGACTGCTGGACAAGGTCGTTCGGGCTCCAGCGGCAGTGATTTATTCCTGCCAGCTGGCAACCGGGTTGCCCTCCGAACCTCACGACCACCCGATGGGATGGGTGGTGACGGAAAACAATATTTATAATTGTCCAAAGCGATAGGAGTTTTTAAATATGACGCCCTGGATTGCAATCGCCGTGTCCGTCGCCGCCGTTCTGGCGGGTTTGATCGCCGGCATCATCCTCAATAACTATGTCAGGCGCCTTCAGAAAGACGCCGCCGTACGGGACGCCGACAAGATCCGCAGCAATGCCGAGCGCGAAGCGGAGCATTACCTGCGCGACGCCCGGATTTCCGCAAAAGGCGAGCTCATCAAGATGCGCGAGGAGTGCGAAGCCGAACTCAAGGAACGCCGGCGCGAGCAGGCCGGTAACGAGAAGCGCCTCGCTCAGCGTGAGGAGGCCCTCGACCGCCGGACCGACGCGCTCGACGCCAAACTCAAAAACCTGGAAAAGCAGGAAAAGGAAATTGATCTGCTGCGCGAAAGGCTGAGCGGACGCGAACAGGAACTCTCCAAAAGCATTTCCCGCCAGATCGACGAACTCGAACGCATCAGCGGATTCTCCCGGGATGAGGCCCGGACCGTGCTGCTCGAAAAGCTCAAGGACGAAGTTAAAAACGAATCCGGACTCATCGTCCGCGCCACGCTGGAGGAAGCCAAGGCCCGCAGCGAACGCGAAGCCCGCCGTATCCTCACCTACGCCATTCAGCGCTACGCCTCCGACTGCACCTACGAGCGCACCACCGCCACCATTCCGCTGCCCAACGACGAAATGAAGGGACGGATCATCGGCCGGGAGGGCCGCAATATCCGTGCCATTGAAGCCGCAACCGGAGTGAGCATTCTGATCGACGACACCCCGGAAGCGGTGGTCATAAGCTGTTTCGACCCGGTACGCAAGGAGGTGGCCCGGCAGCTTATGGAGCGCCTGATCAGCGACGGGCGGATTCATCCCACCCGCGTTGAGGAGCTGGCCAAGAAAATCTCCAAGGAGCTGGAGGAGGAACTCTTCCAGGTCGGTGAAGCCGCTGTGCTCGAAACCGGCATCACCGGAGTGCCGCCCCAGATCATGAAGCTGCTCGGGCGCCTGAAATACCGCTACAGCTTCTCGCAGAATGTTCTCCAACACTCGCTGGAAACCGCCTATTTCATGGGCATGATCGCCGCCGAACTCGGGCTTGACGAGAAGAAAGCCAAACGGATCGGACTTTTCCATGACATCGGCAAGGCCATCGACCATGAAATTGAAGGTCCCCACGCGCAGATCGGCGCCGACGTGCTCCGCAAGCACAACGAGGCCAAGGATGTCATCCACGCGGTGGCGGCTCACCACGGTGAAGTGGAACCGGAAAGCCTCTACGACATTCTCATCGGCGCCTGCGACACGCTGAGCGCCTCGCGTCCGGGCGCCCGCAGTGAAACCACGGAGCTTTATCTCAAGCGCCTTGAACAGCTTGAGTCCATCGCGCACGAGTTTTCCGGGGTGGAGTCGTGCTTCGCCCTGCAGGCGGGCCGCGAGGTGCGGGTAATGGTGGTTCCGGAAAAGGTCAGCGAGGGCGAGGCCCAGATGCTGGCCAAGGAAATCTGCGAACGCATCGAAAAGGAAATGACCTACCCCGGTCAGATCAAAGTTACGATCATCCGCGAAACCCGTTCGGTGGAATACGCCAAGTAAGCCAAGCAGGAGCATGGTGAAATGCAGTCGCAGCACAGGGCGTGGCTGGAAATTGACCTGGAGGCATTGAGGCACAACTTCCGGGAACTGGTCCGCCGGGCGGGTTCAACCCGACTCATGCCGGTTCTGAAGGCCGACGCCTACGGTCTGGGAGCCCGGACCGTGGCGCGCGAACTCGCCGCGGCCGGCGCGGCGGCATTCGGAGTGGCGACTTTGTCGGAAGCCATGGAACTCAGGGAATTCGGACTCCCGGTTCAGATTCTGGGTGATCTGTTTGACTTTGAAGTTGCTCCAGCCGTCGCCGCCGGGCTTGACTGTCCGCTCACCAGCCTGGAAGCGGCCCGCCGGATCAGCGCGGAAGCGGTCCGGCAGGGAGTCCGGGTCCGGGGGCAGCTCACCGTGGATTCCGGCATGGGGAGGATCGGCATGTCAGTCAACACCGCCCTGCCGGAAATCCTCGAAATCGCCAAGCTGCCGAACCTGGAGCTTCGGGGCATTTATTCGCATCTTTCCTGCGCAGCGCACCCTGACGACGGCTACAGCCGCCGCCAGGTGGCGGCCTTCAAACTGCTGGTCGCCAAACTGCGCCTGGCCGGATTGACCTTTCCCGACGTTCACATCGCCGCCAGCGACGGGATCACCAATTTCAATGCCGCACTGACCGCGCCATTCACCCTGACGCGGTGCGGAATCAATCTTTACGGATTCAATTTCAACCCGGCCCGACACAAACTGCGGCTGCGCCCGGCAGCGCAGCTCAAGGCGGCCCTGATCGCAGTCCGCACTCTGCGGGCCGGCTCGGGCATTGGCTACAACCGCATGCACACTCTGCTGGAAAACACTCCGGTCGGCACAGTTGCCATCGGATACGAGGATGGGGTGCCGCTGGCGCTCTCCAACCGGGGCTACCTGCTGATTCACGGTCAGCTCTGTCCGATCATCGGGCGGATTTCCATGGACTATCTGATGGTATCCCTGGCCCATGCGCCCGGCGCCCGGGTCGGAGACGAAGCCGTCTGCTTCGGAGAACAGGGGGGCAACCACATCAGCCTCGAAAGCTGGACGGCAGCCAAATGCACTCATGCTCATGACATTCTGTGCGGAATCGGCAGCCGGGTGGCAAGGGTCTATCTCAATGGACAGTAGAGAAATACTGCTGCAGCGCATCGCCGAGAACCGGGAAACCGCTGACCGGAGGATTATTCCGACGCCGGCGGAGCGACTCGTCATGCTCACCCAGCTCCGTGCGACCATGGCCGAGCGCCGCGATTCCATTTTCACTGCACTGCACGATGATCTGGGCAAGAGCGAAGCCGAGGCTATCATCACGGAGTATCTGCCGCTGAAAACCGAATTGAATTATCTGATCCGCAAGCTGCCTGATCTGAGCCGGGCCCGGCGCTGCCGGACTTCGTGGTGGAACTTTCCCGCTGCAGGCCGGATAATACCGGAGCCCTACGGACTGGTGCTGGTGGTGAGCACCTGGAACTATCCGCTGCTGCTGGCCCTGGAGCCGGTGATCGGCGCCCTGGCCGCCGGCAACCGGATCGTGCTGAAATTGTCGCCCCGGGCACCCCGTACCATGCACCTGGTCCGCTGGCTGCTGGAAAGCGCCCTGCCGCCGGAGTTCTGCACGGTAATCGGCGATGAACTGTCCATGACGGAATTGCTGTCGGAGAAATTCGATTACATATTTTACACCGGAAATTCCGCCGGCGGCCGGGAAGTTCTCGCCAACGCCGCAGCGGGACTCACGCCCGCCACCCTTGAGCTGGGAGGCAAAAACCCCTGCATCGTCCTGGACGATGCCGATCTGCGCCAGTCAGCCCGCCGCATAGTCTGGGGGAAGTTCCTCAATGCGGGCCAAACCTGTATCGCGCCGGACTACCTGCTGGCGGCCCGAGGTATCAAAGACGAGCTGGTGCGGGAAATGACCGCCGCCATCCGGGAGTTCTACGGAGAAGAACCGCTGCAAAGTCCCGACCTGGCCCGGCTCTGCGACGCCGCGGCCTATGAACGCATCAGCCGGCTATCCGGTCGCGGCCGCCTGCTCTGCGGCGGCGAGAAGAATCCCGAGACCCGCGCCATCGCCCCCACAATCCTGGACAAACTCGATACCAACGATCCCCTGCTGACCCAGGAGATTTTCGGTCCGCTGCTGCCGGTACAGACCTTCAATTCTGAAGAGGAGCTGCTGGCCCGGCTGTGCGCCATGCGAGGCCGTCCCATGGCGATTTACTGCTTTGGCGGCAGCCGGAAACAACGGCAGCGTCTGCTGCGCGTCACCAGTTCCGGCGCCGTGGTTTTTGACGACGTGGCCGTCCATTTCATAAACTCCGCCATGCCGTTCGGCGGTGCCGGTGCCAGTGGCATGGGCGCTTATCACGGCCGCCGCACCTTCGATACGTTTTCCCACTTCAAACCGGTAATGTTCCGCAGCCGGCGCAGTGGCGGTGCGTTGCGTTATCCGCCCTTTTCCGGCTGGCGGCTGAGGCTGCTCCGCTGGCTTGCCCGCTGAAGATTTCTCCGTTCCCTCCAATAAAAACGGCGTTCCCGCCTCACTGCGGGGACGCCGTCAGTCATTGCAACGCCGGGACGGGAGTTATTCCTTTTCCTCCTCGGCCTGATGCTTGGCGATGATCTCGTTGGCGACGTTGGCCGGCACCTGTTCGTAACGGACGAACTCCATTTCAAACTGGCCGCGCCCCTGCGTCATGCTGCGCAGTTCAGTCGCGTATTTGTACATCTCGGCCATCGGCACCTCGGCCATCACCACCTGCATGCCCTCATCCACCGACATCCCGAGCACGCGGCCCCGTTTATGGTTGAGGTCGCCGGTGATGTCGCCCATGTAGGCGTCCGGGATGTGAATCGTCACTTTCATGATCGGCTCCAGCAGCACCGGACGCGCTTTGGAAATCGCCTCCCGGAACGCCATGCGTCCGGCGATTTTGAACGCCATTTCATTGGAATCCACCGGGTGGTACTTGCCGTCGTACACCGCCACGCGGACCCGCTCAACCACGCAACCGACCAGCGGTCCGGCTCCCATGACTTCCACCACGCCCTTTTCCACGGCGGGGATGAAGTTCTTTGGAATCGTTCCGCCCACCACTTCGTTGGCAAATTCGTACCCGGCTTCATTGGGCGCCACGCGCAGATATACTTCCGCGAACTGGCCGGCACCGCCGGTCTGCTTCTTGTGCCGGTAGTGCCCCTCCCCCGGAGCGGTAATGGTTTCCCGGTAAGGGGTTTTCGGAGTGGCGAGCACCGCTTCGACCTTATACTGCTCCTTGAGGCGCCGGGTCACAATCGCCAGGTGCTGGTCACCCATGCCCGACAGCAGGAATTCGTGCGTCTCGTCGTTGCGGGACAAACGCACGGTGGGGTCGCATTCGGCGATTTTGTGCAGCCCGGCGGCGATCTTCTCATCCTCGCCGGACTTGGCCGCGGTAACTGCATAGGACATCACCGCGCCCGGAAAATCAATGCCGGGAAGCGGTTTGACGTCAGCGCGTCCGGCCAGGGTATCGCCGACGTGAGTGTCCTTGAGCTTGGCCACCGCAAAAATGGTGCCGGGACCGGCTTCGGTGACCTGCATCTGGGTTTTTCCGTTCATCAGCAGAAGCTGTCCGAAGCGTTCCTTGCCGCCCTTGGTGACATTGAAAACGTCGCTGTCGGCCTTGAACACGCCGGATACGGTCCGGACAAACGCCAGCTGGCCGCTGAACGTGTCGTTGACGCTCCGGAACACAATGCCGAAAGGCTCGCCGCTCTCGCTGACGGAAGAGGGGCCGCCATCCAGCGGCACATATTCCAGCGGAGTCGGGAAAATGGTGTTGATGCCGTCCATCAGTTCGCGGACGCCGATGTCCTTGGCCGCGCTGCCGACAAAAATCGGGATGGTGCTGCCGGCCAGAACGCTTTTCCGCAGCCCGACCCGGATCTCGTCGTCGGAGAGTTCCTGGCCCTCAAGGTAACGCTCCATGAGTCCCTCGTCGGTTTCAGCGATGGCGTCAAGCCAAAGTCCCCTGCACTCAGCCACCTCATCGGCGATTTCAGCCGGGATATCCTTGTCAAACAGTACGTTGACCACCTTGGAAAAACCGCTTTCGGCGCCCACCGGCCAGTACAGGGGGATGATGACGTTCTTGCCGTGATTGTTGCGCATTGCCTCCAGGGTTTTGGCGAAATCGGCGCGGTCGCGGTCCATGCGGTTGACGAAAGCGTAACGCGGAATTCTGCGATTTTTAGCCATCTTCCAGGCCCGGGCGGTGCCGATCTGCGGCCCGTCGACCGCGTCGATGACCACCAGCGCAGCATCGGCGGCACGCACGGCGGCCGCGTACTGACCGATAAATTCACCGTATCCGGGAGTATCAACAAAGAAGAAGGTCCGACCGTCCCAGTCGCAATGCATGACAGAAGCGTAAATACTGGACTGCTTCTCCTGCTCCTCGGCCATAAAATCGCTGACAGTGTTTTTCGCCTCAACAGAACCGACTCGCGGAATGGCCCCTCCCTTGTTCAACATCAATTCACACAGGGTGGTTTTTCCGCTGCCGGAGTGCCCGGCGACGACAAAATTCCTACAATCAGCGGTTTTAGACATACAGTGCTCCATTTTATTGGTTAAAAATGCTGTTTGCTCACCGATTATGGTGTTCACTATAGCAGACCAGCCTGTAAAAATCAAGGGGGGCCAGGGCAAAATATGCAAGAAAATCCGCTGTGGCGAACCGGGAGCAAATCATCCTGACCGCGACGAATTGCGGTGATGGCCTACCCGGAGGAATTGCTGGTGTCCTGGTGGGAAAATTATTACGGATTCCGCCAAATTTTTCAAAAAACCAATTGCGGCTCTTGAAATCGGCATAAACGCGGACTATATTAAGAAATGTTAGTTTAATCAACCTCCGTTTTCGGGCGGTTAGCTCAGCTGGTTAGAGCGCTGCTTTCACACGGCAGAGGTCGAAGGTTCGAGTCCTTTACCGCCCACCATTTTCAAAATTCTCCGCCGACCGGACCTCCGGTCGGTTTTTTCGTTTCGGTGGTAAATTTGAGCTCAACTCGCGTTTTGCCTGAAAGCGGAGAATCTCCACTTTTCTCTTATGAAGGTGTGTTTCAGACCTTCTCCCGGTAAATTCTCCGGGGGAGTAAAAGACCGGTCTTTTGGTCCGGAGAGCATTTTTTGGAGGAAACGCACGTCGAGAAGCTCGACCTTTGATCGTCAATTTTTCTCTGCCATACATTCATTTTGTAATCTTTTATTAAGGTAACATATTTGTAATCAAATAATAAT
>CASFVA010000070.1 GCA_949298075.1 uncultured Lentisphaeria bacterium
CGGCGCCGCCGCCGCGGCGGCCGCGCCGGGCAGGGCTGAAAGTTTGTCGCGCAGCTCGACGACCATCCGTTCAGCGGTGCGCCTGCCGATGCCGTTGATCCGCGACAGCGCCTTGATGTCGCCGGCCGCCACCGCGGCGCAGAAACTGGAGGCCGGCATGGCGCCGAGAATGTTGAGCGCCAGTTTGCCGCCGATGCCGGTGACGTTGATGAGTTCCCGGAAAAGCGCCCGCTCCTCGGCGGTTGCAAAGCCGTACAGCGTCACCGCATCCTCCCGAAGCTGGGTGTGAATCAGCAGCCTGACCGGTTCGCCCGGACGCGGCAGCCGGTCAAAAGTCGACAGGGCAATCGCCACATCGTAGCCGACTCCGCCGCACTCGATCACGCAGCGGGTGAATTCGCTTTCCAGCAGAACGCCGTTCAGACTGGCGATCACTGATCCACCTCGATGTCCAGCGAAATGTCCGCCGCCTTGACCGAATGGGTCAGCGCACCGCTGGAAACATAATCCAGACCGATGTCCCTCAGCTCCGGCAGCCTGGCCAGCGTGATGTTGCCGGACGCCTCCAGCCGGGAGCGCCCCGCTGTCAGTTCAACCGCCTTGCGCATATCCTCCGTGGACATGTTGTCCAGCAGGATGTATTCGACTCCGCATCCGGCCGCTTCGCGGACCTCCTCCAGCGTGTCGGCCTCGACTTCAATTTCCAGATTTGGATACGCCCGGCGCGCCCGCTCCACAGCGCGGGCAATCGCCCCGTCGCCCTCCAGCGCGGCCATGATCCGGTGGTTGTCCTTGATCATGATCCGGTCGTAGAGTCCGATGCGGTGGTTGGAAGCGCCGCCCACCGCCACGGCGTATTTTTCCAGATTCCGGTAGCCGGGGGTGGTCTTGCGGGTATCCAGCACCGCGGTCCGGCTGCCGGCGAGCGCGTCGGCGTAACGCCGCGCCGTGGTCGCCACTCCGCACAGCCGCTGCAGGAAGTTCAACGCGGTTCGCTCGGCGGTCAACACACCACGGGCCGGACCGGAAATCTCCGCCAGCCGGTCGCCGCGCTCACAACGCTCCCCCTCGGACACCAGCGCCTTGAATTCCAGCCGGGCGTCCACCATCTTGAACACCCGCTCGGCCACCGGAAGTCCGGCCACCACCATGCCAGGCTCCTTGCAGAGCAGCACGGCGCGGCACATCGCGTTTTCCGGCACCACGGCCAGAGTGGTGGCGTCTCCGACAAAGTCGAGATCCTCGTTGAGCGCCAGTTCGATCAGCATGTCAACCCGTCCCCAGTCTATGGCGGGCAGGTCACCGGTTTCCTCCTGTTTTTCCACGGCAGTTCTCCTTGAACCAGGTTGCGGTCGCAGCGGGGGGATCCCGCCGACCGTTTTCAACATCTTCCATACCATTGAAATTTCGGCAATTTTTATAATATACACGTCCACCGGCGCGATTGCAATGCGGAATCCGCCGTGGTATATTATGAATCGTGGAATCTTCCCCGCCGGATCAACCGGACAACCGGACCGCGGCCAACGCGCCGGAACCTCCGCCGGACGGGACTCACCCTCAACTTCGGGAGCATCAGTTTTCAACATGAGTTACGAGCACATCACAATTCCGGCCGGCGATCTGGTCCGGATCGACTCCGAGGGCCGGCTTCAGGTCGGCGATCACCCCATCATCGGCTTCATCGAGGGCGACGGCGTCGGCCCCGACATCACCCGCGCCGCGATGATGATGTGGAACGCCGCAGTCGAGAAAGCCTACTCCGGCCGCCGCGCCGTCAGCTGGATGGAACTTTTCGCCGGCGAAAAAGCCAACCGGGTCTACGGCCGTGAACTCTGGCTGCCTGATGAGACCGTCGATGCGATCCGAAACTGCCGCATCGCCATCAAGGGCCCCCTGACCACACCGGTCGGCGGCGGCATCCGGTCGCTCAACGTCGCACTGCGCCAGGAACTGGATCTTTACGCCTGCGTCCGGCCGGTGCGCTACTTCAACGGCGTGCCCTCCCCGGTCCGGGAGCCGGAAAAAACTGACATGGTGGTATTCCGTGAAAACACCGAGGACATCTACGCCGGCATCGAATGGAATCAGGGAACTCCGGAAGTGCGCCGGGTCATCGACTTTCTGGTCAGCACCATGGGCGTCAAGAAGATCCGGTTCCCGGAAACTTCGAGCATCGGCGTCAAACCGGTCTCCGTCGAGGGCAGCGAACGGCTGATCCGCGCCGCGCTCGACTACGCCATTGCCAACGGACGCCGCAGCGTCACCCTGGTGCACAAGGGCAACATCATGAAATTCACCGAGGGCGGCTTCAAGAACTGGGGCTATGAACTGGTCCGGCGCGAATACGCCGGACGCGCCATCGCCGCCGCCGACTGCGACGGCCGGGCGCCGGAGGGCATGGTGCTGGTCAAAGACTGCATCTGCGACGCCTTCCTGCAGCAGATTCTGACCCGGCCGGCCGAATATGACGTCATCGCCACGCTCAACCTCAACGGAGATTACGTTTCCGATGCGCTGGCCGCCTGCGTGGGCGGAATCGGCATTGCCCCCGGAGCCAACATCAACTACACCACCGGACACGCGCTCTTCGAAGCGACCCACGGCACCGCGCCCAAATACACCGGTCTGGATAAAGTCAACCCATGCAGCCTTGCCCTCTCCGGAGAAATGCTGCTGCGGCATCTCGGCTGGGTCGAGGCCGCCGATCTCGTGATCCGGGGCATTGAGCGGACCATCGGCGACAAGGTCATGACCTATGACCTCGCCCGTCTGACGGAAGGAGCCACTGAAGTCGGCTGTTCGGAGTTCGCCCGGGCCGCAGTGGAACGCATGTGAAAACCATTGGAACGGTGGCGCTCCGGAGCGACGGAGGCCCTCCGTTCCGCGGAGCCGTCGGGAATTGAGGAAGTTCATCGATCGCCATTTTGCCTTGATCGTCTACCTCGTCGAGGCCGGAGCCGCCGCCGCACTGCTGTGGCAGGCCCGGTCCATCGGACTGCTGCCGCTGCCGCAGTCCGGCACCGATCAGCTTTCCATGCTGCTGGCTGCCGGGAAGCTGGCCGAATACGGCATGCTGCCCGGCAGCGACTACCACTATTCGAGTTTTTACACGGCATTTCTGACGCTGCTGTGGCTGGTGACCGGGGGGATTCCGGTGGCGATGCGGCTGGTCCAGGGCGTGGTCTGCGCCGCGGTGGTGCCGCTGATCTATCAGACGGTGCGGCTGATGCGCGGCGGCAAAAACGCCGCCCGGCTGGCGGCGGTGCTGTACATGTTCTACGCGCCGGCCCTGCTGATTTCGCTGGATTTTCTGAGGGCGGCGCCGCTCGGACTGCTCTTTCTGAGTGCGTTGTACGCGCTGTTCCGTGCCCTCCGTTCCCGGAGGCGGGCCGCGGTCTGGTTCGGCGTTTCGGGACTGGCCGCCGGGCTGACGGTGCTGGGACGCGAAACTTTCGCTCCGGTGGTGCTGGCGGCGGCGGTGCTGCTGCCGTTGTTCCCGGCGTTCCGGCGGCGTATCTCCGCCCGGAACTATGCGCTGTGGCTGGCGGCGGCGGCGCTCCCCGCGCTGACGATGATGACGGTCAACGAACTGCGCTTCGGCAGTTTTCAGCCGGTTCCCGGCAACACCGGAGTGATTCTCAAGGTCTTTTTCGGAGAATCCTCTCCGGCCGACCCCGTCGTCTGGAAAAACCTGCTGGCCGGACTCGGCGGCAACCTGGCCGGTTATCTCTCCAACTACGAACTGCCCAACAGCCTTTCGGTCTACGCCCATGCCGATCTGCTGCCCTCGCTGCGCGTGGCGGCGCTGCCCTTCAATCTGCTGCTGATCCTCGCCATGGTCGGCGCCTGGAAAGCCCGGCGACGGCCTGAAATTCTGCTGGCCGGACTGCTCGCGGCGGCGTTTTTCGCTGCGCATCTTCCGTTTACCCCATTCTACCGCTTCCGGATTCCGGTGACGCCGCTGCTGGCGGCACTGGCCGGCATTGCGCTGGCGCGCCTGGCGTCCGACTTCCGGAAGCGCCGGAAAAATTTTGCCGGAACCCTCCTGATCATCCTGCTGTTCCTCGGCTGTACCGCCACACCGCCCGCCGCCCGCCGCACTGTCGAAGAACGGCTGACCGCCGTCCGGTTGCTGCTGGCCCTTGACCGGCCGGTTGCCGCCGGAGAACTGCTCGAAGAAATCCGCAGCGGACCCCGTAACGCAGATCCGCCGCTGATCCGGCTGGTGAAAAAATCATATTCCAGCTTGACATCCGACCGGCGGGAGTTATATTGATTCGGTAAATCAAGGCAACAGGCGGCTCCGGACAGGAGAACGGACGCCGCCGGAGCACAACAGAAACGGCACATGAGAAAAATCTGGATCCTGGCCGGAGAGGCTTCCGGCGATCTCTACGGCGCCCGGCTGGGCGAAGAACTGCGGCTTCTCGCTGCCGAACACGGCGAATCCCTGGAACTCTCGGGCATGGGCGGCCCCCGGATGATCGCCTCCGGCATCCCGGTCAAGGTGGATTCGACCGAACTGGGCGTCATGGGTGTGGTCGAAGTCCTGAAGCTGCTCTTCACATTCATCGGCATCTACTTCAAGCTGGTACGGGCCGCCCGGCGCGAACGTCCGGACGCGGTGGTTCTGATCGACTACCCCGGCTTCAACCTGCTCTTCGCCCTGGCGATGTTCTGGTCGGGCATCCGGGTTTACTGGTACGTTTCCCCGCATCTCTGGGTCTGGGGCAAATGGCGGCTGCCGGTGCTGGCCCGGATCTGCTCGAAAATGCTGGTGATTTTTCCCTTTGAGATCGAGGTTTTCGCCAAAACCAGACTGGCGGCCACGTTCGTCGGCCATCCTCTGATCGACATTGTGGACTCCAGGCGCGACCCCGCCATCCGGCGGGATCCCGACACCGTGCTGCTGCTTCCCGGCAGCCGCACCATGGAAATCAACCGTCTGCTCAAACCGATGCTCGACACCGTGACGGAACTGGCCCGCCGCCATCCCGGCCTGAAGTTCCAGCTTGCGGCTCCGCGTGAACGCATTGCCGGACTCTGCCGCGACATCTGCGACCGCTACCGCCGCCGCCATCCGGATTCCCCCATCGTGACCATCAGCTGCGGCGACACCGGCTACTGGCAGCAGCGGGCCGGAACCGGACTGGCCGCCAGCGGCACCGTGACCGTGGAATCCGCCATCGCCGGACTGCCCCTGGTGGTCGGCTACCGGATGAACTGGATCACCATCCTGCTGGCTTCGCTGGTGGTGCGCCTGTACCGGGGATATTTCACCATGGTCAACATCATCGCCAACCGCATGGTGTTTCAGGAATTTCTGCAGCACCGCTTTAATCCGGAAAACCTGGTGCCGGCGCTTGAGGCCATTCTGCCCGGCGGCCGCCGCCGGGCCGAGGTCGAAGCCGGCATGGCCGAAGTCCGGGAACTGCTCTCGCCCCGCAGTTCCAGCGCGGCCCGCCAGGCCGCGCTGGCCTGCCTGGATTTTCCGGAACCGCCGGTTGCGAAAGCAGCGGCCGAACCGTCAACAGCCATGGACAATAAACCGTTTCCGGACGCAGTAAGCGTCCGGTCCCAACGAGGAGACAGTCATTATGAGTGATCGGTCCGATCTTCCCCATCCGCAGTTTCACGGATCCTGCAACAAAGAGTTCATGCCGATGGATTCCTGGCGCGTACTGCGCATCATGGCCGAATTTGTCGATTCCTTCGACTACATGAGCCGCATGCCGGACAACCTCGTCTCCGTCTTCGGTTCCGCGCGGGTCAGGGAAAATTCCGCCGCCTATGAATCCGCCCGCGAACTCGGCGGACGCCTGGTCAAAGCCGGTTACGGCGTCATCACCGGCGGCGGTCCCGGAATTATGGAAGCCGCCGCGCGCGGCGCGTTCGAGGCCGGCGGCAAATCCGTCGGGCTGAACATTGAACTGCCGATGGAACAGGTCCCCAATCCCTACCAGACCGATTCCCTGTCATTCCGGTACTTTTTCATCCGCAAGGTCAATTTCATCAAGTACTCCACCGCTGTCATCGGCATGCCCGGCGGCTTCGGCACCCTCGACGAAATCTCCGAGGTGCTGACCATGGCTCAGACCCAGAAAATCAATCTGATCCCCATCATCCTGGTCGGCAAGGAGTTCTGGGGAGGCTTCCTGCGCTGGATCAAAAACACCCTTCTGGCCGATGGCATGATCGCCGAAGATGATCCATCGCTGCTCAAGCTGGTCGATACCGCCGAGGAGGCCGTCGATTTTCTCGTTGAATGCCAGCGTTACGGCCGCCGCGGAACCATCATCGAATAACCGCTGCCGACCGGATTCCCCGTGGCTTTCGACCATGACATCAGGCTCTTCACCGAGCACATCGTGATCGAGCGCGGCCTCAGCCGCGCCACTGCGGTGGCCTATGCTGCCGATCTCGCCGCCGCCGCCACCGTTCTGGAGCGCGGCGGCGTATCCTCCTGGGGCGGGGCCTCCCGGGAGGATCTGCTCAATTACCTCGAAACCATGGCCGAGGACGGCTGCCGGAGCAGCACCATCGCCCGCCACCTGGTGGCGCTGAAAATGCTGTACCGCCATCTGGCGGCCGAGGGAAGGATTGCCACCGACGTCACAGCAGTGATGGATTCGCCGAAACTCTGGCGGATTCTGCCGGATTTTCTGTCCGCCGCCGAGGTGGGGGCTCTGCTCAACGCCTTTCCGGCCGGCGGCGGGCGCGACGCCAATCCGCTGGAAATGCGCAACCGGACCATTCTCGAGCTGCTTTATGCGTCGGGGCTGCGGGTCTCGGAACTGGCCGGACTCCCGATGCACGCCCTGGACTTCGACAGTGAACTGGTCCGGGTGGTCGGCAAGGGGAACAAAACCCGGATCGTCCCGGTCGGCAAACCGGCGCTCCGCCAGCTCCGCCGTTACCTCGCCGAAGCCCGGCCCCGTCTGGCGGAAAAAGTGCCGCGGTCGCCCTACGTCTTTCTCTCCGTAAACGGCCTCCGGCTCGACCGTGAACGCATCTGGGGCATTGTCAAGACGGCGGCGGAACGGGCCGGCATCGCCAAAAACATCCATCCTCACACGCTGCGCCATTCATTCGCCAGCCACCTGCTGGCCAACGGCGCCGATCTGCGCACGATTCAGGAAATGCTGGGGCACGCCGACATCAGCACCACCGAGGTTTACACTCACGTCGACCGGAACCGGCTCGCCGCGGTGCACCGCAGGTTTCATCCGCGGGGCTGAGCCTTACCGCCGGCGTGACACCTGACGCTGATAGGCCAGCAGACCGTCCACAATGCCCCGGGCCAGCTTTTCGACGTAAGCCGGGGTGTTCAGCAGCCGCTCGTCGCCGGAATTGGAAATGAAGCCCACTTCAACCAGAACTCCCGGCATTTTGATGTCCCGGAGCACCGCGAACCGGGCGCGCTTGACGCCCCGGTCGACAGCCCGGGTGCGTCCCAGCAAGGCTTTCTGAATCCGGTAGGCCAGAACGAGGTTGTTGGCGTCATTGGCGTTGCCGGCGTAACGCCGGTAAACCGCCTTGCTGTCTGAACTGGAAGGCGCGCCGGACGGGGTCATGCAGAAAGTCTCGATGCCCGACACCGTGCGGTCCCCGGCCGAATTGACATGAATCGAAATGAACACATCGCTTCCCGCCCGGTTGGCCGCCGCCGCCCGGGCCCCCAGCGAAATCGCCGCATCCCGGGCGCGGCTCAGGCGCACCTGGAATCCGCTGGCGCGCAGAATGGCGGCCACCCGCAGTCCGATGCGCAGCGTGATCGCCTTTTCGACGGAATAACGTCCCGAGGCTCCCTTGTCGGCGCCGCCGTGGCCACAGTCGATGAACACCGTCCGGATACCGTGCCGGCGGACCGCCCAGGGAAACAGCAGAGGCTGGAAAGTCCCGTTCCAGTCGTCCCGGCTGATGAAAAATCCGCCTCCGCCCGCCGCCGGCGCAAAACTCTGGCTGATCCGGACGCCGTTGAAAGTCATCCGGCGCTGATGAACGGTGAAACTCATCCGGTCGCTGCCGCGGCTGAGCGTGGCGGTCTTGCCGTAGTTCCTGGCGGTCATGCCATAGTAGCGTCCCAGATCGCGGACCGAGTGGTAGGGACGACGATTGATCAGCACCGACCGCACACCCGGCAAAGCCGCGCCGGTCAGCAGAACCGCCGTTAAAATTGCCGCAACCACCCCTGAAAACTTCATTTTTTGCGAATCGCCTCCAGCCGGATCAGCGCACTGTCATCCTCGGTGGGCGGATACATCGCCCAGACGCCCCGACCGATTTCGACGCATTCACGCAGCGATCCCTGCACAAAGGTCTTGGCATCGCTCAATGCGCTTTTCCAGTCCAGTCCGAGGGCCAGCGCGGCCGCCAGCGCCGCCGACAGCGTGCAGCCGGTTCCATGCGCAGCATAGGGCGGCAGTTCCAGCCGGGGCGACGACAGCCGGTAGAGCCGTCCGGACCTGCACACAATGTCGGCGGCCCGGCGGCCGCGGATGTCATGGCCGGTTTTGAGCAGAACGTCGACTCCCCAGCGGTCGTAGCACTCGCGGGCGGCGTCCGGATAATCCTCCGGCGACTTCAGGCTCCGCCCCAGCAGCAGTTCAGCTTCGGGCAGATTGGGCGTGATCCACTTTGCCAGCGGGAGCAGTTCCCGCCGTGCGGCCTCCACCGCCGGAGATTCCAGCAGGGCCGCCCCGGACGTGGACACCATCACCGGATCGCAGACCAATCCCAGCCGGTGCTTTCTGACCGCTCCGGCCACCGCCGCCACAATTTCGGCGTTGCAGAGCATGCCGGTCTTGATCCACTTGACCGGAGTGGTTTCCAGCACCGCTTCAATCTGGGCGACCACGCCGGCCGCCGGCACCGGATCAATGCGCGTCACACGCCTGGGATTCTGGCTGGTCACGGCGGTAATCGCCGCACAGCCGTAGACGCCGAATGCATTGAAAGTCCGCAAATCCGCCTCGACGCCGGCACCGCCGCCGGAGTCGCTTCCGGCGACGGTCAGGGCCGCCGGATAAAATTTCGGCAGGACTTTTATCTGGTCAATCATTTGTTTTTCCGCCCCTGATGGGTTATATTGGAGATGGATTTTCATATTTTATATAAACTACTATCGCTTCGATGAAAAAACAACTTGCGGCGGTGATATTTTCGGTATTTACCCTGCTGGCGGCGAAGGGCGCTCCGGAGTCCGGTCCGGGATTTTCCCTCACCGTCGACCGGAAAGCCGACACCGCGCCCGGTCTGCTGTCGCAGCTGGAGGATGCCGCCCGGCGCACCGCCCGCATCCTGCATCTGCCGGAACCGGCGGAAACCGGCGGACGTCTGCGGCTGGTGGCGGCGGGAACCCCTCAGTCCGACGGCGCCGGCTACCGGGTGGCTGACGATACCATCCGGCTGACCATCGACGGGAGCGAACGCCATCCTCTGGAAACTCCGGGGATGCTCCGGCGCTTTCTGGGGGCGCTGATCGCCACCCGGTGCGGCTGGCCGCCGCCGGCGGATCCCGACTGGCTGCCGGCCTGGGTATTTCACGGACTGCGCCAGCGCCTGTACGCAGAAAAAGCCGAGGAACGCTTCATGCGCGGCAATCGCAGTCTGCCCGGCCTCAGCGCTCTGCTCGAAACGGGGCAGCTTCCGGATTTTCGCCATTTTTTCGAACTCAATCCCCGGCGGTTTTCGGCGGCGGAAGAATTTCTCTACGCTCAGATCGCCCGCGGACTGCTGGAAAGCGCGGTTCAGCGCCGCCGGCTGACCGCTTACCTCCGCGCGGCCGCCCGGTCCGACGAACCGGCGGCGCGCCGGCGGCTGTGGCCCGGTCCCGGAGACGCGGCGGGACAAACCGCCGAAACCGGTCTCCAGTCCGGCCTGACCGACGAAATCGCCGCAGTGGTCTGGAACGATTTCACCCCTCGTCCGGCTGAACGTTCGCTGCGGGACTTCAGCGAGCTGCGCGGCCGCTTTTCCCTTCCGGAATTCGACGAATCCGGCGAAGCAACCGGACGCGAACTCTCCTGTACCCTCGATCAGCTGCCCGAACTGCTCAAACAGCGTCCCGACGCTCCCGAACTGAGGATGAAGCTGCTCCGCAGTCTGACCGGATTTCTGCGCGACGACAGCCGCGACCTCAAGGCTGAAAGCCTGAAATTCGGCGTTTTGATTTCCCGGCTCGGCTCTGATGACGACGCTGCGGCCGCGTTCCGGGAACGGCTCGACGCAGTTGAAGCCGGACTGCGCCGCCGGGCCGCGATTGAACAACTGCTCGCCGACACCGAATTTGAATGCACTCCCGCCTTTGTCTATTACCGGTATCTGCTGCTGCAGCTTCAGGTTCCCGACGCCGCACTCACCGCGGCGGTGTCCCGGCTGCTGGAGGATGCCGAACAGGAATACATCGCGGAATAAGCTCCGGAGGATCGACATGCCCGCAATGAACTGGAAGCAACTGATTTCACCGCACCGGGTCGGCAGCACCGAACCGGTTGCCATCACCCACGACCGTTCGCCGTTTCAGCGCGACTTCGACCGGATTGTGTTTTCCGGAGCGCTGCGCCGGCTGCAGAACAAAACCCAGGTGTTCCCTCTGGTGAAAACCGATTACGTCCGTACCCGGCTGACCCACAGTCTGGAGGCCAGTTCGATCGGGCGTTCGCTCGGGACCACGACCGGAGTGTTCATCTGCGAAAGGTTTGACACCGCTGGGATCCATCCCAGCGACATCGGCGCCGCCGTCGCCGCAGCCGCCCTGGCCCATGATATCGGCAATCCTCCGCTGGGGCACGCCGGCGAGGAGGCGATCCGCCACTGGTTCACAACGTCGGCCGTGGCCGCCGCCATGCGCCGGGACCTCTCCCCGGATCAGGCCTCCGACCTCGACAATTACGAAGGAAATGCCCAGGGATTCCGGGTGCTGACCCACCTTGAAATGCCCGATCAGCCGGGCGGTATGCAGCTCACCTGCGCCACGCTGGGAGCTTTCGCCAAATACCCCGCCGCCTCGCGTTCGGCCGTCCGCCCCTTCGGAGTCGCCGGGAAAAAGTTCAATTTCTTCCAGCCGGAAAAGGAGTTGTTCCGCGAAGTGGCCGAGGCCTGCGGCCTGCTCCGGGTGGACGATTACGCCTGGCAGCGTCATCCGCTGGCCTATCTGGTCGAAGCCGCCGACGACATTGCCTATCTCATCGTCGATTTCGAGGACGGCCAGCGGCTCGGACTCATTGACTACGCCGAATTGGAGGAGGCGTTTCTGCAGTTGGTTGACGACGGCAAAGTACGGTCCTATCTGACGACGCTGCACTCCAAAACCCGCAAGGCCGAATATCTGCGCGCCAAGGTCATCGGACGTCTGGTGCAGTCGGCGGCCCGGGTGTTCATCGACCGCCAGGATGAACTGCTGGAGGGACGTCTGGAGCATCCGCTGCTCGATTACCTGGACTGCCGCGACGTGCTGTCCGCGATTCGCCGCCGCAGCATCCGCAGCATCTACAATCACCGCAGTGTGGCGGAAGTGATCGCGGCCGGATTTGAGATGGTGTCCGGCATGCTCGACATTTTCATGCCGTGCGTCAACGAGCTGGCGGCGGAGGCGCGGGGCCGGGGGCAGGCCTCCTGCCGGAGCCGCCGGCTGGCCGCGATTCTGCCGGATTTCACCGGAGATTCCGGGGACGACAGCTGGAAGTACGACACCTACACCCGGCTGATGCGGGTCATGGACTACGTGGCCGGCATGACTGACAGCTACGCGGTGTCACTCTATCAGAAACTCAAAGGAATTTCACTCTGAGCGGCCCCGCGGAACGGATTGCACTCCGGGGCATTGAAAAAGTGGCAAACCGGGGTTATTTTATGAAATGATCCAAACGCCGGGGCATAGCGCAGTGGCTTAGCGCGTCTGCTTTGGGAGCAGAAAGTCGCGGGTTCGACCCCCGCTGCCCCGACCATTTGCAGTGTATACGGAATTTTGAACTGACCTTTCGGTCCCGTCAAAATTCCGTTTTTTATTTTTCCGCTGAAGCAGGCGGAAAACGCCATCGCAGGACCGAATGGTCGGAGTATTTTTCAAGACAGGCGGAAAATCAGTTTTTCTGCCCGCGGCCGGGGGGTGGTGGATTATTAAATATTTGTACCGGGATTTTGTATCCCATCAAGCCCAAAACGGTCTTCAAAATCAGCCAAGGACAGATTGTGCAGCTTGCGATGAGGACGCATGAAGTTGTCGAAGTTCACACGATGGAAATTCAATCTGGGGATGAGGCGCCACCCCTCATTTTAAGATTGTGCAATTTTTTATGAATCTCGCGGAGAATTTTTCGAGATAATGAAGTATCCAATCTTGAGGAACTTGAAAAATTCGCAGTTTTGAGGAGGCGGAAAAAAGTCAGTCCAAAGTCCCATCACCCCGACCATTTTCATTCTCCGCCAACCGGTCTTCTGGTCGGTTTTTCCGTTTCAGCAGCCGAATCGATGAGGATTGATCCGGCCGTTTACAGCAACGGCGCCGGCGCCGGACGGACAACCGCCTCGCGCCGACACCGTTTTTACGCAAAGGCTTACTTGACGATCAGACCGTCGCCGTAAACGAGACTCTCAAAAGAGATGCCGTAGAAAGTCTGGTAATAAACCTTGTTGCTGTTGCTCCCGGAAGCGGGAGTGCGCAGCGATCCGCAACCGGTCGCCAACCCCAGCAGTCCGGCCACAGCGGCGAAAATGAGCAGCTTTTTCATGACACCTTCTCCTTTCTTGTCCAAATTTCCTGCAAGCGCCGGATGGCGCACCTCTGATGTGGAAAATATATCCCGATTCCGGACAAAGTCAAATCGGAGCGGGCGGCCGGTTTCCGGCCGTTCAACCGCCGTCCCGTCCCCGGCGGAACAGGTTTTGCCCGCCGGACTTGTTCTCGGCTGATCGCCGGGCGGAAACTGTCGGCCGGCAACGGCAATTTACCGGTGAAAATATTGAAAATGTCCGGGAACATGATATATTATTCAATTATCAAACCATGCAAACTCAGGTGAGGAGGTTCTAAAATGGCTGAAATGGCGAAACTGGCTTATCTGGTGCAACCCGGCAAATTTGAATTCCGGGAATATCCCATCCCCGAAATCACCGACGATCAGATTCTTATCAAAGTCGAAGGCTGCGGCGTCTGCGGCACCGACGGCCACGAATACAAGCGTGATCCCTTCAACCTCTGCCCGGTGGTGCTCGGTCACGAGGGTTCCGGCGAAATCATCAAGCTCGGCCGCAACATCAAAACCGATTCCGCCGGCAAGCCGGTCAAGGTCGGCGACAAGCTCGTCACCTGCATCATCCCCTGCGGAGAATGCCCGGCCTGCAAAAACACACCGGCCCGCACCAACCTCTGCGAACACTGCGGCGTTTACGGACTCTTCCCGGACGACGACATTCATCTCAACGGTTACTTCGCCTCCCACATGGTCATCCGCAAGGGGTCGACTTTCTACAATGTGACCGGCATGAGTCTTGACCAGCGCATGCTGATTGAACCGGCGGCGGTCGCGGTGCATGCCGTGGAGCGCGCCAAGTCCACCGGATTGCTCCGCTTCGACACCCAGGTGCTGATCCAGGGCTGCGGACCGATCGGACTCATGGTCATGGCGGTGGTGCGCACCCTCGGCATTGAGAACATCATCGCCCTCGACGGCAATGACAACCGCCTGGCGATCGCCAGAGAACTCGGAGCCTCCCACACGTTCAACTTCACCAAATATCCTGACTTCAGCCAGATGCTGGCCGAAGTCAAGGCGGCCACCTCCGGACTGGGCGCTGAATTTGCGTTCCAGTGCACCGGAGTGCCGGCCGCCCACGCCAATGTCTGGAAGATGATCCGCCGCGGCGGCGGACTGTGCGAAGTCGGATTCTTCCTCGACGGCGGACCCTGCGAAATCAATCCGCACTATGACCTCTGCAACAAGGAGGTCACTGCGGTCGGGTCCTGGGTCTACACCCCGCAGGATTATCCGACCACTTTCGATTTCCTGCGCCGGGCCAAGGCCATCGGCCTGCCGGTGGAAAAATTCGTGACCCACCATTTCCCGCTGTCGCAGATCGCCGAAGCGCTCGAAACCAATGTGAAAATGCTCGGCATCAAAGTTGCGGTCGTCGCCGACTGATTCCGGCATCACGGGCCGGTACCGTACTCATCCGGTACCGGCTTTTTTGGCCCCGGGCAGACTGGACTTCAAGCAGAAAGAAAACTTGCCATGACCCCTTTTGACCACCTGATTTTCAGCGGATTTGATTTTTCCACAGCCCGCAGTTCAGTAGAAATCGACGGCGGGAAAACCATGCTTGACTGGCGGGAAACCGTGCCCGGAACCTGGCAGGCAACGGCCGATGGCAACCGCTTTTCGCTGGAATGCCGCCGGTCCGGTCGCCGAACCATCCTGACCACCCGGGGCGAACTGGAGCGTCCCGCCGCCGATCTGCGCCTGACGTTGTTTTCCGTCACGCTTGCCCCGGCCCACCTGCTGACTCACGGCGCCCGCATGGGACGCTGCCGGCTGCTGAAATTTCCGCTGGCGGAGCCGGTGGAATTTGAGAGTTTTCATCTGACCGCCCTGACCGCCGCCGATGGCAGGCAGCTGGTGCTCTCCATGCCGCTGGCAATGGATCACATCGGGGTCTTCCGGGGGACGGCCCGGGGCGGAAGCACCACGATCTCAGCTGATTTCGACGCTTCCGGATTCGGCGGCACAGTTTACGAGTTCGCCCCGATTACGCTGGAAGCGGGCGACGCGGTTGAGATCATGCGCGAATACGGCCGCGACAATGCCGAGGTCCGACCTGATTTTTCCGCCCCGCCGGAATGCGGCTGGAACTCCTGGGACTACTACCGCTGGACCATCACCGAAGATGAGGTGCTCGCCAATGCCGAATTCATCGCCCGCGACCCGGTGCTCAGCCGCCACATCAAACGCATTATTGTCGACGACGGCTGGCAGTACTGTTACGGTGAATGGGAACCCAACCACCTCTTTCCCTCCGGAATGCAGGCTCTGGCCGCCAGGCTGACCGCCATGGGCTTTGAACCGGGATTGTGGATTGCTCCGGCCATTGTTGAACCCCACGCCCGAATCGCCCAGTGGAATCCGGAAATGCTGGCGCAATCCCGCGGCGGACAGCCCTGCCTCGGCTTCGAGTGCATGCGCCGCCACGGCTTTCTGCTCGACCCCACCGTATCCGAAAGCCGCCGTTTTCTGCGTGATCTCTTCGACCGTTACAGCGGATACGGCTTTAAATACTTCAAGCTCGACTTCCTCTTCGCCCTGCTTCAGGCCGGGCGCTACGCCGACACCGCGGTGCCGCGGGGACGGATTCCGGCCGAACTCATGAAACCGATTGTGGAAGGCGTGGCCGGCCGGGCTGAAATTCTCGGCTGCAATTATGCCTTCATGACCGGAAACCGGTTTGTGCGGTCGGTGCGGATCGGATCCGACATCCACGCCCGGTGGTCGGGCATCTGCGCCAATGCCGCCAGCATCGCCGCCCGGTTCTGGTCCAACAAGGTGCTGTGGCTCAACGATCCGGACTTCGCCCTCTGCCGCGGCGTTGACACCAGCAGCGATCCCGATCTGGACCGGCTGCAGGCATTGTATGTTTTTGTGGAGCCGAACGACAGTTTCCGACCGGAGCACGAATATCCGCTGGCGACAGCCACGCGCAATGAAATTGAAGTGCTGCTCTCCCTGACCCTGATGGCGGGCGGCGCGGTGAATTTCTCGGACAAGATGTACCGTCTCAACGAGCTGGGCCTGGCCATGGCCCGCAAAGTGGCTGCCGCCGAGTCCGGAGAGGCGGCGCTGCCGCTGGACCTCTTCGACAGCGAACTGCCGACCCTCTGGCTTCAGAAACTCAGCCGCGGCGGCCGGCTGCTGGCGGTCAACTGGAGCGACAGTCCGGCAGCGGTCTCCACCAGGCGTGCCGGCCTTCTGCCGGACCGGACCGAAGACTTCTGGCACGGCAGCAGCGGACCGGTGCCGCCGGAAGTGGAGCTGGCTCCGCACAGCTGCCGCCTCTTTGTCTGGTGACGCGGCCGGGCCTCCGGTCCGATCCGGCGGTTCCGGACTTCAATGCCCGAACCGCTCCCGGTAGGCCGCCGGAGAACAGCCGGTGGCGGTTCGGAACAATCGCGTGAAATAGCTGGAATCCGGCACGCCACAGGCGGCGGCGATCTCGCTCACCGGCCGCTCCGGGTCGTCGAGCAGCATGATCCGGGCCTTTTCTATGCGCAGAGAGTTGATGTATTTCACCAGCGTCGATCCGGTCTTGCGCCGGAAAAACTCCCCGATGTAGGAGGGACTGAGATGTACTTCGGCCGCCAGCCGCCGCAGCGACAGCCGGCGGTCGAAATTGGCGTTGAGATAGTTCATCAGCGGCAGAAACGCCCCGTTTTCATCCGCTCCGGATGCGCTCAGCCGGTCGCCGAACTGTTCGGCCAGCACCTGGTGGGACCGCCAGATTTTGGCCAGCAGCAGCCGGAGTCCGGCCTTGCGGGTAATGGCGGCAAATTCCGGGTATTTGAGATCCTCGGCGCAGAGCTGCTCCAGCAGCCGGGTCACTTCGCCGGCGAAGGGGGGCGGCAAAAAAATCTTGGCAATATTCCGGCGCCCGTCTGCGGGAGGACGGGAACTGAAAAAAGCCTCAAAGCCCGTAAGTTTCCGGAAGAGCTTCAGTTCCCGGCCCGAGAATTCCGACGGCCGGAACATGACCGTGTAATACTGGAAGTCTCCGGAAACCCTGAAAGCGTGGGTAGACCCCCGGTTGATAATGTAAAGATCGCCGGGCAGAATCGGGTACGGAACGTCATCCACATAATTGACCCCGTGCCCGGAAATCAGATACATGATCTCGACGAAGTCGTGCCGGTGACAGCTTTCGTCAATCTCGCCGTGCGACCGGGAAAACCGCACGAAGAACTGATCGCCGTTCCGGCTGAAGTGGTTGAGGTGGTAAATTTTGCGTGCCATGCCGCACTCCGCTGGCCTTCCGGCGAACTCACTTCAGATTGCGTCCGGCGACGCACAGCGCACCGACCGGGAGGCCGAGCCGCCGGGACACCACCGCGCACTTGACCCGCAGCAGAAAAAACGCCGGACGGTCAAAACAGTCCTCCAGCGACTCGAAGTTGCCCTGTCCCTTGCAGACCACCAGATCAGAATTCCGGAGTTCGGCCAGAAATTCCGGACTGCTGCCGGTCAGCGAAATGCCGGGAGTGCGATCTCCGGTGTCGACGATCCGGAAGCCGCCGAATCCGGAAGCGGCGGCATCGGTCCGGGTCACATCGTTGAGAATGGCTCCGCCCCGCACTCCGATGGTGATTTTGTCACTGAAGCGCCCGATCAGCAGGTGGTCAATGACAGCCTCGCCGCAGTTATCCAACACGTAAAAAATGCGGCCGGCCTGCTCCATGCGGCGGCGGAGAGCATCGATCGCAGCCGTATCGACAGGAGCGTCCAGCACTTCGCGAATCCGGTCGGCGGCCTCCTCCAGCCTGAAATCCGGATTGACTCCGTAGTCGATGATGTTGCCGCCGATGGCCAGCTTAACTGCCGCCGCAAAGGGATCAGCGGCCGCTTCAGCCATCCGGCGCAGTTCGGGCAGCAGCTGCAATCCCAGCCCGGTGGAACGGCGTTTGATTTCAGCAAAGGGATCGTCGACGCCGGTTTCACGGCGCTGAACCGCGGCGAACCGGGTCATGAGTTCCGGCGGAGTAATCCGGCTGCCGTCGCGCAGCAGAATACCGAGCAATTCATCAGCCACACGCCGGCGGCGGTCCGGATCGGAACCGGCACCCGCCGCAATCCGCCGCACCTGGTTGAATACGCATTCGTAACAGTCAAAATCCAATTTCATAATTCCGCTCCTCCGGCCGGCGCCGATCCGGGATTTCCGGGGCGGTTCAACTCCAGCTGCCGCCGTCTCCGGCGCAGAATCACCGCCGCCGTCCAGCCCAGCCAGACCGCCGTTCCGCCGCCCAGCACTCCGATGAACCATTCACCGCAGCGCACATAAAATGTCACCTTTTCCACCACCGGCGCCCGGAGCCGGACCACCGCCCGGCCCCGCCCCAGCTCCGGACGCCGCTCCCCGCCAGGGGTGACCGGACACTGGGTGAAACGACCGGTCGGCAGCACCACTCCGGTGCCGCCGTTATTGCCGACTCTGATCATGGGCAGCCCGGTTTCCACCGCCCGCAGCACCGCGTTGGCCAGGTGCTGTTCGGGTTCGCTGCTCCGGGGATACCAGGCGTCGTTGGAAACCGCCAGCAGCAAATTGGCGCCGTGCCGCGCCAGCTTGCGCACCTGATAGCTGAACACCCCTTCGTAACAGACCGCCACGCCGATCCGGACTCCCGGCACCGGCTCCAGCGGACGGGGATTGCTCCCCGGCGTGAGATCACGCCCCATGTCAATATAGTTCACCAGCCAGCCGGGCAGAAAACGCCGGAACGGCACGTATTCACCGAACGGCACCCGGTGCATCTTGTCGTAACGCCCGCCCAGCGTTCCGTCGGGGTTGATCAGCAGAACGCTGTTGGTGGCCCCCGGTTCAATTCCCCTCACCGGCAGAACCTCCTCGAAGTCCAGGGTTCCCAGCAGAAACGGCCGGCCGCTCCGGGCCGCCAGTCCGTAGACGGTGTCCTGATAATCCCGGCAGAGCCGGCCATAGGGGCTGAGCGCCGGTCGCCGGTTCAACCGCCCGGAGCTGAAAAAAGGCAGCGGCACCGCACTCTCCGGCCAGACGATAAAGTCGAAATCCACCGCTTCAGCCAGCGCCGCTCCGGTCAGGCTCCGGTAGATCTCCAGCGCCTCGGCCGCCCGCTCCAGCGAGGCATGCCGACGCTGGGAGAGATCGCCCTGAACGGCCAGCGCCGTCACCGTGCGCTCCGGCAATGGCGCTTCAGTTCCGAGCCGGTACCACCCGTACCCCGCCGCCGCCGCCGGTAACAGCGCCAGCACCGCCGCCGCCACCCGGGCTCGCCGGAACGCCAGCGCGAAAATTGCAGAATTACCGAGTGCGACCAGGAAGTTGACGCCGTAACCTCCGGTGAACTCCGCAATCTGAAGCAGCGGAAGATTGCGGTACTGGGTGACGGAAAAATCATTCCAGACAAACAACCGCGACCGGGTCCACTCCAGCAGCGTGAAAAGCGCTGCCGCGCCCAGGCCGAACACCGCCAGCCGCCAGGGCTGCGCACCGGAGGCCAGATAATTCCGCCGGGCGGCTTCGCCGCCGTTTTCCACTCCGTCCGGATAGATGGTGATCCGCCACAATCCCGGCAGCAGCGCCGCCCATACCGCCGGCCACAGCGAAATCACCGGAGCCAGCAGCCACGGCACTGCCGGATTAATTTCCCGTAGAAACCGAAAAGCGAAAAGCGACCATCCCAGTCCCCAGAGCCAGCCGTAAAATCCGGCCAGACGCCAGCGGCAGCGCTCCGTCGCGCACCAGATCAGCGGCGTCAGCATGACAAAAGCCGCCCAGCTCCAGTTCAGCGGCGGCAGAGCCGCGGCGTACAGCAGTCCGCCGCCAAAACAGGCCGCTCCCCGAAACCAGACGCCGCGCCGCCTCACCAGCGGTGACTCATCCGGAACCGCTTCATTTTTTTTGCGGAAAATCCCCATGTAAAAGTCCGGATTTCATTGAATTTTCGTGATATTTGGTGTAATTTACTACAATTTCAATTGCCGCGCAACCGACGGCCCGGATAAAAATTCCGGTTTTTGAGGCGGATCCGCTTTGCAGCCGGAACGAGGTGCTTCTATGAAGATCAATGAAATCAAATACTTCGACCATATCGTAATCGGCAGCGGTCTGGCCGGACTCACCACCGCCTGGCGTCTCGGCCAAACCGGCCGCAGCGTAGCGGTGCTGACCAAACGCGAAATCGACAACTGCAACAGCCGCCTGGCTCAGGGCGGCGTCGCCTGTGTCATGGATGCACTCGACAGCTTCGACGAACATGTCAAGGACACCCTCACCGCCGGAGCCGGCATGTGCGACGTCGGCGCGGTCCGCACCATCGTCGAAGCCGGCCCGGAAGCCATCCGGGAACTGATCGATCTCGGAGTCAAATTCACCACCCGCAGCGACCTGGGCATCGCCGAAGACGGCGCCAGTTACGATCTCGGTCGCGAGGGCGGACACCACACGCGCCGGATTCTTCACGCCGGCGACATTACCGGCGCCGAACTGGAGCGCGTCATGGTCGAAACCGTGCGTGCCATGCCCAATGTCAAAGTGTTTGAATTCCACTGCGTCATCGACCTGGTGGTGAGCCGGCGTCTGGCCATCGGCGGCCCCAACCGCTGTTTCGGAGCCTACGTGCTCAACGTCGCCACCGGCGACATCGAAACCATGCTGGCCCCCACCACCGTGATCGCCTGCGGCGGCGTCGGCAAGGTTTATCTGTACACCAGCAATCCCGACGTGGCCTGCGGCTCGGGCATTGCGATGGCGTACCGGGCCGGAGCGCGGATTTCCAACATGGAGTTCATCCAGTTTCATCCGACGATTCTCCACCACCCGACCATCCGTTCGTTTCTGATCAGCGAAGCCCTGCGCGGCGAGGGAGCAGTGCTCAAATGCCGCGAAAACCGCGACTCCGAACCGGTGGAATTCATGCACAAGTACCACCCGATGAAGAGCCTGGCTCCCCGCGACGTGGTCGCCCGCGCCATCGATTCAGAAATGAAGCGCACCGGCGAGGAATGCGTCTATCTCGACATCCGCCACCTCAGTGAGGAGAAACTGCGGCTGCGCTTCCCCAACATCTTCAACAAATGCCTCGAAGCCGGCATCAACATGGCGCACGATCTTATTCCGGTGGTTCCGGCCGCGCACTTCTGCTGCGGCGGCATCCAGACTGACGTCAACGGCGCCTCGTCGATTCAGGGCCTCTACGCGGCGGGAGAGTCAGCGTGCACCGGACTGCACGGCGCCAACCGACTGGCCTCGAACAGTTTGCTTGAAGCCATCGTGGTGCCGAAATTCATCGCCCGCGACATCGAAGGAAAATTCGACGCGCTCAGCCGTCAGATGCCCCCCAAGGAGCTGGCGCTCAACTGGACGACCGGCAACGCCACGGATTCGGATGAACTGATTCTGATCAGCCACAACTGGGATGAAATCCGGCGCTTCATGTGGGACTATGTCGGCATTTACCGCACCAACAAGCGCCTGGAACGCGCCAAGAACCGGATCAAGCTGATCCGCAAGGAAATCGAAAAATACTACTGGGATTTCATCGTCACCGCGGACCTGGTTGAACTGCGCAACATCGCCACGGTGGCTGAACTGATTATCGACTCTTCGCTGAAGCGGCACGAAAGCCGCGGTCTCAACTACAACGCCGATTATCCCTATCTCGATCCCGAGCTGGAGTGCGTCGACACGGTGATCGAAAGGGATTTGTGAGCGCGATGAAACGACAGCTGCAGGTAAGCGCCAACGCGACTGATCTGATCCGCGATCTACAAAACTCCGGCTATGAGGCCTATATCGTAGGCGGAGCGGTACGGGATCTGCTGCTGGGACGCAATCCCAAGGACTTTGACATTTCGACCTCGGCCACGCCGGAGGAGGTGCGCAAGGTTTTCGGCCGCCGGTCGAGCCGGATCATCGGGAAACGCTTCCGGCTGGCCCACGTCTACAAGGGGGGGGAACTGTTCGAAGTGAGCACTTTCCGCCGGACGCCCCGCCATGCGGGAGGAAACGGCGAGGCCGCGCATGAAAATCTGATTCTTTCCGACAATGTTTTCGGCACCGCCGAGGAGGATGCCTGGCGGCGCGATTTCACGGTGAATGCGCTCTTCTACGATCCGATCCGGGAGGAGATTTTCGACTACACCGGCCAGGGGCTGACCGACATTGAAAACCGCACGGTCCGGGCGATCGGCGAACCGGCGCTGAGGTTCGAGGAGGATCCGGTACGGCTGCTGCGGGCGCTCAAACTGGTGGCGCAGTTCGACTTCGTGCTTGACGCCGCCACTGAAAACGCGCTGTTCGCCAAACTGCCGCTGTTCAGCCACGCCTCGCAGTCGCGCCTGTCGCTGGAACTGGAAAAAATTCTCCAGTCCAGTTACGGCGACCGCCACCTGCAGGTGTTTCACGACTACGGACTGCTGGACTATTTTCTGCCGGAAATCAACCGTCGCTGGGACACGCCACCGGTGGAATACGCGCTCGACCTGCTCTACGAACGCAACTGCCGGGTGGAGGAGCGTCGTTACCGCAACAGCGTTTCCCTGGCGGCGGCGACGGTGGCGCTGCCCCTGATCGAAGCCGAACTCGGACGGGCTCCGGGCCGGCTCTGGGAAGGCTCCCGGAAAACGGCGGAAACCATCCGCTCCGTGCTGAACCGGACTTTCGCTCCGCAGACGCTGATGATGCGCATGGTGCTTTCGGCGGAACGGATTCTGCTGCTGCAAAGTTCGTTTGAGTCGGAGGCCGCGCCTCCCCATCCCCATCAGCACGGCTATGCCCACGCCCGGGAATTGTTTCTGATCCGGCACGCGGTCGCCGGGGACAATGTCGACGAACTCGAACGCCGCTGGCCGCCGGCCTCGGACCGTCCGGCCCGCCGGCGGGGCGGACGCAGACCGGGGCGGAAATGAAGTTCGCGGCGCTGCTGTTCTCCCTGCTGATCGCAGTTGCCGCCGCGGCGGAGGTGCTGACCGATCCCGCCACCCGGAAACCGGTACGCTATGCCGGACGGTTTTCGGATAAGCCGGTGTGGCTGCCGGCCTACCGGATCCGTCCCGGAGAAATGCGGGGGGTCTGGGTGGCCACGGTCGAGAATCTCGATTTCGGAATCCATTCCACAGCGGCGTCCTACCGGCGCGATTTCAGCCGGATCATCAGCAATCTCAAGCGGGCGGGATTCACGGCGGTGTTCTTTCAGGTGAGACCGCATTGCGACGCCTTTTACGCTTCGAGCCTCAATCCCTGGTCGGCGCGGCTCGCCGGTGCCGAAGGCCGGGGCATTCCCGGTTTTGATCCGCTGAGCTACATGGTTGCCGAAACCCACCGCCAGGGACTGCAGTTCCATGCCTGGCTCAATCCCTATCGGGTGATCGGACGCACCAAACTGAACAAAAGCGGTTATCTCAGAACGCTGGCTCCCGGCAATTTCGCCCGCCGCAATCCGGGACTGGTGCTCGCCCACCGCTCCTCCGGCGGCGGATATTCGCTGTTTCTGAATCCGGGCGAACCGGCGGTCACGGCCCACATCGTCGCCACAGTGACGGAAATCATCCGCAAATATCCGGTGGACGGCATTCACTTCGACGACTACTTCTATTTGTACGAGGACATTGGAGCCATTGATGCCGACACCTACCGCCGCCGCAATCCGGGCCGGCTGTCGCTCGCGGCCTGGCGCCGGGCCAATGTCACCGGCACCATCCGGGCCGTCAGGCAGGCGGTCGAACAGGCCGAACGGTCCAGCCGGCGCCGCATTGCGTTCGGGGTCAGTCCGTTCGGGATCTGGGCCAACCGCCGTTCCCTGCCGTCGGGATCGCTCACCGGCGGCAAGGAATCCTACTTCACCCAGTACGCCGATACCCGGGGATGGGTGAAAAACGGCCTGATCGATTATATCGTCCCCCAGCTCTACTGGCCGTTCACCCATGAGGTCGCCGCCTATGCCGCACTGGCCGACTGGTGGGCCGACACGGTGCGCGGGACCGGAGTCCGGCTTTACATCGGACAAGGCTTCTACCGGGTCGGCAAAGCCGGCTGGAATGAAAACGAAATCATCAACCAGCTCCGCTACAATCAGACCCGGCCGGAAATCGGAGGGTCGATCTTCTTCTCGTACCGGCATCTTTTCTCTCCGGAAAACGCAACCGCCAAACGGAGTTTCTATCAGCTGCTCCGGCTGTGGGGCGTGTACCGCTGACCGGACGTCGAAATCAACTCCGACGCGGCCGCCGACTCAGAATCCGAAACGACGGATGAAGGCCCGGTGCAGCGCTTTGTCCTGATAGGGGTCGGGGGCGTCTTCCGCCAACTCTTCGGGCCGGTAATTGCTGACGACGTCGAGCCAGACAATCCGGCGCAGTTCAGCTTCCGGGCGGAACCGGATCCGCCAGGTGCGGAAGCCCAGCTCGTAAATTCCGGCGGCGGCATCGAGCACGCTCAACCGCCGCCGCGCATCCAGCGGATTATACCGCAGCTGCACCCGGCAGAAATTGAACAGATCGAGCCGGCCGTGCTCCAGCAGCCACCCGGATCGCTCCCGGGCCGCCGGTGCGGCTTCCAGCTGCCACGGTTCCACCGCCGCCGCGTCGCGCCAGCCGGCCGCCGCCTGCGGAAAACTGTCAGCTTCAGGAATGTAGGGTTTGATGTCCAGCACCGGAGTACCGTCCAGCAGATCGGAAGCCTTGAAGTGAATCCGGAAGCCATCGACTTCCAGCAGTTCCACGCAGCTCAGGCCGATCGGATTGGGCCGGTGCGGCGACCGGGTGGCGAACACGCCGTAACGCCCCGTCCCCGGCGCCACCGGCGGCCGTACCTTGGGTTTCCAGTGCGCACCGTAATTGAGATGAAAAACAAAGAGCACCCAGATCCGGTCAAAACCGGTCAGATCGGCGGCGGCCACCCGCAGCGCCTCCTCGCGCCGCAGCTCAATCCAGCCCGGCATCCGGGCAAAAGCCGCCTGGCGCGGGGCTTCGCTGCGGAAGCGGGCGGCGGTGTGCACGACGCCGATGGGGGAAAAGGCAAAATTTTCCATTACAGAACTCGCCGGAAGCGTCCGGACGGCGCCCCGGCCGCCGCAATGACACCGGACGGATTCCGGGGCCCCGGAACAATCCTGAATGCCCAAACGCGCTTACATTAAAAAACCGGTGCTCCCTCCTCAGGGATCCGCCGGATATGGATATGCAGAAAATGGAGCCAATGATCGGAATCGAACCGATGACCTATTCATTACGAGTGAATTGCTCTACCGACTGAGCTACATTGGCAGATCCATGTTCATAAATATAGCACTGTTTTTCAAATTTTAAAGGGGAGGTCCGGAGTTTTTACAGGAAATCCGGCGGTAGGCGCCGGGAGTCATCCCCTGACGGCTCCGGAACAGCCGGATGAAGTAGTTGGGATCGGAAAAGCCGCCGGCATAGGCGATTTCCCGAACCGTGAGGTCGCCGCGCCGGAGCAGCCTGCGGCAGTGCTCCAAGCGCAGTTCCTGAAGGTATCCCAGCACCGTCATGCCCAATCCGGCGCGGAAAATCCGGGTCAGATGTCCCGGGGTCACCCGGAATTGAGCCGCCGTCGCCGCCACCGTCAGTCCCGGATCGGTGTAATGCCGGTCCAGGAATCCCTTGCTGCGCAGCAACAGCCAGCCGGCGGCTCCCGCCGGCGCCTCCGCCGCCGGGCCGGACGCGCCGGAACCGGCTTCCAGCAGCATTCCCAGCAATTCGAGCAGCAGGCCGCGCCGACGCAGTTCGCCGCCGGGCCCCGGGGCCGCCGCCACCCGGAAATAAGCGCGCAGCCGTTCCGGGAACTCCGGCGGAACCGTTTCAACGAACCACGGGAAACGCACTCCTGGCAGTTCCGGCGGCCGGGCGCATAGTCCGGCATGAAAATCCCGTCCTCCGCCGGAAAAGACAAACACCTCGGAGGCGCCGCGGGGTGCCCGGCAGTCGCCGAACCAGTCAAAGTGCACACACCAGCGTTCCAGCGCCGCCAAAGTCGCCGTGTAATGTTCAAGTCCGGGCGGAATCACAATCACGTTGCCCGGGCCGCAGCTGAAACGGCGCTCCGGAGTGCCGACCACTCCGGCCCCCCGGGCAAAATAAACCAGTTCATAGTCGTAAATCCGGCGATTGGGTTCGATCTTGCCAACCGGCCAGGCGGCGTGATAAACCGCTCCGCCACTCGGGGCCAGTTGGGAAATTGCGGGATCCTGCATGATTTGTGCTTAAAATATCATTTTTGTCGCCTGGCAATCCGGAGATTAGCGGATATAATATATTTAAAATCTGCTGTTTTTCAAATCCAACACAGGAGATCCCCGCATGCCATGGACCGATAAATGCTATTCACGGCTGCTGATTGACAACCACATCTCCGACCTGAAACCCGGCTTCATGAGCCGGTTTGATCCGGAACGCTACGTCGCCATGGTCCGGCTCGCAGAGGTGGAGAGCGCCATGGTCTACGCCTGCGACCACAACGGCAACTGTTACTATCCGACCGCCAGCGGTCACCGCCACCGCGGCATCGGCGACCGCGACCTCTTCGGTGCCACCGTCGCCGGTCTGCGTTCCGCCGGCGTAACGCCGGTGGGATACTACACGGTGGTCTATCACAACCACGCCGCCGCCAGTTGGCCGGAAGCCCGGATCCGCGGTCCGCACGGCCAGAGCCGGCAGGGGCGCTACCACTGGGTTTGCCCCAACAGTCCGGAGGCGCGCCGGTTTTTCCGGACTCAGCTGCTGGAGGTGATCGCGTATCCGATCGCCGGAATTTTCATTGACATGACCTTCTGGCCTACGGTATGCTGCTGCGCCTCCTGCCGGGAAAAATTCCGAAACACCGCCAATGCAAAAATCCCCGAAATTGTCAACTGGAACCATCCAGCGTGGCTGCAATTTCAGAAATTCCGGGAGGACTCGCTGACGGAGTTCGCCGCCGAGCTTACCGCGGTCTGCCGCGCCGCCCGTCCGGACCTCACCGTGACCCACCAGTTTTCGCCGATGATGCACGGCTGGCGGCTGGGTCAGACCTCGGGAATCGCCATGGCCTCGGATTACGCTTCCGGCGACTTTTACGGAGGACGGCGGCAGCAGCGCTTCGCCGTCAAAGGATTCGCGGCCGAATCCACCCGTCCGCCGTTCGAATACATGACCAGCCGCTGCGTCACACTCCGCGACCACACCTCGACCAAAAGCGAAGCCGAACTTTTCCTGCATGCGCTGACCACGCTGGCCAACGGCGGCGCCTATTTGTTCATCGACGCCATCAATCCCGACGGCACGCTGGAGGAATCATGTTACCGGCGGCTCCGGCGGGTCGGCCGGCAGCTGAAGCCGTTCCGCCGGATGGTGGCTGCGCATGTGCCGGTGCCGGCAGCCGCAGTCGGAGTATACTTTTCCCTGCCCGGCTGCATTGATCCGGACCTCGACGGACTCCGACTGACGGAGCTGGACCGCTTTGGCGGCAACCTGGACGAATTTCCCAATCCGGTCCGCGACGAGGCCGTCGGACTTGGCGAAGCGCTCAACGAACTCGGAATCCCCTACCGGGTGATCACCGACCGTACGGAAGATTATTCCGGACTCCGGGCGATCGCAGTCAACCGGCCCACCCGGCTGACCCCGGCGGAACTCGACCGGCTCGATCGTTTTGTCCGCCGCGGCGGCACCCTGATCGTCACCGGCAGCGCCCCCGGACTGGAGGAAATGCTCGGGATCGATTTCACCGGCACCGTCACCGGACCGATGAGCTACCTGGCCCTGGCCCCCGGAGAACCCGGCGCGGAACGGCTGATTTCCTGCTCCTGTCCCGCCCCGCTGGCCACCGCCCGGCCCGGCACCCGGATCCGGGGAAGGGTCACCCTGCCGGATTTTCCGCCTCAGGATCCGGACCGCTACGCCTCAATTCACTCCGATCCGCCCGGAATCGCCACCGATTACGCCGGCTGGACCCAGCGACGTCACGGCCGCGGCCGAACCATCTGGATTTACAGCGCCATTCTGGGGGTGCGTCAGGCCTCCCAGCGCGAGCTGGCCCGACGGATTCTGAAACACGCTCTGCCGCGTTTTTCCGCCGCACCGCCGCCGGCGGGAGTCGAACTGACCTGGCTGCGCTCCACCCGGAGCCGGGCTTATTTGCTCGGGGTGGTGAATTATCCGGCAGAACTTCCCGGTGTCCCGCTGACCAATCTGACAATCGACATTGCCCTGCCGCAGGGATTCCAACCGCGCCAGGTGCGCCGGGCCTCCGACCGGAAGAGTCCGGAGTACACCGTGCAGTCCGGCCGCTTCCGCACGGTCATCCCCAGACTCGATACCGGCGAAATCTTTGAACTGAGCTGACTTTTACATTTCGATCCGCTGGAACAGGACCTTGGCCATACAGAAAAACCCGCCATCCGCACCGACTCTGCTGCCGGCGACAGGCGTGGTCACCGCAAACCGCTCCGGGGACGAAGAGCCTGTGAGGTTCAAGCACTTCGGACCGGACAATCCGGACCCCTCCCCGGCCGACTGATTCCACCGGAACTCCGGTCAAACCGTTCCGGGCTCCGGCGGCCGCCGGGCGAGCGTGACCGTGAACGTCGCTCCGCCCCCCGGCGTGTCGCTCACCACGGCGTCGCCGCCGTGCAGCCGGGCGAACACCCGAACCATGGCCAGCCCGAGTCCGTTGCCCCGCCGGGACCGGCTGGAATCCAGCCGGAAATAGCGGTCAAAGATTTTCGGCTTGACCGCGTCGGGAATGCCCGCCCCGTTGTCGGCCGCCGTGATGACCGCCTCGCGTTCCGTCGCAGTCAGGCGCAGGATGAACCGGGAACCCGGCTCCAGGAACTTGACCGCGTTGTCCAGCAGGTTGGCCGTCAGCCGCTCCAGCCGGAGCCGGTCGCCGCAAATCCGGACCGGTTCCGGCGGCAGCTCAAGCCGCCACTCCAGGTTCCGCTCCTCGGCCTCGGGCTGAAAGATTTCAAACGCCCGGGTCAGCAGGGCCGAGAGATCCAGTTCGCCGGCGTCGATGGTCGTAAGCCGGGATTCCGCCCGGGCAATCTCCAGAGTGGTATTGATCATGGCGACCATGGCATCGCACTCCTCGGCGATGTTGCCGAGCGCATCCCGGTAGGCCGACAGCCGCGGTTCGCCCTGAACCGTGACCTCGGCCAGCCCCCGGATCCGGGTGATCGGCGTACGCAGATCGTGCGCCACGTCGTCCGTGACCGAACGCAACTGGGTCAACAGTTCCTCGGTGTTGGCATTCATCAGATTGAATGTGTCAATCAGTTCGCCGATTTCCCGCCCCTCGCCGGATTTGGTCACCCGCTGACTGAAATCCCCGCCGGCAATGCGCCGGGCCGCCGTCACCACCCGGTTGATGCCGGCCAGCAACCGGTCGGCGGCGGTCCAGCCGATGATGAATCCCGGCACCGGCAGCACCAGCAGCACCCACACCAGCCGGTCGTAAAACAAACTGTACTGATCGTCAAACACCGCCCGGTTGTAGCCGGCCTCAAACACCGAACCGTCAAAATTCTCCCGGGTGGCCACCTGGAAATTGGAACGTCCGGACGAAGCTCCATCCGGCAGGGAACCGCCCAGTTCGACGCCGTTGGCCGCCCGAAGCGAGAAATACAGCGTGTTGTGCCCGGTATTGCCGGCACGGTCGCGCATGCTTTTGCGCACCAGAGGCAAATGATTGACCGGCTCAAAGCGCCGGATGAAAAGCTGACGGCTGCGACCGGTCCGCACCAGAAACCGGCCATCCTCCGCTTCACCGACAATCAGCGCCGGAGCCCCCGGCGACTTCCGGAAAAACGCCGCCGCCTCGAAACCGGCGTGACGCCGGCGCAGATCCGCCAGAATGCCCGGCGGAATCTGAGCAACCGGATGGCGGCGGCCGGCGTCCTCCCAGCGCATGCCGGTCAGGTATTCACACTCCAAAGCGTCCAGATGGCCTTTCAGAATCGGATCAATCCGCTGGGAAACCGCGCTGTAACGTCCGCCGAAAACCAGAAAAAAACAGAACAGCGACGCCAGCATGTAGAGAACCGCGCAGAGCAGAGCGATCTTGAATTTGACCGTGTGAACGAAGTCCGGCAGCCTACTCAAGAACATAGCCGAATCCGCGCACGGTTTGAATGAGCTTGCGCTCAAAGGGTTTGTCGATCTTTTCGCGCAGCCGGCACATCCGGGTTTCAACGATGTTGGTCTGCGGGTCGAAGTTGTACTCCCAGACGTGTTCAACGATCATGGTCTTGGAAACCACCCGCCCGGTATTGCGCATCAGATATTCCAGAAGCATGAATTCCTGCGGCTGAAGTTCAATGCGTTCCCCGCCCCGCGTCACCCGGCGGCTCACCACGTCCAGGGTGAGGTCGGCCACCTGAAGCACCGTCGTCGCCCCCGCGGCCGGCTGCCGGCGCAGCAGGGCCTGAATCCGCGCCGACAATTCGGCGAAGGCGAAAGGCTTGGTCAGATAATCATCGCAGCCGGAACGCAGTCCCCGCAACTTGTCCGGCAGACCATCCCGGGCGCTCAGCACAATAATCGGCAGTTTCCGCCCGGCCTGCCGCACGGCCTCGATGATCGCGAACCCATCCAGCGACGGCAGCATGATATCCAGCACCGCCAGGTCAAAATCCTCGTTGATCAGCCTGGCCATGCCTTCGCGTCCGTCGGCGCAGTGCGCCACCGAGAAGCCTTCCTGTATCAGTCCCCTGACGATGAAATCAGCGGTTTTGGCGTCGTCTTCAATCAGAATTATATTCATGTCGCACTTCCTGTAACTGCGCTGAACTCTCCGTCAGAATTTGAAAATGGAACCGATTTTGCGCCCGAGCAGAATCCCCGCCGCGGCCAGGGTTCCGGCGAGAAACAGCATCGCCCAGACGCCGAAAGCGCAGGCGGTGGCTGGCCCCGCCCCCAGAATCTGTGCCAGTTCGTACAGGGCGCGGGTAATCGGGAAAAACTGCGCTTTCTGCGCCAGAATAAGCGAATCCGAAACCTCCAGCATTGAAAAGCTGAAGGCAAACAGTCCGCCAACCAGAATATTGGCCGCAATCAGCGGCAGAGTGATCCGGAGCAGCACCCGCAACGGTCCGGCTCCGAAATTGCGGGCGGCGTTTTCCAGTTCCTCGGGAGTCTGTTCCAGTCCGGCTCCGACCGAACGCACCACATATGGAATCCGCCGCACCGCGTAGGCAATTGCCAGCAGCCAGAGCGGGTTCTCGATCGGATTGAACAGCTTTTCCGCCCACAGATATTTAACCGACATTCCAAGAAATCCGAACGCCACCACCACTCCCGGCACCGCCAGCGGCAGCATCGCCAGCAAATCGGCCGCCCCGGCGCCGCGCAGCCGCCAGCGCACCCGGGCCAGCGAAGCCAGCACTCCGACCACCACGGCGAAAAGCATCGCCAGCGCCGAATATTTAAGACTGTTGATGATCGACGGCACCACCAGGGCATTGCCCAGGGCGTTCTCGAAGTGCATCAGCGTGAAGCCCTCCGGCCAGACTGTATTGTAATAGCGCCGGCTGAAGGCGACCAGCACCAGCGCCAGGTGCGGCAGTGCGGCCGCAGCCGTGACGCCGAAAAATGCCAGCAGCGCCAGCAGCGCCGCCGGACCGCGAAGCCGGCGGGCGGAGCTGCCGGACGCACCCTTGTTGGAGGCCGCCTGATGACCGCCGAGCATGAATTTGGCGGTGATGTACATCAGCGCTGAAAAGACCAGCATGATCAGCACAAGGGCATACGGCAGCGGATTGGTTTCCAGTTCCATGAGTCCGTTGAGGATCTGCACTCCGGTGGTCCGGGTGTAGCCGAACATCAGGGGGGTGCCCAATTCGGTGAAACTCCAGACCAGCACGATGCTGCCGCCGGCCAGTATTCCGGGCCGCAGCAGCGGCAGCCGGATCCGCCAGAACCGCCGGAACCGACCGGCGCCGAGATTGGCCGCCGCTTCGTCAAGCGCGGGGTCGATGTTGCCCAGCGCGGTCACCAGATTCAAGTAGAAAATCGGATAAAGATGCAGCGCCTCAATCACGCAGACCGACCAGAAACGCCCCCGGCCGCCGAGAAAATCGATCCGCTCCAGCCCGAGATCGGCGAGAATGGTGTTGAGCACGCCATAGTGCCCGAGAATCTGCTGGAAGCCCAGCGCTCCGACAAAGGGCGGCAGAATCATCGGCAGCATCATCAGCAGATTGCACCAGGTCTTGCCCGGAAATTCGAAGCGGTCATAGATCAGCGCCAGCCCCAGCGCGATCACGAACACCATGGCTGTGGTCACCACGGCGATGCCGAAACTGTTAATCAGCCCTTCGACGTAGACCGGATTGCGGAAAACTTCGGCGATCAGCCCGGGATCGCATCCGACTTCAATCACCGTGTAGACCGGCAGCAGCAGAAAACAGCCGAGAAACGCCACCAGCATAGCGAGAAACAGATATTGAAAAGTCCGGCGCATCATGTCATTTGCCCTCCTGTGCGAGGCGGGCGGCCTCCAGATACTGCCGCCGGGCGAACTCGCTCCATCCGCGCAAAGCGGCGGCGACCGCGGCGGGTGGATTTTCCGGAGTGACCCGGAGTGCCTCGGCGGCCTCCGCCGCTCCGGCGTAGTCAAAAGGCAGCGCGTTGAAAGCCGCCATGGCCTGCGGCACTTTATCCGGTCCGCCAGCGGCAATTATCGCCTGCCAGGCCTGCTGCAGTTCGGGATGGGGATCCAGGGCGATGCACTTGATCAGCACCCGCAGCAGATTGTAGTAACGTGCCGTCCAGGCGGCGTGATAGACAAAATCGGCTCCGGACCGGTAGGGATTGTAATCCGGTTCGAACCGGTACGGACGGCTGGATTCGGCGTAGAGCTCCCGGCGGATCGCCGGCCGGTTGAGCGCCCGTTTCACGGGTCCTCCCGGTGCGCCGACCTTGTAAACATGCAGTTTCTGCCCTTCTTCGGACAGCAGAAAGTCAATGAAAATCTCCGCCGCCGCCCGGTTGGGGGCGCCCCTAAGCAGCTGTACCGGATCGGCCGATACCGCCGTGCCGCCGCGCGGAGTCACGTAATTCAGCCAGGAACGACCGTCGTTCTGCTGTTTGATCCAGGCGATTTCGCTGAATCCGTAGGTGTCGATCGCCATGCCGGCGGCGGCGTTGCCGGCCGACACCTCGCGTACCGCTCCGCTGGCGGCATCGGCCACATTGCGGGTATTGGCAAAAATGCGCTTGATCAGATTGAGTCCCGGAGCCCAGCCCGCCTCCGGTGAACCGGCCTCGCTCATGCACTGCTGCAGCACAATCTCAAAGCACTTGTTGGCCGAACCCGATTTGGAGGGATCCGCGACCGCGATCAGATTGAAAAACCGGGGATCACCGAGATCGGCCCAGGTTTCCGGCGGGCGCGGGTCCGGCAGCTCGGCAATCCGGTCTTGGTTGGCGCAAATGCCGAAAGTGGACAGCACCACGCCGTAGTACCTCCCCTGCGGATCGTAGAGGGCGTCGCCGCCGAAACTCGCCGGAATGGACTCGGGCCGCAGGTATTCCGGATGCCGGCGGGCCACGCCGCCGTCCACGGCGAAACCGGCCGCCGCCTGCCGGGCATGGTCGAAAGTGCCGCCGCCGGCAAAGAGATCGATGTCAATGCCGACGTCGGATTCCAGAAAGAGCCGCCGCGCCCGCCGGGCTTCGTCCGAAACCTCCGGATCGGTGTCAGTCCGGGGATTGAACACCGCGCCGGCGATCTCCTCCGACCAGGCAATCCGGTCGGGATGACTTTCGCAATAACGCCGGAACTCCGCCTTGAACCGGTCGGCAATGTAGCGCACAATGTCGGAAGTGCCGCCCGGAGTCCGGAAATCCAGTTCAATGTCCCGACCGGTGCGTTCCAGGTAATAACGCCGGAACGCATGTTCGTACTCATCCCGGATCGCCTTGTTGTGGGCGGTGATGATAACCAGCCGGTCACGTCCGGCGGGAGCGGCGGCGGCACCGGCCGGTGCCGCCGGACGCAGCAGCAGCGGCAGCGCCAGCAACACCCCGAGCAACGCCAGACAGATCAACAGTCGCTTCCACATGGCGTCAGCGCGCCTCCGCCGCTGTCAGCACCGCGTAAGCCGGGTCGAATGTCAGCCGCACCGCCGCACCGACCGGGCGGGCCGGGGCGCTCGACTCGCGCACCAGCAGCTCCAGATCGCCGGCCCGACAGCTCCATTCGCAGCTTTCGCCGAGAAACATCCGGTCCGTGACCACCGCGTCAAAACCGATCCCGTCGCCGGTGTCCCCGGCTCCGGCAAAGCGGAGGCGTTCCGGCCGGAGCATCGCGGTCGCGGGACCATCCGGAAGCGGATGTTCCGGGACAAATTCACCGAGCCGGGAACTGAAAACTCCACCGGTCATCCTTCCCGGAATAAAATTCACGTCGCCCAGAAATTCAGCGCAAAAGCGGTCCGCCGGAAAGTTGTAAAGCCGCTCCGGCACGTCAAGCTGGCGGATTTTGCCTCCGAACATCACCGCGGCCCGGTCGGCCATGCTGAATGCCTCCCGGCGGTCGTGGGTGACGTAAAGTGCGGTCAGCCGCCGCTCGCGGCAGATCCGCCGGATTTCCCCGCGCATGGTGTCGCGCAGCCGGGCATCCAGATTGGAGAGCGGTTCATCCAGCAGCAGCAGCAGCGGATCAACCGCCAGCGCCCGGGCCAGCGCCACCCGCTGCTGCTGGCCGCCGGAAAGCGACGGCGACTTGCGTTCGGCGAAATCGGCAAGCCGGACCATTTCCAGCGCGTCCGTCACGCGCTTTTTCAATTCACGGCCGCCGACGCCGGCACACCGCAGGCCGAAAGCGACATTCTCAAAAACCGTAAGATGCGGCCAGAGCGCGTAATTCTGAAACACCATGGCCGCCCGCCGTTTTTCCGGAGGCAGAGTGCCGATTTCCCGGCCGTCGAACCGGATCGAACCGGAGTCAGGCGTGACCAGTCCGGCCAGAATGCGCAGCAGGGTCGACTTGCCGCATCCCGACGGACCCAGCAGAAAAAACATCTCGCCGGAATGAATGTCCAGATTGAAATCGCTCAGAATCGGCTGGTTCGGCGTATACGCCTTGGAAATGCCGGAAATATTGACTTCAGCCATAATCAGCTCCGTATCTTTTTCATGACAGATGATCCCAATTCATGTATGTTTGCCGCAGACACCGGCTCATTTGCCGGGCCCCGGCAGCATTCCGCCTCACACTCCGCCATCAAGCAGCTTCAACTTGCCGGGCTGGCGCATTCTTTCCAGAATCCGGCTCTCCAGCTGCCGGACCCGCTCCCGGGTGAGCTTGACGTGGCGGCTGACTTCCGACAACGGCTGCGGCTTCTGGCCGAACAATCCGAACCGCATGATGATGATCTGCCGGTCGCGTTCAGGCAGTTCGCCAAGCATGGCGTAAAGGTTGTCATACAGCAGCCGGCGGGAAAAGTCCCGGACCGGGTCGCTGGCGTGATCGTCGGCAATCAGGTTTTCCAGCGCGGTGCCGTCATCGTCACCACCGACCTGAGTCTGGAGCGACACTGTCTGGTAAAACATCTTGCGGATGGCACTGACCCGGGCCGGCGGCATTTCGAGCTCCACCGCCAATTCGCTGAGCTCCGGAACCCGGCCGTGAATCTGGATGAACCGCTGCTCGCACCAGTTGATCTGATTGGCGGCGGCAACCATGTGGGCCGGAATGCGGATCACCCGCGACTGTTCGGCGATGATTAGGGAAATATTGTGCTTGATCCACCAGCTGGCATACGTGCTGAATTTATTGCCGAGCCGGAAATCAAAGCGCTCCATAGCCCGCATCAACCCAAGATTGCCCTCCTGAATGAGGTCATTGAAGGGAATGCCGCGACTGCGGTTTTTCTGGGCAATGCTGATGACCAGGCGCAGGTTGCCTTCGACCATCCGGTTCTGAAGCTCGTGCAGCCGGCGGCCGGCCCGGACGGCGGCGTTGACGGCCGAGACGAATTCATCGGAGGACATCAACATGCGCTCCTTGATAAACGCCCCCATTTCCGGTGTGGTCTCTCCCGGCGAAAAGGTCTGGTTTTCAGTGAAATTACGGTGCAGAATCCCGGCGTAATTGACAATGATTTCGAGAAACTCCTCCACCCGGGCCAGGTTGATCGGACACCGGGTCAGCGCGGCAACCAGATCCTGCCGGGCGTCAGCGGTGTCACCGCCGGAATTGAACGCCTGTTCGATCCGGGCATAGGCGGCCGCCACCGTCACACGCCATTCGGAAAGGAACTTGAGCAGGTGACTTTTGCGGTAAACTCCGCCGGAAAGCAGGGCCGACGGCAGGAAATTATCCGAGGGTGAACCGGTTCCGGCAATACATTCGTCGATAATCCGGAGATATTCTGAAGCGGCAAAACCAAATCCGGCGGTAATCCGGCGCAGTTCATCGCCGACCGCGTCGATCTCGGTGCCGATCCGCTGCTGTTCGGCGGAGGAAAGCGGCGCCAGTTCGCCGACCCTCCGGAGATAGCTGGTGAGCGAACCGGAAAAATCCTCGGCTGAAAACGCGGCAAAAGCCATTCTCTCCGCTGCCCGATCCGTTTTCATGTCCCGGTCTCCCCGGCAAAATGGCAGGCGCAGAAGTGTCCCGGCGCCACTTCGGTCAGTTCGGGCAGCTTCGTCCGGCAGCACTCCCGGGCCCGGGAGCAGCGCGGATGAAACGGACAGCCCGGAGGCGGAGCCAGCGGAGACGGGACATCCCCAGGCAGTACAATCCGGCGACGCCCGGCGGCGTCAACCGCCGGCACCGCTGAAATCAGCGCCGCCGTATAAGGATGAAGCGGATGCGCGATCAGCGTCGAGGACTCCGCCAGTTCAACCGCCCGGCCCAGGTACATCACCATGATGCGGTGGGAAATATGTTCAACCACCGCCAAATCATGCGCAATGAAGAGAAAGGCGGTGCCGTCTTCCCGCTGAATATCCTCCAGCAGATTGACAATGGCGGCCTGAACGCTGACGTCGAGCGCCGACACCGGCTCATCGGCGACGATGAATTCCGGCGAAGTCGCCAGCGCCCGGGCGATGCCGATCCGTTGGCGCTGGCCGCCGGAAAACTGATGCGGCCAGCGCTCCAGGGCGTCGGCGCCCAGACCGACGCGCTCCAGCAGCCGTGCCGCCCGTTCCCGACGCTCTTCCCGGCCGGTTTTCGAGTGCAGCGCCAGCACTTCGTCAAGCGCCGCCCCGATGGTGAGCCGGGGATTGAGAGAACCGTAAGGATCCTGAAAGATCATCTGCGCCCGCCGCCGGAAGCGGCGCAATTCCCGCCCCTTGAGGGTGCTCCAATCGCAGCCGTCAAGCCGGATCGCGCCGGCAGCCGGTTCCTCCAGCCGGACCAGGGCCCGGCCCAGCGAGGATTTGCCGCACCCGGATTCTCCGACCAGCCCGAGCGTCTCGCCCCGCTCCAGTTGAAAGGAAACGTCGTTCACCGCGTGAAGATAGCGACAGCGGCGAAACCAGCCGCTCCGTACCGGATACCGGACTTTGAGATGTTCAACCTCCAGCAACGCCATAGTCACTCCGTTGCCGTTTCCGCAAACAAGGCCACGGCGGAAATATTGTCATGTCCGCCGCCGAGCAGAGCGTCGCGCATAATCCGGCTGACCGCCTGACGCGGACCGGCGGCTTCGCTCAGAATCGCAGCGAGACGCTCCGGCGAGAAGTAGCGGTAGGCCCCGTCGGAACAGATCAGATAACGGTCACCGGGGCGCCGCGGGCAAACCGCGATCTGGGGTTCCACCCGCGATGAAGTGCCGATGGCGCGGCTGACAACATGATCGAGGCATTCGGACGTACAGCACCGGGGCAGCGACTCGCGCAGTTCCGGGTCGGATTTCAAGGTGTGATCGGTGGAAACCTGAGTGAGTCCGGACTCCGGATTAAAGCGGTAGAACCGGCTGTCGCCGACGTTGAACATCACCAGAAAATCCGTTGCGAACAGGCCTCCGACAATCGTGCTGCCCATCGGACACGGCGCATCATCCGTGTAATTACGCTGAAAGATTTTGCGATTGAGCGCCTCGATTTCCCGGCGCAGGAACAATTCAACCGCCGCCGGGGTCGCCAGATCACGCTCATCGTCGGAACCGATGTAGGAGTAAAAAAGATCACGGCAGCAAATGAAACTGGCCAACGCCCCGTCATGATGGCCGCCAAGACCATCGGCAACCATGGCAAAAACCGTCCGGCGCTCCGGAGGAACCAGCAGACAGAAGTTATCCTCGTTGGTTTTGCGGGCCAGCCCGATGTTGCTCTCGCCCGCCGCCGCCAAATCCGCCTTGTTCATTACCCAGTCGCCTTTAAACCGCGGTGAAATCCCGCAACTGCCGGCATGCCGGCCGCGGCGGGATCTGCTGCCTCTCCCCGGAACAGTCCAGTCATGACCTCCGGGTGAAAAACGGGCGCACCAGCGCCCGTCAGTGAATCCGAAAAACGGGCTGCTTCCGACAGAATCCGGAACTCACCCGACGGCCTTCCGGATCCGCCGGATCCGGAGGCCGCATCACATCTGCCTAATCGCGCAGAACTTCTTTGTACTGCTCAAGATTGTCCTTGGTGACGAGCACAAAGCGCATCTTGAACGTCTCTTCGAAATCGTCCGTGGCCTTGAGCTTGGAGGTATCGATCTTCTTCTTGCGCAGTTCAGGATTCCGGATCACCATGCAGGAGATGTCTCCCTTCTCAATGCTGTCGATCAGAATCCGGGGCACAATGCTGGGCACGCCGATCAGCGCCAGCGGAGCCTTGGCCTTGCGGTTGCGGAAATAGGCCATGCTCGTAACATTGGAGGGCAGCCCCACCAGCGACACGAACGCGCCGGCGTCGGGATGCTGATTCATCACCGCGTCAAAATGCTCGGCCTTCATGACGTCCTCAATCGGCAGGGCGTCCTCTTCCAGGTTGTAGTTGGGGATTTCCAGCGGAGCAACGACGATATTATCCGATCCGAATCCCTTCTTGAGACCGTCGATGAAGTAGATGTTGCGGGTGTCGGTATCGGGATTGGTGTAACGATAACCGGGAGGAACAATCACCACCAGCTTGTCAGCGGTTTTGGTTCCGGCCAGATGCTTGGCCGCCACCGCGGCGCGCGACGCATAGAAAGTATATTCATTGTGGCGGCGGTCGTTCTTCTGCTTCTCACCGATGACGCCGAAGTTGTAGAGTCCGAGGCACAGCCCGACAGCAAAAACCACAAACATCACCATCGCCATCGCCTGCTGCCGTTTGAAAGCCAGCAAGCCGATGAAGCCGCCCAGCGCCAACACGACGCTGATAATTTTCAGAAGAACATCCATGACCGTTTTCCTTTTTCGTTGGTTTTCAACCGCCGGCCGGTCGGCATCGGTCAATCCGCTTCGCGAACCGCCGCCGTCCCTGCCTCCCTTACACAATAACTTCAAAAACCGGAGTTGTCAAATCCAAAAGCCGGAATTTTTAGTTTTTCACCGAAAAATCACGCCATCAGACTCTGAACTGCCGCCAGAATTGCCGCCGGTTCGCTCATGCGTCCGACTCCGTCGGGACCGCAGGCGACCCGGCCGGATTCCGGGCCGATCATCCGTACGCCGCGCTCCCGGAGCACGGCGACGTTGGCGACACAGGCCGGATGGCGCCACATGGCCGGATTCATCGCCGGAGCCAGCAGCACCGGACCGCCGAACGTCGCGGCGAACGTGGTCAACGCATCGTCGGCAATCCCGTGCGCGAATTTGGCGATGAAGTCGGCGGTGGCGGGAGCCACCGCCAGCAGAGCGGCGGCATCAGCCAGCGCGACATGCTCCGGACGCCATTCCGGCGTCTCCCAGAGCGACTCCACCACCGGCCGGCGCGACAGGGTCCGGAAAGTGAGCGGGGTCACGAACCGGGTGGCGTTGACGGTCATGACCACCTGCACGTCAAAGCCGTTGCGAATCAGCGAGCTGCAAAGTTCGGCACTCTTGTAGGCGGCAATGCCGCCGGTGACGCCGAGTACAATCAGCCGGCGTTCACGGGACTCAGTCATTGAACAATCCTCCGTCAATCAGAGCCGTCCGCAGCGCCGCCGCCCGGAACACGCTTTCGAGTTCGGCAGCGGCAGTGTCGAGATCGTCGTTGACCACCACATAATCGTAAAGTCTGAAGTTGGCCAGCTCGCCGCGCACCGCCGCCAGACGGAGCGCGATCTGCCCGTCGGAATCGGTTCCCCGGCCTCGGAGCCGCCGTTCAACGGTGTCCAGCGAGGGCGGAGCGATCATCACCATCACCACAGCGGCAGCAAGCCGGGCATCGGCGGCGGCGGCGGCCCGGATCTGCCGGGCGCCCTGAACGTCGATGTCGAGAAGCACCGGAACCCCGGAGTCCATCCGGCGTACGACTTCTTCGCGCAGTGTTCCGTAACGGTTGGTGAAAATCCGGGCCTCTTCGATGAATTCGCCGCGCCGGGAGCGCTCCTCAAATTCCTCCTGAGACAGGAAATAATATTCCCGACCGTTGATTTCGCCGCCCCGGGGCGGCCGGGTGGTGCAGGAAATGGAGAACGCCAGCTCCGGCATCCGGCGGCGCACCCGTTCGACCAAAGTGGATTTACCAACGCCGCTGGGGCCGGAAACCACAAACAGACTGCCTGATTTTTTCATAATTTTTTTGAATACAGTAATCACAACCCCGGACAATGCCGGCGGACGCCGGCGCCTGCCTCTGGCGGCTTCCGGCTTCCTCCATGCCCCGGCGGTCAGGATTCGAGGCCGGAACTTCCGGCGGCACACTCCTGTTCCCACCCCGGGAAATTCCATTTTTCCGGGAAGTCCCGACACTGCCGGGGCTTGACCGGATCAATGACACAACGCGCCGCGGCGCCGTCAAACTCCAGAAAAATACAGCTGTGGTCGGCGCGCTCGGCCAAAGCCAGATGGGACCGGTCCGGAGTTATGACGCAGAACCGGTCGATGAATTCGGTCGGCTCCAAACCGAGAAACACGGCGATGCGGTCGGCTTCCCCGTCCGTTTCCAGCTTGACGCATCCCGGCCACCGGCAGCAGACGCCGCAGCGCCGACAGCGAAACATCGTCTCTCCGGAACGGTTACTGGAAATCCCGGAACGTCAGATCGTCGTTGCGGAAATCGATGAAGAAAAATCCCAGTGCGAAGTCCAGCCACTCCAGAGGATGGATATAAAGATCGCCATCCACCAGTCCGCCAAGCGAACCGCCGATCGCCCAGTAATCCCGGGGACCGGTGAAGAAATCGTAGGTCCGGGTGGTGGGATCCGGCACTCCGGCCCGGGTCTCGGAGTAATTTTTGATCAGCGAAGTGCAGTCGATCATGTGATAATCCTCTTCGCCGACAAAAATGAACGACCAGTAGTAACCCTCTTCGATACCGAGTCCATACTGCCGGTTGTGGGTTTTGTAAATTTTGTAGGAACGGCCGATGCCGGCGCCGACATCCGCCAGGCGCGTCCCCATCAGACGGGCCTGGAGCACCGGACCCACGCCGAGGTTGACCGTGAACATATCCAGCGCGTCCAGCAGGCGGTTCGGAATGTAAAGCGCCAGCGCCTCACCGACATCAGCGGCGGTGATGCCGCCACCGGACTCAAGATTTTCACCGGCGGCGAAAGCGGGAGTTCCGCCCAGCAGAAGCGCCGCCATCGCGGCTGCGAGAAATGATTTTTTCATGATGAAACCTGCTCCTTGAATCAAAATATTGCTGCTCCGGACGCCGTTTCAGCTCAATGGACGATCCCGGCGTTTTCACCGTCGCCCGGACCCCGGCTGAACTGCCGGTCCGGCGGTTATTTAACCTAATTCAGTTTTGCTTAATTTACAAGGCTGGAACTGGAAAAAACCGTTTTTTTTAAGGGAAAAAACTCCCCGGAGGTCCGCCGAAGCGGCTCAGACGGTTTCAATTGCCTGAATCGTCTCTTCCAGCAGCCTGCCGTAATCGGGAATCCGGCGCTCCTCGGCCTCGGCCAGCTGACGGGGAACGGCGGTGGCCGGCGAGGCCGGTGAAAATACCGTGCAGGAATCCGGCACCTGAACGTTCGACATCCGAAAAGTGCCGATGGCCTCGGCGGCGGCGATGGTTTCAAGTTTGTCCGCACCAATGAGCGGGCGCAGCACCAGAATATCGACGGCGTGGTTGATGGTGTCGAGGTTGACCACAGTCTGACTGGCAACCTGTCCGAGCGACTCGCCGGTAACCAGCGCCTTGCAGCCGGTGGCGCGGGCCACCTGTTCGGCAATCCGGAACATGGCGCGGCGGTAAAGCACCGTCCGGAACCGTTCACCGCAGCAGTCGCGCACCGCCCGCTGAAAGGCGGCCAGGTTGACCAGATGAAGCCGGCCGGAACGTTGAAAGGTGTTGAGGTAAGCGGCAATGCCGCGCACCTTGTCGGTAGTTTCGGGCGGAGTATAGGGCGAACTGTGAAAACTGATGAAATCACAGGCCGATCCGCGCTTCATGGTCATCCAGGCGGCAACCGGCGAATCAATGCCGCCGGACAGCAGCACGAGCACCCGCGGATTGCTGCCGACCGGCAGTCCGCTCGGCGCCCTGCCGGTGTCAAAGAAGAGCAGCGCAAATTCATCGCGGATTTCACATCCGAGCGTGAGATCGGCCGCATCAAGGTCGATTTTGAACTCCGGCACTCCCGGCGAACGGGACAGCAGGGTGACCAGATCGATTTCCAGATCCCGGCTGGTCAATTCGAAATGCTTGTTGCTGCGGCGCGCCCGGACCCGGAAAGCGGGTGGGCGTCCGGTGACGCCGAGCCGGGCGAAAGCCGCCGGAGCCAGCGCGGCGGCGGTGCTCCGGATGACGGCGAGATCGACGGGCAGGCGGACCGCCGGCGAAAACGACTCCAGCCCGAAAGCGCGTTCAAGTGCGGTCCGCAGTCCGGAGAGCTGTTCATCCGTGAAGTCACCGCCGCCGTCCAGTTCAATCCAGATCCGCCCCCGGATCCGCCTGACCCGGCACCCGGGCACCCCGCGGATCAGATGGCGGATGTTGTCGGCCAGACAGCGTTCGAACATATTGCGGTTGTTGCCTTTGGTGGCGACTTCGTGATAGCGGCAGACCACACAATTATACATGAATGCTTTCCTTGAAATGACTGAATGAAGGATTCAACGGCCGCCGCCCTTTCCGGAACAGCGCTCCACCAGCTTCTGCACCGCCGTATAAAACGCCGGTATCAGCAGCGTTCCGCCAATGGCCGCAGCCAGCATGCCGCCGAACACGGCGGTGCCGAGCGAAACCCGACTGCCGGCCCCGGCACCGGTGGCGGCAACCAGCGGCCACACTCCGAGAATGAAGGAGATGGCGGTCATCAGCACGGCCCGGAAACGCAGACGGGCCGCATACAGCGCCGCCGCTTCGATCCCCATGCCGTTTTCGTGCCGGGACTTGGCGAACTCGACAATCAGGATGGCGGTCTTGCAGGCCAGTCCGAACAGCAGCACAAAGCCGACCTGGGTGTAGATGTTGTTGTCCACCCCGCCGAACCGGAGAAACACCAGCGACCCGAAAAAAGCCACCGGCACCGCCAGCAGCACCGCAACCGGAATCATCCAGCTCTCGTACTGGGCGACCAGGAAGAGGTACATGAAAAACAGCGCCAGCGCAAAAATCACCGCAATGAGCGGAATGTCCACTCCGGCGACCGTAATCGGCCGGCCCGCCGCCTTTTCCTGATAGGACATGTCGGTCCACTCGTACTTCATGCCGGCGGGCAGATGGCGTTCGGCCAGCTCCTCCATGGCCGCCATGGCCTGCCCGGTGCTGTAGCCGGGACGGTTCAGTCCGTTGATGGTCGCCGAGCTGTAGAGATTGAAGCGGCTGAGGTACTGCGGTGCAGTACGCCGCCGGACTTCGGCCAACGTGCCGAGCGGCACCATTTCCCCGGCGGAGTTGGGCACGAAAATGCCGCGGATGTCGTCCACGGTCCGGCGGTAATCCGCCGCCGCCTGGATTTCCACCTTGTACACCTTGCCGAACTTGTTGAAATCGTTGACGTAAGTGTAACCGGTCAACCCCTTGAGCGCCGTGTTGATCGCGTCAATGGACACCCCCAGCTTGAGCGCCTTTTCCCGGTCGATGTCCAGGTAGATCTGCGGGGTCTGCGACCGGAATGTGGAGTATGCCGTCAGAATTGCCGGATGCTTGACTGCTTCGGCGCAGAGCCGGCTGACGGCCGCCTCCAGCTCCTCCGGCCGGTTTCCGCCGGTGTCCTCGACCACAAAGGAGAAGCCGCCGGCAGTGCCGATGCCCTGAATCACCGGCAGTCCGAAAGCGGAAACGACGGCGTCGCGTTCCTGCCGGAACAGCGCATTGAGCCGGGCGATGACGGCATTCTGGCTCAGTTCCGGAGTCTGGCGCTCCTCCCAGGGAGCCAGAGAAACGAGGATCAGGCCGTTGTTGGAGGCCAGCGAAGAACTCAGAATGCTGTACCCCGGCACCGTCATGACGTCCCTGACACCGGGCAGCCGGCGGATTTTCTCCTCAAGCCGGGCGGTGACAGCCCGGGTCCGGGGCAGGCTGGCCGCATCGGGCAGCTGGATGTTGACAAAAATCTTGCCCTGGTCCTCGTCCGGAATGAATCCGGCGGGCAGCGCATTGTAGAGCCGGACGCAGAGCAGCATCAATCCGGCGTAAAGCACCAGCATCACAAACGAACGCCGGATGATGAATCCCGCCGCCGCGGAGTAGCGCGCCGTCAGCCAGTCGAAAGCGCGGTTGAACCACCTGAAAAGGATGAATCCTTCCGCCCGGCCGGTTCCGCCCGGCTTCAGAATCAGGGCGCTGAGCGCCGGACTCAGGGTCAGCGCGTTGACGCTCGAAAGCGCCACCGCCACCGAAATCGTCACGCCGAACTGCCGGTACATTTCACCGGTGATGCCGGGCAGAAAACAAACCGGAACAAACATCGCCAGCAGCACGGCGGTGGTGGCGATCACCGGTCCGGTCACCTCTTCCATGGAACGGATGGCCGCGGATCGCGGATCGAGTCCCTCGTCCAGCAGCCGGCTGACGTTTTCAATCACCACGATGGCGTCGTCCACCACGATGCCGATGGCGAGGATGAGTCCGAACAGCGTAATGAGATTGATGGTGTAGCCGATCACCGCCATCACGGCAAAGGTGCCGATCAGCGATACCGGAATCGCCACCGTCGGCACCAGGGTGGCCCGCCAGTCCTGCAGAAAGAGAAAAGTCACCAGAATCACCAGCAGCACGGCCTCAAAAAGCGTTGCTCCGACTTCGCTGATCGACGCGGTGATAAAGTCGGTAGTATCGAAGGGCACCGCAAAATCCATGCCCTCCGGGAACCTGCTCCGCAGTTCATCCAGTCGCTCCTTCACCGCCTCGGCAATGGCGATGCCGTTGGCACTGTTGAGCTGATAGACCGCCAGCAGCGCGGCGGGACGACCGTTGTAAGTGCTTTCCGAGTCGTAATTTTCCGCGCCGAGCTCAACCCGGGCGATGTCGCGGATCCGGACCTGCTCGCCGTGTTCCGTGGCGCGCACCACGATGTCGCCGAATTCCGCGGCCGATTCCAGCCGCCCGCGGGTCTGCAGGGAATAGCGGAATTTCTGGTCGTCGCCGGAGGGAGCGCCCCCAAGCGCTCCGGAGGAAACCTGAACATTCTGGGAATTGAGCGCGGCAATCACCTCGTCGACCGTCAGCCTCAGAGCGGCCATGCGGTCGGCGTCAAGCCAGATGCGCATGGCATACTTGCGTTCGCTCAGCAGCGCCACGTCGCCCACCCCCGGGATGCGGGCAATTTCGTCCTTGAGGTAGATCGAACAGTAATTGTTGAGAAACAGCGAGTCGTACCGGCCGTCGGGCGAATAAAGTGCCACCACCAGCAGCATGCCCGGAGACTTCTCCTTGACAATCACGCTCTGGCGCCGGACTTCCTCGGGCAGCTGGGCGTTGGCCCAGTTGACCCGGTTCTGAGTGTTGACCGTATTGGCATCGCCATCCGATCCGATGTCGAAAGTGACGGTGATCGCGGCGCTGCCGGTGTCGGTCGCCGTGCTCGAAACGTAAAGCATCCGCTTGACTCCGTTGATCTGGGCCTCGATCGGTTCGATTACGGTTTCCAGAACGGTGGCGGCGTCAGCGCCCGGATAGGTGGTGGTGATGGCCACCTGCCCCGGAGTGATGTCGGGATACTGGGTGACCGGCAGTGTGAACACCGCCACCAGTCCGGCCAGCGAAATCACAATCGAAATGACAAAGGCGAAACGGGGCCGCTCAATGAAAAACCGGCTGATCATTTCCGCTCTCCGGCCGGTGGAGGATCCGAGGACTCCGAAGCCGGAGCGGCGGCCTCGCGCCGGGGCAGCGGGGTCACCCTGGTTCCGGGACGGATCCGCTGAGCGCCGGCGGCAATCACCCGTTCTCCGGACTGCAGTCCGGACTCAATCACCACCCTGGAGTCAAAACGGTATCCGGCGGCGAGGTCGCGCCGGCGGACCACTCCGCCGGCATCGACGACGTAGACGTATTCGCCAACCTGGTCGGACATCAACACCTCTTCGGGCAGCGTCAGCGCCATCCGCCCGGTCCGGGGCTCCAGCCGGATCCGCACAAACATGCCGGGGACCAGTTCCCGGTCGGGATTGGGGAACTGCGCCTGCATGCGCAGCGTACCGGTCGAGGCATTGAGCTGATTGTTCCAGAATGAAACCGTGCCGGAATGCCGGTATTCCGCGCCGTCCTGGGTGAAAAGCCGCGCCACATGGTTCCGGCCGCGACCGGGACTTTTCATAAGCGCCAGCAGATCGGGTTCGCCCAGCACGAATTCCACCCGAACCGGGTCGGTCTTGACCACAGTGGCCAGCGGTCCTGAACTCAGGTTGACCAGATTGCCTTCGCTCCGGGAGCTGATGCCGATCCAGCCGTCAAACGGAGCGTAAATTTTGGTGTAGCCCAAGTCCTGACGGGCCAGGGCCAACTGCGCCTCGGCCGCCTTGACCCGGGCTTCAGCCTCCAGTTTCAGCGTGGCCGCGGCATCATAAGCCCGCTCACTGGTGGCCTCCCTGCCGCGCAGGGTGCTCTGGCGGTCGTATTCGACCTGGGCGTTTTTCAATCCGGCCCGGGCCTGTTCCAGCCCGGCCTCGGCGCTGCTGACCCGGGCGGCGTAAATTTCAGGTTCGATCTCGTAGAGCAGCGCACCGGCTTTCACCGCCTGTCCCTCAGCGAAATGCCGCTTGCGCAGAAAACCCTCCACCCGCGCCACCAACTGGACTTCATCACAGGCCTTGACTTCGGCAATCCGGGTGAGTCCCTCGCGCACTTCGCACTCGGTCGCAGTGATGACTTCCACCTCCGGATCCGGCGCGGCCGACTGCGGCTCCGGGCGGTCGCAGCCGGCCGCCAGCAGTGTCAGAACCGCCCAAACGGTTGAAAACCTCACAATGCCTTTCATCGGTCCGCCACTCATCTGCACATCCTCAAATGCAGCATGGCCGCGGTGACCGCGTTGCGCATGAGCACCGCCACGGTCATCGGACCGACCCCGCCGGGAACCGGCGTGATGGCCGACGCGATTTCCACCGCCTCGTCAAAATTGACGTCTCCGGTCAGCCGGCTCCGTCCGGTGTCCGGATCGACCACCCGGTTGATTCCGACGTCAATGACCACCGCTCCCGGCTTGATCCAGTTGCCGGTGACGAAATTCGGACGGCCGATCGCCGCGATCAGAATGTCGGCCTGCCGGGCGTAGCGCTCCGGCTCAACCGTTCCGGAGTGCACCACCGTGACTGTGGCGTTGGCTCCGGCGGCCTTCTGCATCAGCAGCGCGGCCATCGGTTTGCCGACGATGTTGCTGCGTCCGACAACCACCGCGTGCTTCCCGGCAGGATCACAGCCGGAACGCCGCAGCAGTTCCATGACTCCCCAGGGCGTGCACGGCCGGAATCCGCTGTCGTGGCCGATAAGCAGGCGGCCGACGTTGCGCTCGGAAAAACAATCGACGTCCTTGTCCGGATCAATCGCCCGGATCACCTCCGCCTCGTCCACCTGGGGAGGCGGCGGCGACTGCACCAGAATTCCGTCGACCGCCGGATCGGCGTTGAGTCGCGCCACCAGTTCCAGCACCTCGGCGGTCGTCGCCGTCGCCGGCAGCCGATGCAGTTCGGAACGGATTCCGGTCTCGGCGCTGGTCCTGATCTTGTTGCGCACATAAACCTGGGACGCCGGATCATCGCCCACCAGCACCACTGCCAGACCGGGCTGCCGGTAAAATTCACCGGCCACCCGGAACGCCAGCTCCCGGGTTTCAGCATTGAATTCGGCCGCAATGGCCTTGCCGTCGATAATTTTTGCCGTCATAAACCTGTCCTGTAATGAAAAAAAGTGAAATTCATCATTGTGCCATGCCCCGGGCCAGCCGCAGCAGAATCAGCCGCAGGTGCTGGATGGTCTGACAATAATCCTGCGCCTTTTCACCGGCAAACCGCGTGTTGCCGGAACCGGAATAACGCCGGAGCCGTTCGAGGTTGGAGTTGGTACGGTCGGTCAGCCAGACTTCATAATTGCCCGGATCGATGTTCAGCAGAGTGGGCCGCTGGTTGCGGCGTTTCCGGGCCGCCCGGTCCGAATCCCCGCCGGACTCCGCCTCGCGCTCCCGCAGGTCGCGCAGAAACTCCGACCGGTACTCACGCAGAGAGGTGCGTTCCAACCGCGGCGGGCGGCCGTCGAAATGTTCCGGCGAAAAATCATGAAACAGACTCTTGAGCCGCAAGGCTTCCTGAGCGATGTTGTTCTTGAGACCCGGACGCAGTTCGGCCTGAATCCGACGGGCATGTTCGGCCAGTTCGTCCAGCAGCTTTTCAGCTGAGTTCCAGGCGGTGCTGTCATGCAGCGACACCGCCGCCGACCAGAAAACGATCTCCACCCGGTCCAGCTGCCGCTCAAATTTCTCCAGGTCGGCCGCCCCCGCGCAACAACAGACCGCAGCCGCGCACGCGACGGCCCAGCGCCGGAACCCGCTCATGACTCCTCTCCGAGATCGGCGGCCAGCCGGGCCGACACCCCGGCGGCAATTTCCGCCATGCGCCCTTCCGGATACTTAAGCTGCCGCCAGTTCCAATGGAACCCGTCTTCGGCCTGGCGCGGAACCACATGCAAATGCGCGTGCATGACCACCTGTCCCGCGGCCGCTCCGTCGGCCAGATGCAGATTATAGGCGTCGTAATCGCATTTGCGGCGCAGGGCCACCCCGATCCGGCTGCCGATGTGGAACATCCGGCCCGCCACCGCTTCCGGAATGGTCGACGCCGACTGGTGATGTTCCTTCGGAATCACCAGCGTGTGACCGAAGTTGATCGGGGAAATATCCAGAAAGGCAAACACCAGATCATCCTCGTAAATTTTGACGCTGGGGATCTCCCCCCGGACGATTTTGCAGAAAATGCAGTCGTTCATCTTATTTCTTCTCCTTGAAAAGTTCCGCAATCGACTCCTTGCTGCCGAAAACCGTGAGCATGTCACCCCGTCCCAGCACCGTGTCCGGTCCCGGCGCGCTCTCCACAGTACTGCCGGGTTCGCGGCGCAACAGCACCGTAATCTGCGCGGTTCGCCGCAAATCAAGTTCCCGCAGCGACTTGCCGGCCAGGTGCCCGGGCGTGACCACTTCGGCGATCGCCGAGCCCTTGAATTCAAACAGATCCGCGATGTTGGCCAGCGACAGACGCCGCGACAGCCGCTCGGCGACATCCTGCTCGGGCTGAATCACCTCGTCGGCTCCGAGCCGGTAAAGAATCCGCTCCTGAATGTCGCTGTTGGCCTTGGCCAGCACCCGGCGCACCCCTTCCTGCTTGAGCAGGGTAAGCGCGAGCACCTGTTTCTCGAAGTGAGAACTCATTCCGAGAATCACGGCGTCAAAGCGGCTCACATCCAGTTCGTGCATCGCCTCTTCGTTGGCGGCGTCGGCCACCACCGCCTGGGTGACTTTGTCGCGCATGTCGTCAATGCGCTGCGCGTTGATGTCGCAAACCAGCACTGCATTGCCGCTCCGGACCAGCTCTATGGCGAGCTTGGTTCCGAAGGAGCCGAGTCCGAAAATCGCATAACTGTTTCTTGCCATGTTTGATCTCCCTGGTGATTGCCGCCGCGGCGTCAGCCGATGATGACGCGTTCCTGCGGATACCGCAGCTGTCCGGGTTTTTCGCGTCCGAGTAAAAACAGCATGATGGTGAACGGTCCCACCCGACCGATGTACATCAGAACCGATACGAATAATTTGCCGGGCACCGTCAGATTCCCGGTGGTGCCCTGAATTGACAATCCGGTGGTGCTCAAAGCCGACGCCGCTTCAAAACAGGCGGCCAGCAGCGTGGCCCCGGGCGTCAGCAGCTGAATCACCGCGGAGCTGACGAAAAAGAGCAGCAGGAACAGCACAATTATGGTGAAGCCGCGCATCACAATTGCCGTCGGAACCGCCCGTTTGAACATCAGCACATCGTTGTTGCCGGCAATGGTGTTCCAGATTGCCGCAACCGTAACGGCGATCGTACTGGTCTTGATGCCGCCGGCGGTCGATCCCGGCGATCCGCCGATCAGCATGAGCACGATGACAGTCATCAGCGTGACCGGCGGCAGCACATCGAGATTGAAGGTGGTGAATCCGGCTGTACGGGAACTGGCTGACAGGAACCAGGCGTCCAGCCAGCCGGGACGGAAACTGCCCGGCGCCCCCAGCAGGCGGATCAGCAGCCAGCCGGCCGCCAGCAGCAGCACCGTGGCGGCGATCACCACTTTGGAGTGAACCCGGAGCCGGAGCTGCCGCCGCCGCAGCACCTGGCAGACATCGTAAACCACATAAACGCCGATGCCGCCCAGTACGAACAGGCCCGAACACCCCAGTTTGACCAGGGCGTGCTTGCCTTCAAGTCCGGCGTCGAACGGTCCCAGTCCGGCATTGCAGAAACTGCTGATTGCCAGATACACCGCGTTCCACAGCGATACAAGCCAGCGGTCGCCGCTCAGCAGCAGTCCGGCATAGATGACCACCGCGCCGACCGCTTCGACCGCAATCGTGAAATTGATGACCGTGCGGATGAATCCCTCAGTTCCCCGCAGCGAAAAATTGTCGTTGACGCTGGAAATCAGCAGGGCATTGCTGAACGACAGGCCGCGTCCGATCGCCAGCAGAATTGACGCACTCAACGCCATGATGCCGATGCCGCTGAGCTGAATCAGCAACGCGATGACCACCTGGCCGAATCCGGAAAAATTCTCCTGCGACACCACCGTAAGACCGGTCAGGCAGACCGCGCTGGTTGCAGTGAAGAGGGCGTCGCTCCAGTTCAGCGCCGGACCTCGCTCCACCGCCGCCGGCAGCATGAGCACCAGGGTGCCGATGACGATCAGCGTCGCAAACGAACTCAGAAACAGCAACTGTCCCCGGCGGACGATATTTGTCTGCATAAACTCCCCACTTCAACCGGTTCCGCCCCGGAACCGCCGCCGGACGCCCCGTGACAACCGGCCGGACTGCGTCCCGACTTTTTACCAGGCCTCGGTGACTCCGGCCACAATGGATTTGCCGGCAGCCAGAATCGCCTGTCGCAAACCGTTGGTGCGGCTGGTTTCCATGTCCGGACCGGACATGAAAATCGCGGTTCCGGAGGCCGTGCTCGTCGGCACCAGCGGTTCCAGCCGACCAGGTATGATGACGGTGTACTCTATGGTTACCCCGACCTGCCACTCGTTCGGAATGTAGCGGTCGTCATCCTGTTCGCTGGAATATGTGCTCCAGGAACTTTCCGCAAAGGTGACTCCCATCACCCGGGCGTACAGCACACAGTCGGCCGTGCTCTCACTGACCAGCTTGAGCGAACCGTCGGTCACGAACTGCTCGCAGAGAATGCCGCGGACCTGGGCCGCCGCATTATAAGCCAGTGTCTCGTTGACCACCGGCGCCACCGCAATTGACTGAATCTGGGGGTGCATGAGACTGCCGACCTGATATCCGCACCCGGCCGTCAGAATCCAGCCCAGCACGGCCGCCGCTGTCCCCATCCGGCGGTATGAAAAAAATCTTCTCACGGTTTCACCTCTTCCGACTGCGGTTTGAGATCAGGCACCGGCAGCAGAAAGTGATTGCCGCCGGCCCCCGGCACGATCAGCACCCTGGCGGCCTCGGCCGGAATGGCGTAGGAATCGTAGGATGGAATGCGTTCGCCCTCGGTTTCCGGAAAATCTCCCGGTACAAAAGTGTCGTCCATCGCGGCCAGTTCAGCTTCGGAGCGCGGGGCGATGGCGCTTTCAGGATAATCGCGCACCACCCGGGCCAGATAGCGGGCCGCCACCGCCTCCCGGCCGTTCTTGCGGTAGAACTCCGCGGTCTCATAGAGCCGGGCAGCCTGAATATCCTTGCTTTCCAGCTGCTTACGCCTGGCCCACTCGTTTTCCTCGGCCTCGGGATAGCGCTTGCGGAACTCCGCCAGCACGTCCGACGCCTCGCGCACGTAACGGCCGTCGCCGTCGCCGCTGCGCGATAATTCAAACAGACCGTCGGCCAGTGCCAGATAGGCGTAACGGCACTCCGGCGCGCCGGGATGGTCCTTGATGAGGCGGCGGAGTTCAGCCAGCGACTTGTGAACCATGCCCTTTTCCTGATAGAGATAAGCCAGCCGCAGCCGCGCGGCCGGAGCGGCGGCGGCAAACGGCGCCCGGCTCAGCGCCTTTTCCAGAACCTCAATGCTCTTGTCGTCGCCGACCAGCCAGGGAATCCAGCGCAGACTCCAGTACATCGGATCACGCTTGCCGCGCCAGTATTCAGCCCCGATTTCAAACTCCCGGTCGATCATCTCTCCGAAACGGGCGTATTCCGGATACTGCGTGAGCAGCGTTTCAATATCCTCGTATTCCCGGTAGAGCATGCCGCACATCCGCCAGGCGCCGATCCGGGCCAGTATGGAATTGGCCCGGATGGCGGTGGACTCCGCCAGCAGTTCGGATTCGCCAAAAAGCTTCGCCGCCCGGTAATAATCGCCGGCCAGATAGGCGTCCCGCCCCTCAAGATAGACCGCCGAGGCCTCGTCGTCCCCGGAGCCCAGCACCGGCAGCGCGATTCCCAGCATCAGACCGGCCAGCACGGTCCGGAGTAGAAACTTTTTCATCCGCATGATTCCCCCGGTCGAATCGTTACATGATTTTAAGCCCGGGCAGATCCTGAATGTCGATAACCCCCCGGACCCGCCGCCCGGAATCCACGACAACCAGATCGTCAATCCGCCGTTTTTCCACAATTTTGAGCACTTCCGCCACCAGCTGGTCCTCGCAGGCACACACCGGATCAGGCGTCATCACATCGCCAATGCGCAGCGACAGCACCTGATCGTTCTTTTCGGCGCAACGCCGGAAATCACCATCGGTGAAAATCCCCAGCAGCTCATTGTCCGCATTGACCACCACGGCCGACCCGCTGCGCACCCGGCTCATTTCCAGAATCGCCTCGCGCACCGTGGCCTCCACCCCCACCCTGGCGGTGTGATCGAGATCACGCATGATATCCGCCGCGCACATGGTCACCATGCGCCCGATGGCGCCGCCGGGATGCAGCCGGCCGTAATCGGATTTGGTGAAACCCTGCTCATCCAGCAGCACCATGGCCAGCGCGTCGCCGAGCGCCAGCAGCGCGGTGGTGGTCGTCGTCGGAGCCAGATTGAACGGGCACGCCTCACGCGGAACCGGCATTTCCACCACCAGATCGCTCATTTTCCCCAAAGTGGACCGGGCGCTCCCGGTGATGGCCACCAGCTGCACTCCCAGGCGCTTGGCCGGGTTGAGCACCACCAGCAGCTCCTCGGTTTCACCGCTGTAACTGAGCGCGATGAGCAGATCATGCTTCTGAATCATGCCCAGATCACCGTGCCGGGCTTCCACCGGATGCATGAAAATCGCCGGAGAACCGACGCTCGACAGCGTTGCGGCAATCTTTTTGCCGATGTATCCTGATTTGCCGATGCCGGTGATCACCAGCTTGCCCTGGCGGGAAATGGCGGCGGCGCACAACTCGACCAGCCGCTCGAAGGAACCGCCCAGCTCATCCCGGACAGCGGCCAGGCCCTCGATCTCAGTGTCAATCACCTCGCGGGCGCGTTCAAGAATGCTTTTCTTCATTTTTCGACCACCGGTTTTCCGCCGGAAGCCCCCGGCGCCAGACGGTTGCGGTGAATCATCGAAGGCTTCAGCCGGGTGACTCCGGAATTGAGGCTTTCCGTAAACAAGGCGGTGCGGGCGAGCTCCTCCAGCACCCGGGCGTTGAAGAGCGCCCGGGCGCCGTCACGACCCCAGGCAAAAGGACCGTGTCCGCCGACCAGCACCATCGGCACCGCGGCGGGATCCAGGCCGCGCTCCCGGAAACACCGGACAATCGACCGGCCCGCCGCGGCCTCGTAGCCGGCGGCAATCTCGGCGTCATCCAGCGGCTCCGTGCAGGGCACGTCGCTCAGCAGCTGGTCGGCATGCGCCGTGCCGTACAGCGGAATGTCCCGCCAGGCCTGCGCCCACGCCACCGCGTAACTCGAGTGAGTGTGGACAATGCCACCGACGCCTTTAAACGAACGATAAAGTTCGGCGTGAGTCGGCGCGTCAATCGACGGCGGCAGGTGCCCATCCACCGGTTTGCAGTCAAAATCGAGCACGGCGATGTCCTGCCACTTCATTTTATGATAAGCCACACCGGAGGGCTTGATCGCAAAGACGCCGCGGGAGTAATCCGCCACACTGGCGTTGCCGAAAGTGTAAATGACCAGTCCGAGGCGGGGCAGTCCGAAATTGGCTTCCAGGCAGGCTTTCTTCAATTCGCTGTACATTAGTGTCTTGTCTCCTCTCCTGTTGCACCGCACCTCCGCTCCGGCGCCGCGCCGGAACGGGGCGCCGGCTCACAGCCGGCAGGATTTGATTTCAGTCACAATGATGCCGCGGGCACCGATCGCGTAGAGTTCATCCATGATGGCGTTGCACTCGCCGCGCCGGACCATGGCCTTGACCGCCACCCAGTCCGGATTGGAGAGGGGGGAAACGGTCGGCGCCTCAATGCCCGGCGTGATCCGGCATCCGGCCTCCAGGGCGGTACGCGGAATATCGTATTCGACAATGGCGTAACTTTTGGCCACCATGATCCCTTTGAGCCGGGCCATGAGGGTCTGCACCGCGGGGCACTCCGTTTCAACCCGGGCATGGCGGCCGATCAGCACGGCCTCGGAGTAAAGCAGCGGTTCGCCGATGATTTCGAGCCCGGCCTCGCGGAGCGTGGCGCCGGACTCCACCACGTCGGCGATGGCATCGGCCACGCCGAGGCTGATGGAAATCTCCACGGCGCCGTCCAGCCGGACAATCCGGCAGTCCAGCCCGAGCCGGTCAAGATGGCCGCGCAGCAGGTTGGGATAGCTCGTGGCAATGCGCAGCCCGTTGAACTCCGCCGCGCTCCGGTAACGTCCGGCCGGAGCCGCAAAGCAGAACCGGGACCGTCCGAATTCCAGCTCCATGAGTTCAGGAACCTCGGCTCCGCTGTCAGCGGCCAGGTCACGCCCGGTAATGCCCAGATCAATGATGCCGTTGCCCACATAAAGCGCGATGTCGCGCGGCCGCAGAAACAGAAATTCAATGTCATTGGCGCGGTCGATGACGACCAGCTCGCGGCCTGAACGGGAACATTTATAGCCGGCTTCGCTCAGCAGAGCCGCCGCTCCCTCCGACAGAGCGCCCTTGTTCGGAATGGCGATTTTAAGCATAATAGGTAAACATCCTCAGAATCAGGAAACCAATCACAGATATTTGTAGACATCCTTGAGTTCGAGTCCGCGGTCGATCATCATCACCTGAAGATGATAGAGCAGCTGACTGATCTCCTCGGCGGTTTTTTCCCGCCCCTCGTATTCGGCGGCGATCCAGACTTCGCCGGCCTCCTCCACGATTTTCTTGCCGATGGCGTGGGTGCCGCGCTCCAGCTCCCGGACCGTGCCGGAAGCGGGGTCGTGCTCGGCCCATTTGCGCCGGAGCTCTTCAAAGAGTTCGTCAAAAGTCTTCATTACACTTCCCTGAATGAATTGGATCTGACTGGCGCCGGAGTGCCGCCGCGCGGCCCGCCGGCAGCGCTCCGGAGACGCAATCCCCGCCGCGGCCGGTCAAATCTCATCTGATTTCGGAGTGGAAAACCGCGCCGTTGCCCCGGCATCCCCCGATTCCTAATAATATAGCCTCATAACCGCCAAAAAGCAAAGGGCGCCATCTCATCCGGCGGCAGTCCGGAGCTCAGAGACTGAAAATCCCGTTGTAGCGTCCGGCTTTCCGGAGCCGCCCCCGGTCGTTCCAGAAGCTCCGGAACGCGGCGTTAAAGGCGGCGGCATCCACGCCCGACAGAGCCGCCCTGCGGGCGGCGGCGTCGTTCCGGGTGGCCGCCAGTTCCCGGAAATAGACGAAGGGAATCGCCGCGTAGGTGCGCTGATTTTCCGCCGGAGCGCCCTTGAGCAGATAATAGAGCAGCGCAAAGGCCAGTTTGTAATTGCGGTTGCGTCCGGACGTTTCGTAAAAAGCCTCCCGGTCGAGTTTCATGAAAGCCTCAAGATCGAAGTCCGACCGGAGCAGGCGCCGGATCTCTTCGACTTCCTCATCGGTCACGCTGACGGTGAAGCTGCCTCCCCGCAGACTGAGGTGCTCAAAAAATTCGGCATTGCCCTCGTTGAACCACATGCCGGACTCCGCCATTCCGGCGGCATAATGCAGAAACTGGTGAAACCCCTCGTGAAAAGCGGTTGAACGAAGCACTTTATCCTGAACCGAATCCGGCACGTTGCGCGGCAGCGGTGAAACCACCAGCTCCAGCCGGGAAGGCGACCAATACCCCCCGCTCCACTCCATGCCCGGGTCGACATAACGCAGATACTCCTCGCGGGTCTCGAAAATCCGCACCACTCCGATCATGGTCACTGCGGCGTCCGACCGGTAATAACGCAGATAAATCTGGCGTGCCCGCTCCAGGTCGCGCTGCACCAGCCGCAGGTCGCGCCGGTCGCGCTGATTGGATATGAAAACATAGTTGGGAGTCTCCCGGTACCACCAGCCCTTGAGGCCCCGGATGCCGGCAATGGCGCGTTCGACCCCCGCCTGCCGTGCGGCGCTGCGGCGGACTGAACCGCCGGACGGCTCCGTTTTGGAAGCGACTTCCCAGAATCCGGCGGCGGCGGCGGAACGCCGGCAGAGTTTCGCCCAGGCCTCCCGCTCCCGGGACGGAGCTTCAAACCGGTAGACCACAACCACCCGGCGGCGGCGAATGCCGTTCCGGGTGATCAGATAGGCTTCCGGAGCATCAGGCGCCCCCGGACGGAACCGGCGGACTTTGGAATTATTGCCGGAAAAGGCCGGCTCCAGACCGGTGAATTTTCCTTCAGGACAGAATGCGTTGATCCATTTCAGCAAAGCGGCGGCGTCGGGTTCGGAGTCGGCGGCCAGCGGAACAAACGCGGTTTCGAGCTCCTCCGGAGTGGCAAACTGCAGCGGCGGCGGCGGAGCAAATTTCACTTCGCCCAGCATCGCCGTCAGGCCCGGGCCTTTCCAGTTGCCCAGACACTGCGAATAAATCCACTGCTCGCCGACCGCCACCACATGGGCCTGGTCGGAACGGCGAACTCCGGCCCGGGGCGGCTGCAGCGGCGACTGCTCCATTCCCCGGAACATCCGGATCCGGACGCCGCTGCCGGGCACAAATTCCTCCCGGCCCAGACGCGGCGTCGCCGCCGGCGCACTCAGCACCGCCAGCAGAACCGCCGCCGCCACTGCCGACCGGATTCCTGTCACCGCCGCCCCTCCGGACTGCTGAAATCAGTTACCGGTCGACGCGGGCGCCGCCGCCCTTCATGAGCTTTTTGACTTCATCCAGCGTGGCCATCGAGGTATCGCCGGGAGTGGTCATGGCCAGCGCGCCGTGCGCGGCACCGCAGTTGACGGCGAAATTGATGTCGCCTTCGGTCATCAGGCCGTAAATCAGCCCCGAAGCGAAACTGTCGCCGCCGCCGACCCGGTCGAAAATCTCCAGTCCGGGCCGGTTGACCGCCTCGGCAAAACGGCCGTCGGCGTAGGCGATCGCGCCCCAGTCGTTGATCGACGCGGACTTGACTCCGCGCAGCGTGGTGGCGACCACCTGGAAATTCGGATAACGCTTGACCGCCTCTTCGATCATGGCTTTGAAACTCTCGGTTTTGAGGTTGCGCAGGTTGGCATCCACGCCCTGGACTTCGAGACCGAGACAGGCGGTGAAATCCTCCTCGTTGCCGATCATGACGTCCACCAGTCCGGCGATCTCCCGGTTGACGGCCCGGGCGCGTTCGACGCCGCCGATGCTCTTCCAGAGGCTCGGCCGGTAATTGAGATCGTAACTGGTGACCGTGCCGTATTCCTTGGCCTTGCGGAGCGCTTCAATGACGACATCGGGAGTGGTGTCCGAAAGCGCGGCGAAAATTCCGCCGGTGTGGAAGTGGCGCACCCCATATTTGCCGAAAATCTCATCCCAGTCGATGTCGCCTTTTTTCAGCTGGGAAACCGCAGTGTTGCCGCGGTCGGAGCAGCTCTTGGCTCCCCGGCAGCCGAAACCGCGCTCGACAAAGTTCAGACCGTTGCGGACCGTCCGGCCGATGCCGTCGTAGGGCACCCAGCGGACAAAGCGGGTGTCCACGCCCCCCTGCAGAATGAAATCCTCGACCAGCCGGCCGACCGGATTGTCGGCAAACGCGGTCACCACCGCAGTGCGCAGTCCGAAGCAGCGGCGCAGCCCGCGGGCGACGTTGTACTCGCCGCCGCCCTCCCAGACGTCAAAGGTGCGCGTGGTATGGATCCGACCGTTGCCGGGATCGAACCGGAGCATGATTTCCCCGAGACTGAGTTGATCGAAACGGCAGCTTTCAGCGGACTTGTATTTGACCATGATTGTGTTTCCAGGTTATTGATAATTTGTGAAAAATGTGCTTGAGGTCATGTCATTTGGCCAGGCTGTCGCGCAGCTCAACCGCGCCGCACACCGCCGCCCGGATTCCGGCCCAGTTGCCGGCGTCGATGTCGGAGGCTTTGCCCAGCCAGGTGCCGCCGACCGCCACGACTTCCTTGAGGTCCAGATAGGAACCGACGTTGAGCGCGGTGATGCCGCCGGTGGGCATGAAACGCAGCCCCAGATGCTTGTAGGGGGCGACCAGCGATTTGAGCATCTGGACGCCTCCGGCGGCCTCGGCCGGGAAGAATTTCAGGAAAGTGCAGCCCAGTTCGTGAGCCTGCTCCACTTCGGAGGGCGTCACAATTCCCGGAGCGAAAGGCAGATCGTTGTCCACGGCCGCCTTGACCACCGCCGGATTGAATCCGGGCGCGACCGCAAACCGGGCGCCGGCGTCGAATGCGCGCTTGAGGTCGCGGGGATTGAGCACAGTTCCGGCGCCGAGATAGAGTTCAGGGAAGCGTTTGGAGGCGGCACGGATAATCTCCTCGGCCGCCGCGGTGCGGAAAGTGATCTCCGCCGCGGGCAGACCGCATTCCACGAGCATTTCGCACATTTTAAGGCCGGAATCGACATTGTTGAGGACCAGCACCGGCACAATCCGGATTTTTTCCAGTTCAGCGACAACGGCGGCGGTTTTCTTGACAAAACTCATGATATTCTCCCGTAAATGAATTTCCGCTTCCGCCGGCGGAAAACATTCCGCGCTCCGGTCCCGGACGACGCCGGACCGGACGGCTCGGCTTCAGCGAAACAAAACACTGCCGGCGTATATTATAAAGTCAAAACCCCGTCATTTCAAGCCGGGACCGAAATTTTTCGAAGGAAACCGCCGAACTGCCTTGAAAAACCATTTCAGGCGGGATAAATTATAAATTCAACATTCGGTTCCGCGAGTTGTTAACCTGCAAGGAGGTCAGAAAACATGGAAAAGAAACCGGCCGAATTCGCGATTCTCAAGATTGGCGAGAAAGAAATCCGTCTCCCCCTGGTCATCGGAACTCAGGGCGAGCGCGGCATCGACATCTCCAGTCTGCGACGCGACACCGGACTGGTGACGATCGACCCCGGCCTGGGCAACACCGCGGCGTGCTACAGTCAGATTTCCTATGTGGATGGCGAAAAAGGCATCCTGCGCTACCGGGGCATTCCGATCGAAGTGCTGGTCAAGAAAGTCAAGTTCATCGATGTGGCCTATCTGCTGGTCCACGGCGAGCTGCCCGGCGCCGACGAGCGCAAGAAGTTCTCGGAGATGCTCAACCTCAACTCCATGATGCACGAGGATATGCGCCATTTCTTCGATCATTTTCCGCAGGGGTCTCATCCGATGCACATCCTGTCGACCATGATCAACGCCATGGCGGCCTTTTATCCCAACGTGGACATCAAGTCGATGGCGGACAACATCGACACCTCGTGCGCGCGGCTGATTTCCATCATTCGCACCATGGCGGCGTTCGCCTATAAAAAGTCCATCGGCGAGCCGGTGGTCTACCCCCGGCACGACCTGTCGTACTGTGCAAACTTTCTCAACATGATGTTTGACTCGCCGGTTCGGCCCTACCACATTCATCCCGAGGCGGTGCGGCTGCTCAACGTGCTCTTCATCCTGCACGCCGAGCACGAGCAGAACTGCTCGACCACGGCGGTGCGGGCGATCGGCAGTGCCCAGGTCAATCTGTACGCGACGATTTCGGCGGGAATTTCCGCCCTGTCCGGACCGCTGCACGGCGGCGCCAACCAGGCGGTGATCGAAATGCTCCGCATGATCCACGAGGACGGCGACGTCGACAAATTCATCCGGATGGCGCGCGACAAGAACTCTCCGTTCCGGCTGATGGGCTTCGGGCACCGGGTTTACAAGACCTACGATCCCCGCGCTGAAATCGTGCGCAACGAGTGCGACGCCTATCTGACGCTGATCAACCACAAGGATCCGCTGCTCGACACCGCCCGGAGAGTCGAGGAGGCGGCCCGCAAGGACAGCTACTTCGTCGAACGCAATCTCTACCCCAACGTCGACTTCTACACCGGGATCCTGTACCGGGCGCTGGGCATTCCGGAGAACATGTTCACGGTGATGTTCGCCCTCGCGCGTCTGCCCGGCTGGGTGGCGCACTGGAAAGAGATGATCGGCGACTCGACCAAGATCATCCGGCCGCGCCAGATCTACATCGGGCGCAACGAAATCTTCGAGCACGAGATCGAAAACCGCAACAATCCCCAGATCATCTGACGCGCCGTCTCCGCCTGAACGGCGGTCCGGCACTGACAGCAGCGCTGCGGACGGAGGCGGCCCCACCGGACGGCCCGCCGTCCGGGCGTTTTTTTCATTCGGCGGCCGGGGAACAGCGGAGATCAAGCCCCGGTTTGCGGACGCCCTGGCGGATAAAAAAGTCCGGACGGATGGATTGATATTCAATCAAGACCGTGATATATTGAGTTCGCCGCCGGAAACGCGCTGCGAACGGAACCGGCGGCAGAATGGCAAATTCACCCGGAGACTGCTTCATGGCTGACACCCCCACCCCGGCCGGTTCCGGCGTCCGGACGACGCCCCGCTGGCGGCGCCGGTTCCGACGTCTGCTGTTTGCGGCGGCGCTGTTCGCTGCGCTGGCAGCGGTCGCCTGGGCCTGGTGGCTGCCGGGCCTGATCGAAGACCGGATCGCGCCCCGGCTGGCTCAGGCCGCCGGGCTTGACCGTGCGGAGTTCAAAGTCCGCCGACTCGGACTGACAGGTTTTGATCTTGATGAAGTCCGGATTTCCGGGTCTGACGGCCGTGCGCTCACGGCCGACTCCATCCGGGTGGACTACCTGCCGCATCTGCCATTCCGGACCCCGCGGCTGCTCACCGTCAGCCGGCTCACGGTTGCCGGCGTCAAAATCCGGATTGCGTGGCGGAACGGGCGATTCGAAATCGACGGCTGCGACCCCGCCCGGATCATGGAGCGGTTTTCCGGCGCCGGTTCCGAAAACGGCGCCGCCTCCGGAACGCCCCCGGTGGCGCTGGACGAGGCGTTGCTCCGGGATTGCGAAGTGAACATTTCCGCTTTCGGGAGGGAATTCATTATTCCAATCAACGCCGTAATCACCGCCCCCGCGCCGGACTGGTCAAAACTCCGGATCGAACTGACGACGGCACTGCGCGGTCAGCCGGTGAAGCTTAATCTCAACTACGACCGGATCGACCGGATTCTGGAATTCGCCGGTGATCTCCGGATCAGTCCGGGGGCGCTGAGCGATCTGCTCCCCGTCAATCCCGGGGGGCGGTTTCAGATCAAGGCAGAGGGTACGCTGAACCACGCCGCCGGAATCAGAGCCGAGGTCCGGACTGCCGCCGTCTGGACCAAAACCGGCGCCGCCGGCTGGCCGCTGATCCTCGGGACACCGTTGACCTTTGAGCAGACCGTCAAGCTGGAGCTTCCCTCCGGAACCGGCGGGGCGACCCTGAACGCCGGCGGCGTGGTCCGCCCCTTTGAGTTCAGCTTCAATCAGGGCGCCGTCCGGACCGCAGTCGAAAAAGACACCAGCTGGAACCTCGCGCTGAGCCGCGGAGAATCCGGCTGGCGCGTGGCCGAAGCCTCCCTGTCGTCCGGTCCGGTCCGGCTGGAGTCCGCCGGCTTCACGCTGACGGCGCCGGAACTGACCCTGACCCGACCGGCCGGCCGTTTCATGGTCTCCGCCGCCGGCATGACCTTGGAAAATCCGGCGATCGCACTGAAAGCGACCGGTCTCGATGCCCGGATTCCGCTGCTCCCCACCCCCGCCGCTCCCGCTGAACTCGATGTTGCTGCCATCGATTTCTCCGGACGGCGGCTCGGCGCACTTCAAAGTTCGTTTCACCTCGGTTCCGGCAGCCTCCGGGGCGGCGGCAGCTTCATCAACCAGCTCTTCCCCGGCGCCCGGATTGATTTCCGGGGCGCGGTCACGCCGCGCAGCGGAGAACTTCCGGAGCTGAGCTTCGAAGTCAACCTGCCGCCGTGGACACCGAAAGAGCCGCTCCGGCTCGCCGACTGGGGCGGCGCCGCGTTCGGCACCGCCTCGGCCACAGGGACCCTTTCCGCCGGCGGAGCGGTCCGCTTTGCCGGAGGCGAACTGAAGTCCGGCGTGCAGATAATGCTGACCGACGGCCGGTTCGACTGGCCGGAGCAAAAGCTCTCCGCCGGCGGAATCCGGCTGGATCTGCGCTTCAGCGACCTGCCGGGAATGAGCACGCCGGGCGGCCAGACGCTGCAGATCGGGGAAATCCGCCGCGACCGCCTGAATTTCCGCAACATTGAACTCCGTTTCAACCTGGCCTCCAAAGAACTCTTCAATCTTGAACAGGCCGCGGCGGAGTGGTGCGGCGGCACTCTCAGAATACATTCGCTGCGCTTCAATCCGACCGCCGGACTGCCCGCTTTCAAGACCGACCTTTACTGCGAGAACCTCGAACTTTCCGAGATCGTCAACCAGTTCAATCTCGGACAGGCCGACGGCAGCGGCGCTCTCTTCGGAAAAATTCCGGTCAGCCACCACCCCCGGCGCGGATTCATGGTGGACGCCAGCTACCTGTACAGCCGGCCGGGCACGGTCAATTCGATCCGGATCCGCAATCCGGAGCAGCTGGGCGGCGGGGTCGCCGGCGCGGCACTTCGCCAGTCCCAGCTCGATTTCACCCTCGAAGCGCTCCGGGATTTTTCCTACGACTGGGCCAGGCTCAATCTCTCGACCGACGGTGATGATTTCCTCCTGTCGCTGCAGTTCGACGGACGGCCGAACCGCCCGCTGCCCTTTGTCTACGACGGCGACTCCGGCGCACTCCGGCGCGACGACTCCGGTTCGGCCGTGTTTGAGGGCATCCGACTGGTCATCAACACCCGCATTCCGCGCGACCGCCTGTTGCGCCTGAGTGAACAACTACAAACCCGCAAGGAGAACCAGCCATGACAACTTTCCGACTGGCGCTGACCGCCTCGGCCGCCGCGCTGCTGGCCGGGTGCACCCCGACCATCAAAACCCAGAACGAAGTGACGGTCAAACCGATCCAGATCACCCTGGATGTCAATCTCAAGGTGGATGAGGAACTCAACCGCGAACTGGCCGACGATAACGCCAAAGCTCCGGCCGGTTCCGAACGGGAGCTCCGCCGGGCCCGGCGCAACCAGATCACCGCCTGGAAGATCGCCGGACTGCTCGGAGAAGACAACCGCGGTCTGCTGGCCGCCCCAACCAGTTCCGCCGAACTTCAGGAAGCGGTCCGCAACGCCATGGAAGCCGAGAATGCTGATCGGCAGGCGATATTCCGTCGGATCGCGGAAAAACAGAACATCACCCCCGAAGCCGTCGGGCGCCGTATGGCCGAACGCATGGCGGACCGGGCTGTGGACGGAACCTGGATTCAAACCCGCACCGGCGAGTGGATGTGCAAAGGGGAACGCTGAAATCCGGCCGGTTCCGTTCCACCACCGGAAACTGCCGCCGGAACGGAGCCGCGAAGAGCGGCAGCTGAAAAAAACGCCTCCGATCCACCGGGGATCGGAGGCGGAATTTTTCGGGCCGGACCGGGTTATTTCTGTTCCGGTTCGCCGCCGTAGTAAGCCCGCAGATACATATCCCTGATCTCGGAGATCAGCGGATAGCGCGGATTGGCTCCGGTGCACTGGTCGTCAAACGCCATCTCCGACAAGTTGTCCAGCTGGGCCAGGAACTCCTTTTCCGGCACGCCGGCATCCCGGATGGTCTTGGGAATGCCGAGCCGTTCCTTGAGCGCCTCCACCGCGTCGATCAGTTTTTCGACCTTGTCCATCGGGGTGGTGCCGCCCAGTTTGAGGAAGTCCGAAAGACTGCCGTAGCGCTCGACCGCTTCCGGACACTTGTACTGCGAGAACGTTCCCTGCCGGGTCGGCTTGCTCGTCGCATTGAACCGGATCACCTCGCTGATGAGCAGCGCGTTGGCCAGACCGTGCGGAAGATGGAACGCCGCGCCGAGTTTGTGCGCCATCGAGTGGCACACCCCCAGAAACGCATTGGCGAACGCCATGCCGGCAATGGTCGAAGCGTGATGGACCTTTTCCCGCGCCTTTTCGTCGGTCAGTCCGTTTTCGTAGGCCGCCGGCAGATATTTGAACACCAGCCGGGCGGCTTCGCGGGCGAGACCGTTGGTGTATTCCGAAGCCAGAATCGACACCCGGGCTTCCAGCGCGTGCACCAGCGCGTCAATGCCCGAATAGGCGGTGAGCTTTTTCGGCATCTTCATCACCAGCTGGGTGTCGATGATCGCCATCTTGGGCGTCAGCTCATAGTCGGCCAGCGGATACTTGATGCCGGTCTTTTCATCGGTAATCACGGCGAAGGGCGTGACTTCGCTGCCGGTTCCGGAAGTGGTCGGAATCGTCACCAGCGTCGCCTTGGTGCCGAGCTTCGGAAACTTGAACACCCGTTTGCGGATATCCATGAACCGCATGGCGATGTCCTCGAAATGGACTTCCGGGTGCTCATAGAGCAGCCACATGATCTTGGCCGCATCCATCGGAGAGCCGCCGCCGACGGCGATGATGGTGTCGGGCCGGAAGCTCTCCATGCGCTCCACGCCGCGCCGGGCGCATTCGAGGGTCGGGTCGGGCGCCACCTCGGAAAACACTTCGTACTTGATGTCAAGCTCCTCCAGCGTGGCCAGTGCGCCGCTGAGCACTCCGCTCTCGTAGAGGAAGCGGTCCGTCACCACGAAGGCCCGCTTGCGGTCGTCGTCCTGAAGGTCACGCAGCGCCTCGCGCAGACAGCCGTACTTGAAGTATACCTTTTCGGGAACCCGGAACCACAGCATATTCTCTCTCCGTTTGGCGATGGTCTTGATGTTCAGCAGGTGCTTCGGAGCTACGTTCTGGCTCACCGAATTGCCGCCCCAGCTGCCGCACCCCAGGGTGAGCGACGGATCGAGTTTGAAGTTGAAAACGTCGCCGATGGCGCCCTGGCTCGAGGGCATGTTGATCAGCGTGCGGGCCGTATTCATGCGGCGGCCGAACTCCGCGATGCGGTCGGTGTTGTTGGGATTGGTGTAAAGCACGCTGGTGTGGCCGAGTCCGCCGTAGTTGATCAGTGCTTCGGCATTGTCGAGCGCCTGGGCGAAATCCCGCGCCCGGTAGAGCGCCAGCACCGGGGAGAGTTTCTCGCGGCTGAACGGATGATCAATGCCCACGCCGGTGGTTTCGGCGATCAGCACTTTGGAATCGGACGGCACTTTGAAACCGGCCATTTCGGCAATGCGCACCGCGCTCTGTCCGACAATCCTGGTATTGAGCTTGCCGTCAATCTGAATAAATTCGCCCAGCTGCCGGGTTTCCCTGGAGTTGAGGATGTAAGCGCCGCGCTTGATGAACTCGGCCTTGACCTGATCGTAAATGGCGTCGAGCACCGTCACCGACTGCTCCGAGGCGCAGATCATGCCGTTGTCGAAGGTCTTGCTCTGCAGTACCGAGCTGACCGCCATCTGAATGTCGCAGCTTTCGTCCATGATGACCGGCGTATTGCCGGCGCCGACGCCGACCGCCGGGGTTCCGCTGGAATATGCGGCCTTGACCATGCCGGGACCTCCGGTGGCCAGAATCAGGTTGATGTCCGGATGGCTCATGAGATGCTGGCTCTTGGCCACAGTGGGTTCTTCGATCCAGCCGATGATGTTGTCGGGAGCGCCGGCCTTGACCGCGGCCTCCAGTACGATCCGGGCGGCGGCGATGGTGCTCTTGCGGGCCCGCGGATGCGGACTGAAAACAATGCCGTTGCGGGTTTTCAGCGAGATCAGCGACTTGAAAATCGCGGTCGAAGTCGGGTTGGTGGTCGGCACGATGCCGGCGATGACGCCGAGGGGTTCGGCCACTTTGACAATGCCGAAGGCCTCGTCTTCCTCGATCACGCCGCAGGTGCGGTAATGGCGGTATTTGTTGTAAACGTATTCCGACGCGAAGTGGTTTTTGATCACCTTGTCCTCGACCACGCCCATGCCGGATTCGGCCACCGCCATCTGCGCCAGCGGAATCCGGGCGTTGTTGGCGGCGAGCGCGGCGGCGCGGAAAATCGCATCCACCTGCTCCTCGGAGTAATGAGCATACTCCTTCTGGGCGGCCTTGACTTTGGCGATGACGGCGTCGAGTTCGGCGCGTTCCGCGAGTTCGGCGGCGGCCTTGTCGTCGGCGGGCTGGATGACCGGGGTCTTTTTCTTCTCCATGATAACACCTCCTTGGTCTGGATGGATGAATGGATGTTCACCTCAGGATAAAAATATATAAATGTAAAAACATAAATATTTAAACATAGATATTTTTTTATCTTTATTTAATATAATTCCTTTTTCCGGCATTGTCAAGTCCACCGGAAAAAAAAAGCGGAACCCGGCGACTGAGCCGCCGCGGCCGGATGCCGGTCACCATCCGTGGAGAAATTCAATACATTTTGGAGCCAAACGAATATTTCGGCTCGCCGGAGAGCTTGACAAAGCCAGACGAGCGGGCTACACTAAACCCGAAGACTGGATTTATCACCGCACGCACGAGGTGAAGGAAAAATGACCGATCTCAATGCCCTGTCTGCCGCACTCAACGCAGCCAACGTCATCACTCCGCCGCCGCCGGAAGCGGATTTCTGGGACAACGAAGCCCGCTTCAACTATCAATCCGACCCGATGGCGGCATTCCGCGGAGCTGAACTGCTGGGCCGGATGCCGTCAAAACCCAGCGCTGCCGTCACGGATTCAATTCTGGGCATCGGTTTTGAAACGCTGGACCGCGACACCTTTGACCCGCTCATGACCGTACCGTTTCTCGCTGAAAGCGGCGTCAAATTCGCCCGCTGCCAAACCGGCTGGATGAAATCTGAACCCGAGGACGGGGTATTCAATTTTCAGTGGCTCGACGACGTCGTGGACTCCCTGGCCGGCGTCGGCATTGAAACCTGGTTCAGTCTCAGCTTCGGACACCGGCTGCACACTCCGGCTGCCGCCTACGAGGAGGAGTGGGCCGCGGCGGCCGCCGCCGGCAAGCGGGTGCCGGGGTGGGCCCGGGGCTGGGTCGGCGAAGTGCCGCTTTATCACGGCGCTCCGGCCATCGAGGCCTGGCGGCGCTATGTCCGGGAACTCTGCCGGCATTTCCGGGGACGGGTGCGCCGCTTCGAGGTCTGGAACGAACCCGAAGCGTTCTGGTGTCACGACGGCCGACCGCTCTCTTCCATGTCATGGAGCGAAAAAGCCCGTGACTACGTCGAGCTGGTCCGAATCACCGCCGAAACTGTCCGGGCGGAAATTCCCGACGCCGTCATCATCGCGGTGGTGGCCCAGACGGGAACCGTCTACATCCAGGAGCTGGGCCGGTACAAACTGGCCGATCTCATCGACGTGTTCAGCTATCATTTCTACGGCAATATGCCCGAAGAATTCATGAGCCAGCGCGTTGCTCACATCAAAGCTCACATCAAACCCACCGACCCGGCCAAAAAACTGGAGATCTGGCAGGGGGAAAGCGGACGCGCCAGCGGCAAATCCACCCTGTTTTCCAAACCGACCGAACTGGGCCAGGCCAGGTATCTCGCGCGCCGTTATCTCACCGATCTGGTCAACGGCGCAGCGCTGAGTTCATTTTTCACGGTGACCGATTTCCAGTGCTATTACCCCGACGGCAGCGACCAGTATTACGGCGTCATCGACCCCGGCCGGAAGTGCGGCAAGCTGGCGTATTACACCCTGCAGGCGATGGGATGGCTGTTCGACGGCCTGCGTCCGGCGCCCGACAACCTCTGCCTGTTCCGTCCCCCGGACCGGCAGGTGCTCGGCACCCTGGCGCCCTACCGCGTCGAGGCATGGGCTCTGCGGCGCCGGGACCGGCCGCTTTATGCGCTGTGGACTCCTGAACATGTCGATCTCACGGCGCCGACGGTCATTGGAACTGTTTTTCTGCAGTGGCAGGACTTCGAAGCGATCACCAATCCGGTGGTCATTGATCCGATCCGCCGCAACGTGTGGAAGCTGCCGCCGGAGGTGCTGGAAATTGAACATCACGGCCTGCTCGGCGCCACCTACATCCGGAATTTTCCGGTCACGGATTATCCGCTGTTCATCGCCGACGCCTCGCTCTTCGACGAAGTACTCGGGTAACTGAGCCGCGGCCGGGCGGTCAATAGCCGGCAAACTGCCGCCGGTACTGCCGGGGAGAACTGCCCTTGACCCGGCTGAATACCGTTGAAAAATAAAGCGGGTTGTCGTAACCGACCCGCCAGGCCGCCTCCTTGACGGTCACGTTTTCCGACACGAGAATGGAAGCCGCCACATTTATGCGCAACTGCGTCACATAGGCCATGGGAGACATGCCGAGGTTGTCGCGAAACAACTGAAAGAGTCCGGAAACGCTGACGCCGGCGGCGGCGGCAATGCTCCTGGGAGTCAGCGGTTCGGCATAGGAGCCGTTGATCAGGCTGAGCGCACGTTGCAGCGCCTCCGGCCAGCCGTTGTCGGCGGAACGGCGCAATTCGGCCAGATAGAGCAGCAATTCATACGACAGCAGACTGATTTTAAGTTCGCTGCCGGGAGTTTTCCGCTTGAGCAGCGTTTCAAACCGGCCAAACCGCCGGGCCATGGCCTCCGGGTCGCTCACCGGAAGATGCCAGCAGTTCGAAAGCTTCAGATTTTCCAGAATAATGCCCAGGGCGCTGCCGGTGAAAATCAGCACCCGGCGCCGATAGTAACCTGCCGGCGGATTGAAAAACAGCGAGTCGCGCCGGTGCTGCAGCAGCGCAATCTCCCCGGGGTGCATCACATAAGGTACGCCATCAAACTCATAATTGATTTTTCCGTCGAGCAGCCACTCCAGAGCGAAACCGGAATAACAGTGATGGTGACAGTAACATTTGCCGCGGCGTTCCACGTCCATGGCCAGGTGAACGCATAGCGGCAGGCATTCCAGCGCAGAGGAATACCACGCTTCACTGCGCATTTGAAGTCCGTGATCGGCATTTTCGCCGAACTCGTCGTAACTCCTCGGAGGCATCCATTCCTTTGAAGATTTGCGCATGGCGGTAAATTTTGAATATTTTTTGTATTATAACAAATATTTATAACTTTTGCGACTATTGCCATATTGATTTTTTCCACTACAATATAAAGCAGATTGATAATAAATTCAAGAGATTTGAAAATTGTATTTTTTCCAATTATCATTCTGAAAAACGGCAACACGAAAGGGAACGTTCATGGCCTACACCTATGAAAATCTCCGTCTTCCCGGCGACCTGAACCAGCTCACTGTCAGTTCCGGCGAAACCGCATCCGGCCTCCTGCTGACCAACAGCAACGGCGTGGTCGGCACTGAAATCGTCCGGGGCGTCGACAGCGGGTGCACCATCAGCGGGGGATTGATGCAGGTCTCCTCGGGGGGATCGGCACTGAACACCACCGTGCAGCTGAACAGCGCCATCATCTATGCCGGCGGCTTCGCTTCCGGAATGACGGTTTCCGCCGGCCGGGTGGTCGTGGACGGCGTGGCCTCGGCCACCACCATATCAGGCGGCTGGGACAGCCTCCTCCGCAACGGCGGCACCATGTACGACACCACCATGGCCACCAGCAGCTCCATTGTTCCCCTGTGGGTTGGCTCCGGCGGATCCGCCGTCCGCACCTCGATCGGCTGCGGCACGCTGCAGGTCTCCAACGGCGGAGTCGCCATCGATACGCTCATCAGCGCCTCCGTCAGCAGCAACGCCAGAGCCAATGTCTGCAGCGGCGGCTACATGCGCGACGTCCAGCTCTACGACCAGGGTTATCTGTACATTGAGGACGGCGGCGTGGTGGAAAACCTGGTCTGCTCAATTGGCGCTTATAAATATTTCATTGCCCTCGGCGAAGTCAGATCTGCCACCATGCAGGCCGGCAGCATGCTGCTCAGAGGAGTGCTCAGCGACACGCTGGTCACGTCGGCAGACGGAGCCGCCGCCAACAACATCGCCAGCGTCATAGTCAGCCAGGGCGGAAGCGCCTGCAACACGATTCTGGATGGCGGGCGCATGACCGTCAGCAGCGGCGGGGTGGATTATTTCACCCGGGTGGAAGGCAACGGCAAACTGTACGTCAAAGGTGGCGTGAGCATCAGCGCCACGGTACTGGCCGACTGGGGAGTGGACGTCTCTTCCGACGGACTGCTTTCCGGAGCCCAGATTTATGCTTCCAATACCCGCATCATGGGCGGTTCCGCCCGGGACATCGTCATTCACTCCACCGGCCAGGTTACTGCCGGAACCACCACCACCGGGGCGGTCTTCCTGGGGACGACCACCCTCAGCGGCGGCGCGACGCTGACGCTGGCCGCCCCGGGAATCGACCTCGGAGACGTGCTGCTGTACAATGGCGCGAACATCAAAAGCGCCGGCAATCTGGCGGGTGGACGGCTGAACTTCGCCGCCGACTCCGCGATCGGCGGAGCATTCATATTCACAGATGCGGCTGTCAATGCCGCTGTGGAGTTCAGCATTGACGGAGGGATCCGACTCGCAACGGACACCCGGTATTTTTCGGCGGATGGCGGCATGAATTACATCATCAGCAACTCTGACGCGGTAACTCTGACCGCAGAGCGGTCCACTGTGGAGGATTTTGCGGCCGTCACCACCGAAACGGCATTAAGCGCCGCCAACCTGGTGGCGACCGTGGACGGCAGTGCGCTGTATGCCGGCACCCTGAATGCCGACACGACCACGACGATTTTCACCGCGGCCGAGGGACTCGATGTGGGCGGAGTTCGACTGGAAATCATGGATTTGAACAAGGCGGCGGCGGTAGTCTACGGCGGCGGCATCACAACCAGCCTGTCAGGAACCGCAACCTTGAACTGCGTATCCGCCACCCTGGCTGCGCTGATGGGAGGTGCTGAAAACGCGGCCCAGAGTGTGAGCGGCGTCAATCTGCGGATGGGGGCCGCGGCTTCGGCCAGCCTCATTTACGGGGCGGGCCGAGGGAGTGTGACGGGCAACGTCAATGTCGAGGTGACGGCGGGTGCGAATATCGGCACCCTGACCGGCGGCGCGGTGCTGCTGAGCAGCGCATCCGGCGGCCTCTCGGTCGGAGGCGACATCAGCGTCAGCGTCACCGGCGGCACCGTGACCGGCAACGTGATCGGCGGCCACCGGGTCAACGTGGGAGACGCGACCGGAACCGCTTCGGTGGCGGGTTCGATCACGGTGGAAGTCACCGGCGGCACCCTCGGGTCCGGCCAGTCGGTCTACGGCGGCGGCTTTGCGGTCGGCAACAGCTCAACGCAGAGCCATAACGCCATTGAGGTCGCCGGCGGCGTCAACATCGTCTGGGACGGCGGCGCCATCGACGCCGGCGCGGTGGCCGGCCGCGGCATCTTCGGCGGCGCGTTCGCGTCGGACAGAGCGGCCGCGCTGGT
>CASFVA010000071.1 GCA_949298075.1 uncultured Lentisphaeria bacterium
GGCCGTCCGGCGGCAATCGACGCCCTCACAATCGAATGTTGCACAGTTCCGGCTGCGGTGACGGCGGTCTCCCTGAACGATACTCCACTCCGAAACGCCCGCCGGATTCTTGTGGTCATCGCCACCGATGCGCGTAACAGCAACATGCGGTTTTCGGACGAAAATGAAACCATACTTGAAGCGATCGGAACCCTGCCCGTTCTGGTGAAAACCGGCCGGTTCCGGCTGGCGTTCGACCGTCCCGATGCCGCCGCTTTCCGGGTATATGCGCTGAAACTCAACGGCGAACGCATTTCCGAGCTTCCGATCGAAAGCCGAGACGGAAAACTGACGCTTGAACTCGATACAGCGGCATTGCCCGGCGGCCCCGCGCTTTTCTATGAACTCGTGCGCAAGTGATTCCAATCCCCGGTTCAGGTATTTCCGGCAAGCGGCAAACCGCTTAAAAACGGCTTTTACAACGGACGGCCAGACTCTTCAGATAGCCCAGCACGGCGGGGTCGAGCGCAACGCCGCCGGCGATCAGGAACATACCCGCGACCTGCCAGCCGCCGAGCGGTTCGCCGAGCAGAAGGTGCGCGAACAGGATCGCACAGACCGGAATCAGGTATTGCGTGATGTTCAATAACGGCAGCGGCACATCGCGGGTCGCGATGTTCCAGAGCCAGAAAGCGCCGATGGTCGGCCCTGCAACCAGAACCGCGAGCAGAACCAGCACCTCCGGGTCAAGCGGCGGTTTCAACGGCTGGCGGAACAGCAGACTGAAAACCAGCGTGGCCGCCGCCCCGGCAATCATCGCCCAGGTGGTGTAAACCAGTGAATCCACCCGTTTGAGCGTACCTTTTCCCCACAGCACATACCCGGCCCAGCAGGCCGCCGCCGCGACGATCATCAGGTCCGCAAACCCGAGGCGGGTCAACTGAATCCCCTCCGGCGTGACCACCCGGATCACCAGCAGACAGCCGGAAAGACTGACCGCAATTCCGACGCACTGTCCGGCCGTCAGTTTCCGGCCGGTCAGGAAGCTGCCGAGCAGAATCGCGACCGGAATCAACGCATCCAGCATGGAAGCGTTGATCGCGCTGGTCAGCTTCTCGCTCTGAAACATCAGCAATCCGACCATACACATTCCGAGCATCCCCTGCCCGATGACTTCGACGGCGTCGCGGCGGGTCAGCGCGAATACCTTCTTTTTCCGTGTGGCGCATGCAATCGCGAACATGAGCAGTCCGGCCGCGACAAACCGCCAGAATGAAATTTCGCCCGCCGAAACCCCGGCCTGGCTCATCATCAGCTTGCCGAGCACATAATTGCCGCTCCACAGCACACAGCTCGCCACCAGCGCGAAGCCGCCCCACAGCAGCGCCCGGTCGCCGTGCCGGATTTTATCCCCAATCCGCCAGATCAGTTCGATTCCGGCCGCGACCGGCAAAACTCCAAGCAGCAACAGCAGTCCATCGCGAAACCAGCAAGGCAAATAGCAATACACGTTATTCCCCGCTCCGGCCCGCAGGAATTGAAGATGATAAGAGAACAGGGCTCCATTCACCGCCGCAACCACCGGAAACGGCACAAGCAGCAGGACATAGAGCAGGACCACACCGGGAGTGATCCGCGGAAATTTTGCAATCAGCCGCCCGGCCAGTCCGCCGATCAGCCGGAACACCAGCCAGCCAGCAAACAGCAGTGCAATCAGCGCAAACCAGCGGAAACGGTTTTCCGGCTCGGCAGGACCGTCAATG
>CASFVA010000072.1 GCA_949298075.1 uncultured Lentisphaeria bacterium
TCCCTGTACTGCAATCATCGCCAAGCGGTAGAAAGTGGAACGAACACCGGTGAACCAAGCCTGCTCATGACTGTCCAGGCCAATCAGATAGAATCCGTCGGCCGCCGCATCATGAGTGGCCGAAATCACCGCCAGCAGTCCGAAAGCCGCCATCACCGTCCAGACGCCGACGCCGGGCAACGGCAGAGTCAGCGCCGCCGCCAGCAGAACCGCGCCGCCGCCAAGCTCGGTGCCGACAATCCACCGCCGCTTGGTAAAGTAAATGTCCACCACCGGAGTCCACAACGGCTTCAGCACCCAGGGCAGCCCCAGAAGCCCGGTCCAAAACGCCAGCTCGGCATTAGGCATGCCGAGATTCTTGAACATCACCGCCGCCACCGCCGTGGCCAGAATGAAGGGAACGCCCTCGGCAAAATACAGGGTCGGCACCCAGCTCCAGGGCGATGATCCGGAGCGCCGGATCATTTGCGGACCGAAAAACCGAACCGTCCGAGCCGCTCGCCCAGCCGGTAGTAATTGCCGTGCCCGTAAGCCAGCAGATCAGCCCGGTCCAGATCAAAGGCGCCGTCGGCGCCGATCAGGGCGGACTCCACCTGCACCGCCTCGATCCGACCGATAAACAGGGCGTGGGCGCCCAGCTCCAGCTTCTGCTCCACCCGGCATTCCAGCGACAGCGGACACTCATCCACCAGCGGCGCCGCCACCCGGCTGCCGCGCCGGGGTGTGAGCTGGCAGGCCTTGAACTTGTCAAGGTCGCGTCCCGATCTGACTCCACAGAAATCCACTGCCGCCGCCAGCCGGCACGACGGCATGTTGACCGTGAACTCCCCTGTGGAAATCAGCAGTCCGTAAGAGTAGCGCTCCGGACGCACCGCCACCGCCACCAGCGGCGGTTCGCTGCACACAATTCCAGTCCAGGCCACCGTGATGAGGTTGTATTTGAACGAGGTGCCGTCGCCGCACCCCACCAGCACCACCGGCACCGGAGCCAGCTGTGTGCTGCCCGGCCATATTGTCTTTTCACCCATCAGAAATCCTCCCCGGCTGATATTTTACCGCGGCCATCCCGGAACCGGATCCAGCCGGCGCCGTAGAGAGCGCTGTCTCGTGAAATCATAATTTACCGCCGCTTCGTTTTTTTTGCAACCCCCGCTTGAAATGCCGGACGAATGAAAGTATATTAAACTTTGTCACCAAATCAGGCGGGTGTAGCAAAACGGTCATGCTCCAGCTTCCCAAGCTGGCGACGCCGGTTCGACTCCGGTCACCCGCTCCAATTTTTTGTAACCACGGTGAAACGCACTGGATTTGAACAAGATGAAAAAACTCCTTTTCGCTTTGCCGCTGCTTGTCGTGCTGCTGACGACTGCCGGTTGCGCCTCCACGCGGAAACTGCCCTCCGAGGATCTTGAGGTGCCTCAGCTCTATCCGGAATTGATCGCTGTGCTCAAGGACCCGTCGCTGCCGGCCAACAGCAGGGAAAAATACGAGGCGATCAAGGAGTTCATCGACAAGGTGGACATGACGTTCACCCGCGAGACTAAAACCATCGATCAGCTGCTCTATCACGGCGACGCGATCATCGACGACCCGCGGGCGGAAAACCGGATCATCACCTTCAACTACCAGTACGGCGACCGCTATATCCGGCTGAAATTCTACACTTTCCGCAATTTCGTCCACCGGGTCGACATCATCACCAAATGAACGCGGAGTCCGACCGTTGCTTCATGGCGTCCGCCCTTGAACTGGCGCGGGAAGCCGCAGCCTCCGGAGAAGTTCCGGTCGGCGCGGTAGCAGTCCGGGACGGTCGGATCGCGGCGGGAACCCGCAACCGGGTTGAGGCCGCCGGCTCCGTCACCGCCCACGCCGAAATCGAACTGCTCCATGCGCTGGAAGAAATCGCCGGAGACTGGCGGCTGAGCGATTTTACGGTCTATGTCACCAAGGAACCCTGCCCGATGTGCGCCGGAGCGTTGATCAATGCCCGGGTCAGGCGCATCGTTTTCGGAGCCCCGGATCCCGGCTGGGGCGGTTGCGGAGGAGCCTTCAACGCCGCCGCACTGCCGGGAGCACTATGGAAACCGGAGATCACCGGCGGGGTGCTCGCCGAGGAGTGCGGAACAGTGCTGCGTGAATTTTTCCGGGCGGCCCGCCGCAGCAAGGCCGCCAAAGGCGGCGCGGCCGCCCGCGATGCGGAACAGGGCGGAGACTGACAAGCGCCGCCGACACCGGTTCAGGATCTTTCCACGGACCAGTCCCGGAGGTTCATTCTGACTTAAAACGCCGGTACCGCCAACGTCCCGCCGGTCAGACGCGGACTTCCCCGATATCGGCGGCGTCGCAGAGCAGCATCACCAGCCGATCCACCCCCAGGGCGCACCCGGAAACCGCCGGCATACCGCGCTCCAGCGCCTCCAGAAACGAAGTCGGTTCCGGATAAGGATGCATTCCCTGCTCCGCCCGTAACTTCAGCGCCGCCTCAAACCGACGCCGCTGTTCGGCCGGATCGGTCAACTCGCCAAACGCATTGCCCAGTTCCATGCCCGCCGCGTAAAGTTCCCACCGCTCCGCCACCCGCGGATCCGCAGCGGAAAGCCGGGCCAGCGACGCCCGGGAGGCCGGATAATCAATCAGAAATTCCAGCCCGTGCCGGCCGAGCCGGGGTTCAATCCGCGTCACCATCAGTTCGTCAAAGGTGCCGTCGGCGTCGGCGTCAAAGGCCGACACCCCGGCATAACGCCGGTAGGCTTCATCCACCGTGATGTATTCCACCCAGTCGGGATCCAGCACCTCGCCGCGGTAGATCAGCGGAACCCGGCCGGCGGCGGCCAGCGCCGATGCAATCATTTTGGCGGTGAAAACCGCCAGTTCCCGATAATTCCAGCCGACTGCGTAATATTCAAGGATGGTGAATTCCTCCCGGTGCCGGCGACCGTGCTCGCCAGCCCGGAACGCACTGCCAATCTGGAAAATTTTCCCGGCCCCGGCACAGACCAGCTCCTTCATCGCCAGCTCAGGACTGGTGCGCAGAAAATCCCCTTCCGCCCGCACCGACTCAATGTATTCCTCCGGGGCCGGGGCCGGAATTTTCACCGGTGTTTCCACCTCGATAAAGCCGTGCCGGTAAAAAAAATCCCGCACCGCACGCAGAAAAACTGAGCGCCGGGCGAGATTCTGCAGATTGACTGAAGTCAATTTTTATCCTTGCGCCTTGCTGACCCGTTCGGCATAGGCACCGGTTCGGGTGTCGATTTTGACGATGTCCCCCCGGTTGATGAACAACGGCACCTGGATTTCAAAACCATTGTCCAGCTTGGCCGGCTTCAACACGTTGGTCGCAGTGTTGCCGCGGGCGCCGGGTTCGGTTTCGACAATTTCCTTCTCAATGAAGGTGGGCAGCGTAATGTCAATCGGCTGCCCGTTGTAGAGCAGGAAAGTGCAGGTGCTGTTTTCCAGCAGAAAATAGGCCTTGTCGCCCAAAGTTTCAGCGTTGACCGCGGTTTCCTCAAAGGTCACCGGGTCGCTGAAAATGTACTGGTGACCGTCGAAGTAGGAGTAGTCCAGCTCGACTTCCTCAACGTTGGCCTCGTCGATCTTGTCGGTCGGACGGTAGGTTTTCTCCATGCCGATGCCGGTAATCATGTTCTTCATCCGGCAGCGGTAAAGCGCGGTACCCTTGCCCGGCTTGCAGAATTCAAACTCGGTAATGACCCACGGCGCGCCGTCGATCTCGATTTTAAGTCCCTTCTTGAGGTCGGATGCACTGAACATGATGGTAATTGCTCCTGTCATTATAACCTGCTTACAAACGATGATTGATTAATATACACCGTAAAGCCCTCAATTACAAGAGCAATCACCGCATATCCCCACCCTGCCGCGTCACCGCCGCAGTTCGGCGCGATGGTCATCCCAATTAAAATCAATCACAAACGTCTTGCCGTCAGAAAGTTCCACCTTGACCGCATTGCGAACACCACCCTCAAAAGGCTCCGTCAGCGCAATCCGGCAGTTTCCAGCCTCCGGCTCCGGCACAATCAGCGTGGCAAAACTCTGGGGCCGGCCGGCCGGCTTGTGCTTGATGAAAGCAACACCGGCCCGCGGCATCCGCTCTCCGTAGCTGTAACTCACAAACCCCTCCTCCCGGACCGTTTCGCCGGCGCCGTCGCCCTGCACCAGCAGTCCGGGACCGCGGGCGCCGTCGGCGGAGAACGTCACTTCGCCCGGAATAAACTGGTAATGCGAACGCAGTTCACCGCCCGCGCCGCCGGTCAGAAAATCCAGCACCACCAGATAACGATTCTCAACCATGACCAGCAGCCGCCGGTGCAACAGCCCCTCCCCGGCCTCATTTTCCAGAGCCAGGGCCTTGAGCCTCGGCCCCTCGACCGCAAAAGGAATCCGGCCGCGCACGGCATTATTGGCTCCGTTCAGCGTTACGGTCTGATGAAACGGCGAACTCTTGAACTGTTCCCGCGAGACTTTGTCGCCGTGGTAGGAATAGCTGCCGCTGTCCACCATCAGCCGCCGGCCGCCGTAAGACAACTCAAACGACATGTTGTCGAAATGATTGTGCCACTGGTCCTTCAAATCAAAAGAATTTTTGGCCACCACAAAAAACGCGTCAGGCTGCCACGAGGAGCGCATTATCCCGTAACCGGAATCCGGCAGCACCTCGACCAGCCGGGCCGGAGCCACCCCCCGGTCGCCGGATGTGGCAAAATAAAGCCAGTCTTCCCGATGCGGGAAACTCCGGACATAGTGCCGGAATTTCGCCCTGACCTGGCCGGTTGAACACGAAAACGTATCACCGAACAACGGCAATCCGTCAACCGGATGGCTCCAGAGCATCATGGCATTGATGCAGTTCTCCAGCCGCCGCCGATATTCCGCGTCAAAAGTTTCCGCCGCTCCGGCCTCGTCGCATTTGCGCAGCGCGGTCAAAAAGAGATGGGGATACAGCTGGTGATATCCGGGCACAAACTCATTGATCACACCGTCGGGCAACAGCACCACTGTCTGATAATGCTTCAACCGCCGGACGGCGTTTTCAACATAGGAAACGGACGATTTGAATTCCCTGAACAGCAGAGCGCTGCTCAGCAGTCCGCTCTGCTGAATCACCTGAAAATTGCCGAGCTTGTGGTCCGGCACTTTCGAGTACCTGGTTTCGATCAGTTCCTGCTGCCGCAGCAGGGCAAACAGATAATTGACAAGCGTTTTTTCATCCAGCAGCGGCGAACCGGCCAGCTTCGGGAAGATTTCCGCCCAGAGGCTGAGCCGGATTCCGGTTTCCAGCGACCGCCACGCCAGATGATTGCGGTTTTCCCGCTCGAACATGAAATCGACCCATGAATTGACTTCATTCATCCACTCTTTCATGTACCTTTCATCGCCGGAAGCCAGATAAACCGAGGCCAGACTGCGCCACCACTGCAAACGGTGAAACATCCACATCCAGCCGGGATCACCGCTGGCGTCACCGTTGGTGTTCCAGTCAAAACCGGGAAACTCGCCGCGGTACGAGGGCGGCGCCTGCCGGATTTTAAACCGGTGGGCCAGAGCCTCATCGGCCTCTTTCCGGACCTTTTCGGAAACTTCGGCCGCTCCTTCCGGCAGCGGGAAGCGGCTGCGGTAGTATTTCAGCAGCGCCGCCGGGCGCTCCGACGCCGGGGCGGCTTTGACCGCCGCCAAATCCGGGTTGTTCAAGTCGAGCGCCTTTTCCACCACCCGCCACCTGGAGGGATCAGCAGGGGCGGCCAGCACTGCCTGCGCCGCCAGCGCCGCAATCAGAATTGCACGGATTTTCATATTGCCCCTTTCATTCCGATTTTTCTCTGTCTCTGATCGTCTATGGTATACAGCCGACAGGAATATATTACATGCGGCCGAATTTGTCAATTCCGGCAGCGGCGTACTGCCGAAAAAAAAAACTCCGACGGAAAAACGTCGGAGCCGCCACCCGTCCGAATCCGGGAAACCGCTGTCAGTCGGATACTTTCACCGGAGCAAGTTTTACCGTTTGGCGGTCGAGATCAAAATCAAGCCGCATTCCCCGGCCGGCAATGTTAAGTTCCAGCGAGTTACGCACAATTCCGTCCCCGGAAAGCGGCCGCACCAGCCGGATCGTTCCTTCCTCCGGCGGCTCGCCCGGCAGCAGCAGTGTCGCGAAATACTGACCGGCCCCGGCCGCTTTGGGCTTGACAAACGCAAACGCCGGACGGGCAGTCTTGACTCCGTACTGGTAGCTGATGAAACCTTCCTCGGCCGCCACCGTGCCGCTGCCGTCCCCCTGGATGGTCAAATTGTCCGAAACCATCCGGTTCCGCTCGGATTCCAGACGCGCCGCCCCGGGCAGCAGCTGGAAATGGGCCCGCAACTCACCGCCGGCGGTTCCCGACAACAAGTCCAGAATCACCGGATAATTTCCTTTGACCAGAAAGAAGATCCGACGGTGAAGCAGTCCCGGCGCCGGCCTGTTCTCCAGCGCCGTCACCTGCACTCCCGGTGCCCGGGTCTGGAACAGCAGCCGGCCCCTGGCGGCGTTGTCCCGGCCGTCGAGAGTTACCGTGGCGTGGGCGGCCGACCCCCGGAATTTCTGCCGCCACTGCGGATTGCCGTTATAGACGTAGGCTCCGCTGTCCACCACCAGCCGGCGGCCCCGCCAGGAAAATTCAAAGGTCATATTGTCGCGATGATTGTGAAAAAATCCCCGGGGATCCGTTGAATTTTTCATCAGCAGACAGGTTCCCTGCGGCGTCCAGTCCGAACGCATGCCGTAGTAGCCGCTGTCGTTCAGCGCAAACTCCAGCGCTTCCGGAGCCCGCCCCTCCCGGCCCCGGGTCGCGAAATAGCGCCAGTCCTCCCGGTGGGGAAATCCGGCGAGATAGCGTTTCATCCGGTCGGGATTTCGGTCGAAGTCAAACGTGTCGCCGGCCATCATCTGATGGCCGTCGGGATGACTCCACAACATGATCGCGGTGATGCTCCGCTGCAGACTGTCGTCGTATTCCGACCCGAAAAGGTGACCGAGTCCGGCGGCAGCGCACTTCTCCCGACACTTCAGAAAGCTGTCAAGATTGACGCTGTGGTATCCCGGAATCAATTCGTTGATCACTCCATCGGGCAACATCACCACCGTTTGATAATGGCGCAGCCGCTCCACCGCCTGCTCCCGGAACGGCACTGCCTGGCGAAATTCCGGCATGCCCAGCGCAAAATCCAGCAAACCATACTGCTGGGTGACCTGAAAATTTCCAAGTTTGCAGTCCGGAACCGGCGGCAAACCGGCGATCATTTCCGCCTGACGCCGGTAGGCAAACAGAAAATTGACCAGAGTCCGTTCGTCCATCGGGGCTGATCCGACCATTTCCTGAAAACGCTTCTGCCAGACAATCAGCCGCAGAGCCACTTCAAGGTCGCGCCAGCCCGGATGGTCTTCCATTCCGGGTTTGAACATGTGATCAACCCAGCTGTTGAGTTCGGCCGCCCACTCCCTGAAATACCGTTCGTCCCCGGTGGCGCGCCAGGCAATCGCCAGCGGCCGCCAGTACTGGTGACGATGAAAATTCCACAGCCAGCCCGGATCCGTCTGCGGATTGGTGTCCCAGTCGAAATTCGGATGCTCCCCGCGGTAGGAAGGCGCCGCCTCCCGGATTTTGAACCGGTGGGCCAGCGCCTCGTCGGCGACCCGGCGCAAATCGGCCCGCAACGCACCGGGCGGCAGCGGCTGGAACGGAAACCGCCGCTGATAATACCGCAACAGCGCGGTCGGGCGCTCCGCCGCCGGTGCCGCCTTGACTTCAGCCAGTCCAGGACAGTTCCAGTCGAGCTGATCCTCCACCTCGCGCCAGCGTTCCGGATCCGGAGCCGCGCCCGCCAGCCGCAACGCTCCGACCGCCATTGCTATCCATAAAAACCTGCTCTTCATGTCAACGCCCTGTTAATTCACTCCAAATGAACCATCGGTTACAGCGCATAGCGGATTTCACCGCCCACCAGCGTTTTCAGCACTGTAAACGATGAATTGAGAATGACCAGATCGGCCAGATACCCCGGTTCAATCCGACCCACATCCCGCAGTCCCAGCGACCGGGCGGCGTTCCAGCCGGCGGCCTTGACCAGCTCGCAAAGCGGCAATCCGGTCACCTCGTGGACGTTGCGCAGCGCCGTCGCCAGCTGAAGTGTGCTGCCGGCCAGGGCGCCGCCATCCCGGAGCCGTGCGGCACCGTCGGCCACCACCACCGGCAGCCCCCCCAGCGAATAATCTCCGTCCGGCATGCCGGCCGCCCGCATGGCGTCGGTGATCAGAATCACCCGGTCGCAGCCCTTGACCGCAAAGACCAGCTGGATCATCGGCGGAGAAATGTGGAGCCTGTCGCAAATCAGCTCAACATACACCTCGCGGTTGAGCAGACCGCCGCCGACCAGACCGATGTCCCGATGGTGAAGCGGCGACATCTGATTGCAGAAATGCGAGAGATTGCGCAGCCCCGCATCACAGGCCGCTCTGAAGTCAGCATAAGTCGCCGCACTGTGAGTGCAGCTCGGCACAATGCCGCGCCGGAGCAATCCGGCGGTGAGTTCGGATGCGCCGGGCATTTCCACCGCAAACGTCACCTTGAGCACCTTGAACACCGCATCCAGCCGGGCCACCTCCTCCAGATCCGGCGGCCGGACAAAAGCGGTGTTCTGGGCTCCGGCGCATTTGGGATTGATGAAAGGACCCTCGAGATGCACCCCCGGAATCCGGCAGCCGTCCGGCAGAGCTGCCGCCTGCCGCACCGCCGTCAGCGCCCGGACCAGATCGTTTTCCGGCAGCGTCAGCGTCGTCGGCAGCAGAGTCGTGACGCCCTCGGCCAGCTTGGAACGTGCGATCAGCGCAGTGCCTTCCTCCGAACCGTCGCAGAAATCGAAATTGTTGCGCCCGTGGCAATGCACATCGATGAAGCCGGGCATGACGTAGTTGCCGTTGGCGTGGATTTTCTCCCCGGTGAATCTGGCAGGCTTGCCGTTCAGCACGGCGGCAATCCGGCCGTCCTCAATCAGAATGTATGCGTCGTCAAGCTCCACACCGGGAGAAACCAGGCGGGCATTGCAAATCAGAGTGCTCTTCATGACCGATCCTCAAATTACAGTTGCCAAAAATTCGGCGCCGATTCAAATTCCAGCCGACGCGGGGAATATAACCCGGCGGAAAATTTTTCGCAATGCATTTTACAGCAAAAACATGGATAATTCAGCAAAAACTTTGCACCTCTTTCCTTCCGCTCCTTGATTAAAGGTTGACGCAATGATATATTGATTTTCGGTTCGCGCCGGACCGCGCAAGAGGATTCCGGCGAAATCGCCACTCCGCGGCGAGGTATTCCGAATTCCGCGGACCTGGCAGCAACGCTGAAAAGCAATCCGCAAACTCGCGGATGTCAAGAACTGACCACAGCGGCCGCTTCGGCCGCAAGCCGCTGCGGTCGGGAGGGAATGTATATGAAACTGTCGCTTCTGATTCTCGCCGCCGGAATGGGCAGCCGCTACGGCGGCCTGAAACAGCTCGATCAACTCGGTCCCGGCGGTGAAACCGTCATGGATTATTCGATATTCGACGCCATCCGGGCCGGTTTCGAACGGGTGGTTTTCGTCATCCGCCACGACTTCGAGGAGGAGTTCAGGCGCACCGTCGGCAGCCGTTACGAGCACCGGATTGAGGTTGAGTACGCCTACCAGCGGCTCGATGACCTGCCAGCGGACTTCACCGTGCCCGAAGGCCGGGTCAAACCCTGGGGAACCGGACATGCGGTCTACGCCGCCCGGGAACTGCTCGACGGACCGTTTGCCGCCATCAATGCCGACGATTTCTACGGCGAAGCCAGCTATCGCGAACTGGCCGAATCCCTGCGCCGGCCGGTTCCGGCGGATGGCAGAATTCACGGCTGCATCGCCGCATTTGTGCTGGCCAAAACCCTGAGCGAAAACGGCAGCGTTTCCCGCGGAATCTGCTCGGACGACGGACACGGACACCTGGCCCAGGTGGTCGAACACACCCGGATTGTCCGCCGCGACGGCGGCATCATCAGTCTGAATGAGGATGGTTCCGAAACCGAACTGCCCGCAGATGCCCCGGCTTCCATGAACTGCTGGGGCTTCCAGCCGCAGTTCACCGGAGAACTCGAACGCCTGTTCACCGAATTTCTCGCCGCCCGCGGCCGCGAACTCAAAAGCGAGTTTTATCTGCCTGCCGCCGTCGACACGCTGATCCGCGCCGGCCGGGCGGAAATCGACCTGCTGCGCACCGCCTCCAACTGGTTCGGCATCACCTACCGCGAGGACCGGGCCGGCTTTCAGGCGGCACTGGCCGAGTTGACCGACTCGGGAGCTTATCCGAAACAACTTTTCAGGTGACAACATGCAGAGAACTCAGGAAGAACTCCGGGCGATAATTTCCAAATTCGTCGTTTACGGCGACTATCTGGTCAGTGTTCCTTTCGGCAACGGCAACGTCAACGACACCTATCAGGTAACTTACGACCAGGGCGGCGCCCGGCTCCACTACATCCTGCAGCGGATCAACCACAGTGTGTTCAAGAATCCGGAGCTGGTCATGGAAAACGTCGACCGCGTGACCGCTCACATCCTCAACAAAATCCGCCAGGCTCACGCCGAGACCAAAAAAAGAACCATCCGGCTGTTGCGTACTTCCGATAACTGCCCCTACGTTTTCGACGACCGGGGCAACTGCTGGCGGGCCTACATTTTCATCGAGCACGCCCGGGCCTATGAAGTGCTCGAGACTCCGGAGCAGGCGTTCAAGGTGGCCGAGGCTTTCGGAGAATTCCAGCTCGAACTGGTCGACCTCGACGGCCGGCTCCATGAAACCATTCCCGATTTCCACCATACTCCCAAACGGATTGAGGCGCTGAAGGAGGCCGTCCGCAATGATCCCGCCGGCCGGGTCAAAAAAGTGCGCAAAGAAATTGATTTTGCGCTTTCCCGCAAAGACGAGGCCGGAACCCTGATCCGGCTCAACGCCGAGGGCGCGATTCCCGAACGCATTTCCCATAACGACACCAAGGCCAACAACATTCTGATCGACGATCTTTCCGGCGACGGCATCTGCGTCATCGACCTCGACACGGTTATGCCCGGCATTGCTCTGTACGACTTCGGAGACATGGTGCGCAGCGGCACCAATCCCGCCGAAGAGGACGAGATTGACCTGGCCCGGGTCGGCATGCGTTTTGACATGTTTGAAGCCCTGTACCGGGGCTTTCTCAGCACCGCCGGCGGCTTCATGACCGAGGCGGAGCGGGAAATGATGCCCTTTGCCGGCAAGCTCATCACGTTCGAAATCGGAGTTCGTTTTCTGACCGACTACATCAACGGTGACACCTATTTCAGGATCCGCCGTCCGGACCACAATCTCGACCGCTGCCGCAACCAGTTTAAGATGGTGCAGTCGATGGAATCGCAGTTCGAACGCATGAAGAAACTGCTCCTGCGCTGACCGTCCGGCGGAGCTGACCGGCGGAGGATGACCGGCCTCCTCCGCTTTTAAGCCTTCCCGTTCCGGCGGGGGCCGGGGACTTCCTCCGCCCCTCCGCATCACCCTGCCGGCGTCGTAAGGGCGGAAGCCGGGCGGCGGCCGGCAGGTTCCACCGTCCCGGCACATCGAATTTGCCATTTTTGCATCAAAACTGCTATTTATTTTATTCCCGTATGTGGTATAATAAGCAGTGACAGCAGGCAGAAATCAGATGCACAACACCGGGAGAAATCATGAACAAAATCAGATTCGGCATCATCGGGGCGGATTTTTCACTGCGCGCCGGCATGGTCATGGCGAACTATCCGGCCGACCAGGCTGAACTGGCCGCAGTGTGCGACCATGATCCGGCGCAGCTGGAGCTCTTCCGGAAAAATTATCCGGATTCCACGGCCGCCCTTTACAGTGATTACCGCCAGCTGATCGCCGATCCCGCCGTCGCCGCCGTCTTCATCATGGTCCGCGACCGGTACCACGAGGAAATCGCCGTCGCCGCCCTCGAAGCCGGCAAAGCCGTCTTTCTGGAAAAGCCCATGGCCATCACCATCGGGGGATGCGATCGGATTCTGGAGACCGCCTGCCGCACCCGGGGCAAACTGATGGTCGGTCACAACATGCGGTATTTCGACTCGGTCCTGAAAATGAAGGAGATCATCGATTCAGGCCTCATCGGCGAAATTCAATGCGTCTGGTGCCGCCATTTCGTCAGTTACGGCAGCTGCTATTTCCGGCACTGGTGCGCCCGGAGGGAGAACTGCACCGGATTGCTGCTGCAGAAGGGTGCGCACGACATCGACGTCATTCACTGGCTGGCCGGCGGTTATTCCAGCCGGGTGGTCGGAATGGGGCGGCTCTCGGTTTACAACCGTCCCGGCAACCGGCTGGCACCGGGAGAGAAGCCGGACCGTAAAGTCTCCTTTCGGGATGAATGCTGGCCGCCGGATCAACTCGCCGGACTTTATCCGGATCCGGATGTCGAAGACCACAACATGCTGCTCATGCAGCTGGACAACGGGGTCCAGGCCTCCTACGAGCAGTGCATGTACACACCCGACGCCGAACGCAATTACACATTCATCGGCACCCGCGGCCGCCTGGAAAACATCGGCGACACCGGCAACTGCGAAATTCACGTCTGGACCCGGCGCGGCAGCCGCCGGAATCCTGACATCGTCTATCACCTCAAGGAAAAGCCGGGATCTCACGGCGGCGCCGACGGTCCGATTGTCCGGGCGTTTTTCGACTATGTCGGAAAAGACATTCCGCCGCCGGTCCCGCCGACGGCGGCGAGATACGCGGTCGCGGCCGGAGTGCTCGGGCACGACTCCATGCGCCATGGCAGCCAGCCGCGGGACATCCCGCCGCTTCCGGACCGGCTGCTGGATTACTTCGGCTGACCGCCGGGATTTCATCCGGAACCGGTTCAGATGGCCGGAGCGACGCCATCCCCGGCCGGGAATTCCGTTTCCAGGGCGGAAAACACCAGTTCGAGATCATTGAATTTCAAGTCGGCCTGCCGATCAAGCGGCGTGGGATCCGCATTGACGATTACCACTTTCCCGCCTCCCTCCAAAGTCCGGTATGGCAGAGCGGCGGCGGGATAAACGGTGAGACTGCTGCCCAGCACCAGAGTGAGGTCGGCGGCGGCCAGTTCCCGGTCCGCCTGTTCGAGCAGCGCGGCGTCAAGTGTTTCGCCGTAAAAGACAATATCCGGCTTGATGAGTCCGCCGCAGCCGCAGCGCGGAGTTTCGCCCGCCATCACCCGGGGGGCGATCTGCCGGTAGGAAAATTCCGCTCCGCAACTCAGACAGCGGTGCCGCGCCGGACTGCCGTGCAGTTCGTACACCCGGTGACTGCCGGCGCGCTGATGCAGCAGGTCGATATTCTGAGTGTAAACCGCCCGCAATGCGCCGGCGGCCTCCATGGCGGCCAGCACCCGGTGCACCGCCGCCGGATGAAAATCGTCCAGCCGGTAAATGAACTGTTCCGCCCAACGGTAAAACAGGTCAGGCTCGGACAGAAAAACCTCGAGCGACAGAATTTCCTCGACGTTGCGGCCATGCCATGGCTCCAGGTAGACCCCGTTTTTGCCGCGGAAGTCCCGGATGCCCGACAAGGTGGAAATGCCGGCTCCGGTGAAAGCCACAGTCCGGCGGGATGAACGGATCAAATCAGTCAACCGGCTCAACTCCGGCGATTGCAGTGCTTTGCCCATGGCGCCCCCCTGTTTCCCGAACCGTCCGCACCCCCCGGAACCATTCCGGGCGGCGGAAAACCGGTCCTCATGGTCCGAATATAGCTCTTTTTGCCGGAAAAACAATTGATTTTCGCGGTTTCCGGGTTAGATTATGGCAAAGTTAAATTCCGGAAGCCGCCGCCATGATGATGAAGGAAATCGCCGCCGCCCTCGGCCTCTCACCCGCAACCGTGTCCCTGTGCCTGTCGGAACGCTGTCACAACTACCGGGTCAGCAAAGCCACCGTCGCCCGGGTCCGGGCCTACGCCGAACAGGTGGGTTACCAGCCCAATGCGCTGGCCCGGCGGCTGCGCCGCGCCGCGCCCGGTCCGGTCGGACTGGTGATCTCCCAGGAGCTCGGCGTCGAAAACCGCATCGGAGCGCTGCGGCTGGCCATGCGCCTGCTCGAAGCCGCCGGACGGGAATTCATCGTCCAGATGTCCATGCGTCACGGTCAGGGCGCCGCCGCCGCCGGACTTCGCAGCCTGGGGGTACACGAGGTGATCTATCTCAGTCGGTTCATCGACCGGCCCGGCATTGCGGAACTCACTCCGACCGAGGCGGACGAACTCGAAGCCGATCTGCACCGGATGCGCAGTGTTTTCGGATCCATGCGCGTCTACGCGGCGGATTATCCGTTCCCGGCCGCCCCGGGCGTCCGGCTGCCCAATTTCACCGCTTACGGCGTCAACCGGGAACACATTTACATCGAGGCGGCGTCCACGATGCTGCGGCGCAGCGGCGGCGATTTCGCCGGCGATGTCAACTGCCTCTATCCCGGAGTCCGCCGGGTCGTTGAGGAAGCCGGTCACCGGCTGCACCGGCTGGAACTGAGTTTCGACGACAACGCTGAAGTCAGCCATTATGAACGGGGGCGCCGGGCCGCCCGCCGGGCTGCGGAACTGGTCCGGGACCACGGAGTGAGGAATTTTCTGATCCATAACGACCAGATCGCCGCCGGACTCATGAAAGGACTGCTGGAAACCGGAATCGACATTCCCGGAACTGCCGGCATCATCGGATTCGATGACGGTGAAGCCGATCCTTTTTACTGCCGGGAACTCACGTCAATCCGGCTTCCGCTCCAGGAAAATGTGCGATCCATCGTCGCCGCGATCACCGAGAAGACGGCGCCGCCGCCTGAAAACGAACTGCCGGCCCGGATTGTCTGGCGCGGCTCCACCTGCTGAGCCACCGCGGACAGCCACCCGGCACTGGATCCGCCACCGTCTCCGGCGCCGACCAGGCTGTATCCGGAACCGGTTGCGCCGCCGGAACCGGCCACCAGGCCAACGGACTCCGGGCGGTTGCGGAAAAATCCGGCAACAGCCGCCCGCGACGAACTCAGAAATCCTCGGAGGGTTCCTCTTCCGCCTCTTCGTCCCGGTACATTTCCAGCGTCGAGTACTGAATCGCCCGCGCCGTGTTGCCGGAAGGCTTCAGCGCGTCATGATCCCGGCCGACCGTGTTGATATAAATGGTGCGGTCGATTTCACCGTTGGGCAGCATGGTGTAGACTCCGGCGGCTCCGGCGGTTTTCTGAATGGCCAGCCAGTTGTCGGTGAAACGGTAGATGTCGCCGGCGTCGCCCAGCGCCGCCGCCAGCAGCTTGACCGCATCATACCCCTGGACGGCCGCGCTGCCCGGCCGGTGGAAAAACCGCCGCCGGAAACCGTCGCTGAACGAACGGTATTCCGGACTGGGATTGTCCGGAGAGAAAAAAGCGGTGTAAACGCACATCCCGGGCAGAATTCCGCTGCTGAGCGTGTTGAAAAATTCCTCGGAGTCCCAGCTGTCCGGTCCGCAGACAATGCCCCGGTAGCCCCGCTGCCGCAGCAGATTGACAATCCGCGCCGCCCGGGCGCCCTCGGCCGGCACCAGAATCGCCCCGGAACCATAGGTCAGCACTTCCCGCACCGCCGGTTCGAAATCATCACCGTTGAATTCCAGGGTACGCATCACCGTGCCGCCCAGATCACCGAAATACTGGGCGAAGTCGCGGGCAATGTTGCGGGAGTAAACCGCCTCCGGAGCCATATCCACCAGAATGCTGACATGCAGCAGCTTGCGCCAATACCACAAATACGCGGCCAGCACATCCGCCTGCTGACGGTCGGTAAAGGTGTTGCGGAACACAAATTCGCTGGTTTCCGTCAGTCCGTTTCCGGTCGCCATCGCCACAATCACCGGCAGCTGCAGCGGTTTGGCCAGCGGCACGATCCCTTCGACTTCGATGGTGTCGTAACCGCCCACCACCGCCACCGCGCCCTCGGCCGCCGCCCGGCGCATCGCCGTCGCCGCCCCCTCGCCGGTACCCTGATCGTCGATCACCAGCAGCTCGATCCTCCGGCCCGCAATGCCGCGGTCGAGATTGAGTTCGTCCACCGCATAACGGATGCCCTCAAGCATCTGTTCGCCCAGAGCCCGCTTGTCGCCGCTCAGCGGAAGAATCGCCGCGATCCGCACCGTCGGCTCCGCCGACTCCGGATTGTAGCGCAGACGCATTTCCTCCGGCACACACCCGGAGCCGGCCGCTGCCAGAGCCGCCGTCAGAATCAGCCAGTTCAGAACCCCGGCCGCCCGGGAAATCCATCGTTTCATCAGTCCTCCTCCGTCTCATCAGCCATATGATTACCGAGCGCCGCCAGTTCCGGATCGCCGGGCATGATGCCGCGCTCGGTGTGGCGAATGAAATCCACCAGATGAGCCACATCGGCATTGCCCGGCGCATCCTGCACCATCTGCTCCAGGGCGTTGGAGCCGTTCAACCCGCGGAAGAAATAGGTTTTGACCGCGTGTTTTACCGCCAGACGCCGGGCACTGTCAAAGCCGTTGCGACGCAACCCGATGACATTGCAGCCGCAGATGCACTCGTTTTCGGCCAGCATGCAGAACGGCGGAATGTCCTGCCGGATAATCGTCCGACCGCCGACCATGGCGATGGCCCCGATCCGGCAGAACTGGTGAATCAGAACATAACCCGACAGCACCGCACCATCCTCCACGATCACATGCCCGGAAAAAGCCGTATGGTTGGCTGCCGTCACCCGGTTGCCGATCCTGGCATCGTGACCGACGTGGACAAACGCCATCAGCAGCGTGCCGTCGCCGACGGAAGTCACTCCGTCCTCGAAGGGAGAACGGTGAATGGTAACATATTCCCGCAGCGTCACATCGGCGCCGATGCGCGTGGCGGCCCGAACTCCGGGGCGGAAACGGTGGTCCTGGGGATCGTCCCCGACCAACGCCCCGAAATACACCCGGCTCCGGGGACCGATGGTTGTCCATCGCCCGATTTTGACGTTGCCGTCAATCCAGCAGTCGTCGCCGATTTCGCAGTCGGAGTCGATAATGGTATAGGGGCCGATCGTCACATCCCGGCCGATCCTGACTCCGGGAGCAATCACTGCAGTGGGGTGAATGGTGGTCATCGCGCTGCATCCCGCCCCGTTCAGCTCACCACCGTGCCGGCACCGGAATCGCCCTCAACCACCCGGCGCAGGGCACCGTCGTCGGAAAACCGGAACACGACAATCGGCAGATCGTGATCGCGACATAATGAAAATGCCGCCGTATCCATAACTTTAAGCCGCCGTTCAATCGCCTCGTCAAATCCCAGCTGCTCGAATCGCCGGGCCGCCGGATCCTTGAAAGGATCGGCGGAGTAAACTCCATCGACCTTGGTGGCCTTGAGCACGGCATCGCAGTTGGTTTCCAGCGCCCGCAGCACCGCGGCGGTGTCGGTGGTGAAAAACGGCGAACCGGTGCCGCCGGCGAAAATCACCACCTGCCCGGACTCCAGCGCTTTCAGGGTGCGGTCACGGTCGTAACGCGGCGCCAGCGGCTCCATGCCGATCGCGCTCTGGACCAGCGCCGGAATCCCGGCCGCGCTGAAAGCCTCCTTGAGGGCGATGGCGTTCATGGCGGTGGCCAGCATGCCCATGTAGTCGGCGCTGACGCTGTCCATGCCGTCGGGACCGCCCATGACGCCGCGCCACAGGTTTCCGGCCCCGACCACGATGGCGACTTCCACGCCCTCGTCGGTCACGGTCCGCACCTGCTCAACCACAGAGCGCAGCGCCTCCGCGTCGTAGCCGTGACTGCGTTCGCCCTTCAATGCCTCGCCGCTGAGCTTCAGCAACACCCGGTTGAAACGGAAAAATTTGCTCATGACCGATCCTTCCACCTGCTTTAAAACTGTTAACACCGATAAAATATAGCGCCAAAGTCGCGTTTCGCCACAGAAAAGCCGCAAAATAACCTGTTTTTATTGAAAAAGTGGTGTATATTAAGAAGTCGTTCCGCACAGCGGCCACAATCCGAAAGGTTCTGATTTATGGAAAATTTCAGCAAACTCAAGGTCGGTGTCATTGGAGTTGGCGCACTCGGCCGCCATCATGCCCGGCTTTATGCGCAGAGTCCCAACGCCGAAGTCGTCGGCATTTACGATGTCACCCGGGAAACCGCCGACCGGGTCGGGGCGGAATTCAACCTCAAAGTCTTTCAGGACTGGGAACAGCTCGCTGAACAATGTGACGCGCTCAGCGTGGCGGTGCCGGCCACCTATCACGCCAACGCCACGCTGCCCTTGCTGGAAATGGGCAAGCATGTGCTGGTGGAAAAACCGATTGCCTCAAGCATTGCGGAGGCCGAAGCCATGGTGGCCTCCGCAGCGAAAAACCATGTGGTGTTCGGAGTCGGGCACGTCGAACGCTTCAATCCCGCCATGGATTTTCTGGAAAAATACCATGCCGCGACCCGGTTCATCGAAGCGCACCGTCTGGCCCAGTATCCCCCGCCGCGGGTTGGGGCTCCGCGCCGGGGCACCGAGGTCAGTGTGGTGCTCGACCTGATGATCCACGACATTGATCTGGTGCTGACCATGGTTAAATCCGAAGTTGAGCGCTTTGACGTGGTCGGCATTCCGGTTCTGAGCGACACGGAGGACATTGTCAACGCCCGCATCAAGTTCGTCAACGGCAGCTGCGCCAGCCTGACCGCCAGCCGGGTCAGCCAGGAGCCTCTGCGGCGATTCCGGGTGTTTCAGGATGACTGCTACATTTCGATGGACTACGGCAAACACTTCGGGATGGTGCTCAAGCGCAACCGGATCGGATTGGCCCGCAAGGACGTCGACCTGGACGATAAAAACGCCCTGGCCGCTGAATTGGAGGATTTCATTCTCGCGGTCAACCGGACCCGCGTCACCGGGGAAATCCATCAGCCCAAGGTTTCCGGGGAGCAGGGTCTGCGCGCCCTGCGCCTGGCGGTAGCCATTGAAACCGAAGCCCGCCGTTACAATCAGCAGTACGGCTTCAAGTTCGCGCCCCGGACCCCCGGAGAACTCAACGACTGACCCCCGCGGGGAGAGCGTGCCATGCGCAACTTCATCGATACGCCGGCCAAAATAAATCTGTTTCTGGAAGTTACCCGCCGCTGGGAGGACGGCTATCATGAGTTGCGCACCCTGTTCTGGCCGCTGCCCGGACTTTGCGACCGCGTTGAAATTGATTTCAACGCCGGACCGGGACTCCGGGTTGACTGCGGCACGGCCCCCCTGCCCGCCGACGCCGACAACCTGGCCGGCCGCGCGGCCCTGGAATTCGCCAAGGCAGCTCAACTTGATCCGGACTGGCGGATCACCGTCACCAAGAACATTCCCATTGCCGCCGGCCTGGGCGGCGGCAGTTCCGACGCCGCCGCGGTGCTCCGGCTGCTCAACAGCCGCTACCAGGCGCTCGACGGGGCCGCTTTGCGCCGGATTGCGCTCAGCCTCGGTGCGGACGTTCCATTCTTCCTCGCGCCCTCACCGGCGCTGGCCGGCGGAGTCGGAGAACAGCTTGAACCACTGCATGCGCCGCCGAAGCTGCCGCCGCTGCTGGTTATTGCACCGGATTTTCCGGTCAGCGCCCGCTGGGCTTACACGCATCTGGCTCCGGAACACCTCGGACGCCGGCCCGGGGTGGACCGCCTGATCGCCGCCCTGCGCGCCGGAGATGCCGCGACGGCCGGAACGGAACTTTACAACGCGCTTGGATTTGCGCTGTTTGACAAATTCCCGCTGCTGCGGCTTATCCGGGAACGGGCCAGGCGCGCCGGAGCTTCAGGAGTCGAAATCACCGGCAGCGGTCCGACGCTCTTCGCGCTGGCTCCGGATCCCGCCGTTACCGGCAGAATCGCGGCGGAGCTCCGGAAGGAGTTCACCGGTCTGCGTCTGTTTGAATTTTTCTGACCCGCAGACCGGACCTCCCGGGAAACGGCGTCCGGCTTTCACTTTCAACTGTTTCAACTCCAACCTTCGATTATAGAATTCAACCCGGATTTCCCACATATGAATCAGGCTTTCTTCATTGACCGCGACGGTGTCATCAACACGGAATCGACCTGCCTCTGGCAGGCGGAGAAGACGATTCTGATTCCCGGCGCCGCCGAAGCGATCCGGCTGGCGCGCTCCGCCGGACGGCTGGCCGTGTGCATTTCCAATCAACCCTGGGTGGAACGACAGGTGTGTTCATATGAGGATCAATGGCGGGTGTTCGCCCGGCTCCAGACCCTGCTGCATGAGGAAGGCACCCGGCTTGACAGCTTCTACTTCTGTCCGCACACTCCGGACAAAACCCCCTGCCAATGCCGAAAACCCTTCCCCGGACTGATCCTGACCGCGGCCCGCGATCTCGGAATCGATGTCGGCGGATCCTTCATGGTCGGCGACCGGTTCACGGATCTGGAGGCCGGACGCCGCGCCGGATGCCGGGACGTCGCCCTGGTCCGCACCGGATGCGGAGCGGCACAGCTTGCCGCCGCCACCGGATTTACAGGAGAATTCATCGTCGGAGACGATCTTCTTGACGTCGTCCGCCAGCTGCTGGAGAAATATGAAAAATAAAGCGTTCTTTCTCGACCGCGACGGCGTCATCAACGTCGAGGCTGATTATCTGCACGAACCCGAACAGGTCGAATTGATTCCCGGCACCGCCGCCGCGCTCCGGCGTCTGCATGCCGGCGGCTATCTGGCGGTGGTGACCACCAACCAGTCCGGGGTGGCCCGCGGCATGTTCGATCTGGCGGCGGTCCACGCGGTGCATGACCGGATACAGGAACTGCTCGCCGACGACGGCGAACGGCTTGACGCCTTTTACATCTGCTGCCACCATCCTCAATACACCGGCTCCTGCGACTGCCGCAAACCGGCTCCGGGACTGATTCTGAGGGCGGCGGCGGAACTGGACATTGATCCGGCGTCTTCCTACATGGTCGGTGACCGCCTCTCGGATCTCGAAGCCGGACGCCGCGCCGGATGCCGCGCTTCCTATCTGGTTAAAACCGGTTACGGCGCCGCCGAAGCAGAACGGGCCGCCGCCGCCGGATTCCCGGTTGCGGCCGATCTCGCCGCCGCGGTCGACGCCGTGCTGCAATCTCCCGGAGAACTGTAAATCATGAAAACCATTGCCATCTTCGTTGCCTTCATCATCGGTTATTTTTCACCCTGGGCAGCCTCGTTCAACTGGCTGATCCGCTATCTCATTGTGGTGATGATGTTTGTCACCATGCTGCAGATGCGCTTTTCCATGCAGAGTTTCAAATGGTCGCATCTGTACATCCTCGCCGCCAATCTCGTCATCGGACTGGGCTCCTGGGGCATCCTGCTGGCCGCCGGCCATCCGGTGCTGGCCCAGGCGGCTTTTTTCACCGGCATATCGCCCACCGCCACTGCCGCTCCGGTGATCGTCGGCATTCTCGGCGGTAAAATCAACTACAGCGTCAATGCCTTCATGGTCACCAACACCGGGGTCGCCCTGCTGATGCCGTTCATGATTCCCATGGTTATCGGACAAACCGCCGGAGGGGTGTTCATCAGGGTGATCGGCGACCTGATCATTGTCATTGTGCTGCCTCTGCTGGCGGCCCTTGCTGTGCGCCGGCTGTGGAAAAATTACGCCGTCATGCTGCCGACGCTCCGCACCGGCGTCTTCTACATCTGGGTGCTGGCGATTTTCCTCATCATTGCCAACGCCTCGGAGTTCATCCGGAAGAGCGGTTCCGGAGTTTCCAAAACCGTCCTGCTGGAGATCGCGGCGGTTTCCCTGATTATCTGCATTGTCAACTTCGCCGGCGGCCGTTTCCTCGAGAACCGGTACCGCTGCCGTGAATCCAGCCAGACGCTCGGACAGAAAAACACCACCCTCACCATTTTTCTGGCCATAACCTATGCCAGTCCGCTGGTGGCCCTCGGTCCCACTTTTTATGTAATCTGGCACAACACCTGGAATGCCCTGCAGATCCGCGCCCGGGAACGGCGCGACGCCGCCCGCAAAATCCGCAAAGTCTGATCCGCATTCCATAACGAAGGAGGAGGCATGCTTGAACAACTTCACGCGCTGATCCTGATCTTCCTGGAAATGATCTTCATTTTCAGCGTGCTTGCGCTGCTCTTCAATCAGCGCAAAATGATCGGACTCACCCCCTTTTTCACCGCGATCGGCACTCTGCTGGTCTTCAGCCATCTCATCAACGCCGCCGGACTGGAAGCCGCCATTCCCGGCGGTCAGCGTTTTGCATTCGGCGACCTGGTCTGTTATCTGCCGGTACTGACCGCGTATCTGATGATCTACATTTCACTCGGAACGCTGCACTCACAACGCTTCGTGGTCGCGCTGATCGCCGTTTATGGGCTCTATCTCTATCTGGCGGAAGTAACGCGCATGCAATGCAACTGGATGGGTTTTTCCATTTCCAGCGGCCTGTCCGGCGCCGCCCTCGACTATCTTCTGGGTTCCAGCCGGACTTCGCTGAACGCCAGCGCCATCGGGCACCTGCTGGAACTCTTTATCGTTCCGATCGGCTATACTCAGCTGAAACGGTTCCGCCTGCCCCGGTGGCCGGCGATCTTCCTGGCCATGGCCGGAGCCAATTTACTGACTTCGCTGCCGCCGCTCATTGTCCGGCTCGGCGCCGGCCTGACCGCGGCGCCGCCCTGGGGTGATCTGACGGCCAGATTAGTCGGAATTCTGCTGCTGTCGGTTTTTCTGGGAATCTACCTGGACCGGCTCGACCGCGAGGTGGCCACCGACTCGCATCGTCCGCTGGACATCCTCTTTGCTTTCTTCGGCAGCTACCGCCGGGCGCAGGAACTGGAAAACAATCTCAGGGAATGGGAAAACCGTTACCGGACCATTTTACAGAATGCCGATGTCATCATCATGCTCATCGACTCCGACGGCACCGTGGTCGAAGCCAACCGCCAGGCGGAGCTGCTGCTTAACAGCCACTTCGGCCGGCCGCTGGCCGGCCGTCACCTGACCGGGCGGCTTGAAATCGTCACTCCGGACCTGACCGCGCTGTTTCCCGCCCCGCCCCGGCCGACACTCTGCCGCGCGCTGCTCCACCGACGCGGCGAACCGGCGGTGCTGGAGTTGTCGGTGGCTCCGCTGCTGTTCCAGCAACGTACCCTCTCGCTGATCATCGGACGCGACGTCACCGAGTCTCTCAAACGCGATGAGCAGCTCGCCCATGTTCAGCGCATTGAATCCCTGGGCATGCTCGCCGGAGGCGTCGCCCACGACTTCAACAATTACATTCACGCCATCCTCGGCCACACCGATGTCATCACCATGCTTTGCGATCTCAAAGATCCGGAAATCGCCACTCACCTTCAGAAAATCACCGAAATCGCCGAAAAAGCCGCGCATCTGACCAGCCAGCTGCTGGGCTTCGCCAGACGCGGCAAATACCAGGTGGTCAACGTCGATCCGGCGGAACTGGTCAGGGAGTGTTTCACCCTGCTGGGACCGCCAAAAACCGCCAATCTCGACTTTGATTTTCAGTGCCGGGAGCGGTGGCTGATTCAGGCCGACGTTGTCCAGATGCGCCAGGTGATCATCAATCTCATGCTGAACGCCGTTGACGCCATGAGCGAAAACACCGGCCCCCGCCGACTCAAAGTCCGGATTTACCCGGTTCAGTCTCCTCCCGCCGGCCGGCATCCGCCGGCCGAGGCCGGCGCGGTTCCGGGTCCTTACCTGTGCCTGGAAATTTCCGACAACGGCTGCGGCATGGATCCGGAAGTCCAGAAACGCATTTTCGAACCCTTTTTCACCACCAAGCCGGTCGGCGTCGGCACCGGCATGGGACTGTCGATGGTGTACGGCACCGTCGTTCATCATCACGGCTGGATCAAGGTCAAAAGCACCCGGGGCAAAGGCAGTCGGTTTGAAATTTATCTGCCGCAGCATACGGCACCGCCGGAGCCCGAAGCGGCTCCGCCGCCGAAACTTCCGGACTCGGGAGCGCCAGCACCGCAATAACGGTGCCGGGAAAAAACCGGAACCATCGGGAAAAAGTCCGTCGTCCTGACTTGCAAACACCGCCGGCAAGCCTTATATTGATGGAGTGAATCAGAGCAGAAACAAACCGGCCGGAACTGCCAGGTCCGCTTCGGAACACCCTCCGGGAGCGGCGGCGGAACGGCAATCGGGCAATTCAACTTTCGGAGTTTCATCATGCGCATTGTCATCATCGGCGGCGGAGTCGCCGCCTTCGAAGCGGCCGTCAGCGCCCGCCGTCAGGCTCCCGAAGCCGCCGTCGCACTGCTTTCCCGGGAACAGCTGCCGCCCTACCGGCGCCCCGCCCTCTCCGGCATGGTGGCGGAAATGATCGGCGACGACCGCCTGCTGATCCAGAAACCCGCTTTTTATCCTGAACAGCGTATTGACCTGAAACTCGGAGTCACCATCACCGCCATCGACCGTGCCCATCACCGGCTCATCGCCGCGGACGGCAGCACGACCGCCTATGACAAACTGGTGATCGCCACCGGCGGCCGGGGCGTTTTGCCGCCGGTTCCCGGACTTGATTCCGCCGGAGCCCTGATTCTGCGCGAATACGCCGATCTGCTGGAAATCCGGCGGCGGCTGGACACGGGAACCATCCGCCGGGCAGCGGTAATCGGCGGCGGCGTGCTCGGGCTGGAACTTGCCCAAAGTCTGCTGACACGCGGAGCCGCCGTCACCGTGATCGAACATTCGCCCACGCTGCTGCCGCGCAATCTCGACTCCGAGGGGGCAGCCCTCGTCACCGGGCAGCTAAGCAAAACGCCCGGCCTTACACTGATTTTCGGAGATGCCATCACCGCCGCCGACGCCACCGGACTGCAACTGGCGTCCGGACGCCGGGTGGAAGCTGATCTCATCATGGTTTCCGCCGGGGTGTGTCCCAATGCTGAACTGGCCTCCGCCGCCGGACTTCCGGTCGGACGCGGCATCCAAACGGATTCCGGTCTGCGGACGACCGATCCCGATATCTTCGCCGCAGGAGACGTGGTGGAAGCAGTCTGCGGCGGCGGACTATATCTCACCGCCCGCGCCATGGGTGAAACTGCCGGCGTCAACGCCGCCGGCGGCTCCGCCATATTCACGGCCGCCCCGGCGGCAGTCCGACTCGCTGCGCTGGGCGTCAAGCTGTTTTCCGCCGGCTGCCTGAACGGACGTGCCGAGGGGGGACTCGATGCCGCCACCGGGAACTACCGCAAACTTTTCCGTGACGATGCCGGCCGGCTGCGCGGAGCAATTCTCATCGGCAACGTGGCCGAGGGAAACCGGCTGCTCAGCGAGTTGACCACGGTCCAATAGCTGCTCCCCCGAACGGAAAGAGAATTGCCCGCCCGGTTGCGCGGCAGGACACCTGACAGCACCCGGGCGTCCCCGAATGACCGGGCCCCCTGCCGTTGCCCGCGCGCTCCGATGAGAATTGAGGCGAAAAACCGTCTGAAGTCACTCTTCCGGATCCGTTGTGTCGGTGTCTCCGGCCTCCTCCAGCCGGGCTCCGACAACCAGTTCCCCGCGCCAGTCACGCTTCAACCCGGCCAGTTCGGCGGCTCCGCCCCGAATCACCTCTTCGTGGATTTTGGTTGCCTCCCGGATTACCGCCAACCGCAGCCGGTTGCCGTAGAGCCCGGCCAGTTCGGTCAGAGTCCGGGCCATCCGAAACGGTGATTCGAAGAAAAACACAGTCTCTTCTGCCGACGCCAGCGCCTCAAAAAACTTCCGACGCCGCCCCGGCTTGACCGGTGCAAATCCCCGGAAAGCAAAACGGTCGACCGGCAGTCCGGAGGCCGTCACGGCAAAGGTCAGAGCCGAAACTCCGGGAATCACGGTGGGTTCAATGCCGCTGCGCAGGGCCTCGCGCACCAGCAGAAACCCCGGATCGGCCACCGACGGAGTACCAGCGTCGGAAACCAGCGCCACATTCAGTCCGGACGCCACCCGCTCAATCAATCCCGCCGCCCGGTCATGCTCATTGAAAGCGTGAAAACTCTCCAATCGGACATGAATATCAAACCGGCTCAGCAGCTGCCGGGTGTGCCTGGTGTCCTCCGCCGCCACCAGGTCAACGCTTCTGAGCACTTCCAGCGCCCGAAGCGTGATGTCGTCCAGATTGCCGATCGGCGTACTTACTATATACAACTTGCCGCTCATAATATCCCCATAGCCTGAAATCAATGTTGCCACCGGCCGGACCGGCGGGATTCCGGACCGAAAGCTCCGCCCCGCCCGTACTGCTATAAAATAACCGGCCGCGCCCCCGATTGCAACCCCGTCGCCAATTGCATAAGCCGGTTTCCGGTGTTATTTTATAACGGAAGCAAAACCGGCAACCATCCCCGGAAAGGAGTGAGCACTGCATGCTGGAAGCCATTTTTCTGATGTTTTTACTTGCCCTGACGGCGGTTTTCTGGAGTTACCCCCCGTTGCGCAACTCCGAACACCGTCTCTGCGGTGTGCTGCGAACCGCGCCCTCCGGCTGTCTGCTGAGCGCAGCGGTGCTGGTTGCAGTTCTGCTTCCACCCGTCAGACTTCCGCTGGCTTTCGGTGTCGGGGCAGCATTAATGGCAGCGGCGATCTGGCTGCCGCTGCTGAACTTCATCCGGGACAAGCTGAAAATCACCTCGGGACGCAACTCCGGCTGGGGGTATGCGCTCGGTTATCTGGTCTTGGCCCTGCTTTTTGCGGCGGTGGTTCTCGGCGGAATGTTGTACAGCGTTCATACTTTTGATCCCGCCCGTCAGCCCTGGCGGCGGCTGGATCTGCCCGGCACGTCGGGACTCAGCTTTGAATATCAGCCGATTCATCCATTTCTGGCGGAATACAATTACCGGGTGGTGCCTTCCGGCACCTCAGCCGCGATTCCGCTGATGACCAACACCGGCGGCCGCATCAGCCTTGATGTCTGGACGATTCCGGGCAGCGGAGACACTCCCGAAAACTGGATTTTCAACGGCCGGTACGGCGAAGTGCTGGTTGATCCCGCCGCCGGAACCGCTTACCGTTTAACCGGCACCAACGGCAGGATCACCGGAACTCCGCAGGTATGGGAGGGGAATTTAATTCAAAACGTCTGGGCGCTCCCGGACTCCGGGATTGATTTCACCGAGCGCTGCCTCCGCCGCCGTTTTGCCGGCCGCATCGAAAACGGCGCCTGGCAATCGGGCCCCGGCGTCAAACCCCAGTTTGAATCGGTGGTTCCACTCCGGACGGAGACACCATGAGTACCGATTCCCCGCCGCCACCCTTGTCCCGTTATCTCGCCGCGGCCGGGGTCGCTTCGCGCCGGACCGCCGCCGCCGCGGTCAAAGCCGGCCGGGTGACGGTAAACGGCCAAACCGTCACAGACCCGGGCCGCCGGATCGCTCCCGGCGATCGAGTGTTTTGCGACGGGCACCCGGTGTCTCCGCCCCGGGAACGCTGGTACATCATGCTCAACAAGCCCCGCGGCTATGTCTGCACCAACTCCGATCCCCACGCCGCCCGCCGGGCGCTGGATCTGGTCCGGCCGGAACCGCCGGTACGGTTGTTTTCCGCCGGACGCCTGGACAAGGAAAGCGAAGGACTGCTGCTGTTTTCCAACGACGGCGACTATGTGGAACAGATCACTCACCCGCGCCATCGGATTTTCAAACGCTATGAAGTTAAACTCGCCCGCGAACTGACCGCCGCCGAGCTGGCACGCGCCCGCGCCGGAATAACTGACGCGGGCGAACAGCTCCATGTTGAAGCCATTCGCCCGCTGGGCGGACGCCGTTACGAAATCACCCTCAATGAGGGTAAAAAACGTGAAATCCGCCGACTCACCGCCGCGCTGGGCGCCCCTACTCTGCGACTGTGCCGCGTGGCCACCGGAGCCCTTGAACTCGGGGATCTGCCGGTGGGAACCTGGCGGCGGCTCACTGATTCTGAAGTGGAGCGTTCCCGGCGTCCGGGGCTGCCGGACTGATCGCAGTGCTGCCGGGAACCGGGATTTCCGGGCTGGCCGCAGTGCTGCCGGGAACCGGGATTTCCGGAGTGAGAAGCCGCGGCGACTCCGGCGGCGGCGGCAAATCCACGCTTCGACGCTCCCGCCGTGAAACTTCATCGCGCTCGGCCAGAATCTTCTCCAGCGTGTTCCGGTCTTTGAGCATCAGCACCCGGATCTGAAGTTCAATCCGGTGGTGTTCCTCGCCCATCTCCGTCACTCCGCCGTATGTGTTGACTTGAATCGGCGCACCATCCGGAGTCAGATTGGCCGGATTGGACGACGCCGAACTGGGCCCGATAAACGGATTGTCCTGGGTCCGGAACGTACCGGCCTGAATCGCCTCAACGCCGACAATGCAGACAGCATCCGCCCCGTGTTCCCGGGCTTCCTCAATCAGTTTTTCGTCAATGTCGTAGCTGTCCACACCATCAGGCGCGGTCAGCACTCCCCGTCCGATCACCTTGTAACGGCCAGGCGGCAACTCACTCCGGTTGCGGAACACCTCCACCGGAACGGAATCCGGAGTCTCCGCAAAACTCTGGCCCACATAATCAAAACTCATGCAGCCGGAGACTGCAACCGCAACCGATACCGCCATCCCGGCCAGTCCAATCAGTTTTTTCATAATTACGCCTGTCTTATGCGGCGCCGCCGCTCCGCCGTTCAATCCCGGGTGATCCGTTTGAGGTTGAATTCCCAGACCTGACCGCGCCGCACCTTGCGCACGTACAGTTCGGCATTGTGCCAGCGCCGGACGTCGCCCACCCGGGGCGGACGCTCCAGCATCCGGACAAACCACACCGAAACCGGTTCCGCCCGCCGCGGCAGATCAAGTCCGGTATCCCGCTTCAGCAGGGTAAGCGGCACACCGCCGCCCACCACCCAGAAAAACTCGCTGGGCGAATAAAACGTGCGCGGCAGCGGATCGAACTCGTCGTCCAGGTCGCCGAGCAATTCCTCGATAATATCCTCAAGCGTGACCAGCCCCAACGTCTTGCCGGTGGCCGGATCGCGCACAATGGTCATGTGACAATGCTGGGTGGCAAACCGCTCCAGCAGCTCGGCGGCGTTGTCATCCGGATCGGAGAAATCCAGCGGACGCATGATGTCGGTAATGTTCATCGCTCCCGGATGCGAACGCTGCATCGCCACCAGTTCCTTGAAGTTCACATATCCCAGCACCTTGTCGGGGTTGCCGTTCTCGCAAACCGGGTACCGGGTGTGAAAGTCGCTTCCCGTGGAATTCAGCGCATCATTGAGCGTCTGATCGGAATTCATGAAGGAAATGTTTTCGACGTCAAGCATCACCTGCCGGGCCGAACGCTCCGAAAGATGCGGCACCATTTTGATGATCCGCTCCTGCCGGCTGGATATCACCTGCGTGCTCCGGGCCAATGCCGCCAGCGCCGAAATTTCTTCCGCAGTCGACGGACGCTCCGGACGCTTGCGTTCAAACGGGCGGTTGATGAAGTGAGTCAGCCGGATCAGCGGCATCATCACAACCACCGCGATTTGCAGCGGCCGCGCCGCAAAGCGCAATACAGTGGTATTGAATCTCACACCAAGGGTCTTGGGCAGAATCTCCGTATACTGCACCATCAGCAGCGTGAAGACAATGGAGAACAACTCCATGTACCGCCCGTGAAAAATCTCGTTCAGGCTCGCGCCGGCCACCGCCGCACCGATCGTGTGCGCCGCCGTATTGACCACCAGAATAACCGCAATGGGCTTGTCAATGTCATGCTTCAGCGCAAAAACCACCTTGCCGGTCCGCGGGGACTGCTGGCGCAGTTCCGCCAGCTGGCTCGGGGTAATACTCAGAATTGCCGCCTCAAGCAGCGAACAGATGTGGGAAAGAACCATCGCCGTGGCAATGGCTCCGCCGAATATAAACCATTCCTCCAAAATGTTAACTCACTTTCGATTGGGCGCCGCCGGTGCCGCCGTCTCCGCGGCGGGGTCGGCTACCGCCTCCCTGCTTTCCGCCTGCTCTGCGGCAATCCGGGCTTTCAGGATCGCCGCCAGTTCCGGCGGGAATGTATTCAAACAACGTTCAACCACTGCCCGCTTCATCTCGTTGTAGGGCGGGAGCTGAACCCGTTTCTCGGTGCCGCGGTACGAAGCGTAACTGCGGTAAACGTACCGCGCAATGCGCTCCGAAGCCACGGCGGCGTCGGGATCATTGTACACCAGATAATTGATGCCGCGGAAAATCAGTCCGCTGATGACCTCGCTCGCTTTGCGGACCTCGGCGTCCCGGACGCCCTCGGCCCATTGCTCCATCACAAAGTTCTCAAGATTACCCTCCTTTTGCGGTCCATCCTCCTTGACCAGTTTCTGGAAATACTCTTCCGCTTTCTTGAAATGCCCGTAATTGTAAAGAATCGTCACAGCTTCTTTCATGAAATTGATCCGCGCCCCCCGGAACGAGGAGTAGAGCGAATCCGCCCCGTCGTATACGATCTGCTTTTCGGAAAATGTTTCGTAGACGGCATCCACCAGCGCCAGATTAGGCACAATCTGAACACTTTCAAAATTCTTCTCGTCGATCATCAGCAGCCGGCCGAACCTGAAACTGCTGTGCAGCGCCTGGGTGATGATCCGATCGCATTCGATGTGCATGCCGTCCTTGGCCACCGCCATGCCGCGCGTCGCCCAGTAGATCGCAAACGAATCCGGAATTCTCCAGTCCAGCTCGCCGTATTTCTGATTGATTTTCACCACCTCGCGGGGATCCAGTTTCAGGATCTCTCTCAGACGCAACGCCCGGAAGTAGTTGGTCAGCTGCTGTTCCAGCTCGCGGTCTCCGCGCAACTCCGCCACCACCGCCGGCGGCAGTGTCGGTGGAATCGAACTCATCACCCCACGGTAGAATGCCGTGTAATCGACATATCCCGCCCGGTTCAGCGCCACCCACAGCGGATGATCCGGTCCGTAGACCGTCCGGAACTCCTCCTCGTCGGCCGGAGCCGCCGCCAGCGCCGGCCAGTCAGGACGCGTGCCAACGATATTCATCACTTCCAGCGCAATGCGGTTCTTGTAGTACAGGTTGGCATCATCCATGATGTTGCCGATTTTGTGATGATAGATCCAGGCCAGTTCGGTATAGAGTTCGGTATCCTCCGGGTTGTACAGCAGAGCCTGATCCCGCAGCAGCCGGATCCCCTCGTTCACCCAGCGCCAGCGGTCCGCAAAATTGGAACAGGTGACTGATATGTTGTAGGCCATGTTCCAGGCCAGGTAGCGGATCGCTCCGGCAAAGTTGGGCTGCAAATCGACAATCCAGCGCGCCAGCTGCACCATTTCAAAGAAATTGCGTTTCTCCTGCAGCGCACTGGCCCGCAGCCAGAGCAGGTCGGCCACCAGCCCCCGGAAGCTGCCAATCGCCACCGTGGTGAAAATGACCATCGGCGGCGCATTCCGGATTTCACCGGTGAAACGCAGCCGGTGCTCAGCCACCTGGTCGTCCAGAGAGCGCTCCACCCCCCGGATGCCGGCCAGCAAACCGAGCGAAACCAGAATCAGCACCAGGTAGAGAAAAATACTGCGAAATCGGTTCATTTTCTAATCACCAGCCCCAGTTCCCGCCGCCGGTACAGCAGAATTCCGATAATGAACAGCGGCACCGCCCGCAAAATAAGGTATGACCAGACCAGTCCGCCCAGCCGGCTCCACTCCACCAGCTCGCCGTTGGACACCAAATCAGTGACGTCGAAGGCCTGCAGCGGCACCACAATCAGCAGCAGTCCCTTGGCCAGCAGCAACCCGAGTTCGGCGCTCGCGCCTTTGATGTAGCTCTGCCCCACCATGAACAGCGAAAAGCTGCCGAACAGAATGTAACTGGCCACCACAAACACCGCGGTGGGCAACGACAGAAAGCCGCCGAAAGTACATCCGAATCCGGCAACAATCAGCAAGCCCAGGGCGATTACCAGCACCGCCCGGAAATAATTTTCCCCGAACGAGGTCACCCGGATCAACAACTTGGGGCCGTCCGCCACCTGATAGAACTGGGAACTTTTCGAATAATCAAAATTGACCAGCCCGATATAAACTTTGCGGTCAGGCGTCAGCAGCTTCCACTCCGGCAACAGCAGCTTTTCGTGAAACTCTCCGGACATGACCTGATCGGGAGCATCCGAAATCGGCAGCATGTAGACTTCAAAACCGGCTTTCTCATCGGTGGAAACTCCATCTGTCTTGAAATTCTTCAACCGCGGCACCCCGGCCATCCACCAGATCCGGGTCATGCGCTGATCCGAAGTGGCGATCTTATCCACGTATGGCCGATAGCGGAAATACATCGGCTGACCCGCCACTGACTCGGGGAGGTTTTCAAATACCCATTCCCGACGGGCGCCGGCCCGCACCTCGGCCTCTGTGGAATAGGCCTCCTTGGCGGCATCCCGGAGCAGACGTTCCTGATTGGCCGGGGAAAGGTCGACTTCACGTCCGCTCTCTTTCAAACGGGCCGAACGGGTCCGGACGATTTCCCTGGCCATCTGTCCCAGATCCGCCCGCCGCGGCAGAAAAACCCGGCGTCCGACCAGCACTTCGTTGCGAATCCGGGTACGCTCTTCCTCCGGAAAATCGCCCTTGCCGAAACGGTACAGCACGATGCCGTAAATCGCCGCCGCCGCCAGCAGCAGCAGCAGCAGATTCACCAGCGTCACTCCGATCCACTTGCCCATCCACACCGTCACCCGCGACACCGGCTTGGTCACCACCAGATGCAGCTGGTAGCTTTCCACGTCGTGAGTCATGGCGTAACACCCCAGCCACATTGAGGAGAGCGACAGAATGAAAGTCAGAGTCCCCAGACTGTAGAAAAGTGAAATCCGGATGAAGTCCGCCGCTGTCCCCGCGCCGACAGTGCCGGGAATGAACACCACGGCCAGCACCAGCAACGCCAGCAGCAGCTGGAAAACATGCGACCTCAACGCATGGCGAAAGGTCAGTTTCACTATCGCCAGAAACGGTTTCATTTACGTCCGTCCAAATCGCCCAGCAGGTCTTTGAGCTTGTTGTCGGCCGCCTCGAGGCTGGCGGCGGGATCCACCTTGGCCGCGGCCGGCGGAGCGGCCGGAACCGACGGGGAAGTCAGTTTTTCCAATTTACGCTCAACTTCCGCCGGCGCCGTTTCGACCGCTGCCGTGGCCGGTTCAGACGCCGGGGCGGCCGGGGCAGCTTCAGGCGCCGGAGCGGCCTCGACGGTCAATTTTTCCAGCAATGCCTCCCCGGGATTGGCCAGGTAGTCGGCAATGGCGCCGCCGCCGACCACACCGGAGGTTTCCACGCTTTCGCTCCGGGCTTTCGCAATCACGTCCAGGAAAAACTCCTCCAGGGTCCGGCGCGGATGGTCCACCCGGAAATGTTCTCCATCCAGCGCTCCGCGCAACAGCTCCAGCAGCCGCTGCATGACTGCCGGCGGCAGCGCCGGAGTCAGAATACGGTTCTCAGAACTGACCGTCAGCAGCTCGTCCAAACTGCCCGCCGCCCGGATTTTACCGCCGTAAAGAATAATCACCCGGTCGCAAACGTCTTCGACGTCGCTGAGCAGATGGCTGGTAATCAGCACGGTTTTGCCGCGCCGCTTGAGAGTCAGGATCAGATCTTTGACCTCCTTGCACCCCAGAGGGTCAAGCCCGCTGGTCGGCTCGTCAAGAATCAGAAAGGCCGGATCATTGATCATCGCCTGCGCCAGGCCGATCCGCCGTGCCATGCCCTTGGAAAACTCACCGACCCGCCGCCGGCGCGCATGCGCCATGCCAACCATATCCAGCAACTGCGAAATCCGTTCCCGCCGGTCCGCCGCCGAAAGGTTGAACAACGAACCGAAAAAGTCCAGCGTTTCCTCTGCGGTCAGATACTTGTAAAGATAAGAATCCTCAGGCAGGTAACCGATCTCGCGCTTGGTCTCCACCGCCCGCGGCGACCGGCCGAACACCGACAGCCGTCCCCCGGTCGGATACAGCAGGCCGAGAATCAGCTTGACAGTGGTGGATTTGCCTGATCCATTGGGCCCCAGCAGCCCCACCACCTCGCCGGGACGGATCTCAAAATCAATGTCATTCACCGCCTTGGCCTTGGGACGACACCAGAAATCCCGAAATTCCTTGGTGAGTCCTACCGCGCTCACCACCGGTTCCACATCAGTTGGCATAATCTGCACCCTGTCGAATTTATTCCGCCTCGCCGGCGCGGTTTTCCAGCGTCAGTTCTTCCCCGGTACGCACCAGGCGCGCACTGTTGAAGATGATGATCAGCGTACTGCCGGCATGCAGCACTGCCGCCCAGACCGGCGTCATCAGACCAACCACCGACAGAATCATGCCGCCAAACACAAACAACATGCCGAACAGCAAATTCTGGTTGATGATCAGCTGCGATTTCCGCGACAGATAAACCAGCATGGCAATCCGTCTCAAATCGTTGGTCATCAATGCCACCGAGGCACTGTTGATCGCCACGTCGCTGCCGATCGCCCCCATCGCAATACCCAAATCTCCAGCCGCCAGCGCCGGGGCGTCGTTGACACCGTCGCCCACCACGGCCACCACGCTGTTGCGCTTGATCTTCTCCACGAATTCCACCTTGCCCTCGGGCAGGCACTCACTCCGGAATTCATCAATCTGCAGCTGCTCGGCCACCGATTCAGCCACCGACTGCCGGTCGCCGGTCACCATGGCACAATAACGCACGCCGAGTTTGCGCAAATCGCCGATCAGCGTCGGCGCCTCGCGACGCAATTTGTCCCGGAAACCGATCCAGCCCAGCACCCGGCCGTTCAACGCCACATATACCACGCTCATACCCTCGGATTCCGACATGTCGTGTTCAGGCAGCGCCACCTCCTGCTCTTCCATCCAGTTGGCGCGACCGACCAGACAGGCGCCCTCGGCCAAAGCGGCGCTGACCCCCTTGCCCGGAGCCTCGCTGAAGTTCTGCGCCTCATCCAGAGCCAGTCCGGCCTCATTGGCCAGCTTGCAGATTGCCACCGCAGTCGGATGGTTGCTGTAGCGCTCCACCGAGCCGGCGGTCTTGAGCAACTGAGCCGGAGTGATTCCATCAAAGGGATGCAGTTTCACCACCGATAAAATACCGTCGGTAAGCGTTCCGGTCTTGTCGAACACAAACGCGCTGACCCGCGAAGCCAGTTCCAAATGGCTCACGTTTTTAATGAAAATCCCCAGACGCGCCGCCGCCGCCACTGCCGCCACCACCGCAGTCGGCGTGGCCAGCACCACCGCACAGGGACAGGCGATCACCAGAAACGCAATCACCGAACTCATGTTGTTGGTGAACCACCAGGTCACCGCCGCCACCATCAGCACCGTCGGCGTGTAATAACCCGCATAACGGTCGATGATGCGCACTACCGGCGTCCGGCTTGACTCCGCCTGCAGAATCATGTCCTTGACTTTGCCGAGCGTGGTATCCGCGCCGACGTGGGTAACCTCGAGGTCAACCAGTCCGGTCAGGTTCTGAGTACCGGCAAAAACATCATCGCCCACAGCCTTTTCCACCGGAAGCGACTCGCCGGTGATCGAGGCCTGATTCACCGTGCTTTCGCCGGCGACAATCCGGGCGTCCACCGGGAAATTCTCGCCGGGACGCACCCGGATCCGATCACCGACCGCCAGTTCGGTCACCTGAACTTCCGCCTCTCCGCCGTTTTCCGTCAACCGCCGCGCCGTGTTTGGCGTCAGTTTGATCAGCTCCTCAATCGACCGCTGCGCACCGCTGGCGGTCCGCGTCTCGATGATGATCGTAATCAGCAGAAAGAACGCAATGACACCGGCTGTCCGGAAATTAGCACTTGCCAGCGCCGCCAGAATCGCCAGCGCCACCAGTTCGTTCATGTAGACTTTGCCGTTGACCAGGTCGCGCACCGCGGTGATGACAATCGGCAGCGCCAGAATCGCCGCGCCGAAAAGCGCACTCATGTCGGCAGCAAACGCCTGCTGCGGCAGCAGCCAGCTCAGCAAAAACGAGTTGAGGGTCAAAATGCCGCCCAGAAGGGCGAACATCATCTTGCCCATCGACCGGTCGTGTCCGACTCCGCCCTCGGTCCGGTGATCGTGCCCGCAGATGCAGCCCCCATTCGGGGCAGGACGGTGTCCGCCGGAGTGCCGGTGTTCCCCATCGGAATGATGATGGTGGTGGTCATGCCCGCACGCACAGGAGGGAGCGGCCGCGCCGCCGGAATTGGTATCGATGATTTCCGCCATGGTCAGTTCTGCTCCTTGCTTTCGGCGTCGGGCGTCGCCTCAATGCTTTTGCGGGGATCCGGATTGAGCAGCATCCGGAGCTGCTTCCTGCCGTTATCCCCGGCCCCGAGAATGAATTTGTCGTGTTCCGGACCTTTCAGCGCCTCCGACAGCGCCGAGGTGTAAAGCGCCATCAGCACCGGCCCCGGATCCGTGCGGCATTCGTTGAAAATGCTGACGAAGTAACTGCTCTCGGCCTTGATTTCCGCCACCTGCTGCTTGCTGTAGGCTTCCGCCATGGCCAGAATTTCCGTGGTCTTGGCCACCGTGTCGTTCTCAACTTTCACCCGGTAGGCCTGGGCCTGGCTCCGCTGAACCGAGGAGGTGTTGCCGGCCGCAGTGACTTCGTCAAAAGCCGACTTGGTCCGCCCCGGCGGGAAGACCCGGTTCAACGTGACATCATCCACCGCCAGACCGCAGTCGGCAGCAGTCACCAGCGCGGTGAATTCCCGCTGCACCTCTTCCCGGTAGGCACCGATGCCGGAGGTCAGTATCGAATCGCAATTCGCCTGGGCCGTCACCGCAATCACCGCCTGACAGAAAAGATTGCGCAACAGCGTCTGGGGACCGCGCCCGCCTTTGAAGCCGTCAGCGTCCACCACTTCATCATCCGCGACAATGCGGCCGTTGTCCACCGGCTGCAGCGGCGTGGCCAGCGTCTCGTAATAGCGAACCGGATTGGCCACGTGATAGGCGATTTTCCATGAAGAATGCACGATGTTGGCATCGCCGGTCAGCAGATAGCGGTCGTTGCCCGGCGTGAGATTGGCAGCCGTCTCGTCCCGCAGGCTCGGCGCCGCCGTAAAATCAATGTCCATGAACTGCTGGCTGGTCTGCACCCGAATGAACTGGTTGACCGGATACGGCAGAAACCAGTGTCCGCCCGAGGTGAAATGCTGCTGAATCCGACCGAAACGCATGACAATCACCGCCTGCTGCGGCTCCACCGAAAAGTATCCGCCCCAGGTGAAGAAGTAAATCAGCATGGCCACGATCGCCAGCAGCAGCAGCGCAAACGCATACTGCAAACTGCGGACCAGCGACTTCAGGCCGGCGTCGTAACGTCCGGAACGGTCAAATTCGCCGCGGTTGATAACGCTTTTGCTTTCCATATATGCGCTCACCTCATTTCACGGGATTTTCTGCGCCGGGGTTGAGCAGGTTGAAAGGAGCCGTATCGGTGTCGATCACCAGGGTGGTCCGGTCACGCATCACCGCCCGGAGCGCATCCAGCTTGCGCAGGAACTTGGCCAGTTCCGGATTCTGCTTGAACACCGCATAATACTTCGCCGCCTCGGCGTCGCCGGCAGCCCGGATCTCCTTGGCCTTGGCTTCAGCGTCGGCCAGCTTGATCGTGCGATCCCGGTCGGCTTCGATCCGGATCCGGCGCGCCTCGCTTTCGCCCTCGGCCAGGTAACGGCCGGCAATGCGCTTGCGTTCCTGAATCATCCGGTCGAAAACCTTCTCACTGATGCTCTGGGGCACGTTGAGCGAGTTGATGCCCACGGAAACAATCTCAATGCCGTTGGCGGCCGTCTGGCGCACCAGTTCCTCCCTGATGGCGGCGGCGATCTCGTCCAGGCACATGTTTTTGGGATCGGTGTTGACAATCTGGTTGAACCGGTAACGTCCGAATGCGGCATTCTTGGCTCCGCGCATAAGCGAATTGAGCTTGTCCTCGGCGTTGGTCAGATTTTCCAGCGACACAAAAAACGTTTTGACATCCCTGATGCGGTAGTTCACAAAAATACCGACCAGAATGTTGTGCTGATCGCTGGTGGAAGTTTCCTCCAATTTCCCCGAACTGCCGTCAAAACACCGGATCCGCTTGTCGAAGCGGTAAATCCGCTGGAACGGGAACGGCCACCGGAAATGAAGTCCGGGCTCCACCACCGCCTCCGGGCTGCCGAACGTGGTCACCACCGCCTGTTCGGTCTGGTTGAGCTGATATGAAAATACCGCAACCAGCAGTATCGCCGCCACCGCGATGCCGAGCAGCATGGTCGGCCAGTGTTTGAAGAGATTGCCTTCCGCCATATTGTTTTCCTCCGTGAATGAGTTTATTTTCGCTTTTAATTTATTTATCTGAGAGCTTGGTAATGTCGGTATCGATCAAATCAAGCCGCTCCTTGGATTTGAAGTCAATCTCGTAAACCGCATCGCGCAGGGATTTGGAAACCACATATTTGCGGATTCCGGCGGCGTCCTTTTCCAGGAAATCCAGGAACCAGCGCAACCGGAACATTTCCGGCATCGCCTTATAGGACTCCATCTGACTGGCGAAGCGCTTGGCCTCGGCCCCCGCCACCACCCGGGTACTGTATTCGTAGGCCTCGGCCCCGGAAACTATCGACAGCGCCTCAGCCGCCGTCGCCGGCCCCGAAGATGCCGCATAGGTCCGGGCCGACAGGATCAGCGTCTCTTTTTCCTCCATCGCCCCGATGACCTCCTGGTAGGCGGGGGCCACGTTTTCCGCCGGCGGATGCGCGTCAAGAATCGTCACCGCCACGATTTCCACCCCCAGGTCGTAGGCATCGGCCAGTTCCTGAATGTGTTTGAGAATCGCCGCCTCGGCCTCCGCCCGGTGCGTCGACATCACCTCGGTCATGGAGGCGCTCGCAAAATATTCCGTGGCCGCCTCTTCACCCAGGCGGCGCAGCGTCTTCTGGGGATCGGCATTCTCATAAGCCCATTTCATCAGCCCTTCCGGACGGATCCGGTAAAAAATCGGAATCGACGTCCGCAGAAACGAAATCGATGCCGCCTCGGCAGCCGCCCCCTTCTGCCCGGGCTCCAGCGGAACCGCCACAATAAAATTCTCGTCCGTGGCACCATGCGCCTCGGTCCACAGCACCACCGGCTTGAGCTTGGTCACCTGCGGCGGCGGCGCCTCATGACCGTGACCGTCGTCGGCCGGCTCAGCGGCATCACTGTCGCCGCTGTGGTTCTCGCCGATCACGATGCTGCGCAGCTCCGTGCAGCTGAAAGTGCGAACCTTGCCGAAGGGATAAGGCAGGGTCCAGTAAATTCCCGGTTTGAGGTCGCGGGCCACCACCCGCCCCAGCACCTCCTTGACGCCGACCTCGCTGGGACCGACCTCGTGCACCGCCGTGAATCCCCACAGCATGACCAGCCACACCAGCAGCACCGGCACAAAAGAACGTTCAATGAAACCATACAGCCAGGTTCCCGAAACCTTGAATCCGAACTGATAGTCCAAAGCAAGCGCCACGTTGCGCATCACGCCGCCCGGTTCGGTGAAGAGCGCCAGCAGCCGGCTCTCATACACCGGGCGCGTTTCCTGAACGCTCCGGGGGCGGTAGAACTCAATGACAAAACTCACCACCAGCTCGCACCCGAGCACGGCCAATATCCAGAACACCACCCGGCCGATCGTCTGATCCAGGCTGGTCAGATTGTTGTGATAGGCCACGGCGGTGCCCGCCGCCAATGCCAGCACTCCGCCGCCGGCAATCAACCACGCTCCAACCGGCCGCAGCCACCGAAACGCCGGCAGCCGCGACTGGCCGACAAAAAACGCCCCGGAAAACACCGCAACCAGCAACATTACCGCCGCAACCAGTGCCGAATGCACCGGATTGCCGCTCATTTCCGCCGCCTCACGGGCAGCCCAGGAGCGGTCAATGCCGTACAGCATCATGCCCAGCAGCCCCGCGCCCAGCAACGCCAGCACGTACGGCGCGTAGAACCGGTAATTGGCAAATGAACGGCCGGCGGTGAACCGGACATCCTCTTCGACATTCAGCGCCCGGGCCTCGCTGCGTTTGGCCAGCAGCGCCTTTTCCTCGTCCTCCAGGGCCGCCGACTTCGACAACATGCCGTAAATCAGCGCCGCCAGCGCAAACAACAGCGCCAGAGCAAAGGGCACCGTCGCCAGATTGAAAAGATCTCCGCCACGCAATGCCGCCATCACCGCCGCCACAGCCAGCAATGCCAGAGCCAACACCCCGCCGATCACCGCCAGCCGGATGTTCAGCGCGGCGTTGTCCACCGCCGTCTGGGAATCACTTTGTTTCGCCACCGTCATCACCTTTCATATCTCCGCCCCCGCCGGGGGAGCCCAAACCATGTTTTCACACATCTACTATTAATACACCGCCGCGACCGAAAAATCAAGCTGCGCCCGCTCTATTGTGACTTATTTTTCTCTTCCCGGAGCCGCTCCCAATAAGCCAGACGTTTGATTAGCTCGCGTTCAAATCCCCGTTCGACCGGATGGTAAAAGCGCCGCCGCGGCATTTTCTCAGGAAAATAGTTCTGTCCCGAAAAGCCTTCCGGCGTATCATGGTCGTAACTGTAACCCTCCCCGTAGCCCAGCTCTTTCATCAATCTGGTCGGAGCGTTGAGAATATGCGCCGGCGGCGTCAGCGAACTGTATTCCCGGGCGGCCCGGCCCGCCGCTCCGAACGCAGTGTAGGCCGCGTTGGATTTCGGCGCAGTCCCGAGATAAATCACCAGCTCGGCAATCGCCAGTTCGCCCTCAGGAGAACCCAGCCGCTCGTAGGAATCCCAGGCCGCCGCAGCCATCATGAGCGCGTAAGGATCCGCCAGACCGACGTCCTCGGAGGCGAACCGGGTCAGCCGCCGCAGCAGATACACCGGATCCTCGCCGCCGGCCAGCATCCGGGCCAACCAGTAGAGCGCGGCGTCGGTATCGGAACCGCGCAGGGATTTGTGCAGGGCGCTGATGAGATTGTAATGCCCCTCCCGGTCCTTGTCGTAAATCGGAGCACGCTGTTGAACGATTTTCAGAAGTTTATCCGGATCAAGGATTTCATCCGGACGGGCCAGGTCGTACACGCTCTCCAGCAAATTGATGAAGTAACGCCCGTCGCCGTCGGCCAGATCGATCAGGGTGCGCCGGGCGGCGGCATCCACCGGCAGAGAACGTCCGACCAGCTCCTCCGCCCGGCTGATCAGTTTTTCCAGCGCCGCCTCGTCCAGCGGATTCATCGTATAAACTTTGCAGCGGCTCAACAGCGCACTGTTGAGCTCAAAGGAGGGATTTTCCGTCGTCGCACCGACCAGTACCACGGTGCCGTTTTCAACATAGGGCAGAAAACCATCCTGCTGAGCCCGGTTGAAGCGGTGGATTTCGTCGATGAACAGCAGGGTGCCTTCACCGTAACTGCGCCGTTTTTCCGCCTCGGCAAAGGCCTTGCGCAAGTCGGCCACTCCGGAGAACACCGCCGACAAGGCGACAAAATGAAGCTTGCTGTCGTTGGCCAGAATCCGGGCCAGCGTCGTCTTGCCGCACCCCGGCGGTCCCCATAAGATGAAACTTGACAGACGCCGGTTGTCGATCATCCGCCGCAGCGGAGCACCCTCACCCAGCAGATGATCCTGTCCGACAATCCGGTCGATCGACTCCGGACGCATGCGGTCGGCCAGCGGACGCGGCACTTCTCGTTCAAACAGAGATTCCTGCGGCATGGCTTCACTCCGTCGGCGGTTTCTCCGGCCAGGCGCACCAGGGGCAGCGACTCAGGGCGCCGTTGGTGAAACGCACGTCGCCTGACACCTCCCGGCCCAGCCAGCCGGGGCGTTCAAACGGACAATCCGGAGCCGGCAGCTCAATTTCCGCCGTGAACAACCCCGAGTTGCGGCCGAGATATTCGTCGACCTCCCAACACAACCCCCCGGAAGCCGGCACCAGATAGCGGAGTTTTTCCACCCGGCGCGCCGCGCAGAACTCCGACAACATGGCCAAAGCGTCCGCCAGCGGGATCTCATATTCGAACTCACTGCGCGACACTCCCGTCGGACGCCCCTTGAGCGTGATGAACCCGGTCTCGCCGGCCACCCGGATCCGCATGGTGACCCCGCCGCCGGGCGCCGTCGGCAAATATCCCTGGATCAGCCGCTGCGGCGGCGAAGCCTGAGCCCGCCAGTCCGCCGACCTCACCAGAAATTTACGTTCGACTTCAACCGCCATCGCCCCTCCTTCTACTGCTCAATACCGAAGCGATAGACACTGCGCTGCCGGTAGGGATGCTCCGGCGTAAACCGGATACTCGGAAAACCGGCGTGGTGGGGAGCGTCCGGCCAGTGCTGGGTCTCCAGACAGAACCCGGCATAGGGTCCGTAAGCGCCTGCCTTGCCCTGCGGCGGATCAATCATCATGCCGCCCATGTAAAACTGCACACCGGGAGCCGTGGTCGAAACTGACAGCACAATTCCGGTCCGGGGCGATCTGACCGTGATGACATCGGGTTTGAAGGTCTCATCCTCATCGCCTACCACCACATTGCAGTCATAGCCGCGCGGAAGCGCATTCCGAAGTTCGGAAAGGCTCCGCCAGCAGCTCAAATCGTAGGGCGTGCCGGCGGTCGAGCGGACTTCACCGGTCGGAATCAGATCGGAATCCACCGCCGTAATCCGGCGGGCCCGGGAAATCACCTGATGATCGGCCGTGTCGGCCGTCGCCTCGCCGTTGAGGTTGAAGTAGGTGTGATTGGTGAGGTTGATCAGCGTCGGACGATCGGGTTCGGCCAGATAATCAATCTCGAAACAGTTGTCGTCAGTAACGCGGTAAGTGACCGTGACTTCGACCCGGCCGGGGAAGCCGTACTCCCCATCCGGACTGGTCAGGTGCAGCCGCAGCGTCGCCGCATCAACCAGCTCCGCCCGCCAGAAGCGCCGGAACCAGACCATGCCGCCGTGCAGCAGATTGCCGTTTTCATTGGGGCGAAGTCGGTATTCAACGCCGTCAAGCGTGAACCTCGCACCGCCGATCCGGTTGGCGACCCGGCCGACCAGCTCGCCGAGACATCCCGGATTGTTCAGATATTCAGCCGGATCACGCCACCCCAGCGCCACGTCAATCAGGCGCCCTCCGCGGTCCGGAACCAGCAGACTCACCACCGCCCCGCCGAGGTCGGTGATATCGGCTCCGAAACCGGAACGGTTGCGGATCGAATACAGCGATGCTTCAAAAAACGGTTTTTTCATGACTATCCTTCTCCGGAACAAAACTCACCCGCCGCACAACTCGGCATAGGTTTTAAAGTGAAGTTTGGCACAGCGTCGGAACGCCTCCCGGCCGAAACCGGCCAGCACCGCCGCTCCAGCCGTCCTGACCCGGGGCCCCGCCCCCCGGGGCAGCTCCATTGCGAACTCCGCCGCCAGACGCGCCATGCCGTTCAGAAAACCATCGCGGGCCAGAATGCTGGCCGCCGCCACGGCGACATCGCTTTCGGCTCTGACCCGCTGTTCCAGCACCACGCCGCGGCCCCGGGTCAGCAATGCCCGCCGGATCAGCGACTCGTGGGCAAACTTGTCCGACAGCATCCGGGGACATTCCGGAACCTTTTCCAGCAGGTTTTCAATGGTCCGGGCGTGCCCCCACGCCAGCAGGCGGTTCAGATTGCCGAAACCGGCGTACAGGCGGTTGTAGGTTTCCGGCATCAGCGTCACCACGCTCCAGGCTCCGTCGACCTGCCGCCGGATCTGCTCCGCCAGCGTCCGGATGCGAGCCGAACTGCCGATCAATTTGGAATCGCACACGCCAAGCTCGCGCAATCCGGCCCCCGTAACCGCGTTGACGCAAACGCCCGCAATCACCAGCGGCCCGAAAAAATCGCCCTTGCCGCTTTCATCAATGCCGCCATGGGGAGTCACCGGTTCGGACACCGCGACTCCGGATGGCTCCAGACCGAAAGAAAAGGTGTGCAGTATTTCCGGCTCCAGCGTGAAGCTCACAAAATCCGCAACCCCCCGCCCCTGCGCCACCAGCTTGCCGCTGTTGTACACCGTTACACAGACGCCGTCCCCCTGCGCCCGGTACCGGGCATAAGGGGCGCCCGAGAATTTCCAGCCCCGGCGTTCCATCCAGTCCCGAAGCTCCGCCGCCTGTCCGGGGGTGATTTCACCGACATAACTTGAGGTTCCAGCCACCAGTGTCACTCCAATCCGGATTAAAATCAATCCAGTTCACTCCGTCCGCTGAATGCCGCCCCGATCGTGGCGGCGTCAACGTAGGAGAGGTTGGCCCCGGCCGGCAGTCCCAGGGCCGGACGCGTCACCCGCACCGGGGAATCCCGGAGCAGATCGGCCAGGTAAACCGCCGTGGCCCGACCCTCGACATCGGAACTCAGCGCAAGAATGACCTCGCGCACCCGGCCGGAATCAATCCGGGCCTTGAGTGTCGCGAGATTCAGTCCGTCTCCGGTTTCGGCCTCCAGCGGTGAGATCCGTCCGCCCAGCACCAGGTAACGCCCCGAATAGTGACCGCTGGACTCAACCGCAAACAACTGCGCCATGGTTTCCACCACACAGAGCAGCCCGGAATCCCGTGACGGGTCGGAACATATCTGGCAGCGCCGCCCCGCCTCCGCCAGTGCACCGCACTCCGGACAGTGACCGATGCGGCCGGGCAGAGCCACCAGCAGACGTCCGAATTCGTCTATGCGTTCCGGCTCCCAGCCGAGCAGCGCCAGCACCATGCGTTCCGCGCCCCGGCGCCCCACTCCGGGAAACTGTCTGAACGTGGCAATCAATGATTCCACCGCTTCCGGATACTGAGTGTGCATGGTTCACCGCCGCCTGTTCAGCCAGATTGAAAAAGTTAAAACAAACCCGGCAGATCCAGCCCGATGCCGCCGGTCAGTTCCCGGAGACGTTCCTGCAGAGCCAGTTTCGCCGAGGAAGACGCCGCGTTGAAGGCGAAGGCCAGATCCGTCTCCAGCTGCTCACGGTCAGCCAGCGCCGCCTCAGTCACCTCAACCTTTTTCACCACCAGATCGCCGGAAACCGTCACCCGCACCCGGCCGTCGGCTCCGGTGGCGGAAAATTCCATTCCGGGCAGTTCCGCCTTGAAAGTTTTCATTCCCTCCTGAATGTCCTTGGCTTTGGACATCAGTTTCATCATGTCTCCGAAATTTCCCAGCATCGTTGCTCCAAGTCTGAATTAAACATAGTTTATGAAAAAAACGGCGGCGAAAGCCATCGCGCTCCGCCGCCACGCTTTCGGAATCACCCCCGGCCTTCCGCACCGGCGGCCGGAGCCGCACCGCTCCGGCGGTGGGCCCGCCGCCGCCAGCTCGACACCAGCGGAGCCGCAATGAAAATCGACGAATAAGTGCCGATGATGATTCCAAGCATCATGATCAACACAAAGTCGTTGATCGCCACGCCGCCGCCCAGGTAAAGCAGCAGCACCACGATGAACGTGGTCCAGCCGGTCAGAATGGTCCGGCTCAGCGTCTGATTGATCGAATAATTGACCGTATCGCCGAAATCGCTGAATTTGTTCAGGCTCACATTTTCCCGGATCCGGTCAAACACCACCACCTTGTCGTTGACCGAGTAACCGATCACCGTCAGCAGAGCCGCCACCACCGTCAGCGAAATTGTCCGCCCCATCGCCAGGTAGACTCCGATCACCACGATGATGTCATGCAGCAGCGCCACCACACTGGCCATGGCATAAGTGTATTCATAACGCATGGTGATGTAAGCGCCGATGCCGACAAACGACAGCGCAATGGCCAGCAGCGCCGCCTTGGTGAATTCCCAGCCGATCAGGCCGCCCACGCTGCTCTCCAGACCGCCGTCAAACCGGGCTTCGGGGAAGCTGCGGTTGAGCAGCGCGGTCAACGCGTCCTTGGGACTGTCGGCCGTGCCGCCGGTGAGATCGCCGCGAATGAGAATTTCAACTTTGCGCTCACCGGAAGCCACATTGTATTTGTAAGTAACGGTCGGCTCGGAATATCCGGCCGTCTTCAACACGCTTTCAATCGCCTGCTGGGGCACCGCCTCGGCATAATTGAACGTCACCACCGTACCGCCGGTGAAGTCCACCGCGAGCACGCCTGCGCCGCGCCAGCAGAGCACGGCAAGCGATCCCAGAACCAGCAGTCCGGAAACCACCAGGGTCTTGCCCCACATGCGCTCAAAGTTGAATTTGGCGTGCCGGAAAATCTGCAGAAATGAGATGTGATTGAATCCGGTATAGCGGAACAGATAGTCGTAGATCAGCCGGGTCACAAACAGGGCCGTGAACAGGCTGGTCAGAATACCGATGCTCAACGTCACCGCAAACCCCTTGACCGCGCCGGTACCGACATACATCAGAATGATCGAGGTGATCAGCGTGGTGAGGTTGGAGTCCAGCACCGCCGAGAATGCCCGTTCGTAACCGAGATTGACCGAGTTGACCAGCGATTTGCCGGATTCCAGCTCCTCCCGGATCCGCTCGTACACCAGCACGTTGGCGTCCACCGCCATGCCGATGGTCAGCACGATGCCGGCGATGCCCGGCAGCGTCAGCGTGCAGTCAAAAGCCGCCATCGCGCCCAGAATCAGGACCACGTTGAGCCACAGCGCCACCACCGCAATCAATCCGCTCAGGCGGTAATAGATGATCATGAAAATCGCCACGCAGACCAGGGAGAGCAATCCCACCCAGATGCCGTTGGCAACATTGTCGGCGCCCAGCTTCGGGTCGGTGTCAAACACCGCGTTGACCCGGATCTGGAAGGGGAAACTGCCGCTGACCAGGGCGTCGGCGATGTTTTTGGCCTCCTCCTCGGAAAACGCACCGGTGATCTGCGCCTGTCCGCCGGTGATCGCCTGATTGATGGTGGGGGCGCAGTAGAGCTTGCCGTCCAGCACAATCGCCAGCATCCGGCCGATGTTGTCACGGGTGACATTGGCGAACTCCTCAGCGCCCTGCCGGTTGAAGGAAAGCACGATTTCCCGCCGGCCGAATTCGTTTTTGGTCGCCATCGCCCGGGTGATGCCCTTGCCGGTCATTTCCACCCGGCGCGATACGAAGAAATAGCTCACTTCCGGAGCCTGTCCGGGACGGAATTCGCTCGTGCTCATCAGCTCGTAGCCCGGCGGCGTCTGAAAGCCGTGGGGATCGCTGAGGTATTCGCGCACCAGTTCGGCGTTGTTTTCAGCCACCAGCCGGAAATTGAGCTTGGCGCTCATTTTGATGAGTTCAAGCAGCTTGAGTTTTTCATCCTTGGCGACGATCGGCGCCCGCAGCGCAATATAGTCGCTGCCGGACGGAGCGATTTCCGCCTCGAAAATCTTCTGGCCCTCCAGACGTTTGCGCAAGGTTTCGATCGCCACATCCCGATAGCGGTCGAACTCGCTGCGCATGCGCTCAAGCATTTCCTCGCGGGTCTCGCCGGACTTACCCCTGCTGAGCGTATCCAGAAATTCCTGATCCGGCACCAGCTGGAGAATGAATTCCACTCCGCCGGCCAGGTCCAGACCGAGCCGGATTGAACTTGAGGCGTTCTTGCGGATCAGACTCATGACATCGCGGTTGTCCTGCAACCCGGAGCCGTTGACCTTGGCCACCAGGTTGACGCCGCGGTCGTCCGCCGCCTTGAGCAGCGCCTGCGACTGATAGAGTCCGGGATCAGCCGCCTGCAGCGCCCGGGCGGTTTCCACCAGTTCCGCAGCCTGCGCATCAGACTTATCCTTGAGCATCTCATGGAAAACCTGATAGTAGTCGCGCTCGCGGAGCGGATACATCGAAAACGCAAATATCGCCACCACCACCGCGACGACGATCGTGCGCAACAAAAGCGCCTTATGCTCCATGATTATTTTTTGCTCCCGGCATCCGGATTTTTGGCATCGGCCGTTTCACTCTGCACCGTGTCGGCAATGCCGGCCCGGGCCACGCGGATTTTGACGTTGTCGGCGATTTCGACCACAAACACATCATCTTTGACCTCGACCACGACACCGTAAATGCCGCTGGCCAGGAGAACTTTGGTGCCCTTGGCAATGCGGGAAAGCATTTCTTCACGCTTGCGCTGCTGCTTCTTCTGCGAACGGCTCATGAAGAAAATCATCACCGCAAAGATGATAATGATCGGAAGCAGACTCATGAATCCCCCGCCGCTCGGAGCGTTTTGAGAGGCGGCCGTCTGGGCGGCGGCCTGTCCGGCGGCGGCCGGCGCGGCCGTGGCAATGAAATTGAACATCTTTTTCTCCTTGTTGTTCTGTTGTTTTCAAACCGTGTTGCGATTAAATTATAAATCAACGCGCCGGAATGCCGAGCAGTCCGAGGTGCCTGTCGAAATGCGCCTCAATCGCGGCGTCGTATTCTTTTTCAAACCGGTGCAGAGCCCGGAAAAACCGTTCCCGCAGCGCCCCGGTCAGAATCGGACCATAAGTGATGTGCAGCAGCTGCCGGGCTTCCGGCATGGCCATAAGGGCGGGCAGTTCGTCATCGGCCAAGGCGTCGAGCGCCGGGATTTTCGTGATATCGGCCGTGATGTGGTACAGTTTTAGCATATCCGAAAAGTTATCCAGCGCGCAGCGGTGCATTTCGCGGTAGAGTTCCGGATCATGCCGGGCAATCACCTCCACTGCGACCAGCCAGCTGGTTCCGGCGGTCTTGAGATGCAGAAATCCGCCGGTCTCCCGGCCGATGACCGGATAGACGGCGAACTTGTCGCTGCCCGAATGCACGGACACTTTGTAATTTCCGTAGGCCTTCGCAATCGCCGCATGAAGTTTGAACTGACGCTCAAACTCGCCCAGATCGCCGATGTAGTCGATCGCCTTCTGAAACTCACCGACAAACCGCGGCGCCAGCGACGAAAATTCCACTCCGGCACGCCGCAGTTCCCGCACAATGAAAAGGTGATGCGACGGCAGGGTGGGACTGGTGGTCTCGTCAATGGAAATCTCCAGATCGAACTCGTCCCCGCGCTTTTCCACCAGGTGCCGGTAAACTTCTCCGGCAAACGCGAGCGCCTCCAGATACATCACCGCGCACCGGCGGGCCGACGCCGCATCAATCCGGACCGCCACGCCGTCGCCGATCACAAATTCCCGGTCGGCATAGTCCGTTTCAATCCGGCTTCTCACATCCGCCGGCAGTTCTGCAAACGCGGCCGCTACCCGTTCGTCATCCCAGTCGCCGGCGGCGGCATTCATGACTTCGGAGAGATCAAGGGTGATCATCGGCATGCCGGCGGCCAGCGCCACATCAATATCGGCAATCTTCTTGAGGTGGTCTCCGTCGGCGCCGAAACCGTCGCGGTAGTCGCTTTCAAAAACCATGAACACCGCGTCATCCACCACGCCCTGGAAGGTGCGCCCGGTCATGGAAAGCTCGCGCATCGACTGCTGGGCCAGTACCGGACTCACCTGAAATTTCCGCGCCGCCGCAATGTGCCCGCGCGAAGCCAGCCCCAGCCGGTCGCCACAGCCCACCGTGGTGCGCTCACGCCGCAGACTGCGGGGGGCGCACCAGGGGAAATGACGCCGCAGTGCCGCCGCATTGACCGCGTCGAGCGCACCCTGAAGGGCCACGCCGCCGTCAGCCAGCTCCAGGCGCCGACCGCTGAATCCGACCGGCAGCGCCGCCTCGCAATCAGCGACGATCAGCAGAAAACGCCCGGAGTCATCCCTGGCGATCATTACCGCGGCACTGCCGAGTTTGTGCACCGAGTCAGGATAGACGCTGACGGCACCGGAAGTCATCACCATCGCGGACTTGATCCGCTCCTCGCTCTTCGTCACCAGCGGAACCAGACCTTCGGCAATATCATCAAGCATGAGACTCCTCCCGCGAACCTACCGTCGCAGCATATTGTCATAATTCAAAATTCAAACCATATTTGAATTATAATATAACTCCGTCGGCGGCCTTATGCAAGGAGGTCGCGGAAAAAACCGGTTCAGCGATGTTTAAGGATAAAATCGACGATCGGCTCCGGATTTTCCAGCGAATGCGGATGATGCCCGGCTCCGGGCTTGCGAATCGTCACGGCTTCGCCGCCGAGTTCGCGGAACCGCTGTTCCAGCCGGTAGCTGTTTTCCTCCGGCAGCACGACTTCATCGGCCTCCGAACAGAGCAGCAGCAACGGAACTCCGGCCGCCGCCACCGGCTCGACATTGTCCAGCGGGTTGACCCGGGCGGCCAGCGCTTCGGCTTCGGTAAAATTCCAGGCTTCCAGGCAATGGGACCACTCCTCGGGGAAGCGGCGCCCGCGGACCAGATCCCCCGGCCAGTTCTTGAAATCGCAGACGGCGTTGTCCAGATAGAGCGCCGCCACCCGTTCCGGATGCCGGACGGTCCAGTTCCAGGCGTCCAGTCCGCCGCGGCTGAAGCCGGCCAGTGCGCAGCGCTGAGACAGACCCAGCGCGGTCAGGACGTCGTACAAATTGTCCATCCGCGACATCGACCGCGGTGAACCGTACAGTTCGTCGATCTGAATGTGCGCCACGTGCCAGCCCCGGCGCAGCAATGCCAGATCAGCCTGGGGGAATGCGCCGAAAAAGCGCGCCCGCCACAGCCAGGGGCGCCCCTCAGCCGCCGGACCGCCGGGCTCCACCAGCACCGCCGGGACACCGTCGATCCGGAAATCGTGCCGCCGGAAACCGTGCCAGTCGGAAATCACGCCCGGGAAATCCGTCTCCAATCCGCCAATCCGCCAGCGGCGCTGCGCCAGCCCCAGTTCGCAACGCACCGCCGCGGCGGTGTGGTCGGCGATGACCGCCACCCCTGCGGCGTTGTAATGGAAACCGTCTCCGGACGACAGCTCCGGACGTCCCGCCACCACGCTGTAGAGATCGTAGACCGGAATCTCGCGCTCTGCCATCACCGCTTCGGCAATCCGGTTGCGCCGCTGCACCACGGCATTGAGTCCGGCGTCAAAGTGAGCCGGATCATCCCGGCGGGTAATCGGAGTTGAACTCCGCCAGACCAGCCGGGTCCGGGGCGCATTGATACGCAGAAAGTCGACCAGATCCGCCAGCCCGCGACGGTACAACTCGTCATCGCAGTCCAGCCCGTGCAGTCCATTGTTGAGATAGATCAGGTCGATCGGATAATCGGCCAGCGCCAGCGCCAATTCCCGGTAAATGGCCGGGTCGCCCACGATTTTCGATGTGGAAAAGGCGGCCACCGCAACCTCTCCGGCGAGCCGATCGGCGACCTCGCTTCGACTGCCCGCCACAATGGAGTCGCCGATCAGCAACACCCGGGGCAGCTGAACCGCTCCGGTCGAAAACCAGTAAAACTGACACCACTCAATATCTTCCCGCCTCAGCATGGTTGACCTCCTTTTTAACTCCGGATGCCGGATAATTGCGCCGCCCGCCGACTGTCGGCAACTGTCAATTAAGATACAGGCGCTCCGCCGGGAACGCAATCAGGACGAATATGAATAAAACCGGCTGAAATATGAATAAAATTCCACCGGCCGGATCACAGCAGAAACGGCAATCCTTCCGGCTCGTAGCCATTGCGCTCGGCTTCGTCGTAAAACACCTTCATGAGAAAGAGTCCGTTTGGGGGGGCGGTATCGGGGGCAAGCGAACGGTCTTTGCCTGCCAGAATCGCCGCCACCTGTTCCGGAGTCAGCGCCCCGCTGCCGGCAGCTTCAAGCGTACCCATGAGACAGCGGATCATTTTGTAGAGAAAGCCGTTTCCGACAAAGGTCAGCGTACAGAAATTGCCGATTTCCCGGACTTCAATGCGGTAAATCGTCCGCACGGCGTCGTCGATCATGGCGCGCTCGACCACAAAACTGGAGTAATCATGCGTACCGGTTAGCACCGCCGCCGCCGCCCGGATCCGGTCGGGATCCAGACGGTGAATCGGTTTCCACGAGTAGCGGGCCGAAAAAGGGGAGAGTTCGCCGGAATTGAGCACGTAGGTGTAGGCTTTGCCGACGGCGTCGTAGCGGGCGTGAAACGTCAGCGGCACCTCACGGATCGACCGGATCTTGATGTCGGGCGGCAGCTGACGGTTGAGCGCCTTGAATATCCGTTCCGGCGGAATGTCCGGACGCTCCGGCGTCAGAAATGTCGCCGCGAACCGCTGGGCATGCACTCCGGTGTCAGTGCGGCTGGCGCCGATCAGATGAATCGGCTGCCGGTCGAACAGTTTGGTCATCCGGGTCTGCAGCACCTCCTGCACCGATGGGGAATGGGGCTGAATCTGCCAGCCGCAGTAGGCCGACCCGTCGTAGGCGATCTCCAGCAGATAACGCCGGGCCGGAGTGTAGGGAGTGAATTCAATGCTCATTTTCTCATTCTGGCCAATTTGACCGCGCAGCTGCCCGGAAAGCGCCGGAAACTGCCGGAGTGTCCCATTTGAAAAACCGGAATCCCGGCTCCGCCGCCAGTCCCGGTCCGGACGGCAACCCCCGGCCGGCTTAATAATATACACTCAGATCAGCGCCTGCGCCACCGTAT
>CASFVA010000073.1 GCA_949298075.1 uncultured Lentisphaeria bacterium
CGGCAACCCCGCGGCAATGGATGGTTACGGTATCCGCCGCCAACCCCCCGGCGCCGAACTTATCGATAATAAGTCCGGAAAGTTCAGTGCCGACGGTGCGGTCGGTGTTGTGCAGACGGCAGTGTAACGTCTCCGGCGAACCATCGAGCTTCAACTTCGGCAGCAAATGCGTGCGGTCGAAATTTTCCAGTCCGGAAGCTCCGCGCGCCGGATTGAAACGGACGAAGTCGCCCCTGGCCGGCATCAATATTCCGGAGAAATCCAGATGGGCGGTTTTGTAGAAATCAATTGCAGGCCTGACTGTCAGCAGATCGCTGCGTCCGCAAGCTTCATCCAGCGAGCGCAGACCGAGCCGGGCCAAATGTTCGCGTACCTCTTGCGCGATGAAACGCATGAAGTTTATAATATATTCCGGTTTGCCGGAGAAACGCTTCCGCAGGTCAGGATTCTGCGTTGCCACGCCGACCGGGCAGTTGTTGCGGTGGCACTGCCGTGTCATTACGCAGCCGATACAGACCAGCACCGTGGTGGCGAAGCCGAACTCTTCAGCGCCGAGCAGCGCGGCGATCACCACATCTCTTCCGGTTTTCAACTGACCGTCAACCTGAAGCTTGACCCGATCCCGTAATTGATTGAGAACCAGCGTCTGCTGGGTTTCTGCCAGCCCCAGTTCCCATGGCAGCCCGGCGTGCTTTATGCTGGTCAGCGGAGAGGCGCCGGTGCCTCCATCGTGGCCGGATACAAGAATTACGTCGGCGTGAGCCTTCGCTACTCCAGCCGCCACGGTTCCGATGCCGACTTCGGAGACCAGTTTGACTGATATTCTGGCCCGGGAATTGGCGTTGCGCAAATCATAGATAAGCTGGGCCAGGTCTTCAATTGAATATATGTCATGATGCGGAGGAGGGGAGATCAGTGATACGTGCGCGGTGGAATGACGTATCCCGGCCACAAAATCATCCACTTTATATCCCGGCAGTTGTCCGCCTTCTCCCGGCTTGGCTCCCTGGGCCATTTTGATCTGTAAATCATCGGCGTGACGCAGGTAATCGATGGTGACGCCGAAGCGTCCGCTTGCAACCTGCTTGACAGCGCTGTTGTAATTGGTGTTGAAGCGTTCCGGATTTTCGCCTCCTTCGCCGCAGTTGCTCATGCCGCCGAGCTTATTCATCGCCTCGGCTATGGTTTCGTGCGCCTCCGGTGAAAGCGAGCCCAGCGACATGGCCCCGGAAATAAAGCGCTTTACAATTGAATCGACACTTTCCACTTCATCCAGTGCCACCGGATCCGTCCGGACAAAATCAAACAGTCCGCGCAGTGTGCAGAGGTGGCTTGACTGATCATCGATGAAATGACTGAATTGCTTGAATTTACCATAATCCCCCTCCCTGACCGCCTGCCGGAACAGCACCAGGGATTGCGGTGTCCAGAGGTGATTTTCTCCGCCGCGCAGATAGCGGTATTGTCCCCCTGCCGGCAGGGGACCGGAGTCGGAAATGCTGGCACGCTCGACCGCTTCGCGGGCAATGTCATCCACGCCGATGCCGCCGATCCGACTGACGGTTCCCGGCAGGAATTCCTCCACGAATGCGCGATCGAGCCCGACCGCCTCGAACAACTGGGCCGAGCGGTAACTGCGCAGGGTGGAAATTCCCATTTTGGACATGATCTTCAACAACCCCTTGTCTACAGCGTTGATATAATTAGCTGCCGCAGAAATAGGGTCGTTGTCAATTTTTCCG
>CASFVA010000074.1 GCA_949298075.1 uncultured Lentisphaeria bacterium
CGCCGCCGCGGGAGCTGCCGGACTCGCCGGGGTTGCGGGAGCAGACGGCGCCGCCGGTGCCCCTGGCGCAATCTGCAGCTTCGCAGCCGGACTCACCACCGGATGCGGTGAAATCGGTTTGAGTTTGACGGTCCGCCGGGTCTGGGTGTCGTTGAGAACTTCAAGATTGCCGGTGTCGGTATCCCGTCCGGCCATCGGATCCGCCAAAGGTGTGGCAGGCGCCGCCGCACCAGCCAAGTTGATCGGCTCGTGCATCTTCATATTGGGACGCAAACGCACGGTTTTGCGAGTCCGGGTGTCGTCGCTGAAATCAGCTTCCGGGGCAGCTCCGGCCGGCTTGTTTTTGTCGAGATCATCCATGCTCAAACCCTTTCGGTTGAATAAATTATATTCAAAGTAAATTTATTTCTATCCCTGTTTGCCTTCCGTGTTATCCCCGGCCGCGGCTTCCGCCGCCGGAGTTCCGGTCAGCGCAGCCATGCGGGCCGGCACGTCACGGTAGTCGGGTATGCTCGCCACAATTTGGCTGTAACACTCCAGCGCCCGCTCCTTGCGCCCGACAGCCTCGCATGCCGTGCCCAGATAATATAAGGCTTCGCGCTTGTACTTGTCCATGCGAAACATTTCCTTGAGCGCCGATTCAATCGGCTCTATGGCCGCCTCGGGATTGCCGGACAGCAATTCGCACCGCCCGATATACACCAGGCTTGCCCGGCGCTTCTGGGGATTCTGAGCAATGGAATGAAACAGATTTTTGGCTTCGTCAATACCACCGCGCTCAAAATAAAGTTCAGCCAGGTCAAACTGCATCTGCATGTCGTTCGGAAAGGTTCGCGCCCGGTTCAGAGCGTGCCGCATCCGGTAGCTGTCACGCTCGGCGGCAAGCTGAGATGCCTGCTCCTCGGCATTGTCATAAGCCGAGGGATTGCGCCGCAGCTCCTCCAGCGCCTGGTCAATCTGCGCCACGTAGGCTTTCTCAATCTGTTTATCCAAAACCGGATCGGGCACCCCCAGCTTTTCGGCTACCAGACGGTACTCCCGAAGCGCCGACTCATAGTCCTCTGCAACCATGTAAGCATCGGCCAGCTTCCGCCGGATGTCAACGGAATCGTTGGTTTTAAGATCCCTGGTGAAGCGGTCAATCACCACCTGCGCCTGTTCTGCATCATGGATGGTTCCTTCCAGAATCTGCTGCAATACCGCATCCTGCGCATCGGCCGCCTTTTTCTGCGTTTCACCCTCCTCTTCCCAGCGACCGCGCTCAATGCTCGCCAAGGCCATCGCCGAGCGCAAATCATTCTGCACATTGAGGTCGCCGGGAGCGTTCTTTGCCAGCACCTGGTGAATCTTCAGCGCTTCACGCGCCTGTCCGTTGCCCTGCATCGCCGTCGCCAAACGCCGCAGGTTGGCAGTGTTGCCGGGATGAAATTCCCGGATTACATTCAACGCCGTCGCCGCCGCCCACGGCGCCTCGCATGACTCGGCCGCACCGGCCAGCGCATTGAGAATCATCGGATTATCGACGTTGTGCATCAGCGGACCTTCACACATGCCCATCGCCCGCACCGGATCGAACAACGCCACAATTTTGATCGGAATCAGTTTGAAGATCGAAAGCAGCAAAAAGAAAAATTTCACCAGACCGTTCTGAATCCGGCATTTGGCGATTTCATACTGCCGGAGCCGCTCGTACAGCATCGGCACTTCCGGATTGAGCCGGACGACCTGCACCAGCAACCGGATGGCTCCATCAATGTCACCGCCGGCAAAAAGCTTGGCGGCCCGATCGTAACTGTCGCGAACGTAAATCTGAACTTTGCTGAATGTTTTTCTTTCCATAAAAACTCTTTCCGGACTCCAGCCCTGACCGCCCTTTGTTTCCGAATGCAAAACCGGGCGACCCGGTCCCGGATGAACAACACCATGTATATACAGCAGTGCGGAGTTAAAATACACGATCACTTCCGGGATTTCAAGCGACAGCAGCAGTTAAAAAAAGAATTTTTGATTTTTCGCCTTGACTTTGTTGGATTTCCGGGATATTTTACGCTCCGTCGGCGGTGTTAAAAGCCGGATCCGTGCCGGAAATACCAGTGTTTTCTGATGTTGAAAAGACCCGCCGGCCGAGATTGTAAATCACAAAACATAATTGACTGCTGCGTTATGGCTCCAATGCCCGAATTCTTAGCTCTTGACATCGGCAATGTCTGCATTCGCATTGCGCCGGAACGCGCTTTGAAGGCGCTGGGGTTCCGCAGCCGGGAAGAAGCGGCCGGGCTGATTGCCATTGAGCTGGAATTTGAAACCGGGCGGATCAGCGAAGATGAATTCATCCGCCGGGCCGTCCGCCACTGTCCGTCAGGAACCACCGTCTCCGCCATGCGCGAGGCTTTTTCCGCAATTCTGGTCGAGGCGATGCCGGGAATGCCGGAACTGGTGCGGAAACTCCCCGCACAGGGCATTCAGCCGGTGTTCTTTTCAGACGTTTCGACGTTTCACCTCAGGGAATTCAGGATGATGTTCCCGGCGGCGGAAGCCGTTCCAGACGGGGTTTACAGTTTTGAAACCGGGGCGTTGAAACCTGATCCGGTCATGTTCGCCGCCTTTGAACGCCGATTCGGCGTACCGCTGCTTTACACCGATGACCGGGAGGACCTCATTGCCGCCGCCCGCGACCACGGATGGAACGCCCGGCGCTTCACAAACGCTGCCGATCTGACCGAAACCCTGGCCGGATTGCAGAACGGGAAATAACCCCGGACCACCGGATAAGGAACGATATGGGATTTCGGCTCTTTTCCTCCAATCAGCTGAATGCCCTTGCCGGACGCTTTGACCGCGAAGTTTACCGCGGACGCTCCAGCGACCCCTTTGCACCAGAAATCGTGGTGGTGCAGACCGCCGGCATGGGCATTTATTTGCAGCAATTTCTGGCCGCCGGGGAAAACGCCGGAATCTGCGCCAATCTTAAAACTCCTTTTCTTGACGCTTTCATCGACGCCGCGCTGCCGGAACTGCTGCCTGAATCCGAGAGAACTGGCTTCCGCCGGGACCGGGAACTCTTTTCCCGCGAGGTCATGACCTGGAGCATCAACGAACTGCTCCGCAACGGGGCCGGAAACTATCCGGAATTGAAACCATACCTCACTGATGCCGACGCCGATCACGCCGCGCTTAAATGTTATCAGCTTTCTGAACGCATTGCAGGGCTGTTCGACCGCTATCAGGTGCACCGTCCCGAAAAGCTGCTCGCCTGGGCCGGCGGAACTAAGGAGGAGGACCGGGATGACTGGCAGCGCCGGCTTTATCTTGAACTCAACCGAACTCTAAACGGGCACGGCCGGGAATACTATTTCGCCCGTGCCCTCAATGCGTCCCGCTGCTGCAACCGCGGAGGCCTGCCCGATCATGTGGCGCTTTTCGGCATCGGGACCATGCCGCGCAGTTATCTGGCGTTTTTCCGGAAGCTGTCCGAAATCATCGACGTGTATTTGTTCTATCTCAACCCATGTGCCGACTACTGGAGTCGGCTGCTTTCAGCCCGGGAACGTGCTCAGCGCCTGGAAACCGCACCGGATACTGCCGGCAGCGATGATTTCGATTGCGGCAATCCGCTGCTGGCGGAATTGGGACGACAGGGACGGGATTTTTTTGAAGCCACTCTCGAAGTCGTCGGCCGCACCGGACTGCCCGGCGAGGAAGAGTTTGCCGCCTATGTTCCGCCCGGGACCGCCGGGTCCATGCTGACCCGGCTTCAGGAAGACATCCTGACCATGGCCGACCGGTCAGCACCGGATTCGCCGCTCACACCGACGGAACCGGGCGATATCAGCCTGAGTGTGCACAACTGCCACGGCCCCAGGCGGGAAGTAGAAGTGCTGTGCGATCAGCTGCTGCTGGCGACCCGGGAACTCGGACTCGAACCCTGCGACATTATCGTAATGGCCCCGGACATCAACCTATATGCTCCGCTGATCGATTCGGTTTTCGGAGCAAGTCCTTTCGCCGGGGCATTTTCCATCAGTGATCGCAGCCTGGAGGCCCTGAGCAGCGCCGCCACCGCCCTGCTCGATCTGCTGCAACTGGCCGACAGCCGCTGCGAGGCTGAACGTCTGCTGGAGTTGATCAGCTGTGAGGCCATTGCCGCAAAATTCGGATTTGAAGAACGCGACCTAGCCGTTATTGAGAGCTTTCTGCGGACAGGCGGCATCCGTTGGGGTGAAGATGCCGAAAACCGCCGGGAGTTCTGCCGGGTGGCCTATCCTGAGTTTTCCTGGCGAGAGGGCCTTGACCGACTCATGCTGGGATTTGCCGTTGAAGAAGACGATCTCTCACCCCTGCCCGCCCCGGCGCCGGCCGGCAGCGTTTCGGAAAACGAACGGGCCGGACTGCTGGGCCGTTTCATTCATTTGGTCAACCGGATTTTTCTCTTCCGGCGGGAATTTCGTCGCTCCCATCCGGTTCCGGAGTGGTGCGATCTGCTCAACTCTGCGATGGACTTTCTCTTCGCCGACAACGAGCGCTTTGCCGGCGAACTGCAGGAACTGCGCAAAATGTCGGATCAGCTGCGTTCCGCTGCGGCGCGTGCCGGATTTCGAGGCGACATCCCGGCTGCGGTAATCCGGGACCGGCTGAAGAATGCCCTGCAGGTACCGCCGGCCAACCAGCCATTTCTGCGCGGCAATCTGACGTTCTGTTCGCTGGTTCCGATGCGCAGCATCCCCGCCCGGGTGGTGGCGATTATAGGACTCAATGACGGAGAATTCCCGCGGCGCGATCTCAGGCTGGATTTCGATCTTATGGACATTCATCTGCCCGGAGACCGCTCCCGTCCGGACGAGGATCGCTACCTTTTTCTGGAGGCGTTGCTGGCCGCCCGGGACCGGCTGCTGCTTTTTTATTCCGGACAGAGTCCGACCGGCAATCCGGACCGCCCGCCCGCCGCACCGCTGGCCGAGGTGATCGATTATCTGAAATGCGAAACCGGTTTCGAACTTGTCCGCCACCGGCTGCAGCCATACGCAGCGGACTATTTTGAACCGGGCAGTCCGGCGGCATTCCGTTCCTATCGTCAAAACGACTGTCTGGTGGCCTGCGAGCTCAATCAGAAAGGTATGAATCCGACTGATTCCACCTTGGCGGCTCTGGCGTTCGAGGCTCCTGACCATGAGGCTCCCGGGGAAATCAGCCTTGAACGTTTTACCGCCGCCCTGACGCTGCCGTTGCGGGAATTTCTCATGACCCATACCCCCATCTCCGGCTGGCCGGAACGTCGGAACACGGTGGCGGACGACGAGGACTTCGCTCTGAGCCGGGATGTAACAGCGGCCATCGGCCGGAATTCTCTGACTCCGGAATCCTGTCCGGCGGAAGCGCTTTACAATGACCTCAACCGGCGGAGACAGCTGCCGGCCGGCCGACTCGGCCGCGGATTGTTCGACAACACCAGGCAGCAGTTTGATCTGATCCCACCGGAATTTCGCAGCGACTACAGCGCCACGGTAACCCAGGTGCTGAGCTTTGCCTTCGACGATCGGCTGTTCACTGGTTCGGCAACCGGAGATCCGGAGTATTCCAGTCTGACGCAATGGATCTTCCAGCCGGCCTACGAGCGGGATCTGATCCGTTTGCGGATTATGCATCTGGCCCTTACCATCCAGCGCGGAGCTCCCTTGGTCCGCCCCAGCCGCCTGGTTTCGTTGACCGGTTCTCATCCTGAAATCATCGAGCTGGCCCCCATAGCTCCGGCGGACGCCGCTGCGGAATTCCGAAAACTGCTGGAGCTCTGGCTGCAGAGCCGACGTCGCATTCTGCCGTTTTTCCCCAAAGCCTCCTGGGTCTGGGCCAGATACACGGGAGACGGCAGCAAAGCGATGGAAGCGGCAATCCGGCGTTTTTCCGAAGGAACAAATCCGGAACAGAGCGAACGCAATCATCCGGCTATCCGCAGATTTTTCTCGCCGGAGTCGTTCAACCATCCGGAATTCCGGCGTGAATTCATCCGGCTGGCGGCATTGCTGCTGCGCCCGTACCTGACACCGGCACGCCTCCGGGAAGCCGAGGCCGCGGAGGGAATCGTCCGATGAAATCCATGGCCGCGTTCGACTCATTCAACTGTGCGCTCGATTCAGTAAATCTGGTCGAGGCCGCCGCCGGCACCGGCAAAACCTACAACATCCAGAATCTCGTTGCCCGGCTGGTGCTGGAGCGCGGCCTGCCGATCGATGCCATTGCCGTGGTGACTTACACCGAGGCCGCCGCCGGAGAACTCAAAACCCGCATCCGCCGGGTGATGACTGAAATCCGGCAGTTCGCCGATTCTCCTTCTGCCGCGCAGGCGTCCGCCCGGGAAAGCCGGCTGTGGCTTAATGCCGTGCGGCGGACGGCGGAATCTGAACAGCTTGCTCCGGACGAGGCATTGCGGCTCTGTCGCCGCCGCCTGACCCTGGCTCTGCTGGATTTTGATCGGGCGGCGATATCCACAATACACGGTTTTTGCCGGAAGGTGCTGAGCGAAAATGCTTTTGAGAGCGGCGGCGGGTTCTCGCCCGAGTTGATAACCGATGCTGACGACCGGTTACAAAATTTCATCAATGACTGGCTCCGTCAGCAATACTACCGGACCGACTGTCCCAGGAACCGCCACTGCCTGCTTACCATAAACCAGCTTGCTTTCACCGACTTGATCCGGGAAAAACTTGCCAAACCGGATTTGGAAATCTGTTTTGACGGCCAGCCGGCTCCGTCCGCGCCTCAGGAACAACTGGAATCTGAGGTTTTCTCCGCCCTGGAAGAACTCCGCGGCCTGATCCGTCCCGGCATGTTCGACAGTTACAGCAATGATCTGACTGGAGACTACGGGCGGTACAGAGAAAACCGTCTGTCCAAACTTGACTGCAACTATCTGCCCCCTTTACTGCTTTTCAGGCAGAATGGCAACATCACTCCAGAATTGATCGCTCTGCTGCGCACCCTGAGACTGGACCGGATTCAGGATGCCGCAGCCAAAAAAAACGCATCCGCGACCGCTGAACGGCTGGCCGGAGATCCGTTCATTCAGGCGGCGACCCGATTCAACACCGCCCTGGAGAGTTTCAATCATCGCGTTGCCGTGGACGCCGCCGCTGAAATTACCGCGGCATTCAATGCATTCAAACACCGCCAAAATCAGTTCTCCTTCGACGATCTGCTGCTGCAGACCGATGCCGCACTGGAGCGGCGGCCGGAGTTCGTCGCTGCGTTGCGCCGGAAATACCCGGCCGGGATCATTGACGAATTTCAGGACACGGATCCGGTTCAGTACCGGATTTTCCACCGGATTTTCGCCCACGGCAGCGGAATCTTTTTTATGGTGGGCGACCCCAAACAGGCCATCTACAGCTTTCGGGGCGGCGACCTCTTCACGTATTTCGAAGCACGCAGCAGCACTCCGCCGGAGCGCCGTTATACACTCACGGTAAATTACCGTTCCTCTCCGGCCCAGATCGCCGCGGTCAACGCGGTGTTTGGCGGACTTGACAATCCATTTAAACTTGAAGAACTGCAGTTGCCGGAAGTTTCCGCACCATCCGGCGATGGAGCCACGCCTGATTTTGCATACGACCGGCTCCCCCCGCCCCCGCCGCTTGAGCTTTGCGTCGCAGAAAACGAGAGTGAGGAAGACCGTTGCGCCACGGAGATTTTCCGTCTGCTGACTGATCCAGCATTCAAACTTCCGGACAGCGGACAATTCCGGAACTGCACCCCCGGCGACATCGCCGTCCTGGCCAAATCCTGGACTCTGGCTGAAAAAATCCGGGCCCGGCTGGCCGAACTGGAAATCCCCTCCGCAATTTATCAGGCGGAAAACGTCTTTCATACGTCAACCGCAAAAAACCTGTTCACGCTGTTAAAAGCGGTGGTGCATCCCGGCAACCGCCAGTGCGCCGCCGATGCCCTGACGTCCGAACTCGGAATAATGACCGTGGAGCAGATGATTGTCGATACCGCCGCCAACCGGGGGACATTCGACGTCGCCCGGCGCCAGCTGGCCGGCCTTGCCGAAATCTGGCGCGGGGGGTCGTTTGCCGCCATGTTCCGGAATCTGATGACTGAGTTCAACATTCCTCTGCGGCTGGCCCGGGTCCGGGGCGGCGAAAGGACACTGGCCGACCTGATGCAGCTCGGTGATCTGCTGCATGTCGAAAGCGTCGGCCGCAATCTGACTCCCGAAGCGCTGCTCCGCTTTTTCCAGCGTCAGATCGACAGCGACGGAACTCCTTCAGACGCTCACCGGCAGGCACTGGAAACAGACCGATCGGCCGTCCGCATCATGACCATTCATGCCAGCAAAGGACTGGAGTTTCCGGTCACAGTGGTGGCCGGCCTCTCCGGGAAAGCGGTGGTCCCCCGGCGGGGGCGTTCCCTGGAAACTTCTTTGCGTTCGTTCCACCGGAACGGCCGGCTCTGCATTGATCTGGCCAGGGGCAGCCTGGTTCCCGAAGTGAATGCCGAAGCGGAGCAGGAGATGCTGCGCCTGGCCTACGTGGCTTTTACCCGGGCAGTCTACAAAACCGTGGTGATAGCCACCGCCAACCCGGCGCCGGACTCGCCGCTGGCTTATCTGTTTGATTCCGGAGACCGGAGCCGTCTGGCGGAGTTTTCCAGCAGAGTCACGGTGCGCCCGCCGGCCTCCGGGGAAACCTGGAATCCGTTCAATTCCGAGTCATCGTCTCGGCGGCTCCGGGCGGCTGACTTCCCCGGGCGGATTACCAACTGCCGCCAGTTTGCCAGCTTTTCCATGCTGACCATGACGGATGATTCAGCCCCCGGCCACCGGCCCGGTATCGCGGTGGAAGCCATTGACGATGAACCGGCCCTCCGGGAACCGGATGCCGACACGCCCTCCCCCCGGCTGGCCGGCACCCGTTTCGGCACTGCTATACACGCGGTATTTGAAAAGCTGGACTTTGCCGCCCGGAAAGCTGAAATCGAAGCCGCGACAATTGCCGAACTGGAGCCGCTGGCACCGACTCCGGAGGAGCTCGCATACACCGTTAAAATCATAACCGCCACGCTCGGAATGCCGCTTTTCACCCCCGACGGCGATCGGTTCACTCTGCGCGACATTCCGCCCCGGGACCGGGTTTCCGAACTGAAATTTCATTATCAGTTTCAACATGGTTTTCAATCCGCCGCCCTGTTTGAAACAGTCAACCGTCACCTCAAGGCTCCACTTGCCGGCCAGTGGAGCGACTGCGACATCACCGGCGGCTTCATGACCGGAGCCATCGACCTCGTATTCCGCTATCGTGAACGCTATTATATCGTGGACTGGAAAACCAATTTTCTCGGTCACCGCGCCGCGGATTATGCGCCGGAGGCGCTGGATCGGGTCATGTCCGAAAGCCTTTATACCCTGCAATATCTGATTTACATTGTCGCTCTCGAAAAGTATCTGGCCGCCCGCTGTCCCGGCACCGGCGGAGCGGACTGGTACCGACAGCACTTCGGTGGTGCAGCCTATTTGTTTGTCCGGGGCGGAGCGTTCACCCCGGCCGCCGGCATCTGCACCGTCCGACCTGACTACAGTTTGATCGCGGACTTGAAGGAGGTGATCGGATGAAACTGCCGGAGTCGGTCGTGGAATTTGACGCCATTGATCTTGCTTTCGGAGAATTTGCCGTGCGTTACGGCGGGTTTGTCGAGCAGCCTGAACTGGAGTTCGCCGCCAGATGCGTCTCGGCCGCACTTCGCGGAGGAGAGACCTCCCTGCCCTTGCGCCGACTGTCTGAATGGGACGAACACTCCGGGTCGACCGGTACTGCATGGCGGGAGATTTTGACGAATCCGGAGCTGAACCGGACAATCACCGTGCTGCCGTCCGGGGTAATTCCGGCGGCCGTGCCCAATACCCCGTTGATTCTGGCCGGCGAGCGCCTGTGGCTGCAGCGCTTTTTCCGATACGAAGTCAGCGTAGCCCGGCGGCTCCGGGATCTGGCCGCCGCTCCGGCGGAACCACCGGCAGAACTCACGCCTCTGGATGAGCTCATGGCTGATTTCGGCAATCTCAGAAACGCCGCCGGAGTCAACTCTCAAAAGCTCGCCGTCTACAATACGCTGTGCCGCCGGTTCGCTGTAATTTCCGGCGGTCCCGGCACCGGCAAAACCACTGTGGCAGCCGCTGTACTCGCCCTCGAACTGGAACGCCGTCCGGGACTTAGAATCGCCGCCGGTGCTTTCACCGGCAAAGGAGCTGACCAACTTGCCGCGGCCCTCGCGGTCAACGCCGAACGCCTCCGCCTGGCTCCGCGGATAAAGGAAGCGCTGACGGCAGTCCGCCCGATGACGTTGCATCGGCTGCTGGAGGCGGACGTCGACGGCAATTTCCGCCGCAATGCGGATCGCCGGCTTGACTGCGACCTGCTGCTGGTTGACGAGTACTCCATGGTCTCCCTGGCGCTTACCGCCCGGCTGCTGGCGGCGCTGCCGCCGACAGCCAAACTGATCTGGCTGGGCGACCATCACCAGCTAAATGCCATTGATCCGGGTCGGGTGCTGGCAGAGGTATGCCAGGCCTCCGGAATCGCTCCGTCACCGGAAACCGCGGCCGCATTCGGACTGCCGCCACCGGCGCAATCCGCCTCGCCGCTGGCGGGCTGCACCGCAATTCTCGATGTCAACTACCGCTCCTGCCAGGCTCCGAACCTCTGCCGGTTCGCCGACCGGCTGCGCATTCCCGGCGACAGCGGCGAACTCGCGGCGGAACTGGAACAGGCCGATTACCCCGACCTCAAGGCAGTCCCACCCCCGAACCGCCCGGAATCAGAATTGAAATTGCGCCTATCACGGCTGGCTGCATTGCCAGATCTGGCCCGGAACGGCTCGGCAAACGCTCTTTGCACAGCGTTTGAGCTGGTCAATTCCTTCAAAATTCTCTGCGCGGTCAATTCCGGATTCCACGGAGTGGACAACCTCAATGCCATGGCGTTGAAACTGCTGGGGTTTTCCAGCCCGACCGCTCCGGGAGTGCCATTCATCCTGACCGCCAGCGACGCCGGGCAGCAACTGTACAACGGTGATTGCGGCTTGTGGTGGCGCACCGCCGGCGGGACCGCCATCGCCTGCTTTCCAGACGGAAGAAGCTGTTCCGCCGCCGACCTGCCGGAATTCCGTCCGGCCTTTGCCATGACCGTGCACAAGGCTCAGGGCAGCGGATATCCGGAAGTGCTGGTGGTTTTTCCTGAATACGATCTGCCCCGTGCCGGCCGGGAGCTGCTCTACACCGCCATTACCCGGGCCGAACTCCGGGCTGAAGTATGGATAACTCCAGGCCAGCTCCGCCGGGTTCTTTCCGCCGAAATTACCGAATGCTCCGGGTTGGCCGATCTGCTGAACTGATAAACTTCATCCGAAACGTCATTCCGCCGGAATGCTTCCGGACAAAAGCCCGGCCCCCCGGGGTCAGGGCAACGGTTTCTGATACCGGGGATGGGATGGGAAACGCCGCCGCGCCTCCTCGCGCCATTGCTCAGCCGCCACCCGGTCCCCTTCGAGCAACGCCATTCCGGCCAGTCGCCAGCAAACCGCCGGCAATCCAGGTTCACGCTTCAACGCTTCACGGTAATAAGCGAGCGCAACCGCCCGGTCGCCGCGCCGGGCGGCCCAATCTCCGGCCAGCAGCCACGGCTGGGCTGAATGGGGACGAAACCGCACTGTATTTTCCAGCTCCCGGCGCACTATGCCGGGATCGCGCAAAGTCATTTGCAGCTGTTCTCCGGTAGCAGGAAACACGGCATCGGTCAGCCGGGCAAGAGCCACCTCGCCCCGCAGCCAGACAACCGCCATTGCCATGGCGGTCAATCCCGGAATCAGCGCCACGGCATCAATAACCGGACGCCGGGGCGGAGACACTGCGGCCTCCCCCCCCGACAATCCGATCAGCATCAGCAGCGCCGCCGCCGCCATGCTTCCAGGGATCTGCATATTCAGCTCCATCAGGCTATGCAGCGTGAACGCGGCCCACCCCCAGGCAGCAGCAGCAGCCAGTTCATCCTGCCGACGGCAACGCCACAAACCGACCGCCGGAATCAGCACCGCCGCCGCCGCCAACAAACCGCCGCTGACACCGCACTGCGAGAAAAAGGCCGCCAGCAGATTGTGCGGATCCCGGGAGGATTCGTCCGTGTCGGTGGTCTTGCGCGCCATGTGTTCCCGGAAAAAACCGCCCCACCCCCAGCCGGTCAGCGGGCGCTCCAGAGTCATTTGCCAGGAGGTATCCAGATAACTGGCCCGCTCAATCATCGAACCGAACCCGCGTCCGGCCCGCTGAATGTACCAGGCTCCAGCAGCAATAAGCAAAACAGCAGCAGCAGCAGCCAGCAGTTTCCGGCTCCTCCGCCATGGCAGGGAAAACCCGAATGCCACCGCAACCACTACAGCGCAGAGATATGCTCCCCGGCTCCTGGTCAACAGAAACGCCATTCCCGTCACCACGGCCGCAACCGCGAAAAACAACGGCCGGGAAACCCGGCGCGGACTGAAGTACTCCGCCCACCTGAAAAACACCAGCACCGTAATCGGCAGCGCCGCCAGCAGAAAACCGCCCAGCGCATTGCAGGAAACCATCGGACCGAACGCCCGGTTGTCGGCCAGCTTGGCCCGCATCACTTCCCCAATTTCAATCCCGTATGCCCGCTGATTTTCCACAAAAGCCCGGGTCTCGTCAAATCCGAAAAAGTATTGATGCAACGCCAGCAGCGCGGTGATGAAAGTCCCGATCGCCAGCATGGCGGCCAGCCGGCCGCGCCAGCGGCCGTCACTGGCAATCAGCCGGTGACAGGTCAGCACAAAAGCGCCAATCGCCGCAAAATGACCGATTTCTCCGGCGGAACGGTCAGGATCACCGGCAATCGCACCCAGTCCTGCCGCCAGCGGCAGTCCCCAGCCCCAGAGGGCTGCCGCAATTCCGGCACGGTTATTCCACGGCGGTGTCGGGAAAAACACCACGGCAAGCAGCAGAAGCGCTCCGGAAAAAATACCAAAGCTGTGAGCCGGCCAGCTCACGATCAGCCAATCCGCCCAATACTCCGGAAAAAAGCCCGCAGCTTCAGGCAATGCGGCCAAAGAACCAAACTTCAACGGCAGCAGCAGAACCACCACTCCGATCAGCCAGCCGACCCATCCGGCCGACCGCTGCTGCAATGACAGAGACTGGCTGTTTGAAGTCATTGGCCGAATACGATGGTCCGCCGCCCGGAAATAATCACCCGGTGCTCGAGATGAGCCTGCACGGCCCGGGTCAGCACCCGGCGTTCGATGTCACGGCCGCGTTCACGCAACTGATCCGGACCGCTTTCATGGGTGATGCGTTCAACATCCTGTTCGATGATCGGTCCCTCGTCCAGTTCAGCGGTCGCATAATGCGCGGTGGCGCCGATCATTTTCACCCCGCGTTCCCAGGCACGCTGATAGGGGTTGCCGCCCTGGAACGCGGGCAGAAAGGCGTGATGAATGTTGATGATCCGCTCGGGATAGCTCGAAATGAATTTATCCGAAAGAATCCGCATGTAACGCGCCAGCACCACCAGGTCGATCCGGTGATGCCTGAGCAGTCCCAGCACCCGCTCCTCCTGGTCGGCTGATTTGCCCTCCTCAATAGGACAGCAGTAAAACGGAATCCGGAACCGGTCGGCCACCGACTCCAGATCGGGATGGTTGCCGATCACCAGCATAATCCGGCCGTTGAGCGATCCTTCCTCGGCATGCATCAGCAAATCATACAGACAGTGCGAAGTTTTGGAAACCAGGATCGCCACATTCTGAACATCATCCTGATAATGAACCGAATAAGTCAGCTTCAGTCCGGCGGCCAACTCCGCGAACCCGGACTCCAGCTCCTTGCGGGTCATCTCGGGGCCCAGTTCGACGGCGACCCGCATGAAATAGCGGTTTTCAAGTACGTCAGTATATTGGCGGCACTCCAGAATATTGAGTCCGCGCGAATAGAAAAAACCCGATATTCCGGCGAGCAGCCCCTTGCGGTCCTCGCTCCGGATCAGAAAAATCACCTGTCGCATTTCAGAAAGCTCCAATCTTGCAAATTCAGCTTTGCCGGGGATGCTGCCCGGACTGATCGGCTGATTACCGACTTTAATTTTATATAATAAAGCACCGCCGCCGGCAAAAAGCAAAGAAATCCCTTGACAAAAGCCGGCCATCATGGTATTTTTGAGCGAATATCCACCCCAAGAGGTCCGGCAGGCTGATCCTCCCGGCAACCGGAAAACTGGAGATACAGCTATGAAACTGCACTTTGTCGGAATCGGCGGAATCGGAATGAGCGGTCTGGCCGCGCTCTGCCGTGACCGCGGACACGAGGTATCCGGCAGTGACCGCGGCGCCGGCAAAAGCGAAAATCACCGGATCTTTGACGCGCTGCGGCGCCAGGGTATCACCATTTACCCGCAGGATGGTTCCTTCATGACTGCCGGCCGCCCCGATTACATCGTCTACTCCACCGCAATCGAAGCTGACAATCCCGACTTTGCGGCGGTGGGCGACCTGCCCCGGCTCCATCGCTCGCAACTGCTGGCCGACGTGATCCGGGATCCAGCGCTCGGGATTTCCATTGCCGTAACCGGCAGCTGCGGAAAAAGCACTGTCACGGCTTATCTGGCGGAAGCGCTGACCAACCTCGGAGCTGATCCGGCTTGCCTCAACGGGGCGCTCTCCAAACGGTTTGCGGGCGGTCGCTTCGCCGGAAACTACCGTCCCGGCGGCGGACGCTACTTTGTTTTTGAAGCCGACGAAAGCGACAAAAGCCTGCTCAATTACGCCGTTGATTACGCTGTAATACTCAACCTCGGAACTGATCACTACGACCGCGACGAACTGGCCCGGGTTTTCGGGACTTTTCTGCAGCGGACACGACTGGGGGCAGTTGTGGAACGCGAAGTTTACCAGGCGGTGAAGCCGTTCCTGCCGGAACGGCTTCCGGTAGCGGTGTTCGACACCGTTCCCCGCCGCGGCTCCGAATATGCCGTCACCGACTACCGGATGGTCACCCGACTGGAATCGGTCTATGTCGCCGGACGACGCGACCGCATTGCGCCTTCCGGCGACCGGCCGGCCGGCGACCTGGAAGGCGCCGCCAATTTTCTCAACATTTCCGGAATCCGTACCGAGGACTGCCGCATCGAACGCCGGACGCCCATGGCAGAATTCAACGGAAACCTCAAACTCGAACTGCCCCAGAGCGGTTTTCACACCGCACTCAATGCCCTGGCGATTTACGCCCTGCTGATTCAACTCGGCTTCAATGGCCGCGACGCCCTCGAGGCGCTCGAACGCTTCGACGGCGTCTGGCGGCGCAACGATTTTGCCGGAATCACCTCCTCCGGAGCGCTGGTTTACGATGATTACGCCCACAACCCGGAAAAAATCCGTTCCTGCCTGCGGGCGATGCGGGAAAACTGTTCGGGAAACCTTTACGCGGTCTTTCAACCCCACGGTTACGGACCATTCGGCTTCATGCGAGATCAGCTCTTTCTCTATCTGGAAGAAGAGCTGCGCGACGACGACCGATTCATCCTGCTGGAGCCGTATTACGCCGGCGGCACTTCCAGTTTCAAACCCACGGCCGCAGAAGTCGCCGCCGACTGGAAATCCCGCAGCCGCTCCTCCCGACGCTACATGGTGTTCCCGGACCGCGACACGCTGCGCGATTATCTGTTGCTGCAGACCGGCCCCGGCGATCTTGTCGTCATCATGGGCGCCCGGGATAATTCGCTGAGCGATTACGCCGCTTCGCTGACGACAGCCACCCGATCCTGATGGCGGTGATTTGCGCTCCCCGTCCCCCAGCCGTCACCTGAAAAAAACCGCGGCCCGGTTTGCCAACCGGACCGCGGAGTTGCGGAGGGAATTAACGGTCACACCGAAAAGACCAGACCATCCTTGCCGGCGTCGACTTTGAGCGTAGCTCCAGGCGGAATGTCTCCCGCCAGCAGCTTGCGCGAAAGCGGCGTTTCCACCAGATGGATGATGGCCCGCTTGAGCGGACGTGCTCCGAAACTCGGATCGTAGCCGGACTCGCCGATGAACTGACGCGCCGCCGGAGTCACCTCCAGACTGATGTTCTGGTCGCCGAGCCGCTGCTCCAGCCGTTTGAGCTGAATGTCGACGATTTTGAGGATCTCCTCCCTGCTCAGGCTGCTGAAGATCAGTATCTCATCAATCCGGTTCAGAAACTCCGGACGGAACCGGGTCTTGAGCTCAGCGAAAAGCTGATCTTTCAATGCTTTGGCCTCGCCCCGGTGACTGAGAATCAGATCACTGCCGATGTTGCTGGTCATGATGATGATCGTGTTCTTGAAGCTCACCGTCCGCCCCTGGGAATCAGTAACAATACCGTCTTCCAGAATCTGGAGCAGAATGTTGAACACATCCGGATGGGCTTTTTCAATCTCATCAAACAGCACCACCGAATACGGACGCCGCCGCACCGCCTCGGTCAGCTGGCCGCCCTCCTCGTAACCGACGTATCCCGGAGGCGCACCGACCAGCCGGGACACACTGAACTTCTCCATGTATTCCGACATGTCGATCCGCACCATGGCCCGCTCGTCATCAAAGAGGTCCGCGGCCAGAGCCCGCGCCAGTTCGGTTTTACCGACCCCGGTGGGACCGAGGAAGATGAAACTGGCTATCGGGCGGTTGGGATCCTTGAGTCCGGCCCGCGCCCGCAGCACCGCATCGGCGACCGCGGTCACGGCCTCATCCTGTCCGATCACCCGCTCATGCAGCCTGGAACCCAGCGCCAGGAGCTTCTCCTTTTCGCTCTGAACCAGCTTGCTGACTGGAATGTGGGTCCAGCGGCTGATAATGGCGGCAATATCCTCTTCATCGACCTCCTCCTTGAGCATCCGGTTGCCGCCCTCAGCCTTGATCTTTTCCTCAGCGGCCCGGATCTGCTGTTCAATGCCGGGAATGGTGCCATGCCGCAATTCAGCTGCCTTTTCCAGATTGTATTCCCGTTCGGCCTTTTCCAGCTGTCCGCGGGCCAGATCGAGCGACTCCCGGTAATGGCGCAGATCAGAGATTGCCTTCTTTTCATTCTCATATCTGGCGCGCATTTCCTTGCCGGCCGCTTTGAGTTCAGCCACCTCGGCTTCCAGCGATTCCCGGCGCTTGACTGAAGCCGGATCCTTGTCATTGCGCAGACCGGTGATCTCAATCTCCAGCTGCATTACCCGACGCTCGTTTTCATCCAGCTCCTCCGGGCTGCTGTCAATCTCGGTCCGCAGCGCGGCCGCAGCCTCGTCCACCAGATCAATGGCCTTATCGGGCAGAAAACGGTCGGCAATGTACTTGTCCGACAGCACTGCGGCCGCCACCAGAGCACTGTCCCGCAGTTTGACGCCGTGGTGCACTTCATAGCGCTCCTTGAGGCCGCGCAGAATCGAAATGGTGTCCTCCACCGACGGCGGCTCAACCAGGACCGACTGGAACCGCCGCTCCAGTGCCGCATCCTTTTCAATATATTTGCGATACTCATCCAGCGTGGTCGCTCCGATACAATGCAGCTCGCCCCGGGCCAGCATCGGCTTAAGCAGATTGCCGGCATCCATGGACCCCTCTGAAGCCCCGGCGCCCACCACCGTGTGCAGTTCATCGATGAACAGTATCACCCGGCCTTCAGCCGCCGTAACCTCCTTGAGCACCGCCTTGAGCCGCTCCTCGAATTCTCCGCGGTATTTGGCTCCGGCGATCAGCGCTCCCATGTCGAGCGCCACCACCTGACGGTTTTTGAGGTTTTCCGGGACATCGCCGCGCACCACCCGGCGGGCCAGACCTTCAACGATGGCGGTCTTGCCGACACCGGGTTCCCCGATCAGAACCGGATTGTTCTTGGTCCGGCGCGACAGGATCTGAATGACCCGCCGGATTTCCTCATCCCGGCCGATAACCGGGTCGAGCTTATCCTGCATCGCCATTTGCGTCAAGTCACGCGAATACTTTTTAAGCGCCTCGAAAGTGCCCTCCGGATCCACCCCGGTCACCCGCTGATTACCCCGGATGCTCTGCAGCGCCTGAAGCACTTTTTCAGCAGTGACGCCGCTCTGTTCGAGCAATTTGCGTGCGGAATTGGCCGAGTTGAACATGGCCAGCAGCAGATGCTCGACGCTGATGTATTCATCGTGCATCGTACCGGCCTGACGGGCGGCGTCGTTCAGCAGTGAACTGAACTCGCCGGAGTTGTAAATCTGGCCTCCTGAACCGTTCACCCGGGGCAGTTCGCCCAGAGCGCGGTCCAGCTGTTCGGCGAACAGCCTGCGGTTGACCCCGAGCTTCTCCAGAATCGACGGGATCAGGCCATCCTCCTGACGGACCAAAGCCGCCAGAACGTGAATGTCGCGCAGCTCGTTGTGGGAATTTTCCACCGCGATCTGCTGCGCTCCGACCAGGGCTTCCCTGGTTTTGTTGGTAAGTTTTTCAAGATTCATAATTCCACCTCCCCAGCTGAAAGCTGTTTTCACTTCGTTATTAAGCAACATCCGTGCCAACCCGAACCAGAGCAACAGCTCTTGAAAGCCCGCCGCCGAGGGTGTATATTTATGACACACCGCAGTAAGACAAAAAGGCACACCGGCATTCAGAATATCATGAACTATCCAGTCATCACCAGCAGCCAGAATCCCGCCGTCAAACATCTGGTCAAACTCCGCGACCGCCGCCACCGGGATCGGGAACGCCTGACCCTGCTGGAGGGATACCGTGAATTGACCCGGGCCCTGGAATACGGCATGCCACTGGTCGAATGTTATTTTTCGCCGGAACATTTTCTCGGCAGCAATGAATATCCGCTGCTGGCCAGGCTGGCCGGCTCCGGGGTAAAAGTCACCCGGCTGGCGCCGTTTCTGCTCGAAAAGGTCACTTACCGCGACCGACCGGAAGGCTTGATCGCCGTGGCGCAGATGAAGTCCCACGAGCTGTCTGACCTGCCGCCTCCCCCCGGCAAGCCGCTCTATCTGGTGGCCGAAGCCGTGGAGAAACCCGGCAACCTCGGCTCCATGCTCCGGAGTGCAGACGCAGCCGGAGCTGATGCGCTGATTGTCTGTGACCGGACCACCGACCTCTACAATCCCAACGTGATCCGGGCCAGCACCGGAGCGCTGTTCTCGGTGCCGCTGGCTGAAACCGACAACTCCGCCGCCCTGGCTTTTCTGCGTGAACACGGCGTGAAAGTGCTGGCCACCACCCCCCACACCGAATGTCTGTACACCGAGGTCGATCTGACGGAGCCGGTGGCGATCGTCGTCGGCACGGAACAAACCGGCCTCACCGATTTCTGGCTCAACAACGCCGACCTGCCGGTGCGCATCCCGATGCTGGGAGAAATCGATTCTCTGAATGTTGCCGCCGCCACAACGATTCTGCTTTACGAGGCGGCCCGACAGCGCGGATTCCGGCTGCCGGACGGAACCATTCCGACGGCTCCGGAAAAATAAACCGCCGCGACTTGAAAAAAATCCGGTCCGGGCTATATTGATAGCACAGTTCAGCAAACTTTACACACGATCGAATACCAGAGGATAACCCGGCCATGCAAATCAAACAGCTTTCGCTTTTCGTGGAAAATCAGCCCGGCAGCTTGTCCAAAGTCTGCCGGGTGCTCAAGGAGCACTCCATCAGCATCCGGACCCTGTCGCTGGCCGACACCCAGCAGTTCGGCATTCTCCGGCTGCTGGTCAAAGAACACTCCGCAGCAAAAGCCGCCCTGGAGGAGGCCGGCTTCATCGTCAAAGTCACGGATGTGTTTGCGCTCACGGTCCCGGATCGTCCCGGTGGACTGGCCGACATCCTCGCCATTTTGGACCGCCATAACCTCTCGGTCGAATACATGTACGCTTTCACGTTCGGCCGGCATGACCGGGCTGTGATTGTGTTCCGCTTCGATGATCCTGAACACGCGCAGAAGGAATTGGCCGGGGAACCGATCGAACTGGTTAAGCCTGAGGAGCTGTTCGATTAAACCGCCATGCCGCGTTTTTTGCCACGTCTTTCCGGCAATCGCGCCGCCGGACAGCGGCGCGGTCGGTTTTATCTGTTATCAGGGGTTACTCTGGCAGTGGCGGCGGTTCTGTACGGAGCTGTCGCGGTCTGCCTTTCCCCCGGCGCCGTCTGGATCACTGACAACGGCAATAAATACATCCAGATGCGCTGGATGGCCGAACATGGCTCCGCGCCACTGGCCGCCGACCCCATGGAGTTTTTTCCCACCGGCGGTTTTCATTTTCAAGCGGTGGAACAGGGATTCCGCTCCTTCTACCTTGACTATCTGCCCGGACTGAGCGTACCTTTTTACCAACTGGCCGGTGAACGCGGAGTGCTGCTGCTGCCCATATTCGGCACCTTCCTGCTGCTGCTGCTTTACCAGTTATGGCGTAAATCACCGTCGCAAACCCTGCTGCTGGCAACAACAACACCGCTGGCTTTTTATTCCGTGCTGTTTTGGGATATGACGCCGGGGGCGGCTCTGGTGTTCGCCGGATTGCTGGCGGCACTTTCCCGACGGCATTTCACATCCGGACTTCTGCTGGCCCTGGGACTGTCCATGCGCGAAGAAAGCTATTTCGCCGTGGCAGCGCTGGGACTGGCGCTGCTGCTTTCAGGTCAATGGCGCGGCACGCTCCGGCTCGGCCTCGGTTTTCTGGCCGGCGCCGTGCCTTTCTGGATCCGGCAGTACCTGGTCTATGGACACATCCTGGGATTTCACGGCGCCACCTACTATTTGAACAACCGGGAGGGATGGAGCCTTGCCGCCGAACTCCGCGGTGCGCTGTGGAACTATTACCACAACTGGCTGCGTTTCGATCTGGGCGGCTCCGCAACCATCTCAACGGCGCTGGCCGCAATCTCCCTTCTGGCGCTGGGCTGCGGTTTCATGGTCTCCGGATCCGGCCGGAACCGGCGCCTGAAACTGACCGTTCTTGGAATCGCCATCATCTTGTGGTGTCTGTCACTGCCTTGTTATTTCCGGCGGAACGACCTTTCTTTCGCCGCCGCCACCTCGGTCGGAGTCGTGGCTTCACTGCCGGTGCTGTGGGGATATTTTCTCAACTGGCGTTTCTTTCTGATCCACCGCAACCATACCCTCCGGCTGGCTGGCCTGACCGTACTGATTTATCTGGTTGCAGTGCCGCCGCTGCTCACCCGGGACGACATCGGACTGGTCTGGGGAGCGCGGCACTTCCTCGGCATTCTGCCGGCGGCGTTCTATCTGAGCTGGCTCGGCTTCCGGAGGCTGGCCGCCACTCCGGCGGGGCGGCTGGCGGTTCGCAGCGCCCTGGCTCTGGGCATTATCATTCAATGCGCCGGACTTTACGCGCTGATTATTGTATCAGATGAAGCCGCTGCAGCAGAGCGCCAGTTGCGCAGCTACGATTCCCCAATCGTGATCACCGATTTATTCTTTCTGCCGGAAATGACCCCGAGGCTGTTTTTCGAAAAACACTGGCTGTATGTGGATTCCGATGAACAAGCCGGCCGCCTGGCTGCCTACCTCGACAAGACAGCGCCAGAGCGATTCATTCTGGCGGTTTCCTTGGATCCGCGTTTCCGGCGAATCGGCAATCCGGCTCTGACCAAAATCCTGCGCAACTATCGTCCGGCCTCCGAACCGTTCCGGCTGGATTTCCGCCCCGGCAGCGGTTTCATGAAGCTCATCTTTATGGAATTTCGCTTGAAATAACCGGTATGTCCGGTTATATTACCTGAAATACGCTTTTCAGATATTCAGATATGTATGCTATGGTGCAAGGAACCCCTGCTCAATTATGGCTCAGGTCTTTTTATTGAAACTCGAAAACGGAGCATCACTTGAGGTGCGCGCCGATGACGAACTCGGATTGAAACCACATGACATGTGCGTTTTTTCCAAGGATTTTTATTCCGACCTCGGCGAGGTGCGCCGTGAACTGAAGGCGCCGAGCATGACCTCCAATCCGGCCGAACTGCCCCAGGTTCAGCATCAGGCCACCACCGATGACCTCATCCGGGCCAACGAAAACACCGTCAGGGCCAGAAGCGCCATGCGCACCGCCCGCCAGCTGGTCGAAAGCCTGAATCTGCCGATGAAGCTGGTCAATGCGCATTACACGCTCGACGGGAAACTGGTCACCATTCAGTTTTCAGCCGATGGACGCGTGGACTTCCGGGAACTGGTCAAGGAACTTTCCCGGGCCTTGGCCACCCGGATTGAGCTGCGCCAGATCGGCGTCCGCGACGAGACCGGCATTTACGGCGGCATTGCCGTCTGCGGCCAGGAACTCTGCTGCTGCCGTTACCTCAAGGAGTTCAACTCCATCAACGTCAAAATGGCCAAGGAACAGGACCTTTCACTGACTCCGGCCACAATTTCGGGTATCTGCGGCCGTCTGAAATGCTGCCTCAAATTCGAGCATGAAGGCTACCTGCTTTTGGAAAAGGGCATGCCCCGCAAGGGGGAATACTGCGATACGCCTTCCGGACGCGGACGCATCTGCGACCGCAACTTGCTGACCCGCAAGGTCATGGTATCCCTCGAAGGCGGCAACACCGTTCAGTTCAGCGTCGAAGACATCACCGTAACGCCGTCTGAACGGCGCGGCGGCAATTCCGGCGGCCAGGCGGCCGGTTCCGCTACCCGGCGGTCCGGAGGCGACCGCAACCCCAACCGCCGCCAGCGCGGCGGCAACGGACATGACGACAGTGATTCCAAACGCTGAGTGCGTCCCGCCGGAAGAACTGGACGCCGCCGGTTTTTTGCCGGGATGCGGTGAATCCGAAGCTGACTTCCGGGCCAGGGTGGCCAGGATCCGACAGGTGGCCGGTGAGCTGCGGTCTGAGTTGGCAAGTTCCGGGGAAATCGAATGTTTTGGGCTGCGTCTGCCGGCCGGTGATCAGATCGACGATTCCATGATTGCCGAAGGGGCGGACATAACCGAGCAGCTTTACGGCTTCCGGGTAACTCATATTCCGGGCTTTTTTCTTTCCCGCGGGGTGGGTCTGCTGTGGGGCGGATGCATGATCGCCGATCCGGAACAGTCTCTGGCGGTGTTTCTGATCCGCCGTGCGTTTAAAAACCGGCGACGCTGGTGGGTCTACCGTCGGGAAGAACTGCTGTCTCACGAGTTGTGCCACTCCATGCGCCAGTCGCTCGGTGAAACCACTTTGGAGGAATATTTTGCCTACCGCACCAGCCGCAGCCGGCTCCGCCGTTACCTGGGCAACTGCTTTATCCGGGAGCGGGATGCGCTGATTTTCGCGCTGCCGACGCTGCTGGCTCCGCTGGGATCGCTTCTGCAGCTGATGTGGTTTCCGCAGCTCTGGCTGTGGCCGTTCTGGCTGGCGGCGGTTTCCGGTCCTGGCTGGCTGCTCTGGCGCAATGCGGTATCCCGGCGGATTGTCGAACAGGCGCACCGGAAGCTGACGGAGTTTCAGGTCGCGGAACCCTGGCCGGTGCTGTTTCGGTGCACCCGGGCCGAGCTGATTGACCTCGGCAGACTCAGCACAATCGGGGAATTCAACCGGTTCTGCGCTGAAAAGTCCGGTTCTGAATTGCGCTGGAGCATTATCTGCCGCCGATTTATTGATAAAAACCGGGAAAATAGCGGTTCAGCCGGTTGATTTTTGGCCATTCCGAGGATAGATTTATGCCGGAGTAAGAACCGCAGCCGGGGAAGCGCTCCTTCCAGAAAACAACTCCGGCTGCCGGCCGCAAACCAGGAGACACAATCATGGATTTTTACGAAGTTATCGACAACCGCCGCAGTATCCGGGCCTACACTCCGGATCCGGTTCCGGGGCTGGCTCTGGAACGCATTGCCAACGCCGTTTACGCCGCGCCATCGGCCTGCAACCGCCAGCCCTACCATCTGATGGCGGTAATCAATCCCGAAATCAAAGCGGCCATCTGCGAAGTCAGCCGCCAGGAGTTTCTGCGGCAGGCACCGGTAATCCTGGTTCTGCTGGGTGATCCCTCGCATGCCTGGCAACGTCCCGGCGATGACCACACTCTCGTGGAAATCGATGCCGCCATTGCCATGGAACATGCGGTACTGGCCGCCACCGCCGAGGGCCTTGGCACCTGCTGGGTGGCCGCGTTCGATGTGGAAGCCATGAACCGGACCCTGGACTTGACGCCGCCCTGGCGGACCCTGGCCCTTTCTCCGCTCGGGTATCCGGCGGCTCCCCCGCTGGAATTCAACCGTCCCAAGTCGGCCGGAGTGGTTTTTGAAATCGTCGAGTGACCGTGCAGAGCCGGCTTAATTCGGGGCATGACTGCGGTCGGGGGTTTATTTATTCATGAGCGATATAAGCATTGCCGGAGCGGATTTTTCAGCCCGGATGCCCGCCCGGGGCAAAACCGTTTTCACTCTCGCGCCGGACGGAACCGCAAGCAGCGTTCAGCTGGAACGGGTCGGCATCGGCAAATTCAATGAGCTGAGCGCGCTGGAGCGTGAGCGCCGGCTGCATCGGGCCGGGGATGCGCTTTCCGTGGAAATGGAAACCGTCGGAGTCATTCCCTTCGGTTGCGAATATGAAATTTCCCGCCGGATCACAGTCCTGGATGGGTTCGCCCTGTTCACACTTGATCTGAAAGCTTTAAACGGCGGCAAAATCGAGGATATCACGCTTGAGCCGGTGGAATTTTCCGGAACCTGGCTCCGGATTGATCTGCTTAAACCGGATGATCCGGCGCCGCTGACGGTTGCAGCCGGGAATTCCGGGACGCTTTATTCCGGTCCGGAGCCTCCGCTGGCACTCGGCATTACATTTGCCGGAGGCGGTCGTATCGAGTTCTACTGCGGCTCGGATTTGTGGCGCCACCGGGCCGGTCAGCATCTGCCGGGAGCCGGCGGGGAATTCACAATCTCGGCCACGCCGGACGCCATTCGACTTGAGCGTCATGTGCTATTCCATCAGCCTGAATCCGAGATTGAAAGACGGCCCTGGCGGTTTAAAAACTTCATGGCCTGGCGCGGTGCCGGGCGCAGGAGCGACACCGTTGCCGAGGCCACTGATTTTGCCCCCGGCCCCGGCTGTGCGCTCAATGGAATCCATCGCCGTGCCCTGAGAAAAGCTGTCCGTCGTGCGGCCGGTTCGCTTCGGCTGTGCGACTGCGATCCCGTCGTCTGCCGCAATCCGGCACATCTTGATCGCGGCGGAGCCGGCCGGGAAATCGAGCACTTTGATTGTGAGGCATACGTCGCCTCCTATCTGTGGGGCAACCGGCAGCTGCGCCGCTGCGGGCGATCATTCGTCTGCCACCCCGCCGCCGGACGATTTGCCGGCTGGGCAGCTTTGGCCAACCTGGCCGACGCCATCCGGCCGCTGGTCAACATTGAGGAGAATAACGAAAAATGATTGCTTCGCTGCAGAAAATGTTTCCGGTTGAAGGCGTCACTTTCAGTGCCGACGCCAACAACCTGGTTTACATAAAAATTGAAAATCAGCTGGCCACAGCAACCCTTTCCACCCATGGCGCCCACGTCATGGGCTATACGCCCAGGGGCGAACGCCCGGTGCTGTGGATGAGCCGGCATTCTCAGTTCGCCAAGGACAAACCCATCCGCGGCGGGGTACCGATCTGCTGGCCGTGGTTCGGTCCTTCGCCGGTTGACGGCCGCCCGGCCCACGGCCTGGCCCGGATTTCGACCTGGGAAATAACTTCGGTGGAAAAACTCGTCGATGGCTCCACCCGAATCACGCTGAGTCTGGATGACGAATTTGCCGATGACAGCCTGTGCGATTTTCCTTTTGAATTGGAGTTTTCCGTCACGGTCGGCAGTACTCTTGAAATGACGCTTTCGATGTTGAATGTCAGCGATGTTCCGTTCCGGGTTTCCGGAGCCCTGCACTCTTACTTCAACATATCCTCAGCGGATAAAATCACCGTTTACGGCGTGGAACAGACCCCCTATGTCGACAAAGTCGCCGACGGCCGGGAGGTTCCGTCCTCCGGGGCCCCGCTGATCATCGACCGGGAAATCGACCGCGTCTACCTGCCGACCGCCGCCACCATCGAAGTGGATGACCACGGTTTCGGTCGGCGTCTGCGTATTGAAAAGAGCGGGTCGCTGTCCACGGTCATCTGGAATCCGTGGACCGCCAAGTCCGCCGCCATGCCGGACTTCGGCGACGAGGAATATCACAACATGTTGTGTGTTGAAACCGCCAATGCCCTCGGCGACTCCAGAGTGCTGACTCCGGGAGTGCCCCATGTGCTGACTCAGAAAGTGGCGGTGATCTGATCCGGGGAGGCCGAGAACGCTATGGGAGCGCAGTTTCGTCCGTGCATTGATCTGCACAACGGCCGTGTCAAGCAGATCGTCGGCGGTTCTCTGAACGATGCCGGAACCGGATTGCAGACCAATTTCGTCTCCGAATTGTCTCCGGCTTACTACGCCAGGCTCTACCGGGACCACCATCTGGCCGGCGGCCATGTTATCATGCTGGGTCCCGGCAACCAGGCGGCAGCCCGGGAAGCGCTGCAGGCCTGGCCGGGGCACCTGCAGGTCGGCGGAGGCATTACCGCCGCCAACGCCGGGCAATGGCTTGACGCCGGAGCCGACCGGGTAATCGTCACCAGTTATATCTTTTCCGATGGCGAACTCAATGAGCACCACCTGAAAGAGCTGGCGGCTACAACCGGTTCCCGGCATCTGGTGCTGGATCTTTCCTGCCGCCGAAAAGGGGATCAGTACTTTGTAGTAACCGACCGCTGGCAGAAATTCAGCAGTCTGACCATCAACCGCGCCAACCTGGAGTATCTGGCCGGTTACGCGGAGGAATTCCTGATTCACGCGGTCGATGTCGAAGGCCGTCAGGCCGGAATCGATGCTGAGCTGCTGGAACTCCTGGCCCGGTGCGCGCCGGTGCCCTGTGTTTATGCCGGCGGCATAAGCTCCATGGAGGACATCGCACGCATCGAACATTTCGGAGCCGGAAAAATTCATTACACCATCGGTTCAGCCCTGGACATTTTCGGAGGCCACCTCTCATTTGAAACGGTTGCCACTTGCAGTAACAACACCCCCCGACCAGATCAGAGAAGCCATGAGTTCGACCAACAACCTCAATATTGAATACTTCTATGAATTACCCAGCCCGGGCGATCTCCGCTCCGAACTGCCGCTGACCTCCCGGCAGGAACTTCAGGTGACCTCCGACCGTCAGGCTGTCATGGACATTCTGGACGGCAAATCCTCGCGACTGCTGATGATCGTCGGCCCCTGCTCCATTCACAACATCGATGCCGCGCTGGAATACGCGGAGCGGCTCCGCCGCGTCCAGAACCGGGTCGGCGACCGAATTTTCATAATCATGCGCTCCTACTTCGAAAAACCCAGGACGACTCTGGGCTGGAAAGGTATAGTCTATGATCCCGATCTCAGCGGCAGCTATGAAGTGATACGGGGACTGCGGACAGCCCGGCGCCTCCTGCTCCGGCTGATTGATCTCGGACTTCCGGCCGCCACCGAAATGCTTGATCCGATCACGGCTCAGTATTTTGCCGACGGCATCTCCTGGGCCGCCATCGGGGCACGTACTACCGAAGCTCAGACCCATCGTCAGCTCAGCAGCGGACTTTCCATGCCGGTTGGATTTAAAAACGCCACCGACGGCACCCTGCAGACCGCTATCGACGCGGTCGTCACCTCGCGCAGCCGGCACTGTTTTCTCGGCGTGCAGGAAAACGGACACGTCGGGGTGTTCCATACTTCCGGCAACCCCTACGCCCACATTGTTCTGCGGGGCGGCAACTCCGGACCCAATTTTGATCCGGAACACATCGCTTTTGCCAAGGCGGCCCTGCAGCGGGTCGGCGGACTGGAAGCGCGGATCATTGTCGATTGCAGTCATGGGAACTCCTGCAAGGATTTCCACCGCCAGCGCCTTGTGCTCGACAACGTACTTGATCTGCTGGCCGCCGGAGAAAGCGCCATCAGGGGTGTCATGCTGGAAAGCAACCTTCAGGAGGGAAGGCAGACCATCCACCCCGGCATACCGGTAGCCCCCGGCGTTTCCATTACCGACGGCTGCATCGGCTGGAGCGAAACCGAAGAGCTTATTGAAATGACTTATAATAAATTCAAACGGATTGATTGACGGAAAAACCAGCCGGCGGCCCTCCGGTTCACCCCGGCGTTAATTTACAGGAGTTATTATGGGAAATTACCTTGCTTTCGATCTCGGAGCTTCCAGCGGGCGCGCCATTGTCGGGCGGCTCGGCAATGGCAGACTTGAACTTCAGGAAGTCCATCGCTTTGCCAACGCTCCGGAGGAAATCGACGGATCCATCTACTGGAATTACCCGCGGCTCTGCGCCGAACTTAAAACCGGACTCCGGCGCGCTCTGGAAGTTGAATCCAGCCTGGACGGCATCGCCATCGACACCTGGGGGGTTGATTACGTGCTGTTCGACCGGGACACCCACGCTATGAAACGTCTGCCCTATCACTACCGGGATCACCGCACCGAAGCTGCCGCACACAAACTCTGGCGGCAGCTCCCGCCCGCTGAAATTTACAAGATGACCGGCATTCAGCTCATGACGCTCAACACCATTTACCAGCTGGCGGCTCATCGCGATGAACATCCGGAAGACTTCGAAAACAGCGTTTTTCTCGATATTCCGGATGCCCTCGCCCTGGCTTTCGGAGGCGAATTCACCACCGAATACACGCATGCCTCCACCACCAATCTGCTTGATCCGATTTCCCGCGACTGGCACTGGGGGCTGATCGACCGGATCGGACTGCCGCGGTCAATCTTCCCGTCCATTGTCTCCCCCTGCACCCGCGGCGGCACCCTGAGCGCGGAACTGCAGAAAGAACTCGGCTGCGGTCCGATTCCGATCATCAAAATCGGCAGCCACGACACCGCCAGCGCGGTGGCGGCGGTTCCCGCGCCTGAAGCCGGAAACTGGGCCTATCTCTGCACCGGAACCTGGGCCCTGCTGGGCGCAGAACTGCCCAATCCATTCATCACGGCGGATTCGGAACAGAACAACTTCACCAACGAGGGCGGCCTGGGCGGCACCATCCGGTTCCTCACCAATATCATGGGCAGCTGGCTGTTCCAGGAAACCCGGCGCACCTGGAACGAAAGCGGGATGCAGTTCTCTTTCGCCGACATGGAAAAAATGGCGGCGGCGTCCGCTCCCTGCGCCTTTTTCATCAATCCCAACGATTCCAGTTTCGCCGCTCCCGGCGACATGCCATCCCGGATTCGCTCCTACTGCCGTGACCAGGGCGAAATGACCGACGCCCAGGTTGTGCGGTCCATTTACGACTCCCTGGCGCTTTATTTCAAATGCAAGCTGGAAACGCTGGCCGGCCTGCTCAACACCAGCTACGCTGCTCTGAACATTGTCGGCGGCGGCACCCGCGACCGCCTGCTGATGCAGCTGACCGCCGATGCCGCCAATATTCCGGTCATCACCGGTCCGGTGGAGGCCACCGCCACCGGCAACCTGCTGGCTCAGGCCATTGCCACCGGCGAAGTAGCCGGCCTGTCCGCGGCCCGGCGGATCGTCCGGGATTCATTCGAGGTGGTGACCTACCGCCCGAATCCGGAAATGCACGCCGTGTACGAAACGAAACTCAGCCGGTTCAGGGATCTGACCCGGAAATGATACGACGGTGCGGAGCAACATTATTAATACTGGCGACGGGGCTGCTGCTGGCAGCGGCACCGGCGCCGCTCCGCACATTGTCAATGGCAGCCGGGGCGGTAAAAACTCTTGATCCGATTCTGGCGGACGACGTTGTCAGCCGGAATCTGGTTGCGGCGGTGTACGACACGCTGCTGCAATATGACTACACCGCCCGTCCTTATCGGCTGACCCCCTCAATGCTGACGGCGATGCCGACCGCCAGTCCGGATTTTCGCCGCTACGACTTCGAGCTGCGGGACGATCTTTTTTTCGCCGCCGACCCGGCGCTTGCTGAAAGCGACCGCAAAATAACGTCCCGGGATGTAGGTTACTCCCTGATGAGAATCGCCGATGCCCGCAATCACAGCCCGGTCTACTGGATGCTGCGGGGCAAGATCGCCGGCGTGGAGGAGTTTCATCGCCGTTCCAAGTCCGCCTCCCGCGGCGATCAGCGGATTTATGATGCCGGTCTGCCCGGCCTGGAAATTCATGACGACCGCCGGTTCTCGATCCACCTGACCAAGCCGGATCCGCGTTTTCTTTATCTGCTGGCCATGCCTAACGCGGCCGTCGTACCCAGAAAAGCGGTGGAAAAATATCGGGACATGTTTGCCCGGCATCCGGTCGGCTCCGGGCCGTTTCTGGTCGCCGACTGGATCAATGACTACCGGATCACGCTGGTGCGCAACCCGGATTATCGTTTGGAACATTTTGCCGGAGCGGAAACACCGGCCGACCGGCACCGGCGGCTCCCCCTGCTCGACCGGGTGGACGTCCGGCTGATCAAGCAGCCGATGGCGTCGTGGCTGCTCTTCCTGCAGGGAAATCTGGATTTCAACGAACTGGGCAAAGACAATTCAGATATGATCGCCACCGGAGGCGAACTGCCCGTGGCCCTCCGCCGACGCGGCATCCGGCTGCTGCGGGCACCGGAATTTGAGATCCGCTACCTCGGCTTCAACTTCAACGATCCGCAGATCGGCGGCAACCCGCAGCTGCGGCAGGCCCTCAGTCTGGCCTATGACATCGACCGCCGGGTGGAATACACCGGTCATCAGCTGCTGCCGGCCAATGGCCCCCTCCCCCCCGGTGTCGCCGGTTATGACGCGGACTGGCGACATCCCTGGCGCGGACCGGATCTGCCGGCCGCCCGGGACAGACTGACCGCCGCCGGCTATCCGGACGGGAGGGATCCGGCGAGCGGTACCCCGCTGCGCCTGACATTGGACCAATCCGGCAATACCACCGCACATCGTCAATACGGCGAACTCGCAGCGGCGGATTTTGCCGCGGTTGGAGTCGAACTGAATTCGGTGCTTAACAACAAGCCGCGTTTTTACGAAAAGCTCCGCCAGGGGCGGTTCCAACTGTTCCGGCTCTCATGGATCGGAGATTATCCGGATGCGGAAAACTTTCTGCAACTTTTCTACTCCGGCAACATCGGCAGCTGCAACCGGACCGGCTTCTCCGATCCCGCCTATGACCGTCTCTACGAGGAAATTCTGCCGATGCCGGATTCGCCGGAGCGAACGGCCAAATACCGGGAAATGGTTCGGCTGCTCGCCGATCGCTGCGCCTGGATTTACGAAGGCTTTCCGGTCTCCTGTCTTCTGCTGCACGCGTGGCTGGAAAATTATCATCCCCACGATTTCGCCTTTTCACGCTTGAAATATCTGACGGTTGATCCGGAAAAACGGGCAAAACTCCGCGCGTCTTTCACACCGTTGACGTTAAAGGAACTGCAAGCTCCGGCTCCGAAACCGGACCAGGGAGGAAAATGACCATGAATCGTTTTTATCAGAAGTACATCATCAAACCCGGCGTCAAGGTGAAGCTCTCAGACTTCGATCCCTGCGACACGCTTGACTTTTCCGACAAGGAACAGGGGCTGGCGCTGCTGACCGAGAACAACCGGAAAATCGCCCGGCTGCAGAATGAGCTGTACAGTGAAAACAAACAATCGCTGCTGATCGTACTCCAGGCGCTGGACGCCGGCGGCAAGGACGGCACCATCAACAATGTTTTTGCCGCCATGAATCCGCAGGGCTGCCGGGTGCAGTCTTTCAAAACTCCGACTCCGCTGGAAAAGTCGCACGACTTCCTGTGGCGGGTTCACAACGTGGCTCCCCACACCGGGGAAGTGGTCATTTTCAACCGGTCCTACTACGAAGCGGTGCTGGTCGAAAAAGTGCACCGCTTCGTCACGCCGGATGAAATTGAATTCCGGTACAAGGCAATCAACCATTTTGAGGAACTGCTGAGCTTCCACCGCACCAGAATTGTTAAATTCTACCTGCATATCAGCAAAGACGAACAGCTGCGGCGTTTTGTCCGCCGCCTGGAGAAACCGGAGAAGCACTGGAAAATCTCCGCCAACGATTATCCGGAGCGCCAGTACTGGGATGATTACATCCAAGCTTTCGAGGCCGCGCTTTCCAAGTGTTCCACCGCCACTGCGCCGTGGTTCGTCGTTCCGGCGAACTGCAAGTGGTATCGCAATGTCGTGGTGTCGCAAATCATACTGCAAACCCTGGAGGATATGAAAATCAAACTTCCCTCGCCTTCCGTGGATCTGCAGGAAACCCGGCGTCTGGCCGCCATTGAACTGGCCCGGCAAAACCAACCGGCCAAAATTTTGACGGACATCAGCAAATGATTGCCACCACCCAACCGCTTCTGGAAGTGGAGGCGGTCTGTAAATCATTCGGTGCCGAAAACGTGCTTAACGGTATCTCCTTTCAGCTCGGACGGGGCCGGATCCTGGGACTGGTCGGCGAAAATGGCGCCGGCAAATCTACCCTGGCCCAGTGCATTGCCGGCCGTCACCGCATTGATTCCGGTGCCATCCGCCGGAACGGCCGGGTCTACGTGGTTCCCCAGGAATTCATGCTGATTCCCACTCTGACGGCAACTGAAAACATCTTTCTCGGCATGGAATCCACCCGTGCCGGATTTCTGCTCAGGCGCCGCATGCGTGATCAGGCTGCGGCGCTGCTGCGGCGACTCTCCTGCGAAATCGACGTTGACACCGAGGTCCGCCAGCTCGGCGTCGCCGCCCGCCAGCAGATTGAAATCGCACGGGCACTGCTACACCGCAGCGACATCCTGATTATGGACGAACCAACCACCGTACTGAATTCAACCGAAACCGCCATTTTATTTGACATCATGCGGGACTTCAGAAATCAGGGCGGCTCCATCATCTACATCTCGCATAAATTGGATGAAGTTCGGGCTGTCTGCGACGAAATCGCCGTTCTGCGCGACGGCCACCTGGTCTCCATTACGCCGGCCGCCGCGATTGATTCCGCCGAACTGGCCCGCCGGATGGTCGGACGGCCGCTCACGCGGTTGTTTCCGCCGCTGCGGCCAGTCGACCCCGCCGCCCCGACAGTGCTTGCGGTTGAGCATCTGGCGGCGCCGCCGGCGGTAACTGACGCCGGATTCGAACTGCACGCCGGGGAAATTCTCGGAGTGGCCGGGCTGGCCGGAGCCGGGCGAACCGAACTGGCCGAGGCCATTTGCGCATTGCGTCCGAGAGCCGGTGGACATCTCCGGATTGACGGCCGGGAGCACCGGTTCCGCACTCCGGCGGAGGCCGCTGCGGCCGGAATCGTTTATTTGCCGGAAGACCGCCAGAACACTGCCGTGCTCGCAGATTTTTCCCTCGCTGACAACATCACCATGGCGTCACTGGAAAAGTATTGCCGGCACGGCCTGGTCCGTGCGTCGGCCGTGCGCCGGACCGCCCGTGCATACATTGAGCGGTTTCGCATCAAATGCACTTCTGAAATGGAAGTCATGCGCAATCTCAGCGGCGGCAATCAGCAGAAAGCCGCCATTGCCAAATATCTCGACCGGGATCCCCGCGTATTCATTTTCGACGAACCGACCCGGGGAGTCGACGTCGGCGCCCGGGGCGAAATCTACGAGTTCATTCATGAACTGGCGGCGAACGGACTCGGCTGTCTGCTGATTTCCTCCGATCTCGAGGAACTCATCGGCAACTGCCGCCGGATTCTGGTAATGCGCAACGGAGTGGTGGCCGGAACGGTTTCCGGCCCCGAAATTTCCGAAGAAAACATCATGTATCTGGCCACCGGAGTAAAAAAATGACTTTGCCATTCTCATTTGCGCCCGCCGTCCGGCGGCGGTTCACTGTCCTGCTCACCCGCTGCGGCGCCGGCGCCTATCTCGCATTGGCGGTACTGGTCGTCATCTGTCTGCTGAGCAGTGAAAGTTTCGGCAATTCCCAAAACCTGCTCAACATCATGCGCCAGGTCTCCTACAGCGGTCTGATAGCGCTTGGCATGACATTCGTAATTGCCGGCGGCGGAATCGACCTCGCGGTGGGATCACTTTTTGCGCTGAGCGGCGTCGTCGCCGTGCTGGCCGCCAATCAGGCCGCCGGACTGTCACCGTCACCCTGGCCGGCATTTGCACTGGCCGGCGCCGCTGCTCTGACCACCGGAATCACAGGCGCAGCGATCAACGGCACCATAATCGTACTGGGCCGGGTGCCGTCATTTATCGCCACGCTCGGAACCTATTCGATCTACCGTTCGCTTGCGCTCTATCTGGCTGACTCCGGCACACTGGCTACAGACAACCCCCTGATCAGCGCCTTCGGGTCGGCGGAACTGGCCGGACTTCCGGTTCCGGCTTGGTTCCTGCTGGCCGGAACCGCCTTTCTGGCCCTGGTGATGAACCATACCGCTTTCGGCAAGCATGTCTGCGCTCTGGGCGCCGGCGAACGCGTGGCCCGCTATGCGTTGATCAACACTGCGCGCGTGAGGTTTCTCACTTATCTCACAGTCGGCGCCGGAGCCGGCGTCAGCGCCTTTCTTTTTGTCGGGCGACTCGGTTCGGTCAGCAGTTCCAACGCCGGAATGCTCTACGAACTGGATGCCATCGCAGCAGTCATCATCGGCGGAGCCCCCATGTCCGGCGGACGCGGATCGCTCTGGGGAACCCTCGCCGGCGTACTGGTGCTCGGCGTGGTTTCCAACATCCTTGACCTCTGGGGAGTCAACGTCACGCTTCAGGGAATGGTGAAAGGCCTGGTCATCATAATTTCAGTGCTCATACAGAAAAAGGAGGCAGCATGAAAAAACATTTTTCCATTGCAGCGGTCGTTCTGGCCGCCGCCGCGGCACTTTTCCTTTCCGCCTGCGGTAAAACTGATTCCGGCAAGCAGAAAATCGGGATATCCATCCCCAGCGCCGACCACGGCTGGACCGGAGGTGTGGTATTCTGGGCCAAGCAGGCCAAGCAGGATATCGAGGCCGCTCATCCCGACATTGAAGTGCTGATTTCAGCGGCGGCCGATTCCGCCAGTCAGGTCAACGGCATTGAGAACCTGCTGATCCGCGGCATCGACGCCCTGGTGGTCCTGCCGCACGAACCGGCCCCGCTCACCGGCATCTGCGAAAAAGTTGCCCAATCCGGCAAAAAACTGATCGTGGTTGACCGCGGTCTCGCCCGGCCGGTGGAAGATCTCGCGGTGGTCGGCGACAATCCCGGCATGGGTCGGGCGGCGGCCGAAGTCATTGCCGCCGAACTTGGCGGACGGGGCAACATTGTGCTGATGCAGGGGGTGCTCTGCCAGGTCAATACAGAGCGGGTGGAGGCTTTCAAGGCGGTAATTGCCCGTTATCCCGGGCTGAAAATACTTGATGACGGCGTTTCCGACTGGAAAACCGAACAGGGGTTGCGCCTGATGGAAAATTATCTTCAGAAATACCCGGTAATCGACGCAGTCTGGACCGGAGACGACGACGTGCTCCTCGGAGCACTCAAGGCCTATGAGGAATCAAAACGCAAGGACGTCAAACTCTTCATCGGCGGCGGCGGCAGCAAGGCGATTATCCGGAAGATTCTGGATAAGGACCCCCTGGTCCGGCAAACCGTCACCTATCCCCCCCGCATGATCTACTCGGCAGCCGAGGAAGCCGTCAAATTGCTGAAGGGTTCTGTCCCGGCCGACAAGCGCATGGTAATCAAAGCCGAGGTTGTCGACCGCTCCAACGCCGCGGCCAACTACTATCCGGATTCGGCCTACTGATTCTGCCATGGCGGAATTCGGCACCCGGGGTAGGTGCTGCGGCTCTGAAGCATGGAATGATTTTGCGGCCGGATCGGA
>CASFVA010000075.1 GCA_949298075.1 uncultured Lentisphaeria bacterium
AAATTGATGTGCGCCCCGACTTTGTTCACATCCGGCGACCGGCTCGGAAAATATGTGGTGGACCGCCTGCTCGGACGCGGCGGAATGGGCGAGGTCTACCTGGTGAGCGATCCCGCTTCCCGCACCCGCTATGCCGCCAAGGTGCTCCAGCCGGAAATGACCGGAGACCCCGCCTATCTCGAAAAATTCCTGACCGAGGGAAGGCTGGCCTGCCGGATTCACCATGCCAATGTGGTCGGGGTGATCGACGCGGCCGTCGACCCGGCAACCGGACTGGCCTATATGATAATGGAATATATCGACGGCGGCTCCGTCGAGGATCTGATCCGCCGGGGAGAACGTCCGGCGTGGGAATGGGCGGCGGCAATCACGCTGGCCGTTGCCGAAGCGCTGACCGCCGCCGAACGGGCCGGAATTGTGCACCGCGATATCAAGCCCGACAATATCATGCTGACCTCCTCCGGCGGTGTGAAGCTGGCCGATCTCGGCATCGCCCGCCGGAACACCGAGCCGGAAAGTCCCGATGAGAAGCGGTTCGGCACCCCCGCCTACATCTCTCCGGAGCAATGCCGCCGCGGAGGCGTGGTCGACGGCCGCAGCGATATCTACAGCCTCGGCGCAACTTTGTTCGAGCTGCTGACCGGCCGGCCTCCCTACTCCGGCAATACTCCGCTGGAGGTCGTGACCGCAATGCTGCAGACGCCGGTGCCCGATCCGCGCCGCTTCAACCCGGAGCTGCCCGCCTCAATATCGGTGCTGACCATGCGGATGCTGGCCAAGGACCCCGCTCAACGCCCCCGGAATGCCCGGGAACTGATCCGGGAACTCCACAAACTGCCCGGCGTCGGCGCCCCGGTTCCCGAACCGAAAGTTTCTGCTCTGATGGAGTGGTTCACGCCCGACTACCGGACCCGGAAGCGGGTTCTGTGCGCCTCCATTCTGGTCGCCGCCGCTCTGGTGATCGCGTTGGTTCCGCTGCCGCAGCCCGGCCCGCGCCCGGTGGAGACCGATCCGCGTTCGGCGGAGATCAAGGCGGAATGTTCGGCAGCAATCCGGAAGCTGACACAGGAAAACCGGCAGTTGGAGCGGGAGATCGCCATGTACCGGAGTTACGGAGCCAGTCCGGAACAGCGGTTTCTGAAAGCGCTGTTCCTGCGTTTCGACCTGAGGGCCGCCCGGCTGTGGTACGATATCGGAGTCCGGCCGGCGGACCGGATCCGCTCGGAGTGGTTTCCGCTCGAACGGGAACCGCAACCGCCCACACCCGAATATATTCGCGAAGCCGCGGATTTTCTGGAGGAAAGGCAACTCATATTTTCAGAGAACGATTTCGAACGGCTGATCGCCGGCGCAGTTCACGGTGAAGCCTCCGAGCGGAAATACGCGCTCCATATCCTTACCATTCTCGCGGCTTCCGCGCACAATCGCGCTTCCTGGCCGCAACCGCTCGCACTCGCCGAAAAGGAGATCGCCCAGCTGGAACCAGCAGCCCGAAACAACCCGATGCGGGCCGTCGACCTTGCCAGGCTGAAAGAACTCCTGCAGGAATAAACTTTTCTTCGGGGCGACTGAAATAAAAAAAACGGAATTTCATTTCTGAAATTCCGCATATCACCAAAATGGTGGAGCATATCGGACTTGAACCGATGACCCCCACACTGCCAGTGTGTAGCTTCTGTGCTCAAAATTACTTTAAAAATCAAAAAATGTGGCAGAAATGTGACGTTTATTGTTTGACATGGCTTCCCGTGAATGTTATTTTAGGATAGAAACGGAAACAAACCGATGGCGGTCA